>CAUWDH010000010.1:0-91705 GCA_963557775.1 uncultured Sarcina sp.
GCTAAGTTAGCTCCCTTTCCTCCTAATAAGTTTCTCATGCTTGCATTACCTTCACTAAAAAGGTATACATATTGACCTTTTCTCATCTCAATATTCCCCCGTTCAACTTAGAATTAATCGCTTAATTTATACTAACAAAATCCAATGATTTTGGTAGTTACCTATTTAATAAACATATAAAATTAATTTATCTTTCCTAATTTAACAAAAAGTTTTGTTATATTAGTCTTAGATACCTTACCAATAATTCTTAAGTAACTTTCACCATCTTTATCCAACTCTTCTTTTACAACTGGAATTGAATCAATTTCATGACTTATGATTTTTTCAGCTACTTCATATGCAGCATCATCTTCCTTTACACAAATTATATTTGGCATTCTAGTCATTATTACTCCTACAGGAACTTTATATATATCTGTTCCTCCTATTGCAACTTTTAAAAAGTCTTTTCTTGAAATTGCTCCAGTTAATTGGCCTTCGTTTTCAACAAATAATGTACCAACATCCTTTAAAAATAAATACACTATTGCTTCATGAACCATGGTGTCTTCCGAAACGGTGCTAGGCTTTGACATTATGTCTTTTACCTTTATTTTGCTTATATGTTCATATAGCAAACTACTTGAGGGCTTATTAGAGTAAACATAACCAACCTTTGGTCTTGCATCTAACATACCAATCATTGTTAATATAGCTAAATCTGGCCTTAAGGCAGCTCTTGTTACCCCTAACTTTGATGCTAATGCTTCCGATGTAACTGGTTGACCTTCTTTTACAAGCCTAACTATCTCTTCTTGTCTTGGTGTTAATTTCACTATCTCTTCCCCTCTTTCTTTTAATTCTTCTTTATTACTTGTGTATAAGTGAAACTATTCTGAAAAATAAAGTGAGGTGAGATATTTACAAATTATTACTTGTAAATTAATTACAAATATATTATAACATGATAATTTATTTTGAGTACAATAAATTTTCTGAAAAATTCGTCAATTTTGTAAACTTTCTTTCACCTACTTTTATTTTTCTCTCTTTTTATCCCATTTTATTCTATTTCTTCAAAATTTACAGTGTATGTGAAATTAGTTATTTCATTTTCATCATTTACTTTATGATCTTTTTTCATAGCTGGTTTTTTTATATTTTTAAGTATACCTTCTTTTATTATAGATCCAGCTTTATTTTCACTTCTATCTTTAACCTTACTTGATATACCTGAAGCTACATTAAATGTTTTTTCCTTTAAAGTACTAGCGGCATTTTTCACCACCTTATTTACTACTTCAACTCTTCCATCTGGTCTAGTTATTTCTATAACTAAATTAGTTGCAACAGTTGCTACTACTGCAACTGCTAATACAGGAGGTAGCATTATTGCAATAGCTCCTGCAGCTATTCCTGCATTTACAGGGATATCTGCTAACACTTTATCATCTTTTTTTATCTTTATTCTTGATACATTACCCTTTTTCACTGTATCTACTAACCACTTTTTTAATTCGTCTACAGTTTCATAATTATTAGAGTTTTCTTCCACTTTATCATTTTTCATCTCTTCAATTAATATAATTGCATCTAAAACATTTCCTTCTGTTTTCTCTAAAGCTTCTTTTGCTACTCCATAAGTAACTGATGTTCTTTCTATAACTTGATCAACCTTTTCTAATGTAATGTTTTCCATTTAAATATCACTCCTTTATAAATATAGACTTAATCTAGTTGAAATTTTAACTCTAACTGAATGTTTAGTCGAAATTCTCTAAGGACCTATGTCTATTTATCTCCATTTTGAAAAAAATTAGAGTATTACAGGCATTAGTCATCATATAAATTTTAACATCTCTAAGCTTTTTGGCTTTCTAACATAGTTTGAAGAAATAATAAAAGAATTTATTTTAAAGAGTTCCTCTTTCATTTCCTCATTAAGATTCACCCTATAGACCTTATCTAAAGTAGCTGTATTTAAAAACCTTAATGCATTAAAAGAAGCTCTACTTAAATAAACCCCATGTTCTTTTGGACACTCTTCACAAACTCCACCATAATAACTTAAACTTATATAATTTGAACTATTTATTTTCTTCTTACAAAAAACACAATTATTAAAATCTATTTCATATCCAGTTGCTTTTAAAACTTTAAGCTCAAAGGCTCTAATTAAAAGTTCATAATCAATAGCATCTGTATCTAAAAGATATAAGGCTGTTAGAAATTCTTTGAATAAATAAGGATTTTTCTCCCCATCCTCAGTTGATATATCTATTAATTCACAAAGATAACTTGAATAAGTTAACTTTTCTAAATTATTTAAAAGCCCTTGGAAAGAATTTATTATTTTTCCCTCTGATAGTCTATAAAGATTTTTTCCTTTGAAAAGTAAATAATCACTATAACAAAGAGGCAAGGTAATAGAAAAGCTTTTATTCTTGCTTTTCTTTGCCCCTTTTGCTATTGCTGTTACTTTTCCTAACTTTTCTGTATATATCCAAAGAAGTTTATCATTTTCCTTATAGTCTTGAGCTTTTATTACAATTCCTTTAGTTTCTATAAGTGACAAAACTTCTCCCTCCACTCAATGTCATTTCTTTAGACAAGTTTTTTTACCTTAAAGCTATCTTCTATATCCAAGTTCTTTAAGTAACATATTGTTGTCTCTCCACTCTTTTCTAACTTTAACCCATATTTTTATATTAACCTTTGCTCTTAGGAATTTTTCTATTTCATATCTTGAAGCTTCACCAATTTTCTTAAGCTTTTGGCCTCCCTTACCTATGATTATTCCTTTATGTGATTCTTTTTCACAAATAAGATCAACTTCAATATTCCACTTTCCATTTTTATCTTGTTTCATTTGAATTATATCAATAGCTATTCCGTGTGGAACTTCATCACTTAAGTTTCTTAATGCTTTTTCTCTAACAATTTCTGAAACTACAAATCTTTCTTGAACATCTGTTATCATATCTTCTGGATAATATTTTGGTCCTTCTGGAAGATACTTAATCATAAGTTCTAATAACTTATCTGTATTTTTTCCTTTCATAGCTGAAATAGGTATTATTTCAGCAAAATCATATTCCTTTGAATATTGTACTAAAGTTTCTGCTATTTTATCTTGAGTTCCCTCATCTATTTTATTAAGCACAAATATTACAGGAGCTTTTTGATTTTTAAGTTGTTCTATTATAAACTTATCTCCTCTTCCAAGTTCTCCTTCTGGTGTAGTTAAAAATAAAACTAAATCTACTTCTTTTATAGATTCCTTTGCACTATTAACCATGTACTCACCTAATTTATGCTTAGGTTTGTGTATTCCTGGAGTATCAACAAATATTATTTGATGATCTTCTCCAGTTAAAATTGTTTGTATATTATTTCTTGTTGTTTGAGGTTTATTAGATACTATTGAAAGTTTTTCTCCCATCAATAGATTTAATAAAGTTGATTTTCCTACATTAGGTCTACCAACTATGGTTACATAACCTGATTTGAACATATTACTCTCCTTTGTTATCTAAATCTTTCTTCGTGAAACTTCCTGGTAAAATTTCTTCCAATGTAGTTTCTATATAATCTGTAGAATTTTTAACTATATAAATTTTTACATCCCCACTTTCTGCAAACTCTGACATGACCTGTCTGCAAATTCCACAAGGATAGGTATAATTACTTGGGTCTCCAATTAAAGCAATAGCTTTTAATACTCTTCCTCCATCAGAAACTGCATTAAAAATGGCAGTTCTTTCTGCGCAATTAGTTGCACCGTAAGAAGCATTTTCTATATTACATCCTGTGTATATTTTCCCATTTTCAAATAGCACAGCCGCTCCAACTTTAAAATTTGAATATGGTGAATATGCTTTTTCTCTTGCTTCTATTGCTAAATTAATTAATTGTTCTTTCATGTTAATACCCCCTAAGTTCTGTAAAAATATTAAAATATACTCTATTCAAGACTTATACATTCTAAAAAATGTAATAAATCTTATAATAGAGTATATTAATTATATCACTATTTATAATTTTATTTAACTAAAAAATTTTAAATATAAGAATTGTAACTAAAGTGCCTATTAGAGCTCCTATTATTACTTCCCATATACTATGAACTTTAGAATCAACTCTACTTTGTGCTGTTATAAAAGCAGCAAAATAACTAAGCATAAATATTATTGGTTCTCCTGAAATAAGTGTTATACACGTAGCAATAGAAAATGCTAAAGCACTATGGCCTGACGGCATTCCACCCTTTAGAGGAGTTCCTTCTCCTAACATAGCTTTAGCTATTAAAGTTATCAAACAAACTATTACCAAAACTATGAATATAACGTAGAAATTTGTAGTTTTTATTACATTTATAACTCTGTAACTAAAAGTACTAAGTTCATCCCAAAAAATCATATATCCTACTATAACTGCATTTATAGCTGTTAGTAAAACAGCTCCTGCTGCCGTGTTTTTAGCTATTTTGGCAAGTGGATGATAATGATTTGTTGTTAAATCTATAGCGCTTTCTATGGCTGTATTAACAAGCTCTGCTGCCATTACCATAGTTATGGATAGACATAAAGTTATAAATTCTACTTTGCTTATATCAAACACAAAAGAAGCTATTAATACAAGTATTGCTACAATAAAATGTATTCTCATGTTTCTTTGGGTTCTAAAGGCATAAATTATACCATCTATAGCATAATTAAAACTATCTAAAAGCTTTCTAATTTTCATTCTCCCACCACATTTTAATTATTTCTAGTTATTTTTAATGCATTTAATATTTCTTCTTCTCTTTGTCTCATTTTTACTTTATCTTCTTCTTCCATATGATCATATCCTAATAAATGTAATACTGAATGCACAACTAGATAAGCTGCTTCTCTCTCAAAAGAATGATTATATTCTATTCTTTGTTCTTCAGCTCTTTCTAAAGATAATACTATGTCACCTAAAACTAATTCTTCTCCATCAAAAAATATTTCATTAAATTTATAATCTTTATAAACTTCTTTAAATACCTTTTTTTCAGGATAGTCTAACATAGGAAATGATAAAACATCTGTTACCCTATCAATTCCTCTAGTATCATTGTTTATATCTCTTATTTCTTCATTATCTACAAAAACCAATGATATTTCACAAGGTTTATCTACTTCTTCTTGCTTCAAAGCAAATTCTATAACATTACTAAGAAGCTTTTCAAATTCCTTTGTTACTTGGAATTTTTCCTGTCTATTATCTACGTAAATCAATTATTTTTTCTCCTTTTCTTCCTTTGGGTACTCTATTCTTTGATGATATATTCCATTTAAAGCTTTTAAAAAACATTTTTTTATTTTTTCTATATCCTTTAATGTTAAATCACAATTGTTTAACTGACCAGATTCCAATTTATCCTTTACTATATTATTTACCATAGTTTCTATCTTATCCATGTTAGGGTCCTTTATAGACCTTACAGCGGCCTCTACAGAGTCTGATAGCATAACTATTCCTTCTTCCTTTGTACTTGGAGTTGGTCCTGCATACTTAAAATCTTCTTCTTTGACTGAATCAGGATTATCTGAATTTTTCTTTTCAGTTAAGTAAAAATATTTTACTAAGGTATCTCCATGATGAGTTACTATAAATCTTTCTATTTCCCTAGGTAAATTATGTTGCTTAGCAAGTTCCTCACCTTCAGTAACATGTGAAGTTATTATTTTTGCACTTAATCTTGAAGAAACTTTATCGTGAGGATTATCTATCCCTATTTGATTTTCTCTAAAATAATAAGGTCTTTTCGTTTTCCCTATATCATGGTAAAAAGCACCTATTCTTGCTAATAATGAATTAGCACCAATCTCTTCTGCCGCAACTTCTGCTAAATTAGAAACTAATATACTATGATGATATGTTCCTGGTGCTTCCATAAGTAGCTTTTTAAGTAAAGGGCTATTTGGGTTTGAAAGTTCTAATAACTTAACAGTGGTAACTATATCAAAAGTTGATTCAAAAAATGGTAAAATACCAACAGCTAAAACTCCTGATAAAATAGCTCCCATGGCTACTAACAATGTATTTAAGAAAATTTCATACATATTATTAGTTGTTAATGCACCTAATGATAAAGTTATACCAGAACTTATCAAAGCTATTAATAGAGCTGCATAAAGTATATCATTTCTTTGTTGCATTCTTCGTAATATAGTAGAACCTAATACTGCTCCTAAAATAGCTATTATTATAATAATTCCATTAAAATTAGTTACTGTTGCTATTAATATTACATTTAAAATACTAATAACTAAAGATAGTTTATAATCAATTAATAATGTTAGTAATATAGGGGCGCAAGCAAGTGGTATCAAAAATGGTGAATACATGGTAATGATTCTAGCTACTAATATAGCCAATATATTTATTATAGATATTAACACTAATTTTGAAAAATCATTATATATTTTTCTATAGTATTTGTAAGCATATCTATATTGGACATAAAGTACAAGAACTATTAATAACCCTAATGACAGATAAATATATAGTTTTATATTAGAATCATTTAATAGTCCAAGTTCTCTTAATTCTTCAATTTGCTGCTCCGTTACTGGTTCTCCCTCTTTTACTATGATTTGATTCTTCTTTATCATTACAGGAGCTACTTCCTTCATGGCTTCATTAACAGCTTCCTCTGTTGCTTGTTGATCAAAAACAAAGTTAGGCTTAATTAAATTTTCAACCATAGAACTAGCAATATTTTTTATTTGTTGAGGTAATGAACTTTCAATAATTACAGTTAATGCATTATCCTTTGCATCTGTTAATTGTTGATTATTCCCTTCTGTTATTGGTGATTCATAAGCTACATCTAAGCTTTCAATAAGTATACTTTCTAATTGATTAATTTGTTCCTTATTTAAGGTAAATAATGCATTGTAATCATCATTTGTTAAAGAAAGATTCTTGAAATTGGCTAGATTTTTAACTTTTTCTTCTGTAGGACTATTACTTTGTGCTTCTTTATTAAAAGCTATAAAAAAATCTTTTATTTGATTTTCACTATTTTGCTTAATTTCCGATATTAGACTATATTTTTTGTCGACTTTTTCTGCTGCCATTTTCTTTCTAGCATTAGTGGCACTTTGGTCTATAATTTCTTTATTTGCCTTTATATCAGCTTTTGGTATATCTCCTACCTTTAAATCGTATTTTTTTGTTATTAGCGCAGTAGCTAATATTAAGTAAATTATAAAAAATACAACTACAAATAGTATAGGCCTTTTAAAATCTCTTCCTAACAACCTTTCTTTTTTAAACTTTTTATTCAATTTTACTCCACCTTCTACTCCTTTTGTGTATTTATTACACGTTCCTTTTAAGAAGATATAATATTTTGCTCAACTACGAACAAAACTTTTAAATTTATTTTTCCATCTTCTATTTCCTCTTCTGTTATTATCTTATCTATAATTATAGAATCTCTGCTTATTTCTTTAGTAACTGAATGTTCTAATTTACTAATAGCTTCTTTTATGATATTTTCCTTACTTTCATTTATTTTTTCACTCTTTTTTTCATAGTATATACTTTTATTTAGAATCTTTCCTTTCTCTTCTATTTTATCATAATTTCCAAATTCTTTAGTAGGCTTTTTTAGATAAATTTTCTTCCCGTATATACTTATATATATTTCTTCATCTTTATTTTTTGTATAAACTTCTTGTTCTCCAGAAACCTGAAGTTCTATATTTTTTTCATAAAAAGTATCAGCTAAAACAACTCCCTCAGGAACTACTTTTTCTTTTACTGTTTCATCTTCCCCTTGTTCTCCTACTATTAATGTATCACCTTTTTTTACTATGTCACCTTCCTTAACTTTTGCTACACCAGATGTTGCATATACTCTTTTTATTTTACCATCCATTGTAGCTACTTTTTCTGTTCCTATTAATTCCTCATTTTTTGGCTTTACTGATGTTAATATTTTTTCCTCATATTTTATTTTTAAAGTTCCCCCTTCTATCCTTGCATTTATCCACATTATCTCCTCAAGTTTTTTTTCTAAATCTTTTTCTACCTTTGATACATCAACAGATGATTTTAACATTCCTGGACTTATTCCCATCTTTCTTAATTCACTTCTTATTTCATAAGGTGCAAGATAACTTTTTCCTTCTATTGATATCCTTAGAATAAAATTAGATAAAACTAATAATACAATAAAGCCAGAAGCTATCCCTATAGGTAATCCTATATTATTTCTTAATCCTATTAATATTTTTAGAATAATACTCTTATTAACTATTTTAATTTTACCCTTTAATCTTTTAACAAGTTTTCTAACATATTTATAATCACTATAATTAACATCAAATCTAATAGTGAACCTGTCAATTGTTCGTGAATTTTTAATTATTATATTGTTATTTAGTAACAGATTTAGTAACTGTTCTTTCTTAAAGACTTTAACTTCAACAGTTAAATCTATAACTGATTTTTTCATTCATTTTCCTCCCCATAACTTAAGGAATTGAATGTTCCTGAAACAACTATAGTTTCATCACCCATAAATAAAACTTCCATACCACTACCTGCTATATATATGGTACCTACAGAACTAGCTACTCTAAGTACTGATTTACTAAATTCTAAAATACTTTTATGATTTTCTATGATTACTTTATTTCTTCCTACAACACTTACTTTAGGAACATCTAATAAAACTTCTTCTGAAATATTAAATTCATCAGCTATCTTAGCTCTAAAATCATTTAATTTTCCCATAACCACTACTCCTCATATATTAATTCTTCTATAAATTTATGAATTGTAGTATAGATTTATTACAGGATTAATCCAATAACTTTAGTATAACCATGAATACTAAAAATTTATCTCATAGCTAGAGACTGTAATATTCCTATCTTCTCTAAGCCTCACACTTCTAGATAACTCCCCTTAAATTAAGTCTACATTTATACTCTACAGAAAAACTAATTAAATAAATTAATTTTGCATATAAAAAAAAGAATTCGCTTTTCAGCGAATTCTACTATTTATTTAAAAATTCTTTCACTAATTGACTTACAAGTTTTCCATCAGCTCTACCAACTGTTTTTGGGCGAATAGCTGACATTACTTTGCCCATATCTTTAATATTATTAGCACCAACTTCATTTGCTGTGATTTCAATTAATTCTTTGATTTCTTCTTCACTTAACTGCTGAGGAAGGTAGCTTAACAAAATTTCTATTTCAGCTTTATTCTGATCTACTAAATCTTGTCTATTTCCCTTTTGGAATTCAAGCATAGCTTCATTTCTTTGCTTAATTTCCTTCGCTAAGATTTCAATTACTTTATCATCCTCAAGCGTAATACCATCAGTTTTTTCAACTAAAAGTATTGCTGACTTGGCAGTGCTTAAAACATTTGCTTTAAACTTATCCTTACTTTTTAAGGCCTGCTTCCAGTCTTCTTGAAGTCTTTCTTTAATAGTTGGCATTTCACAACCTTCTTTCAAAAGAATTCTCTATAAATAAATTACAAAACTACTTGAAATTTAAAATTATTTGAATTTTCTCTTTCTTGCAGCTTCTGATTTTTTCTTTCTTTTAACACTTGGTTTTTCATAGTGTTCTCTTTTTCTTACTTCTGAAAGCACTCCTGATCTAGCACATGATCTTTTGAATCTTCTAAGTGCTTGCTCTAATGATTCATTTTCTTTTACTCTTATTTCTGACATTCTTTTTCCCTCCCTCCGCTAGCGTAAATTATTAAAGTTAATTCACAGCTGTGGGCTAAATAACACACGCTATATTATACTATAACTATTTTCATAGGTCAATAACTTATAAGCTATTTTATTATAATTTAGCCCAGTGGCCAAGCTAAATTTCTCCCACCCAACAAATGGAAATGAAGATGACCTACTGTTTGACCTCCTTGTTCACCACAATTTGATACAACTCTATATCCTGTATCAGCTATGTTAAGCTCTATTACTATTTTATTAATAACTTCAAAAATATGTGCTACAATACTAGAATTCTCATTATTTATCTCATTAATACTTCCTATATGATTTTTAGGAATTACTAATACATGTACTGGAGCTGCTGGTTCTATATCATAAAAAGCTAAAACTTTATCATCTTCATAAACTTTTTTACTTGGTATTTCACCCTTTGCTATTTTGCAAAAAATACAATCTGACATAATTCTCACCTCCAATTTTTATTCTAATATTATTATACCTTAGTAGTAAAATAATTTAAATAATTAAAAGTCAACTTTTAATCTTATTTATCCTATTAAACAAGTTCTCCAATAGCCATGTCATCTTTAACATCTACTATTTTTACTTGTAATAATTGTCCTCTTATATTTTTATCTGAATGTACTTCAACTTTTAAGTAATTTCTTGTATAACCTTCGTGAACACCTTCTTCTTTAGATGCCATTTCGAATAATACTTCTAGAGTTTTTCCTAAATGTGCTTTTGCAAATTCATTTTCATATTTTTTAGTTAACTCTATTAAAGCCTTACTTCTTTCTTCTTTTTTATTTCCATCAACTTGGTTTTCCATTAATTCAGCCTTAGTTCCTTTTCTTGGACTATACTTAAATACATGAAGTTTACTTAATTTTATTCTTTCTAGGAATTTATAAGTTTCAGCAAATTCTTCATCAGTTTCCCCTGGGAATCCAACTATTACGTCTGTAGTTATAGAAACATTTTCTATTTTACTCTTTAATAAATCTACAATAGCTTCATATTCTTCAGCTGTATATCTTCTATTCATTCTCTTTAAAGTTGCATTACATCCACTTTGAAGTGATAAATGGAATTGAGGACAAAGTTTCTTTAATTTAAATATTCTATTTACTACATCTTCAGTAAAGAAATTAGGTTCTATAGAACCAATTCTAACTCTTTCTATTCCATCAATTTCCTCTATTTGTTCCAAGATATCAACTAAAGTTGTTCTATCTTCAACTTCAAAATCATCTCCATAAGATGCTATATGAATACCTGATAATATAACTTCTTTAAATCCATTTTCAGCAAGTTTTTTTATTTCTTCTATAACTTTAATAGGATTCTTTGAGCATATAGAACCTCTTGTATAAGGGATAATACAATAAGTACAGAATCTATTACATCCATCTTGAATCTTTAAGAAAGCTCTAGTTTTATCTTGATAGTCATCTATTGTTAAATCTTCAAATACTTTATTTTTAAGAACTGCACCAACTTTAACTTGTTGCTTTCCTTCATCTTTAGCTTTATTTATATAATAAATTATGTCACCCTTATTTCTGGTTCCTAAAACTACATCAACACCTTCTATTCCACTTACCTCTGTTGATGCAATTTGTGAATAACATCCTACTACTGCTATTATAGCTTCTGGATTTTCTCTTCTTGCTTTACTTATGAATTGTCTAGATTTTTTATCACCCATGTTAGTTACTGAGCAAGTATTGATTACATACACATCTGCAAATTCATTAAAATCTACAATTTCATATCCTTCTTTTATGAATTTTTCAGTCATAGCCTCTGATTCATATTGATTAACTCTACATCCTAGAGTTGAAAATGCTACTTTCATTTTAAACTTCTCCTCCTAAATCGCCAAACTCATATTGTAATAAAGAGGCACAGGTAAACCCTGCTGTTTCTGTTCTTAAAATCCTTGGACCTAAGGTTACTATATGAGCTCCTATTTTCTTTAGATTTTCTATTTCTTCTTCTTCAAAGCCGCCTTCTGGACCTACCATTATAGCTATTTTTTTTATTTCTTTATCTTTTACTTTATTTTTTAATGCTTTAATTCCGTATCCTGTGGCATTTTCATAAGGTATAACAATTAAGTCCATTTCCTTCATTCTTTCCATAGCTTCTTCAAAACTCATAGGTTCTAACACCTTAGCAATTTTACTTCTTTTACTTTGTTTAGCTGCTTCTAGAGCAATTTTATTTAATCTATCAAGCTTTTTAAATTCACCTTTAAGTTTAACATCCACTCTAGAAGTTATAACTGGAATAAATTCATCCATTCCAAGTTCTATTCCCTTTTGAACAATCAAATCCATTTTAGTTGCCTTTGGCATAGCTTGAAATAAAGTTATGCTTATAGGACTTTCATTATTTATATCTAATTTTTCTATTAATCTAACCTTAACTTCTGTTTTTGATATTTCCTCAACTTCTCCAAGATATTCTTCTCCTTGAAGATTGTTTATAGAAACTTTTTCTCCCGTTGTGACTCTTAAAACCTTATATATATGTTTAACATCATCACCTTGAATAAAAGCATGAGTATCTGTAAATAGATTTATTGGCGTAAAAAATTTATGCATAATAAAATGACCCCTTTAAAACTATTTTAATTTTGCAACTATACAGTTCCATTCTCCGTCTTTATTTACTTCTACTATTTCGAATCCTTCACTTTCTAACTTATCAATTACCATTTGTCTTCTTTCGTGAATTATTCCTGATGTTATAAATAAACCATTTTCTTTTAATACTTTCTTAGCATCATCAACTAATACACATATTATTTCAGCTAATATATTAGCTACAACTAAGTCAGCTTTTCCTTCAACAACTTCAACTAAATTTCCATGAAGAACTTCTATATTATCAACATTATTATATCCTATATTTATTTTAGCTGATTCAACTGCTACAGGATCTAAATCTACTCCAACAACATGCTTAGCATTTAATTTTGATGCTATTAAAGCAAGTATTCCTGAACCTGTTCCAATATCGAATACTGTACTATCTTCTTTAACATACTTTTCAAGTGCAGCTGCACACATTCTAGTTGTTTCATGAGTTCCTGTACCAAAAGCCATACCTGGATCTAATTCTATTAATAATTCATCATTTTTTACTTCATAATCCTCCCAAATTGGTTTTATAACTATTTTCTCACCAATTTTAGTTGGTTTATAATACTTTTTCCAGTTGTTTGCCCAATCTTCTTCTTGCATAGAATTTACTTCAACAGTACCTTCACCTAAATCTATACCTACTTCTCTAAGTTCAGCTACTCTTTCTTTTATGTATTTTACAATTTCCTCTATATTATCTTCTTCTGCAAAATACCCTTTTACTACAGCAGCTTTACCTTTATATTCTAATATGTTTAAATCTGCAAAATCCCAAGTTAATGGCCCTTGCTCTCTTCCTAAAATATCATTAGGATCTTCTATAGCTACACCTTTACAATCTAAGCTATAAAATATACCTGATACTGGCTCTAGAGCCTCGCTCTTAGTTATTACTTTTATTTCAATCCAATTACCTTCCAAGATTATCATCCTTCCCTGTATTCTCTGCGACTAATAATTTATTTTACACTTTATCTTATAGGTAGTCAATGTAATGACTTTTCTATAAAAGAATAAAAAAATAATATTTACATCAAATGTAGCCTTTAAATAAATTTCCTAATAAATGTAGACTCAATTCAAATAAATTAAAAAAGACTCCCGTTTTGGAAGTCTCTTTACTTAAATTTATTTAAATTTATCGAAGAATCCTTTTCTTTTGCTATGATGTTCTTCAGTAGTATTTTCTTCTCCTAAAGTTACCATAAATGCTCTTAATGCTTCTTCTTGTTCTTTATTAAGATTCTTAGGAACTTCAACTATGATATTTACATATTGATTTCCTCTAGCATTTGAGTTTATTCTTGGAGCACCTTTTCCTTTTAATCTAAATCTAGTTCCTGGTTGAGTACCTGCTGGAACTGTGTATTTAACATTTCCATCAATAGTTGGTACTGTAATTTCTTCTCCAAGAGCAGCCTTTGTCATAGATATCTTATAATCATAGAATATATCTGCTCCATCTCTCTTGAATATCTTAGATGGAACTACATTTATTCTAACATAAATATCTCCAGCTGGACCACCATTTATTCCATGGTCACCTTGTCCTCTTAACGTTAGTATATTTCCACTATCAACACCTGCTGGTATATTTACTGTTATTTTTCTAGTTTTTCTTGTTCTTCCTTTTCCTTTACAGTCGTTACATGGCTCATCAATTACTTCACCAGTTCCACCGCAGGCATCACAAGCACTAGTTGAAACAAAGCTTCCAAGTGGTGTTTGTCTTTGAACTCTAATTTGACCTGATCCATTACATTTTGAACATGTTTTCTTAGATGTTCCTGGTTTAGCTCCTGTTCCGCTACAAGTTTCACAACTTTCTGTTCTAGTTATATTAAATTGTTTTTCTACACCCTTCATAGCTTCTTCAAATTCTATTGTTAATTGATATTCTAAATCGCTACCTCTTCTTGGTGCATTTTTTCTTCTACTACTTCCGCCGCCGAAGCCACCGCCTCCGCCACCGAAGAATGTTTCAAATATATCTCCAAAGCCTCCCATTTCTGAGAAATCGAAGCCTCCAAATCCACCAGCTCCACCACCGAAGCCGCCTTCCATTCCAGCATGACCAAATTGATCATATCTAGCTTTTTGTTCTGCATCAGATAACACTTGATATGCTTCATTTATTTCCTTGAATTTTTCTTCTGCTTCTTTATCACCTTTATTTTTATCTGGATGATACTTTATCGCTAATTTTCTAAAAGCTTTTTTTATTTCATCCTCTGATGCACCTTTTTGCAGCCCAAGGACCTCATAATAATCTCTCTTAGACATTATTCTCACCACCTACATATTCTTTACTTATTGTTCTACTTAGAAAAAGGGAAGACCCTTGCCTTCCCTTTTAATTAAATTCTTTTTTATATTATATCAGAGCTTAAGGCTTTTTTGTAGTTAATTATTTATCTTCATCTACTTTAAAGTCTGCATCTACAACATTGTCATCATGAGGAGCTTGGTTTGCTTCTGCTCCACCCATGTTGTTTGGATCAAATCCTGCACCTTGAGCAGCTTCTGGGTTTTGTTGATATAATTTTGATGATATAGCATAGAATTCTTGTTGTAATTCATCCATAGCTTTCTTAATAGCTTCTATATCTTCTCCATCTTTTACAGCTTTAAGAGCTTCCATTTTAGCTTCCAATTTACTCTTATCTTCTGCTGATAATTTATCACCTAAATCTGCTATAGTTTTTTCAGTTTGATAGAATACTTGCTCAGCATTGTTTTTAACTTCTATAGATTCTTTTCTTTTCTTATCTTCTTCAGCGAATTTTTCAGCTTCTTTAACAGCTGCTTCTACTTCTGCATCTGAAAGATTTGTTGAAGCTGTTATTGTAATATTAGCTTCTTTATTTGTAGCTTTATCTACTGCTGAAACTTTAACTATACCATTAGCATCTATATCAAATGATACTTCGATTTGAGGAATTCCTCTTGGAGCTGGAGCTATTCCTGATAATGTAAATCTTCCAAGTGATTTATTATCTGCAGCCATTTCTCTTTCACCTTGAACTACATGAATTTCAACTGAAGTTTGACCATCAGCAGCAGTTGAGAATACTTGACTCTTTCTTGTTGGGATAGTTGTATTTCTTTCTATTAATTTAGTTGCAACTCCACCTAAAGTTTCAATTCCTAAGCTAAGTGGTGTAACATCTAATAATAATACGTCTTTAACATCTCCTGTTAAAACTCCACCTTGGATAGCAGCACCCATAGCAACACATTCATCTGGGTTAACTCCTTTTGAAGGTTCTTTTCCTGTAAAGTTTTTAACTGCTTCTTGAACAGCTGGTATTCTAGTTGATCCACCAACTAAGATAACTTTATCTATATCACTTAAGCTTACATTTCCTGCGCTTAATGCACCTTTCATTATATCCATAGTTTTTTCAACTAAGTCTCTAGTCATTTCGTTGAATTTAGCTCTTGTTAAAGTCATATCAACGTGTTTTGGACCTGTAGCATCAGCAGTAATAAATGGTAAGTTTATTATTGTTTGTGAAGCTGATGATAATTCTATTTTAGCTTTTTCAGCTGCTTCTTTTAATCTTTGAAGAGCCATTTTATCTTGTCTTAAATCTATTCCATTTTGTGCTTTGAAATCGTCAGCTATGAAGTCTATTATTCTTTGGTCAAAGTCGTCTCCACCAAGTCTTGCATCACCATTTGTTGATACAACTTCAAATACTCCATCACCTAAATCAAGGATAGATACGTCGAAAGTACCACCACCTAGGTCATATACTAATATTTTATGAGCATCGTCCATTTTATCTAAACCATATGATAAAGCAGCTGCTGTTGGTTCGTTTATTATTCTCTTAACATCTAAACCAGCTATTTTACCAGCATCTTTAGTTGCTTGTCTTTCAGCATCATTAAAGTAAGCTGGAACTGTAATAACAGCTTCTGTTACTTTTTCTCCTAAATAACTTTCAGCATCAGCTTTTAATTTTTGAAGTATCATTGCTGATATTTCTTGTGGAGTATAGTCTTTTCCATCTATGTTAGTTTTATGATCTGTTCCCATATGTCTTTTGATTGAAATGATTGTTTTATCTGGATTTGTTATCGCTTGTCTTTTAGCTATTTGTCCAACTAATCTTTCTCCATTAGCTTGGAATGAAACTACTGAAGGAGTAGTTCTAGCACCTTCTGCATTTGTTATAACAACTGGTTCTCCACCTTCCATAACAGATACACATGAATTTGTTGTTCCTAAATCTATACCAATTATTTTACTCATAATAAAATTCCTCCTAAATAATCTTTTTATTTAAAATTTATTTTTCATCCTTAAGGTTTAATTGCAAATATTTACTAGTTTACAACCTTAACCATCGCATGTCTTATTACCTTATCTCCTCTTTTATATCCTTTTTGGAAGACTTCAGCAACTTGGTTTTCTCCAAAGTTTTCATCTTGTACATGCATTACAGCTTCATGCACATTAGGATCAAACCCTTCAGACACATCTATTTCTTCAACATCTAATTTACTTAGAGCATCAATAAATTGTCTTATAGTCATTTCAACACCTTTTTTAAGGTCTTCAACACTACCATCAACTGATACTGCTCTTTCTAAGTTATCTAATACAGGAAGCATTTTTGAAAGTACATCTGTACATGCATCACTGTAAATTCTTTCTTTTTCTTTATCTGTTCTTTTTCTATAGTTTTCATATTCTGCATTTATTCTAAGCAGTCTATCTTTTAAGGTATCAAGCTCATTTTGTAGTTTTTTATTTTTTCCTTCAAATAGCATATGTTTTTCCCTTAATTCCTTTAATTCATCTATTTCTTCAGCTTCTTCTTCGGAACTTACTTCCTCGCTATTTTCATCTACATTTGGCTCTTCTTCTAAGATTTCTTCTTTATCTAAAATTTCTTCTTCTATTCCATTCTTATTATCTTCCATTATTTTTTGGCCACCTCATTTCTATCACTTAAATATAAACCAACTTATAATTTTAGTTTATTAGATATAACAATCATCTTTAATAATGACTATTCATCATTTAAAGTTTCATTTAATTCTCTCATAACAACGCTCATAATACTTAAGACTTTAGAATAATTTATTCTCTTTGGTCCTATAAGAGCTATAGTTCCTAATTCTTGACCTCCTAATGTGTAATTAGCAGATATTATTGCACAATCATTAGCTTCTGGAATGAAATTCTCATCTCCAATTCTAACAGTTATGCCATCATTATTTCCTATTAGCTTCGGTATATCTGTTTTGTTATGGAGTAATGATAACATTTTTTTAGCATTTTCAATGTCATTATACTCAGGATAATTAAATATATTTGTGGTTCCTTCCATAAACAGTTCGTCAACAGTTTTACTGTTAAGGCCTTCATATAAAGCAGGAAGTACAGCTTCAACTATATCATCGTAACCACCTAATTTTTCTTTTAGACCTTCAATAACTTCTAGAGTTATTTGTTCAATGAATAGTTCTTTTAAGTCATTAGTTATTATTTTCCCTATATTAGAAAGTACTTCTTCACTAGGTACATAACTTACTTTGACTAATTTATTTTTTATAATCCCACTGTCCATTACCATTATACAAAGTATTCCATTATTATCTACTTTGATTAATTGAATAGAAATAACACAATTTCTCTTCACAGATTTTGTATTAACAACACAAGTTAATTGAGTTAAATCAGATAATAAGCTACTAACTTGATGAATTAAAGTATTTATTTCATATTCATTTTTTAGCATTTGATGCTTTATTATATTTTCCTCTTCCTGTGAAAGTCTTTCACATTCCATTATTCTATCTACATATAATCTATATCCCTTATTAGAAGGAACTCTCCCAGCTGACGTATGAGGTTGCTCTAAGAGCCCCATTTCTTCTAAGTCAGCCATTTCATTTCTTATAGTAGCTGGACTTATACCAAGATTGTATTTTTTAGCGATAGTTCTAGAACCAACAGGTTCACCTGTAGAAATATAATCTCTTATAATAGCATGCAGAATTTTTAATTTTCTATCATCTATCATTACTATCACCTCTTTTATTAGCACTCATTAATATCGAGTGCTAATTACTATAGTTTTATAATATGCTTTTATCCTAAATTCGTCAATATTATTTTTTAAAGGAAAATACTTCATTTATAAAGATTATAAAGAATTATCTCCCTTATTCTCCATTTTAGATATATAATCTCCTTTAATTAAATCTTTTATTTTTAACCATAAATAGCTATTAACTAGATTTCTAGCATAAGAATTTTCTTTAATTAAAGATACTAAAACTATTTTATAATAAAAATTCTGCCATTATCTGATTAGACCATTCTATGCCCTGAGAACTAAGATACAGATTATCGCCATCCCTAATTATAAGTTTTGCATTTTCATATTTATCTAATAAGGGACCATATACATCTTCAATAGATTTTCCAAATCTTCTTTTAAATTCACTTATACTAATACCCTTTATCTTTCTAAGTCCCATAAACATAAACTCTTCTATATTATCTTCTAAGGAATTAATAATTTCTTCTTCCATTATAGGATTATCATTATTTATCCCTTCTATGTACTTTTCTACTACTGATGTATTAGTTAATCTTTTATTATTAATGTAAGAACTAGCAGCACTTCCAACACCTATCCAACTATCCATGTTCCAATAAGCTAAATTATGTCTACATTCTAAACCTATCTTTGAGTAATTAGATATTTCATATTGATAATATCCTGCTTCTAATAATTTACTTTTAGCTAAGTTATACATTTCTCTTTCTATATCTTCTGTAGGAATCTTCAATTTATCTTCCTCATAAAGCTTATAAAAAGCTGTTCCTTCTTCAATAATTAAGCTATAAGCTGAAATATGTTCTGGATTTAAAGCTATTATCCTTTCTAAACTTTCTTTCCAATTTTCTAAACTTTGATTTGGTAACCCAAAGATCAAATCTACATTTATATTGTTAAAACCAAAATCTCTTGCTTCTTTAAAATTCCTTTCAAATTCATCATAATTATGGATACGTCCAATAGATTTAAGTAAAGTGTTTTGTACAGCTTGAAGTCCCATACTTATTCTATTAACACCATATTCCTTCATTATTTTTAATTTTTCTTTTGTTAAATTTCCTGGATTGCACTCCATAGTATATTCAATATTGTTACTTAAATTTAGTTTATTTATTTCTTTTAAGAGAATTTCTAATTCATTACATCCTAAAGAACTAGGTGTGCCACCACCAATAAAAATTGTATTAATTAAATATTCCTTGGTAATCTTATTATTTATTTCTTTAATTAAAGCTTTAACATAATTCTCTTTTAATTGTTCTTTCCCTGCAAAGGAAGGAAAATCACAGTAAAAACATTTTTGATCACAAAATGGTATATGTACATATAATGATATTTCTTTCATAAAATCCTCCAAATTTTTATATACTAGTTGTTATTTATAATCTTTATTCCTCTGAATACTATAGCCTTTAATTATGAGACAACTACTCACTTAAACGCAGACTTAATTCAAATAAAGATAAGGTTTTATCTAAAAACTCCATATTATTATTTATATAATATCACAGAAAAAAATCTTGCAATACATTAAGAATTCATAGTTATTATACTCTTCTTCCATTATGTACTTATTATAAATCCTACATTCATTGAAATACTAATAGAGAGAGATAAAACATAAAGTATTTTATTATTACTTAAAAATCAATAAATATTTGAGGTGATATTAATGGCAAAAGCGGGAATGAGACTACCAAACCCTAAAGCACAACATGGAAAAGAAAGCAACCATAAGCCACATCATAAATATGGAGAAAATCAAGTACCAGAAATACAAGGAAAAGAAAAGAATTAATAATAGAAAAAGAGGATGTATCAAATTACAGATACATCCTCTCTGCTTATCTAGCTATATAGGTTCATCATTTGTGCCCACTCACCTACATAAAGAATCTCTAATATTTTTTAATATAAATTAAGGGGCTGATTTGTTGATACAGCCCCTTTTTTCTAATCTATTTTTAGTACTGCCATAAATGCTTCTTGTGGCACTTCAACAGTTCCTAATTGTCTCATTCTCTTTTTACCTTCTTTTTGTTTCTCAAGAAGTTTCTTCTTTCTTGAAATATCTCCACCATAACACTTAGCAAGAACGTCTTTTCTCATAGCTTTAACAGTTTCTCTAGCTATTATTTTTGATCCTACTGCTGCTTGTATTGGTATTTCAAACATTTGTCTTGGAATTATCTCTTTTAACTTTTCAGCTATTCCTCTACCTTTATTGTAAGCTCTATCTTTAGGAACTATCATAGATAAAGCATCTACAACATCTCCATTAAGAAGTATATCAAGCTTAACAAGTTCTGATTTTTCATATCCTTTTAAGTCATAATCTAAAGATGCATATCCTCTAGTTTTTGATTTTAAAGTATCAAAGAAATCATAAACTATTTCATTTAAAGGCATATCATAATCTATAACAACTCTTGTTTCTTCTATATATCTCATATCAAGATATTTTCCTCTTCTATCTTGACAAAGTTCCATAACAGCCCCAGTATAATCTGATGGTGTTATTATTGAAGCTTTAACCATTGGTTCTTCCATATAAGCTATTTCTGTTGGCTCAGGAAGATTTGTTGGGTTTGTTAAATCAAAAGTTTCTCCATCTGTTTTTGTTACTTTATATATAACTGATGGCGCTGTTGTAATTATATCAAGATTGAATTCTCTTTCTATTCTCTCTTGCATAATTTCCATATGAAGAAGTCCTAAGAATCCACATCTAAATCCAAATCCAAGAGCTATAGATGTTTCTGGTTCAAAGGTCAATGCCGCATCATTTATTTGAAGTTTTTCTAAAGCTTCTTTAAGTTCTTCGTATTTTGCTCCATCAACAGGGTATATACCTGAGAATACCATTGGCATAGCTGGTTTATATCCTTTTAAAGGTTCTGCTGTTGGATTATCTGCATAAGTTATAGTATCTCCTACTCTAGCATCTCTAACATTTTTTATAGAACCTGTTATGTAACCAACCTCACCTGCTTGAAGTTCATTTACTTGGAATGGCGCTGGAGTAAATACACCTACTTCTGTTACTTCATATTCTTTTCCTGTTGCCATTAACTTTATTTTAGTTCCTTTTTTAACTTTACCGTCTCTTATTCTTACATAACAAACTACACCTTTGTAGCTATCATAATAAGAATCAAATATTAAAGCTTTTAAAGGTGCATCATTGTCACCTTCTGGTGCTGGAACCTTTTCAACTATTTCTTCTAAAACATCTTCTATATTTAATCCTGTTTTAGCTGAAATTAACGGACAATTTTCTGCCTCTATTCCTATTACGTCTTCTATTTCCTGCTTTATTTCATCAGGTCTTGCACTTGGCAAATCTATTTTATTTATTACTGGTACTATCTCTAAATCATTATCTAAAGCTAAATAGCAGTTAGCTAATGTTTGAGCTTGTATTCCTTGACTTGAGTCAACTACAAGTACTGCACCTTCACAAGCTGCTAAGCTTCTTGAAACTTCATAAGTGAAGTCTACATGTCCTGGAGTATCTATTAAATTTAATATATATTCGTCTCCATTTTCTCTTTTATATATAAGTCTTGCTGCTTGAGACTTTATAGTAATCCCTCTCTCTTTTTCAAGTTCCATTGTATCTAGAACTTGTTCCTCCATTTCCCTCTTAGTTAAGGTTCCTGTTTTCTCAAGAAGTCTATCCGCTAATGTTGATTTACCATGGTCAATATGTGCCACTATAGAAAAGTTTCTAATAAATTTCTTTTTATCCATATTATCTCCTGTCCTTTCTAGCCTAGTTGACAGTATTCACCCCCATTGTAAAATAAGTCAAAATAGATTATACCATAAGTTTTAGTCAAAGTGTAAACAATCTAAAATATTAATAAAAAATATCGTATATATAATTATTTATGGTGTTTACTGTATCTGTTATGAAATAAAACCCTCTTGAAAAAACCTTAGTTACTATATTTGCATCTAAATTGATAAAATACTTTCCTAAACCTATTATTAAGCCTTCCTTAGAATTATAAGATTTTAAAAAAGCATTATCATTACTAAAGCTCTTTAAATCTACTCCAACCTTTTCCTTTATGTCATCATAATTTACTACATATCTTTCATTCTCCATGCTATTAAACGCTTCAGTAACTATTAAATTTATCGTTAATGTACCCCAAAATAAAAATATAATTACTGAAATTAGCGTACATAAAAATACTATTTTTTTTCCCAACAAAAAACACCCCTTAAGATAAATATCTACCTTAAAGGATGTCCTAAATTTTATTTTTTATTCAAAATATTCTAAGGTATAAATTAAAGCAAATACTTTAGCTTTAACACTTTTATTCATAACTCCTATCCTATGGAGATATACCTAAAATACTCTTTATCTTCCTATTACTATTTGTAAATCTTCTATATTAACTATTTTTTCTATAAACTTCTTCTGCTATTAATCTTGCTATATATTTAGCTGTATTACTAGCCTCTTCAAATGTATTTTTATCTCCACCAACTTCTATTAAAACTGAATTTTTTGATAAATCTTGATTGTAAGAATTACTAGAAGCTCTGTTTCTTTCTAAAACTCCTCTATAAAGTTCTGGGAAAAACTCCTTAATATCATTATTCATTCTATTTATTAAGGCTTTTGTTTCACTATAATTAACATTATTTTTTCCAGTAGGGAAAAGTAACTTAACTAAGCTTTCTCCATTTATATTGGCAGTAGTTCTTTCTTTAGTTGGTATTCCTCCATCTCTATGGACATCTACTACTAATTTAAAATCATCATACTTATTTAAATAACTTTGAACTCCTTTTCTAGATGCTTTATATGAATTATTCCAATCTGAACAATATACAGTTTTATCATGTATTACAGATATACCATAATACTCTTCAAGCTCCTTTTCTATTAAGGAAGTAACTGCAACAATATTTTCACTCATATCATCACTATAAGCATTTTTACCTTCAACATCACCTGTAAAAGCCTCTGTTGTATGTGTATTATATAATAACACTTCAGGTTTTGATTGGTCTAAAGTTTTAACTATTTTAGAGTTTCTCACTCCATTTGGATTTGCTTTTTTCTCTTCATTATCTTTAACTTCTATACTTTGTTCTTTTATTGTAAAGGAACTAAGAGTATTATTTTCTACTAATTCATTATTAGATGCAAATCCTTTAAACCCTGCTACTCCATGAGATAATAATGCATCTATATTTATTTTATCAATATATAAAGTTTCCATAAGCAAACTTCCTATGGTTACTGTACTTTCTTCATAAGCATCCTTGTCATAATAAGACCCTTTTAAAATAGGAATCCCACCATTAATCATTTGAACATAAGCATGATTACCTGTTATATTTCTTGTTAAAGCTACCTGTACAAACCTTGTCATAAATAACATAGATATTACCAGACATATAATCATCCCTATAGGTAGCTCTACTTTCTTGTTTATCCTTATGGTTTCAATCAAAAGCACACCTCCTTTATATAGAGATTTATATGCAATAGCTTAAAATATTATGTTATGCTTTCTAAAGTTTATACGGCATATCTATTTATTGTTATCTTGTCTATAAATTTCTTCAGCAATTATTCTAGCTATATATTTTGCTGTATTCATTGCATCTTCCGTATTACTTTGTTCTGAACCTACTTCCATTAAATATGCATTTTTTGATAAATCTTGACTATAAGATTTATTACTAGCATTATTATATATAGTACTTCCTCTACTTAGTCCTGGAAATAAAGTATTCAAATCACTAATCATTTGATTTATTTTCTTCATAGAATATTCATGATTAGGATTATTTCTTCCTGTAACAAACATTAATCTTGCAACCTCTTCTCCATTAATATTCACAGTTACATTTTTTCTTTTAGGTCCCCCATCCCTATGAAGATCTAAAATGAATTTAAAATCTCCATACTTATCTAAATATTTTTTAACTCCTTCTCTAGATCTTTTATAAGCACTATTATAATCTGCTGCATACATAGTTTTATCATGTATTACAGATATACCATAATACTCTTCTAGTTCCTTTTCTATTAAAGCTCCTACTCCTAACACACTTTTATTTGGATCATTATTAACTCCATTTGTTGATTCAGCAAAAGCCTCTGCTGTATGACTACTATAGATTAAAACTTCAGGCTTTGATTGATCCAATACTTTTACTATATTAGGATTTCTAACTTCATTAACTTTAGTATCTTGATTTTCTTTCTTTTCATTTTCAGGTTGCTTTTCTATACTACTCTCATTAACAATAAATGAATCTATATTTTCTTTACTACCACTAAATTCATTTTTAGAGGCAAATTCATTAAATCCCGGTATTTGGAATGCTAATATAGTCTCTAAATTTATTTTATCAATCCAAAAGGTTTCTAAAACTAAATTTTTAACTGTAACTTCACTTTCCACATAGGCATCTTTATCATAATATTCAGCCTTAAGCATCGGTACTCCTTCATTAATTATCTGAACGTAAGCATGGTTTCCCATTATATTTCTTGATAAAGCTATATTTATAAATCTAACCATAAAAAATATTGTAAATATTAAAGTAAATATTAACCCCATGGGTAACTCTGAATTTTTCCTCATGGTTCTCGTTGCTAAAGACAAAAAATATCCCTCCTCTCTATAAAAATTTATATGAGTTAAGGGATTTTATTATGTTTACTAATTTAAAAAGCTATTTATTTCATCTATCATCATAGTTGGTTGTAATGCTAAGTTTATTCCATTTGCTACTATTTTAGAAATAAAATCTATAATTTCATCTACATCCTTTGGAGTTACCATTAATTCTCCCATATATGGTCTTAAAAGACTTTTTATAAGCTCACCTTTTTTATTTCTATCCATCTCCTTTAACATTGAGTAAAATTCTTTACCTTCTGTAGCTTCTTCTATCATTTCATCCAATACTAAATCCATTGCATCATTAGCTACTGTTGCTGCATTTACAACTGTTGGAACTCCTATAGCCACTACAGGAACTCCTATAGCTCCTTCATTTATTTCCATTCTATTATTTCCAACACCAGCTCCTGGTGCTATACCTGTATTACTTATTTGGATTGTTTTAGCTACCCTTTTTAAGCTTCTTGATGAAAGTGCATCAATACAAATAACTAAATCTGGATTTATTTTATCTACAAGTGATTTTATTATTTCTCCAGTTTCAATTCCTGTTGTTCCTAATACACCTGGTGCTAAAGCACATACAGGTCTTATATCTTCATCAATTTCATCTGGTATAAGTTTTTTTAAATGTCTTGTTATCATTAACTTTTTAACTACTTTTGGTCCTAATGCATCTGGAGTAACAGCTATGTTCCCAAGTCCAATTACTAAAGTAAGCCCATCCTCTTTTAAATTTATTATTTTTTCTAAACTTCCAGCAAGGACATGAGCAACTTGATCCATTATAGCTCCATCATATTGAGTAAGCTCTGGCATTTCTATAGTTACATACTTTCCTATAGGTTTCCCCATATTTCTTTCCCCTTCTTCATTTTCTATATGAACAGTAGTTATTTTAATGTCTTCCGAATTTTCTTCTTCTACTCTTACACCTGTTATAGTTTTATTATTTTCACTTTCATAAATATCACGTCTTTCAATAGCTAAATCTGTTCTTACGCTATACATTTCTACACCTCTCTTCTTTTGTAGTTAACTTATTTTATCCTTTATCCATATTTTTTATGTCTACTTTTCCTTAAAAAATACTTGAACTTATAATGTTTAAATGCTATAATTACCTTTGTTAAATAATGAACTCGTACGCAGATTCCCCAAAACTGCAGATACGCGATAAAAGTTGAAGGGGGTGAACCAGAATGGCAAATATAAAATCAGCAAAAAAGAGAATAAAAGTTACAGAAACTAAGACTTTAAGAAATAAAATGATTAAGTCAGCTCTTAAGACAGCTATAAAGAAATTTGAAGCTGCTGTAGAAGCTAAAAATGTTGAAGAAGCAAAAGCTCTTCATGTTCAAGCAGTTAGAGCTTTAGATATGGCTACAAGCAAAGGTGTAGTACATAAAAACATGGCTGCTAGAAAGAAATCAAAATTAGCTAGCAAATTAAATGCTATGGCTTAATTGTGACGGTGTTAGATAGTCTAACACCTTTTCTTTTGTCTAAAAAAAGCTATATATTTATATAGCTCTTTTTTTATGTCTTTATATTAAAATGTTAATTACCATAAGTTCTATTTCTGTTTTCTTATCTAAATAAGATTGGCTCTTTAATCTTTTTTCCGTTTCTAAAGATATGTTTAAAGCTTTTTTTATAGCTCCATCTTTAAATTTTCTACTTTGATTTATTAATTTTTCTACTACAAAACTAGGTAATTTAAGCTCTCTACTTATATCATCTAATCTTTTTCCTTTTTCTAAACACACCTTAGTTATATATAATTTTTTAAGTTGTTCTTGTATTAATCTTAAAATAGAAAATACATCTTCTCCTTTACTAATAAGCTCATTAATTAAATCTATAGCTTTATTAGCTTTCTTTTGTGATATAAATTCTATTAAATCAAACATATCATCTTCACTTGTCTTAGGTAACATTAAATTTATATCTTCTTTAGTTATTTCTCTACCTTCTGTAAAATTTATTAATTTATCTACTTCTCTTTCAATTATGTCAAAATTATTTTCAACCATCTCAGAAAAATACTTAAGCTCTATTTTACCAATATCTTTCCCTTGTTCCTTAAATATATTCTCTATTTTATTAGTTAACCTAACACCTTTTAATTTATCAACTAAGACAATAATACAACCCTTTTTATCTAAATCTATTATTTTTTTAAATTTATTAGCTCTTTCTCTTTTATCATTTAAAAGTAAATACCCTATTACTAAAGTACTTGAAGGTGGATTTATAAAATAATCCTTTGCTTTTTCATAGAAAGCTTTATTTTCATTATCACATTTATCTCTTAAAAAATTTATTCTTGCCATTACAACAGCTCTTCTATCAGCCATAAAAGGTAATGTTTCACAAGCATTCATAAACTCATCAAAATTTAAATTATTTCCATCAAATTTTGCTAGATTTAAATCTAAAAAACTTTTATCTATAGATGCTGAAATAATTTTATCAACAGATTCCTTCATTAAAAATTCATCTGTTCCACATAATACATAGGAATTTTTTATATTACCACTTTTAATATCGTCCTCTAACTTTAACAAATCAATCACTGCTTAGTACCTCTTTCATCTATATATATAAACTTACCCTTATGATAAAGTCTTTTTTCTTTTTTTAGCAAGTCAATTATATCATATTTATTTTTTTTTAACATTATAAAGGAATCCTCTATTTTTTTATTTAAAACTAAATGCATTTCGTCATCTATTTTTATAATTTTCCTTTTGTCTATTTCCTTTACATCTCCAATAGAATAATTTTTCTTTATTTCTTCAATAAAATATTCATTATCACTATCTGTAAAAGCCTCTTTATAAAAACCCTTTTTTATCACAATCCCTTTATCCCAATTATTCTTAAAAAGTGATATTGTAGTTCCAAAATTAAAATTCCCTATAATTACTCCTAAAAAAATAAAATATCCAAGTTCCTTAAATCTAAAATTACTAACATTTATATAATGCATATAAAAACAAATAATCATTAATGAATATCCTATAAAAGCAACTGAATTTAAATATATTACAGGTATGGCAAGATAATTTAAAAATTCTATCAAAGCACTATAAATACCTAAAATAATATTTATTAAAACTAATAAAAAACTTATATTTAGTGAAATCATAAAGGTAAAAAACATAAATATCCCTAAGGGGAGCATTATTGATATAATTGGTGTTAGAACTAAAGAACCTAATAAAAAATTCAAAGAAAAATTTCCAAAAACAACTATCATATATGGAAATACAAAAAATTGAGCTGAAATACTTAAAGAAATACTTTCCCTTATAATCTTAGGTAATCTATAAAATCCCCTACTAAAAAATTTATAGAATAATAAAATTCCAGTAGTAGCTAAATAACTTAAATGAAAACCAACATCTACTATGTTTATAGGTTTAATTATAAGTAATATTAATGCTGAAAATCCTAAAGCACTTATACTATCATACTTTTTAAATACTGTAGTAGAAAGTGATAAGCAACTTATCATAAGAAATGCTCTAATAGAAGATGCTGTCATCCCAGTTAATATAACATAAGAAAAAGCTACTAATAGAGCTATATTATTATTTAAAATTTTCTTTATAATTTGATGTATTATAGCTATATGGAATCCAGATATACAAATCAAATGTATTACACCTAATGTTTTAAACTTCTCTTTCTCTTCTTTTTCTAAAAATTCCTTATTCCCAAAAGTTAAAGCTGTTATTACTGCACTATATTCTTTCTTCATATATTTATTTAAATATTCATTATAAGCTTTTGGTATGGAACGTAATTTATAAATCCAATCCTGCTTTACATCTATTATTTCATAAACAAATAAATCTCCTACCACTGCTTTATTTACATCTACAGCTCTTTTAAACTTTCCTTTAAAACTTACTACTTCATTTTTTTCGAAATTATTTTCTTTAGAATTTATATAAACCTTTCTTCCGTTTAAAATTCCTAAAGAATATTTAGAATACACTTCTTCAATTCTAGTTTCATAAAAACCATATTTATTTCCAACTAAATTAAAATAAGCAAATATAGAAATATAACCTAAAATAAAAAAGCATAATAAAATTTTAAAATATTTTAATTCATAAAAAAAATATATATATATAACAAAAAGCGCAGTAATTATTACTGCACTCAATTGATTTTGATTCCAAAATGGATATATAACTATGCCAACTATAGTCACCATTAGTATGTGTAATATAGGCTTATTTATCAAAATCTTTGGTCCATTCATTAAATCACCTCAATTTTAATACTCTCCATTTATTAGAAATAAATTCACCTAAATCCAAAACTTTTCTTTCTATATTCTTATAGCTTATTATTGATAAAGAAAATAAAATTGGAATAAATAAAAAATTAAATAAAAGAACCCAATATCTTAAAGAAGTTTTTAATATTAACTCTAAAAACAAAACTACTACAATCTCTACAATTAAGATGTTTTTCATTAAATTTAAGGTTTTTTCTAAGTTATACTTATACTTTTTACACTCATCATATAAATATATAATATTCTTTAATATATTATCTCCTATGCTCACAGTACTTAAGGTTTTAATAAGTGCAGCAACATTATTTCCTTTAGCTACACTAACATCTGATAATAAAACTGAAGGTATATGAGATAAATTTTCACCTGTAGAGCATATCTTATATTTATTTTCCACAAAAATTTCTATAATTTTATTTCTTATATCAGGATTAATTCTACAAAATACCTTAACTCTTGATAAAACTTCTATAATTTCATCTTTCCCTAAGGATAATAATTCAACCCCTGAAATAACCTCTGACATATTACTAACTAATCCCACTTCTTTTCCTATTCTATAAGCAGTAATTTTATTATCATCGGTAAATAAGATAGGTACTATATTTCTTTTTTTAATTTCATCTATTATTTCTTCAACATTTTCTTTTTTAGGATTTTCATAACCTATAAGCCCAACAAAAACTAAATTACTCTCTATATTTTCATCTTCTGTAGGCTCATAGTTAAAACTCCTATAAGCAAAAGCCTCTGTAACGTAACCTGTATTTTCAAAATTGAAGTCTATTTTTTTTATATTTTCAATTGTTTCATTATCTAAAGTCTTTTCTATTCCATCTATCATTATATAAGAAGATCTTGCTAAAATTTCGTCTAATGACCCTCTAATATTTGCTCTATATTTATTATTCACCCTATTTACTGTTGTTTTTATTTCTTTATATCCATCATTAACAACTTCAAATAATCTTTTATTCTTTGCTTCTAAAGCTGACTTAAATACACCATTTTCTGAAGCAAACTTAAGAGTTGCTCCTTCCTTTAAATCTCCACTATAACTATCCATAGCTTTATTATACTTAGAATTATTACAAAGAACTGCTATAGACATAAGCCTTTCATTATTAATTTCATTAGTGTTAATTTTTCCTTTTTCATTAATTTCATTATTTGTATAAATGGTCTTAACATTCATTTTTTCTTCTGTAATTGCAGCTAATTTATCGACAAATAAAACATTTATATTATCAAAAGTTTTTAAATATTCTTCTTTTAAACTACTTATACCTTTTCTTTTAAAACCTTCTATGTTCTTCTTTATAGTTAAAAACTTAAACATATCTAAAAAATTAAAAGTTCCAACTATGAATAAAGAATATATTCCTAAGATTTTAATAGTCTCAATTTTCACTACATAATATATAAAAAAAACAATTAAACTTAAAGCTATACCATAAATATTAAGCTTTTTCTTAAATTCATCTATTTTACTTTCAACTACTTTAGATTTCTTATTATATAAATCAAAGTACTTAACAATATTGCCTAACTTAGTTTTATTCCCAATAGAAACTACTATACCTTTACCTTCACCAGAAACTATTCTAGTTCCCCTAAATGCCATATTATAAACTTCCTTTAAAGAATTTATTTCTCCATCAAGTCTCGCTGAATTTTTCAAACTTATAAATTCTTCTCCTAGAATATTTCTTTCATTTATTTTTAAGTTTTCTGCCTCAATGATTCTTATGTCAGCTGGAACAAGATTTCCATTTTTTAATAAAACAATATCACCTATAACAAGGTCTTCTGCTTTAACAAAATCTCTTATTCCACCTCTCATCACCCAAACATCTGTATAATTTAAATTATTAATAACATCTACTTCAGCTAATTTTTTCTTCTTATTTTTAAAAAATATGTATATTCTAAATATTAATAATACAAGCAATAAAGTTCCTTCAATATATGACTTTAAAAAAAATAAAATAACTATTATAAAAACAAGTAAAAAAGAGGTTTCCTCTAAAATAAGCCTAAAATTAGATTTTTCTGATTTTCCCTTTAAATTCAAATTATTCTTTCCAGAACTTCTCATACTAATTTCTAATTGCTTAAAAGATAAACCCCGTTTTGAATCACTATTAAGAATTTCAACAATTCTACTCCAACTTAAATTGTACCACCTATTCATTTTTATCCATCATGCCCCCACATTTTCAATAAATGTACTATTTTAAAATTTTAAATAATCAAAGAAATTATATTACTTTTTTCTACATATGTCATCATATTTTATGGAAATATATATAAAAATTAACTTTATATATATATATATTTCTTCATCTATCTAAATAGCTATATAGGCATACAACACTATAACCATTGAACTAGTGCTAGAAGCTCTTTATTTTTGAACAATAAGTGTATTAAACGATTATCTAAATCTTTAGTTCACCGAGAAAACAAAGTAAGTTGAAATCCCTTGAGCCTATATAGCTAGCTAAAAGAAAAGAGGATGTATCTGTAATTCGATACATCCTCTTTTCTTTTTATTGTCCTTGATTTGAATCAGTTGTTGTTTTTACTGGTAAATTTTCAAAAGAACTAGCTGGTGCATTTTCTATTACTTTAAATGCATAACCATGCTCTTTGAAATATTTTATTATATCTGGTAAAGCTTTAACTGTATCACTTTTTGCAGGAGCATCATGCATTAATATAATAACATGATTTTCTTTTGATGCTGCTCTTGTTACATTAGCTACCATTTTTGATACTGCCATTTGGCTAGTTGTTTCTGCGTCTCCAGTTTCTGCATCCCAATCTATAGCTGTTATATGCGCCTTATCTAAAGCTTTATTAAAGCTTTCTAGATTTGGATCTTTGTAATAAGTTCTAGACATATATCCACCTGGTAATCTTAAAACTCTAGTGTTAAAGTTAGGTCCTAATATAGCATCAAATAAAGCATTTGTCTCATCTACTTGATTTATAAATTCAGTAGGATTTACTTTATTACCTGGATATAATTGTTTTAATTCATGATTATATGTGTGATTTCCTATAGCATTTCCATCAGCTATTTCTTCTCTTAATACTTGTTGTAACTTAGGGTTATTTTTTAAATTGTTACCTATTGTGAAGAAAGTTCCATGTACTCCATTTTCTTTTAATATATTTAATATTTTAGGAGTATTATTAACACTTGGACCATCATCAAAAGTTAAGAATACTTCTTTATTTGTATCTTTTGCATTTCCAGCTATCATTTGAGCTACTTCATTTGCTGGAACAGCATAAGATTGTGCAGATTCTATGATATTTTCACCCTTAACTATTTCATTAGGATTATATCCTGCATATGGTGGTGTTATAGTACCTAAGTCATATTTTTTATCATTTTGAGTAGTAGCAGTATTATTATCATTCGCAGCTGTATTAGTAGATTGAGTAGCTTTTTGAGTGTTAGAACTGCTTTGTTGCACTACTTTATTATCTTTTTCTGTTTTAGTAATCCAAAATCCAAATCCAGCTATTATTAAAAGTATAATAACTAAAATTGAAAGTCTTCTTGCAATGTACTTGTTATTAGTTCTTCTGTTTCTTTCTAATCTGCTCATTTCTGTGCCTTTCATCCTTAAGTTAGTATTTTTTATTATTAATAAAATGACTTTAATTCAAAATCAAACTTTACTTAAATCCCTAAATTTGTTATTTAGTTAAATAAAACTCTTCACCAAAGTTAAAAATCTAATTTTAAATTTTAGTCTATTTAATTTAAGTTGTATTGATATTTATCTTCAATAGATAAATTTTAACTGTTGCATATATAATTATAAAATCAAAAAAATTATAAAAGTAACATATTAAAGACAAATTTTTTTAAAATTTTGTGAACATCAGTAAGATTATTTTTGAACTTTTACCTAATTAGTATATATGCTCATTCTCTATTTTTTAATTTAGTTATATATACCAGTTAATACTTTAATCCCCTTTAGTTCTTAGAAAAATTAATATTTTATTCATATTTGACTAAAATACTTTTTTCAGTTATCATTCTTTTAATTTATCTTTGATATTCACTAATATTTTTTTCTCTATACGTGATACTTGAACTTGACTTATTCCAAGTAACTTAGCAACTTCGCTTTGAGTTTTATCTTTAAAATACCTAAGAACAATTATTTTTCTTGATTTAGAATCTAAATCTCTAATAGCTTCCTTTAATGCAATTTTCTCTATCATATCATCTTGTTCATCAGAATCTTCACTTATTTTATCTATAAGTAATATTGGAGAACCTTCATCTTGGTGAATTGTATCATGTAAATAACTCATATTGTTTACTGATTCTAAAGCTAATAAAATTTCTTCCTTATCAACACCAACATAATTAGCCAATTCATCTATAGTTGGTTCTCTTCCAAGCTCTTTTAATAAAACTTCCTTTTGAAAATGAAGCTTTTGAGCTAGAACCTTTAAGTTTCTACTTACTTTTATGATACCATCATCTCTTAAAAATCTCTTGATTTCTCCTAAAATCATTGGTACTGCATAAGTAGAAAACTTAACATCATAGGAAGAGTCAAAATTATTTATTGCTTTTACAAGTCCCATACATCCTAATTGAAATATATCTTCATATTCATATCCTCTATTTAAAAACTTTTTGCATAATGATGAAACTAAAGGAGTGTTTATTTCAACCAAGGCATTCATAGCCTCTTTGTCCCCTTTTTTAGCTAATTCAACTAAGAGTTTATTGTCACTATAGCCATATTTTTTTATATTAGATGTATTCATAATCTATCACCTATTCTAAAGTGCTAAATTGTTTTTTCATAATCACTTTAGTACCTTTATGTTTTTCACTTCTAACATCAATTTCATCCATAAAGCTCTCCATAACAGTAAACCCCATTCCAGATCTCTCTAATTCTGGCTTTGATGTATATAATGGTTCTCTTGCTTCTTCAATATTCTCTATACCAACACCATTATCTTCAATTATTATGTTAACCTCTCTCCCTACTATAGATGCCTCTATTTTAACTAATTTACTTTCATCATTATTATATCCATGAATTATAGCATTAGTTACAGCTTCAGAAACTGCTGTTTTTACATCTGTTAATTCATCTAAAGTTGGATCTAATTGTGAAACAAATGCTGCTACAGCTACCCTCGCAAAAGCTTCATTTTGAGATTTTGCCAAAAACTCCAATATAATCTTATTATCATTCATCTCTCATTCCTCCAAAACAAAATTCTACATAGATTCAATAGCATCTTCTACTGTTCCATACACCTTTATTATTTTAAACATACCTGATAATTCAAAAACTCTTTTTATTCTGCTATTAACATCAGCAATAGCAACTTTTCCACTTCTCATCATTATTTTTTTATATCTTCCTATTATAACACCTATTCCAGAACTATCCATAAAACTAACTGCTGAAAAATCAAAAATTAATTTCTCTTCATTATTTCTATCAATTCTATCATCTATTTTAACTCGAGCCTCTTCTGCACTATGATGATCAAGTTCTCCTATAAGCTTCACTATTAGACATTCATTTTTTCTATCAAAATCTATATACATAAATAATAGCTCTAAAAGAGCAATTCACCTCACATTCCTATTTTTACCATATTTTAACATATTTATATAATTTGGTCAATATACTTATAAGTAGAACTTTATTTTAACTAATAAATAGTGCATTTTTAGCTATTAAATAAATAAACTTCGATTAAATCCCTCTTGGGCTTTAATCGAAGTTATCTCTATACCTTTATTTATCTGTATTTATTTATATTTTTTTATTTCTGTATCAATTGCAGCAGCTATATCTTCTAAGGAACTATCATTATTTAACATTAAAACTTCCATAGCATCATATATATTTTTCATAGTATATATTTTAAAATCTCCTTGCTTCACTGCTTCTTCTACTTCTTTACTTAAAATTAATTCATCTTTATTGTTATATGGAATTATTACCCCTTTTCCTTTATAGGTATCTAATATATTAGTCACATTAAAAAAGCCTTCTATTTTTTCATTCACTCCACCAATTGGCTGAACTTCACCAAATTGATTTAAGGAACCTGTTACAGCTATATTTTGATTTATAGGTATTTTACTTAAAGCTGAAATTAAGGCTATTATTTCTGCTACTGAAGCACTATCCCCTTCTAAAGGTCCATACATTTGCTCAAAGGATATATGAAAATCTATTGGTATATTTCCATAACTATTTAAATAATTACTTAAAAATCCCTTTAAAATACTTATGGATTTTCCATGAATTACTCCACTAAGATTACTCTCTCTTTGGGTATCTATAATTCTTCCACTTCCTTTATAAGCTATACAAGTAATTCTTATAGGTTTTCCAAAACTTAAATAACCTGTATCTATAACTGCTAATCCATTTATACTTCCAATAATTTTATCAGTAACATTTATTAATATTTTATTATCCTTATACATTTTTTCATATTCTTTTTCAATAGCTGATTTATTGTATAAGACTTTTCTAATATCCTCATCATCAATTATTTCTTTTCCTATTTTTTTAGCAATAGTATTAGATAAAACTATTATTCTTTCTACTTCATCTATATCCCATAATATTCTTTTTCTATTTTCACTAAGTCTTGATAAATATTTTCCTACTTCATTTATTCCTTCATTAGAAATTGGTAACATATCATCTTTAGAAGTAATATTACTTATTAGACCATTTAAAGCCTCTTTAGTATACCTATCAATTCTTGTAAAATTACTTGCTTCAGCTCTTACTTGAAATATTCTTTTAAAATCATCATCATTTTTATAGAGGTAATCATAACTTTCATAATCTCCAATTAAAATTACCTTCACATTTATAGGAACTGCTTCTGGTTTCAATCCATTTAAAGATAATAATTCTAAATAACCTCTATCGTAACTAAAGTTTACCTTTCCATTTAATAAAGCTCTTCTTAAATAATAATAACTTCCTTGATTTATTAATAATGAACTCAACCTTAATATTAAACATCCTTCATTGGCCTCTATTAAAGAACCTGCTTTAATTAAAGATACATCTGTTGAATAAGAACCATTATGATTCTCATATTCTATACTTCCTATTAAGTTATTTACAGATGGGTCTTCTTCAAAAATTACCCTAGGACTCTCCTCATTACTATTATCTAATAAGACATTTACCATATACTTTAAAATTATCTCTTTGATTTTTTCTTCATCATCTTCATAGCTCATAGAATATATATCTATTAAGTTATATTCGATATCCTCACAAACTTTTAAGAGGTATTCCTTAGCTTCAATATTTTCTTCAAAGGTTTCCATAATTTCTTCTCTCATATCTTCCATTTCTTCATTTAAATAAGAACTTAAAATTCCTCTTAACTTATCTAAAGAATTGTCTTCCATATCTTTAAGGATATCTAATATTTCTTCTGCTCCTATCTTTAACTTCCCAACCTTTTCAAACATACTATTTTCATCATCTACAATAGTATCTAAGTTTATCTTATCCTCAGAGTTTTCTTCCTCTATAGGAACAAAACTTATACCTACATTAGTTGCCTTCAATTCAAAGCCATCATCCTTAGCTGTTTTAATAAGTTCCCCTATATAATCATTTCTTTTCTTATTGATATCTTCTATAATTCTTTCCTTTTCATCATTAATTGAAGAATTATAAAAATCAAAAATCTTATCAAAATACGTTGTTTTTAACTTTTCTAGACTTTCATATAACTTAATTCCAAAACCATTTTCTAAGCTTATTATAGTTGGCTTTCTTGCATCCTCTAAAGTAACGTAACAAATATCTCTTGGTTTTTCCCTCTTGCTGAAAACTTTTTTAACATACTTAATAAGATCCTCTAGTTTTTTATTAGAAAAACTATCAACTAAATAAATATTAAATCCAGCCCTATTTATATTTAAGGCTTCTTCTATAATATTTAAAATCTCCTCCTGCTCCAACACAGAAGCTGAATTTTCTAACGCTGACCTTTCTATAGCAAAATTTTCATCATAAACTATTTCTCTTGGAGTTAACTCTCTTCCCATAACAATCTACTCGAAAAACTAAATCTATAAAAATAAGACTAAAATAAATTATTAATTTAAATTTTAGTCAAATATATCTAAAACCATGTTGCTTTATTCCTCCTAAAATCACTTAACATATACCATCTAAGCAACTGGCTATAAGATAAAAGATTTAAAGTTTAATAGAGCAGCTACCTCCTTAAAAGTAATATACTATATTAATATTCTTAAATGGCTATTTTAGGTAATAAATTGATGAATTTATTAAAAAATTTCATTCGACAAAAAAAGCCCCGTAGGGCTTTTTCTTAATAATTTCCACTTGTTGTTTGTCCATTACATATAGCAACTGAAGCTGATGCTCCTATTCTTGTTGCTCCATTTTCTATAACAGCTTTTGCATCTTTTAATGATCTTACTCCACCTGATGCTTTTACTCCCATTTCTGGACCTACTGTTTCTCTCATTAATTTTATATCTTCTGGTGTTGATCCACCTGTTGAAAATCCTGTTGATGTTTTTACAAAATCAGCTCCTGCTTCTTTTGCAAGTTCACAAGCTTTAACTTTTTCTTCGTCAGTTAAAAGGCAAGTTTCTATTATAACTTTTGTTAAAGCTTTACCTTTTGCTACTTCTACAACAGCTTCTATATCTTTTTTAACATAGTCATAATCTTTATCTTTTAATTTTCCTATGTTAATTACCATATCAACTTCATTTGCACCTTTTTCTATAGCATCTTTTGTCTCAAAAGCTTTTACTTCTGAAGTATTAGCACCTAAAGGAAATCCTATTACTGTACATACCTTAATTCCACTATCCTTTAATAATTCTGCACATAAAGCAACATTAGCAGGATTTATACAAACTGAAGCAAATTTATATTCTATTGCTTCTTTACATATTTTTTCTACTGCTTCCTTAGTTGCATCAGCTTTTAAAATAGTATGATCTATTATAGACGCTATATTTTTATTTTCCATTTTTAAGTCCTCCCTTATTAACTAGTACTTATATTATAAATTAATACTTCATATAAGTCTATAATTTATACAAACCTTTTCATTCCCTCTAATACTAGCTTTTATGAATTTCATTATAAATATTAATATTTTTTTTACTATTTATATTTATTTTGCATATTTTTTTAATAGTATTATATCATATATATCAAATACTTAGGTTAAACTAGTTTTATAAATGATGTTACTATGCTATAATAATAAATATATTTAAATTTATTCGCAATTATAAGAAAATAATTTAAAAGGAGTATGTGCATGGGATTTAAAGAAAAAATGTCTAATTATTATACTAATTCTTATTTAGAGAAATATGGTGATAGATTAACTCAATTTCAAGGTGTTCTTCTTTCTTCAAAAGTAGAAGAAAAGTCTGTACTTGGAATGTTCAATAAATTAACAGCAACAGTAGTTGTTAGACCAGATAGAAGTAAAGTTGTTATGAAATGTGTTTATAAGAAAAATGCATGGTTCAAAAAACCAACATTTATAAATTTAAAACAAGGACATAACGTTATAATTCAAGGATTAAAGTCTAATAAAGACAATAAAGAAATTATAGAAGTTCAAAATATAGTGAACCTTACAACTCATCAGGACATAATTCCTGTAGATCACTCTCAATTTAAAAAGGTAAGACAACAACAAACTAAAATGAGAAGATAATAAAAAGAGAGGATGTATCAAATTACAGATACATCCTCTCTGCCTTTTATCTAGCTATATAGGTTCATCATTTGTGACCACTCACTTACGTAAAGAAGCTCTAATATTTTTTCTACAACAGTTTCTAAAATAAAGAGCTTCTAGTACTAGTTCAATGGTCACAGCATTTTGTACCTATATAGCTATCTCGGCAGATGAAAAAATACATTTATAAAAGTAATATAAATTTAAGATGCTTATTTAATACAGCCTCGCTTTGCCTTTTAGTTATCTATAGAAATTCACCTTTTGTGACCTCTTACCTATCTAAATAAACTCTGATTTTATCCAATTATAATCTATGACTTCTCTTATTTTTTTACTTTTATAAGCAAATATACACTATTTATAAATGCTATTATTGATGAGAAGAATAAAACTATTAACCATTCCTTAATTCCAAGAGCTACTGTGTGGAATATTGTTGATAAGAATGGAACGTATATGATAGAACATAGCATAACTACAGAAGTTAAAACAGCTCCAACTAAATATGGATTTGTAAATAACTTTATTTCAAATATAGAATGTCTTTCAGATCTACACTCAAATACATGGAATAATTGTGACATTACAAGTGTACTTAATGCAATTGTTCTACTTACCTCTAAGGATAGTCCATAATTAAGGCCTATAACAAATGACAATAAAGTACATATTCCTATTAAAGAACCTCTAACTACAATTTTTTCAGTTAGTCCTCTTGCAAATATACTTTCTTTTTTATCTCTAGGTCTTTGTTTCATTATATCATTATCAGCAGGGTCTACTCCTAAAGCTATAGCAGGTAAACCATCTGTTGCTAAATTAACAAAAAGAATTTGTATAGGTAGCATTGGTGCTGGAAGATAAAATAAAGATGCTATAAACATTGTTAATACCTCACCTAAGTTACAGGATAATAGGTATCTTATGAATTTTCTTATGTTATCATAAATACTTCTTCCCTCTTCTACTGCTGCAACTATAGTTTCAAAGTTATCATCCATTAATATCATAGCTGATGCTTCCTTGGTAACATCAGTTCCTGATATGCCCATAGCTATTCCAATATCAGCTTCTTTAATTGCTGGAGCATCATTAACTCCATCTCCAGTCATAGCTACTATTTGTCCTCTACTCTTAAATGCCTTTACTATTCTAAGCTTATGACTAGGTGTAACTCTAGCAAATATTCTTATTTTTTCAACTTTCTCCTTTAATTCCTTATCTGAAATCTTTTCTAATTCCTCACCAGTTATTACTTGTTCCTCTGCTGTAGCTATGCCTAAATCTCTACCTATAGCAAAGGCTGTATTTTTATGATCTCCTGTTATCATTACTGGTTTAATTCCTGCAAGCTTACATTTTAATACTGCATCCTTAACTTCTTTTCTAGGTGGATCTATAATTCCTGCAAGTCCTATAAAAATCAATTTTTTTTCTACGCTTTCATCCTTTGAAATTCCACTTTCTTTATAAGCTCCACCAATACAACGTAAAGCTCTCTTGCTCATATTATTCATAACATCTAATATTTGTTTTTTCTTATTAAAAGTAAGAACTTTAACTGTACCATTTTCTAATATATGAGTACAATTATTTAATAGCCTTTCTGGTGCACCTTTAACGTAAGCTACTTCCTTTCCACCTTCTCTTACTACTACTGACATCATTTTTCTTGAAGAATCAAAAGGTATATCAAACACTCTCTTTGAATTAGAAACTGCCGCTTCTAAAAGCTTAACATCTTTAAAAAATAATTTTATTAGTGCTGTTTCTGTTGGCTCCCCATGAAGTGCTTTTTCTATATCACTTTTTGAGAAATCATAATTACAATCATTACAATAAACAAAGCTTCTTAGTAATTTAGAGTTTCTTGGAACTTCTTCTTCATCTAATCTATAATTCTTTCCATCTACATAAACTTCTTTAACAGTCATTTTATTTTGAGTTAAGGTTCCTGTTTTATCACTACATATTACTGATGTACAACCTAAAGTTTCAACAGCTGGCAATTTTCTAACTAAAGATTTTCTCTTTAACATTCTTGATACACCAAGTGCTAATGCTACTGTAACAATTGCTGTTAATCCTTCTGGAATAGCTGCTACTGCTAAACTTACTCCAAGTAAAAACATATCACCTATATCATTTCCTCTAAGTACTCCTAAAATAGTAACTAAGGCACAAACAGCCAAGCAAACAATAACTAATATTTTTCCAAGTCCTTCTAACCTTTCTTTTAAAGGTGATTTTTCGTTGTCTATACTATCAAGCATATTTGCTATTTTCCCCATTTCAGTATCCATAGCTATTTGAGTTACTTTAAAGGTTCCTTTTCCCTTTAATATGTTAGTTCCCATATAACCTAAATTACTACCCTTTTTAGTACTTTTGCTTACCCCAACAGATTCTCCTGTAAGTAAAGATTCATCTATTACTAAGTTCGTACACTCTATAAATTCACCATCTGCTGGAATTCTATCTCCAGTTTCTAGTACAACTACATCACCTAAAGTTAGCTCTTTAGCTGATATTACCTTAACATTTCCATCCCTAAACACCTTACATGTTGGAGATGAAAGTGATTTTAGTGCATCTAAGGACTTTTCTGTCTTATATTCTTGAATAAAACCCAATATTGCATTTAAAACTACTATAATAAAAATAGTTATTGCATCTGCTGTATCTCCCATAATTCCTGATATTAATGTAGCACCTAAAAGTACCCATGTCATAAAATCATTAAATTGTGATAAAAATATTTTAACAGGCGATACCTTTTTATTCTTTGTTAATTCATTTAATCCATACTTTTCTAACCGCCTTTGTGCTTCTTTTGTAGTAAGACCTCTGAGGTTTTCAAATTCTTTTAACTCCACCGAACTTCCTCCTTGTAAATAACTTCATAAACAATATATGTTAAGTAAATCTGTATTTAGAACACATTTAAAGTATTTATAATAAATTTGTGCTTCTATATTTTAAATTTGTTTATTTAATTTTTTTATAAATAATTTTTAAATGTAAATTTAATTTAGCTGAAATTTTTATTTCATCTAATACATAGTTGAATTTGTCTAAAAGTATAAAATTATTTTCACTTCTTACTTATAGAAGATAGTAAGCATATAAGCTTTTACTATAAGATAAATATTTAAGCAAATTATTTATTATATAATTTTATATTTAGGATAGAATATAATTGAGTAACCATAATTTATCTCATAGCTACAACTAAGCATTTAGATGGAGTCAAAACTCCACTTGAATTAAGTCTAGGTCTATTTTAATAGAATATTAAAACCTAAGTGAAAATTCTCTAAATTAAAATTTTAAGTGCTTTCCAAAGAAAACTATTTATAAAATATAAAAACTAATACTTTTAATTCTTAAGAAAAATGTAATATGAAAACTAACAATTCTTAAAGAAGCTTTGGTCTAAATAAGATTAAAGTATTATGAATATTAATAATAAAATAAGCCCTTATTTTTATAGGATTTATCTTACTTTACAATTTTTTAAACAAGCCTTAAAATATATACAGGAGATTTTTAGACAAAAATTTCGTTTTAGGATTGGATTAAATTTTCTAAAATTATTTTAGAAAAGAAAAAACTAAATTTTAAAATATAAAATGAAAGAGAGGTGAATCCGTTAAAGCTAATTTTAGTATTTAACGGAAAGTGACATATGAAAGATGTAATATATGTATCTGGACATAAGAATCCTGATTCAGACTCTATATGCGCTGCTACAGCATATGCTGAATTTAAAAATAAAACACAAGATATCCCTGCAATCCCAGTTAGATTAGGAAAAGTAAGCCAAGAAACTCAATTTATCCTTGATTATTTTGGTGTAGAAGCTCCTAAATTAATAGAAACTGTAAAATTAAAAGTAGAAGATTTAGATTATGATAAAATTTCACCTATTAGTCCAAAAACTTCATTAAAAAAAGCTTGGACTTTAATGAAAGAAAATGGAATAAAATCAATTCCTGTAGCTGATGAAAACAAACACTTAGTTGGAGTTTTAACTACATCTAATATAACATCTACATATATGGATAATTGGAATGAACCTATCTTAGCTGTAAGTAAAACACCACTTGAAAATATAGTAGAAGCTTTAGATGCTAAGGTTTTAAACAAAAATGAAAAAATTTCAGTTTTCCCAGGTAAAATAGTTATTGCTGCTATGCATCCTGAATCAATGAAAAACTTTATAAATGAAGGAGATATAGCTATAATAGGTGATAGAGCTGAAGCTCAATTATCTCTTATAAACTCAAATGTATCTCTTTTAATTATTGCTGGTGGACATACTCCAAATGATGAAGTTATAACACTTGCTAAAGAAAAAGGAGTTAATGTTATCTTAACTCCAAATGATTCATATACAGCTGGTAGATTAATAGTACAAAGTATACCTGTTGATTATGTAATGGCTTCAGAAAATTTAGTTACTGTTAACCTTGATGATTTAGCTGATGATGCTAAAAAGGTAATGAGTTCTACTAGATATGGAAGTTATCCAGTATTAAACGAAGCTAATGAAGTTGTTGGAAACTTAAGCAGATTCCATGTAATTTCAAATAAAAAGAAAAAATTAATCCAAGTTGACCATAATGAAAGAGCTCAAGCTGTTGATGGTATAGATGAAGCTGAAATATTAGAAATATTAGATCACCATAGAGTTGCTGATATACAAACTGGTAACCCAATATACTTCAGAAATGAACCACTTGGATGTTGTTCAACAATAATCGCTAAAAGATTCTTTGAAAATGATATAGAACCATCAAGAGAAGCTGCTGGTCTTTTATGTTCAGCTATAATTTCTGATACATTATTCTTTAAATCACCAACTTGTACTCCAGTTGATGAAAAAATCTGTAGAAAATTAGCTGAAATAGCTGGTGTTGATTTAGATACTTATGCTATAGAATTATTAAAAGCTGGTACATCATTAAAAGGTAAAACTTGTGAAGAAATATTCAACCAAGACTTCAAACCATTTGTTATCCAAGGAACAAAAGTTGGTGTTGCTCAAGTTAACACAATGGATATCGAAGGATTTATGCCATTAAAAGATGATATGATAGCTTACATGAATAAAAAAGCTGAAGAAATAGGAGCTGATATGACAATGCTTCTATTAACAGATATTATCAAAGAAGGTTCTCAAATACTAGTAGCTGGAAAAGACCCTGCTATAGCTGAAGAAACATTCAATATAAAACTTGAAAATGACATGGCATTCTTGCCAGGAGTACTATCAAGAAAGAAACAAGTAGTACCTCCATTAACAAATGCAATAAGCGCAAGATAACTGACACCCCAAATTTTTAATTTGGTTGATAAATATAAACAATTCCAAAAATGGAGTATCCCATAATAGAATTAAATTCTACTATGGATATACTCCTCTTTTATTTAACACAATATTTATTAGGTTTATCTAATAGCTATACTCCTATGTTCTAAAAGGAACTAGACTCCCATACTTGCTGAGTAAATTTCTATAACTAAATCAAGATTTAGATAGTCACTTATAACCCTTTACCTCTTTAAATCATTAACCATTCCCCACATTTCATCAGCAATATTTACACTTTTTGAACCTAATTGAAATGCTCTTTGAGTCATTATCATATCTGCAAATTCTTCTCCTACATCAACATTTGATCCTTCTACTGTTCCTTGATATATGCTAGTATTAAAAACCTCATATACATTTACCCCTTCAACTACCTTGAATAAATTTGTACCTACTGAACTAAAAGCTTCATCTCCTACAGCACTATATAAAGGTATTCTCGCTATTTCTATAGCCTTCCCTTCACTTGTTCTCATAGAAATATTTCCTTGTTGATCTATAATTATATTTCTAGCATCAAATTTAGTTCCTTCATACCCAGCTTTATATTCTACAAAAAGCTTATCTCCTCTACTATTTACTATATTTCCACTTATATCAACTTGGAAAGAACCATCCCTTGTATAAAAGATATCACCATTTCTATCTATTACTTTAAACATACCTTCTCCATCTAACCCAAAATCAGTAGACATTCCAGTGCTTAACAATATAGATTGTGATTTATCTCTTCCTATTTCTGTTGACTTTACTCCTGTTCCTGTAAAAGCATCTTTATTATTTGTTGGATAACCCTTTCTTTCTAAACTTTCTATCATTAAATCCTTAAAAGATATATCTACTTTCTTATACCCATTAGTACTCATATTAGCTATATTATTAGATATTATATCTAATCTATTTTGATTGGCATTCATAGCACTTTGACCATTCCATAAAATTCTATACATAAAAATTACCCCTTTTATAACATTTACTCTAATTAACTGCTCCTATATCATTAGCAGCTTTTCCTAAAGTTTCATCCATAGTTCTAATTATCCTTTGATTACTTTCAAAACTTCTCATTGTTGTAAGCATCTCTGTCATTTCATTTACAAGGTTAACATTAGATTGTTCTATATACCCTTGCTTTACATAAGTCTTTTTATTTAAATCTGGATTTATTCCTCCATAAAGATTATCGGAAAGCTTTTTTAAATCTTCTGCTCTAAAAGTTGCTATAGCTAATTTATGTGTTGAATTTTCACCAACAAAAAGATTTTTCTCACTATCCATTCTAAGAGAATTATTTCCTATAAAAATAGGCTCTAAAGCTCCATTAGACTTATTTTGTCCTAAAACTTCATCACCTTCTGTTGTTACTAAATACCCTGCTGTATTAACTCTAAAATGCCCATCTCTTGTATAGTAATTATTATTTCCTCTTCTCACTACAAAGAAACCTTCACCCTCTATAGCAAAGTCATTATCCTTATTTGTATTCTTTAAAACACCTTGCTCAAAATTTATGTAAGTTTCATCAATTCTCGAACCTAAGTTCATAGTTCCTATATGTTTATTTTTCCCTGCTCCATTATCTTTATTTTGTATTATAACATCATTAAATGACTTAACAATAAGGTTATTTGCCTTATAGCCATTATTATTTACATTAGCTAAATTATTAGTTATAACACTTTGTTTTGCCTCAAGAGTTATCATTCCTGAAACTGCAGTATGTAATCCTCTAATCATAAATTCCCCCTACTTAAAAACAACCTTACACTGGTCTTCATAATGCATTCCATAACTCATAGCCTTCTTTTCTATCTCCCCTTTATCAATATTCTTTGATTCAAAAGACATAAAGGTTACTGATATTAAAATTCCTATAGCTATACCTATAAATAGGTTTCTATCTAATTTCTTAATATTATCTAATACCTGCATAAGCTTTTTATTAATAGTAATTCCCCCTTACCTATATTGAGAAAGTTACATATTTCTTCCTCTGATTTTCCTTCTACCAATAATCTTTTAATATCCATGGCTTTTTTATTAATATCAGAGTACTCTAAGTTATTATCGTCATTTAAAGTCTCTTCTTCAATTATTTTATCTAAATAAGTCTCTTCATTTTTGCTTTTTACTTCATTCTTTTGAATTAAAGACCTATTAGAGGCCTTTAATTCTGCTACTTCATCTTTTAAATCATAAATTTCTCTTTGTAAATCTATTATAGTTTCACTTAACTCTCTTCGTATTTTCCCTAATTCTAATTTAAAATCATCAATGTTCTCTTTTTCATCATCTAATATTTCTTTAAAGTTATAATTATTTTTTTTCTTTATAGTCTTTTTATCCTTCTTATAAAGTAACAAATTAACTAAAAGTAAAGCAATTGCTAAAATAACTAAAATTATCTTCATGAATTACCACCTACTTAACAAAAACACTCTGCTTTTTTCATAAGTTTTCTCAAATTTAATATAGCTCTTGAATGTAATTGACAAACCCTTGATTCTGATACTTCTAAAACAGCTCCTATTTCCTTTAAAGTAAGTCCTTCATAATAATATAAGTTTAAAACTATTTTATCTTTTTCACTTAATTGCTCTATGGAATTTTTTAATATTTCAATTTCTTCTTTTTCTTCTAATATATAATCTGGTCTTATACTACTAGTATCTTCAATTAATGATTTTATAGAAATATCATCCTCACCATATATTATGGAATCTAAAGAACTGATTGATATGTAATTTATATATCCTTCAACTTCAGATACCTCTTTTTCACTTATATTAAGTTCCTTCGCTATTTCCTCTTTATTTGGTTCTCTAAAATTTCTATTTTGTAAAGTTTCCAAAGCTTTATTATACTTATTTAACTTATCCATTGCCCCTTTAGAAATTGGACTATTTCTTCTCATTTCATCTATCATGGCTCCTCTTATTCTAATAGATGCATAAGTTGAAAATTTCATCCCCTTTTCTTCATCAAATTTAGAAATGGCATCCATAAGACCAACCATTCCATAACCCACTAAATCTTCATATTCAATATATTTATTTTTACCTAATATAACTCGCCCTGCTATATACTTAACTAAAGGTATATATTTTTCTACCACTATTTCATTGCTCTTTTCACCAATCACTATTAAGCCCTCCTATAATACTTCCATTTGTCTTCTCATAACAGAAAAAACTATATGTATTATCCTATCTCTAACAGCTTCATTAATTTCTGTAAACTCAAATCCAATTACATATTTTCTATCCTTTTCATCCTTATATACTCTACGAACTTGTCCCTTTATCTGAGCAAATTTCCCATCAAGTTCAACAATAAGGTTTAATATATCATTGACTTCAATTTTTTTATCTAATTTTATTTTCATTCCTCCCCCACTTAAATCTAAAATTATACCATCTGAATATGCTATATCACCTTTTTTCTTATATTTTACTGCTCTTGTTGTATCTACTCTTACGTAATTTCTTCTTTGTAACTTCTCAATACCATAAGGTCTTGAAACTTTATATAACCTTAAATTCCCTTCTATTTTCTTACTAATAATTCTTAAATTTGCCTTATACAACATTCCAATTTTTTCATTATATATAATAATTCCTATTTCACAATTTTTTCTTAATAGTAGGTATTCCCCATTTTCCATAGGTATATCTATATACATATGATCTTCATTAATTTCCTGAATTCTACTTTTATAAGCTTTTCCTTTATCATCTAAAACATCTAAAATACAATTTATATAAATATCAAAAGTTTTCATTTAAAATTCCCCTTATACAAATATATCAAAAAGCTTTTTGAAAAAATCTCCTACCCCTTTTTTGTTTATATTAGATACCCCTAAAATCTTTTTCCCTATACTATATATACTCCTAGAAGCCTTTGTCGATGGATATCTTATTAAAACTGGAATTCTCTCTCTAACTGCTTCCTCTAATTTTTTATCGTCTAAAACACACCCTAAAAAATTTAAATCTACATTTAAAAACTTTTTACTTGCTGCTTTAAACTTTTTAAAAGTGTCATCTCCCTCATTTTCTGTAAAACATTTATTCACAATTACAGAAGCCTTATCTTTTAATCCATAATGTTTGCTTGCCTTTAAAAGAGCATAAGCATCAGTTAAAGCTGTTGGTTCTGGTGTTGTTGTTATTATAAGCTCATCACAAGCTGCTATAAAAGCCATTACATTTTTACTTATTCCTGCACCAGTATCCATTAAAATATAATCATATTTATCTAAAGACATTAATTTATTTAAAAATAAGCTTCTTTGGTTTTGTGAAAGTTCTTCTATTTTATTTATACCTGACCCACCAGATAAAAGTCCTACACCTAATGGACCTTCTACTATAATTTCCTCTATATTCATATCTTTTTCCAAAAGATCATATATATTATATTTAGGAAAAATCCCTAGTAATATATCATCATTACCCATTCCTATATCTGCATCAAAAATTAATACTTTTTTTCCTTCTTGCTGAAGTGCTATAGCTATATTAATAACTAAATTACTCTTTCCAACTCCACCTTTACCAGAAGTTATAGTAATTATTTTCGCCTTGCTCTCTTTATAATTATTATTGTTTTCCATTAATTTTCTTAAGCTAGAAGCTTGATCTAACATACTTTTAATTCTCCCGTAACTAAATCTACAATTTCTTCCTTAGAAAATCTTTTTATATCATCTGGAACATTTTGCCCATTGGTTAAATACCTAATTGGAGCCTTACTTATATATGCTGCATTTAATACTGTTCCATAGGATGTAGTTTCATCAAGCTTAGTTATTATTAAGTCATTGTATCCTAAAGCACCATATCCCTCTATTATTGACTTTAAGTCATTATTTTTGGTAGTTGCACTTAAAACTAAACTTATATTATCTGGTTTTATCTTATCTATAAATGCTCTTAATTCTGATATTTGCATTAAATTTTTACTACTTCGTCCTGTACTATCAATTAAAATTACTTCACAATTTTTCATAGCTTCTAGTGCTTCATCCATTTCTGCTAAAGTCATTACAACTCTAAAAGGAACATTCATTATTTCTGCATAGGTTCTTAATTGTTCTACAGCTCCTATTCTATATGTATCTATAGTTATAAGCCCAACCTTTTTCTTTTCTATTAAAGCTAATCTTCCAGCTAGTTTAGCAATGGTTGTTGTTTTTCCTACTCCTGTGGGCCCAACCATAACTACTTTTCCCTTAAAATCCTTGCTAGCTATTTCTATAGTATCCCTTAATCGCACTTTAATTTCTTCATCCTCTTTACCCATAAATTCTTTTAAGTCTTCAATTAAATCTAAATTTTTATATAATTCACTTTCATCTACATTTTTTTCTTCCATGAATTTATATAATAATCCTTTCATTTCTTTTAACTCAAGCTCTAAGTTTAATTTTTTTTCCTCCTCTACTTTTTCTTTATTGTTAACGGAACTTTTTGTTCTTTCTTCAATTTCCTTCATCATTATAGACTGTAAACTTGTAATAGAATCATAGGTATTTTCCTTTGCATAATTTGTCTCTTTATTATCCTTTGCTGCTGTTACTTCTAAAATTTTCGGAGAAAACATTCCCTTTATTCCTGATTTTCTTATTCTTCTTTGTGCAATAATAACAGCCTCTGGTCCTAAATCTAGCTTTATTTTCCCCATTGCATCATTCATATCTCTTGCTATGTATTTTTTAACTATCATTATAATGCCACCACACCTTCTGCTCTTATTTCAATATCATTTGGTATTTCATTTAATGAAACTACCATTAATTCTGGGAATACCATCTCAATAAATCTTCTAAAGCTTGGTCTAATATTTGGAGATACAAGAATTACTGGTTGATTATTATGGAAATAAATTGATTCCATTTTTTCTTTAATAGCTGAATAAATTTGTGTACTTGTTTCTGGATCTATAGCAGGAAAAGAACCTTGAGTAGACTTTTGAGTTCTTGTTGCTATTATTTCTTCTATATCTGAAGATAAGGTCATAACTATAATGGCTTTATCTTCGTTTATTATCTGATTGCAGATAGTTCTTGAAAGTGCAAATCTAACATATTCCGTTAGAAGCTCTATATCCCTAGTATTTCTTGAATTATCAGCTAAGGATTCCATTATAGTAACTATATCTTTTATTGGAACCTTCTCTCTTAATAAGTTTTGTAATACTTTTTGTAATTCTCCAAGAGACATTAAATCAGGTGTAAGTTCTTCTACTACAGCACTATATTTCTCTTTTGCATTATCTACTATAACCTTCACTTCTTGTCTTCCTAGTAGTTCAAAAGAATGTGATTTTATAGTTTCAGTTAAATGTGTTACCATCACCGTTGTTGGGTCAACTACTGTTAATCCCCTTATCTCAGCATCCTCTCTTTGGTCTCCATTTATCCAAACTGCTGGTAATCCAAAGGTTGGCTCAATTGTTTTTAATCCTCCTATGTCTATTCCTTCTCCAGTAGCATCCATAGCTAAAAGCATTCCTGGCATCATTTCTGCTGATGCCACTACAGTTCCCCTTAACTTAACTACATATTCATTACTACCTAATTGCAAGTTATCTCTAATTCTTATAGGTTGAACTACTATTCCCATTTCTATGGCACATTGTCTTCTTACAGAGGCAATTCTTTGAAGTAAATCTCCACCTGTACTTTCATCTGCCAAAGGAATCAATCCATAACCAATTTCAACTTCTATTGGTTCTACGGTTATTAGGTTCATTACATTTTCAGGTTCCTTATTTTCCTCTTGTTCAATAGCTATTTCTTCTTCTTTAACAGCTATTTCTTCCCTTTTTATTTCATCCTTATAAATAAAGTAAGCTGAACAGCCAGTAACTACTCCTAATAATAAAAATGGAAACTTAGGCATACTTGGTACTATAGCTAGAGAAAACATAAGCGCTGATGCTAAGCCTAAAGCTACAGGAAAAGCTGTAAGCTGTTTAGTAACAACCTTACCAAAGTTTTCTGCACTTCCAGAACGCGTAACCAATATCCCTAAAGCTGTTGATATTAATAAAGCTGGAATTTGACTTACAAGACCATCACCAACTGTTAAATTCACATAACTACTTGCAGCAGTAGCAAAATCCATATTTAACATGGTAACTCCAATGATTATACCTGCTATAATATTAATTGCTGTTACAATTATGCCTGCTATAGCATCTCCTTTAACAAATTTAGATGCACCATCCATAGCTCCATAAAAATCTGCCTCTGATTGTAAATCCTTTCTTCTCTGCTTAGCTGTTTCTTCATCTATAAGCCCTGAATTTAAATCAGCATCAATACTCATTTGCTTCCCTGGCATAGCATCTAAAGTAAATCTAGCTGCAACCTCTGATACTCTTCCAGCACCATTAGTTATAACCATAAACTGAATAATCATAATTATTAAAAAAATTATTATACCAACAACATAATTTCCACCTATAACAAACTCTCCAAAGGCAGCTATAATTGCTCCAGCCTCTCCACCACTTAAAATTAATCTAGTTGATGAAATATTAAGCCCTAACCTAAAAAGTGTTGTAATAAGTAATAATGTTGGGAATACAGATAACTGAAGCACATTAGTAGTAAACATGGTAATTAGTGCTATAATTACTGAAATAGTTATATTTACAGCTAATAGCACATCTAAAACCGGTGATGGTAATGGAATAATAATCATAAGTATTATTCCAATTACACCAAAAGCAACTAAAACATCAGCCTTTATGGAAAAACTCCCCCTCTTTTTCTCCACTGATAATCATCCTTTCAATTAGTTTTTATGGCTATTCAATATAGTTTCCTATATTTTTAATTAAGCCTTTAGTTTATATACAACTGCTAAAATTTCTGCCATAGTTTTATACATTTCTTCTGGAATTTCTTGTTCTATATCTACTGTTTCATATATTAATCTTGCAAATTGTCTATTTTCTATAACAGGCACCTCATTTTCCTTAGCTACTTCTTTTATTTTTAATGCAATATTATCAGCTCCTTTAGCTACTACTCTAGGCGCTGAAAAGGCTGAATTTTCTTCATATAAAATAGCAACAGAAATATGAGTTGGATTTGTCACAACTACAGTTGCATTAGGTACCGCTTGCATCATCCTGCTCATAGCAATTTCTCTTTGCTTTTGCTTTCTTTTCCCTTTAATATGAGGGTCTCCTTCTGACTGTTTTGACTCTTCTTTAATTTCTTGCTTTGACATTCTCATTTCTTTTTTATTTATCCTAAACTGAATAAAATAGTCTGTACCTGCTATAACCACTAATACCATAACAACTTTTGATATTATACCTACTAATAAATTCTTAAATTCAACTCCAAAGGTTGGCAAATATAAATTTCCTATTTGCATTATTTCATTATAATTTTCTTTAACGAAATCAATTCCTATATAAGCTAAAATAAAAATAACTATAAAGTTCTTAAATAAATCAACGATATTTTTCTTAGAGAACATATTCTTAAAGCCCTTAATAGGATTTAATTTACCTAAGGATGGTTTAAGTCCTTCCTTGCTAAATAAAAATCCTGTTTGGGCTATACTTGCAACAATGCCCATTATCATAATTGGTAATATTAAAGGTAATGCTATTTTTGCAAAATTCATTACTGCATGGACAATTTCTTTCCCTGCCGTACTTTCTTTTAATGCAACAGAGAAATCCATAGAAAAATAATAAATCATTACTGATTTAAATCCATTTGTTATGTATCCACCTAAAGCTATTATTACAATTAAAATAGCTGCTAATGTTAGTGCTGTTCCTACTTCTTTACTTTTTGGAACTTGTCCTTTCTTCCTAGCATCAGCTTTTTTCTTTGGTGTTGCCTCCTCAGTTTTTTCTTCCGAAAATATAAATACCAAAGGCACAGTTTTAAAAATAGCCTTAAATAAATCTGGTATTAAATCAATTCCTCCAACTATAACCTTTATTATTAGTGGAAGGGCTATAAGAAAACTACTTATACCTATTAGAAGTTTTACAGGCATTCCAAGTATCATAATATTAAGTTGAGGAACACTTCTTGATATTAATCCCATTACAATATCTGAAATTATTATTATTAAAACTAATGGTAATGATATTTTCATAGCTAAAACAAAGTATGAAAACATGGATTCCATAATTACCATTGAGGAACTTTGTCCTAATATATTTTTCCCTATATTTATAATAGAAAAACTTTCTTTTAATCCCCCTATAATCATGTGATGTCCATCTAAAATAAAAAATATAAGAAGGGCAATCCAGTGAGTTAAATTTGAAATTAAAGTTGTATTAGTTTTACTATTAGGATCATACATATTAAGCATTCCAAGTCCCATTTGTAAATCGATAAAACTTCCAGCCATCTTAATAAAATTAAACCATAAGGAAGTGGCTACCCCTAAAATTAATCCTGAACTAATCTCATTTATAACAGCCATACTTAAAGCCATATTATTATTTATATCTGGCAAATTTACACTTCCAACAACACCAACAATAGAAAAGGACAATACCATTGAAAGGGCTGCTTTTAAAGTCTTTGGTGTTCCACTTGGAAAAAATACTGGAGTTATAACTAAAAAAGAAGATATTCTAATAAATATCAATATTAATAATAAAAAATAATCAGTATTTACCATTATTCCTCCTACATAGTTATAGTTCCTATAATCTCAAATATCCTTTTTGTAAATTCCACTATTGTATGTGACATCCATGTTCCCAAAAATAATCCAGTGCCTGCAATGCCAAGAAGTTTTGGAACAAAAGTTAAGGTTTGCTCTTGAATTTGAGTAGTGGCTTGAATAATACTAATCAAAAGACCAAGGATTATAGAAACAGCTAAAAAGGGGCCTGCTACCTTTAAGGCAACCATCATAGAATCTTTAACAACTGTCATAATTAACGTATCTGTCACTAAAATCACTCCCCTATTTCTACATAAAACTTTGTACAAGAGACTTAATTAATAAATGCCATCCATCAACCATTACAAATAATAATAGTTTAAATGGTAATGAAACCATAGCAGGTGGTAACATAAACATTCCCATTGACATAAGAACACTAGCTACTACCATATCAATAACTAAGAACGGTAAGTATATTAAAAATCCTATTTCAAAGGCTGTCTTTAACTCACTTATAGCAAATGCTGGAACCAAGGTAGTTAAAGGTATATTTTCTCTTGTTAATGTTCCTTTTTCCACACCTGACAATTCTCCAAATAGCTCTAAATCCTTCTTTCTTGTCTGCTTTAACATAAATTCTTTAATTGGTTTAGTACCAAGTTCTATAGCTTCTTCCTGAGTAATTTTATTTTCCATATATGGCATAAGAGCCTTACTATTTACCTCGCCATACACTGGAGCCATTACAAATATAGTTAGAAATAATGCTAGTCCTATTAATACTTGGCTTGGTATAGATTGTTGAGCTCCTATGGCACTTTTAAAGAAAGATAAAACCATTGCTATTCTTGTGAAACAAGTCATCATTATTAAGAAAGAAGGTAAAAGTGTTAATACTGTAAGAACTATTAACAACTTTATATTACCTACATATTCTTTTGGTGAACTTGCCTCATCCACTGATATATTTATATTTGGTAGTGGAATATTATTAGGTTCAGCAACAGCCTTCATTTTTATTCCAGCAATAATTACAAAGGTTAAGAGCATTATAGCTAAAACATTTTTTTTCTTATTCATTGTTCTCCCCCTTAACCTTTCTAAGCATAGAGTTTTTCCACAAATTTATTTGATTTAATCCATCCTTGTATTTCTTATTCATTTCTAAATAATTTTCTTCCTTAGATTTTTCAATCTTTTCTATTTCCTCTACAGATAATTCCTTTAGAACTGTAGCCCCTTTATCATTTGTTACTATAACAGCCCCTTCATCTCCAAGCTTTAATAAATATATATTATTAGTTTTAGAAAGTGGTGTTTTTTCAATTATTTTAATATACTTCCCTTTAGATAAATCCTTTAATTTTTCATCTGTTAACTTTAAAAATCCTACTAATAACAAAATTATAGCTAATGTAAATAATACTAATTTCACTGTCAATACTATATAAGTCATAAATAATCTCCTATTGAACTATTAGTGATTGAAAATAAACATCTTCTATAGCATCTTTAGATTCTAATGCCTTATTTAGAGCCTCTGTTAAGCCCTTTTTTATAGTCTCTGTATCTTTTGTTTCATCTGCTGTTTTTAACTTTAAATAGTTAATTGTAGCATCTCTTAAAATAATTATTTTTTCATCTGCAACTTTTGCAAAATCTTTATTTTTCTTATTGTATGCTACAACAATATTAGTTTTTATATATCGCTTTCCACCTTGATCCGCTAAGTTAACTACAAATTCTTCTCCTAAACTTAAGTTAACTAACTCCTTCTTTTCTGTAATTTCCTGTGCTGTAACTTTGTTGTTATTAGTCTTATTTGAATTAAACATAAAAGTAAAAAACATGAAGCTTCCTATAAAAATCACAATTAAAACAACTATTGATATTAGTAATGTTTTTGAGATTTCTATAGATTTTTTCTCATCACTAGATTTTTTATTTTTACCCATAATTACCCCCTATAATAATTTTTCTAATTATTATTTACATCTTTAAACAAAATACTTACTCTTCTATTTGATCTTTGTCCTTCTTCTGTCTTATTATCTCCAATAGGCTTATGTTCGCCATAGCCCATAGCTGAAAATCTTGAAGGAGTGATACCTTTTCCTTCTGTAAAGTACTTAACTACATTAACAGCTCTTTGAACTGATAATTCCCAGTTACTTGGAAATTTATTATTTTTTATTGGTCTATTATCTGTATGACCTGCAATTATAATGTCTGCTTTGCTATTTAAAATTAGTTCTGCAACCTTATTAAGTATAGTTTTGCTTTCATTTAATAAATCTGCAGTCCCCGAAGGAAATAAAATACTATCACTAAGTTGTAATTCTACCCCTTCCTCAGTTTTTTCAACAGTCATTAAAGTTCCTAAATTATTGCTTTCAATATATTTTTTTAATTCTTCATAAGTGTAATCTCTTTCATTTTCTCCTAATTCCTTTTCATCATTATTAGCTATAGGTGCTTCTCCATTTGATAAATTATAATCAAAAATAGCATCACTTTTTTTTCCTTGTAAAACATTCTGAAGAGCATTAGCCATAGCTATCATTTTTTCCTCTTCTACACTTGCCATAGAATATAACAATATAAAAAAGGTCATAAGAAGAGTCATGGTGTCAGCAAAGCTAGCTAACCATCCTGCTCCACCCTTACTTTCTGAATCTTTTTTTCTTCTCTTTCTAGCCATTAATCAATAGCTCCTTCTGCACTTCCTAAATTTCCTTCTGCATTATTAGTCTCATAAGTTTTTTTCTCTTCTGGTCCTATGTATGTAAGTAATTTTTCCTCAACAATTCTTGGATTTACTCCTGATTGGATGGCTAAAATTCCTTCAAGCATCATTTCCTTTATTTTTATTTCCTTATTACTTTTTAATTCAAGGTTATTACCTATAGGTAAAAATATTAAGTTAGCAAATAATGCTCCATAAAATGTTGTAATAAGTGAAACTGACATACCATCAGCAATAGCTGATACATCTCCTCCTAAATTAGCAAGCATTTTTATAAGACCTATAAGAGTTCCGACCATACCAAAAGCTGGTGCATATTCTCCCCATGTTCTCATAAGACCAACTCCAACTTTATGTCTTCCTTCTACTTGTTCTATTTCAAGTTCTAATATCTCAGAGATAGTTTCTGGCTCTATTCCATCAACAACCATTTGAAGTCCTTTCTTCATAAATTCATCCTCAATGGCATTTATCTCTTCTTCTAAAGATAATAATCCTTCTTTTCTAGCCTTTTTTGAAATTTCTCCAAACTTACTAGTAAGCTCTAAAGGTGCTAAGCCATCTTCTTTAGTACTTTGAAGTATTAGCTTACCAACTCTTTTTATATCTCCTAAAGAATAAGTTACTAATAACGCACAAAAAGATCCTCCTACAGTTATAGCTAATGACTGAGCATCTATAAATATTCCAAATCCAGATTCTCCCATCATCCCCCATACAACCATTGCTAACCCACATAAAACTCCTACTAAGGTTAGATTATCTGCCTTTTTCATTTCCTTAGCCTCCTAAATTACATCCCTTTTATAAAAATTCTCTTTTTAAACTCAACAATATACCTAATGATTTGTTCTGGACTTTCATTTACTATATATTTTCTACCATTACTTAAAGTTAAAACAGTCTCTGGTACAGACTCCATTTTCTCTATATGGTCTGGATTCAGAAAAAACTCTTGATTATTCATAGCAATTAACCTAATCATATACCCTCCTAAATATCATCAGAGGGAGCTATGTTTCTCCCTCAGTGATAAGTTTATCTCATGAACTATTATCTATAATGCTAAAATCCATTGCCTTAGATAACTTTTACTAAAATTCAGATAAAGTTACAAACCCTTTCTAAATTAAATCTTAGTTCACGAAACTAATAAATCTATCTCTTTAGATTTATTATGTCCTGAAGTATTTCATCTCCAGTATTAATTATCTTTCCACTTGCTTGGAACGCTCTAGTAGTTGTTATCATATCTGTAAATTGCTCTGATAAATCAACATTTGATAATTCAATCATTCCTTGAAGCATATCTCCATAGCCCTTTGAATTGTCATCTCCTCTAGTTCCAACACCACTCTTTATTGTTGGTTCACCTGAATTGGCTGATTGAGCATAAAGATTTCCACCAAGCTTATCTAGTCCTTCTGGATTTTTAAAGTTTGCCATAGCTATTTGTCCTACAGCTGCCACAGAACCATTCTCTAAAATACAGTTTATAATTCCGTTCTTGTCTATGTTAAATGATTTAACAGCTAATTCTTCTCCTGATGCTGAATCTTTAACCTTATCTGGAATTTTTAGTGTTTTTAATCCTTCATCATATGCCTTAACCTCTTTTGCTCCATCAACAAAGCTAACTACTCCATCTTGGTCTAAACTTTGAATAGGTGTACCACCACTTGTTTCCTCTGATATAGTTCCATCTACAGTATTAGGATTTCCAAGAATTTTAACTCCTTGATCTATCCCCTTATCTTTTAAAGACCTATTTATAACATTTTGAATTTCTCTTCCTGCTACCCTACCATTAACAAAATCACCATTAATCACAATAGTCTTATTCTTTGTATCTACATTTGCTGAAGTTTTTGTACTTGGAGATGTATCTCCAATAACTACCTTATATCCATTTAATGCAGCTCCTGCATCAAATTCTATAGTCATTCCAAAAACCTCTTGTGCTCCAGGTTCTTTAAGTTCAGCACCTCCGTCAATCATACTTGACTCTGCTTCTAAATCTATCTTAGCTCTTCCTGATACCTTTATTTCCGTTAAATTATTTAACTTCTTCAACTCATCTCTAAGATTATCTGCTGTTACTGTTCCATTTAAGAAATCTCCTGAAATTTCAATTACCTTTGGATTACTTGCATTTGCTTGTGCTGATAAAGTTGAAGCTTCAATATCCACAATTTTAAAAGTATAATCATTAAAATCATTTCCTTTAGGTAATTCTATGGTGAATCCACCTATATTAATCTTGTCTGGTGCCTTCTTATCCTTCCCTTCATTCCCAATAGTAAAACTACCATTGTCAGGTATCTTTGCCTTGTCTGAAGTAACTGTTACATCTATACTTTTAAACCCAGCATTTTTTAAAGCATCTTGAAACTTAGTACCATCAGTAAGGTCAGTTTTGCTTAATGTTATAACCTTTGAAGATTTATCTATATTAATACTATTTGCCTTATCGTCTATGTTTATTTTGTATCCATTTAATTCAGAAAATCTTCCTGTAGAATCTGCTGAATTATTTTGTGCAAAAGTTATTATTTCATCTGCTCCATTTTTCACAGCATTTGGAACACTTCCGTCTGTACCATTTTTACTTGTACTTTCCAATCCTGGTATTATAGATGGATTTCCTATAGCTGTTACAGACATATTCTTTCCATTTAGTACTGCATTTATAGCATCTGCTATTTCTTGTCCTGTAACAGCACCTTTATCCATAAAGTTACTGTTTATTGTAATAGTTTTGGCGTTTTCATCTAAAACTGCATTTGTTGAATTAGACTTTATTTCTCCAACTTTTATTGTATATCCATTTAAATTGCTACCTTCTGAGAACTTAAATGTAACTCCCATTAATGAAACTGATGCTGGGGCTGTTGCATCAGAACCACCTTCTACAGTATTACTTCCTAATTCGTTAAATTGAACTGGACTTCCAGAAACATTTAGTCGTTGAGATATACCTGCTGCTGAAAGGGCTTTATTAGCTACACTTTCTATAGCTTCCTTTGTAATTGTAGAATTCTTTGAAAAATCACCATGAATTTTTATTATTTTACTTCCTTTATCAACCTCTGCATCTGTTACTGTTCCTGGACCAACCTTTCCTATAACTACCTTATAACCATTTAATTGAGAACCAGGTCCAAATCTAAAATCAAGACCTGCTGCTGATACTACATTTGGTATTTTTCCTGTTGGTTGCATTCCGTTATCATCGTTAGTTACTGAATAGCCCATTACTCTATATCCATCTGATGTTAAAAGATTTCCTTCTTCATCTAAAGTAAATGTACCAGCTCTTGAAAACATCATTTCTGACCCTGAATTTATTATTGATTGACTTGAAATATTATGTGCTCCAGCTTTATGACTTACCTCTAATGTATTATCTCCAAAAATAGCAGGTCCTTTACTTACCATAAAGAATCCACCACCATCTAAGGCTAAGTCTAGACTTCTTCCTGTTGGCTGAAGTGTTCCTTGAGTCATAACCGTATCTATACTTGAAAGTTGTACTCCAAGACCTACTTGCTTTGAATTAACTCCCCCTTGATTCATACTTGGTGAGGTAGCATCTCCTATACTTTGTGATAACATATCTTGAAACTTAACAGTTGATGACTTAAACCCAGTAGTCCCTAAGTTTGATATATTATTTCCTATAACATCTAGTTTTACTTGATTTGATTTCATACCAGAAATCCCTGAATACATTGATCTTAACATCTATAAATCTCCTCTCACTTTACCCAATTACCATCCTTGACATATACTTAACTACATATCTATCGTTCTATGTAGACTAGGCTTCCATCCTTGGTCCAGCCTAAATTGTATAATTATAAAATTACTAAACTATCTATATTAGTAAAAACATTTTCCTTTGCTCTCCCATCAGCAACTACCGTTATTAAAGTACTATTTTCTATACTTGCAACTAATGCCATATTCTTATAAAGTATTACTGCATTTTTAGAGCCTTTTTCTCTAGCCTTTTTAAAGCCTTCTTCTATTTTTTTATAATCTATAGAATTCAAATTAATACTTTTTAATCGTTCTGATGCATGATTAGAAACTTTAAATCCTATATTCCCATGATTTTTTAATTTTTCATCTAATATACTTTTAAATTTAGTACTAGAACCTTCACTAACATTCGAGTTGTATCCATTATGAAAATTATTATTTAACCCAGTATGATAAACTCGTCCATTTATTATTCTATAGCTCATAATTACTCATTCTTCTCTATATTGTTCTTACTATCATCTTGGCTGTCATCCTTATTCTCAAAAACCCCAACTTTACTTATTTTATCTATTGTTACAGAAATCTCTTCATCACTATCCTTTAATTTAACCTTAACCTTTATGAGCCCATTTTCCTTAAATGCAGTAGTAACTTTCCCAATATAATAATTATCACTACTATCCTTTTCACTAAGCTCTACATCCTTACCTATAAATGATGATGCTAATAAAAATGCTGTATTTCCATTAACATTATTTATTGCAGGTAATGAATAATCAGGTACGCCTAAAACAGTCTTAATAGATTCGATATCAAATTCTTTATAAACATTTTGACCTCCTTCATTTACCTCAACAGAAATTGTTGTTACTCCACCAGATTTATTAACTGCTTTAACAATTCCAGTGTAAGGATTCCCCTCAGCATCTACATCATTAACAGTAACTCCCTTACCCACTAAGGATTGATTTGCATAATTTGTCATAGTATCATTTAAATTTTGCATTTGTTCCATACTTGTAAATTGGGCCATCTGTGTTACATACTGACTAGAATCTTGATCTGATGCCAGTGGGTCTTGATTTCTAAGCTGTGCTGATAATATTTTTAAAAAAGCATGCTTATCCATATCATCACCAGGCTTTACAATAGGTGTTCCCCTATCAGTAGCTCTTCCACCATTAGCTCCAGTTAATCTTATTTCCATAACCTCTCTCCTCTTAAACTATAATATCTAAGGAACTTAAGTCCTTTACCTCTTCTACAATACCTTCTTCTAGAGTATTAAACTCCCTCTTATTAAAAGTTCCTTCTCTCCCTTGGTTTTCCCTACTATTAAATTCACTACCTTCCTTAAAGAAAGTTGTATCTTCCTGATATAAGGAAATATTAACTTCTGAAACCTTTATATTTTCTTGATTTAGCATATTTTTTATTTCATCTGAATTTATATAATTATAAAGTTCCTTTGAAGCTGTTGATATATTAGCTTTAACTTCATTTCCTACCATAGAAATTTTTATAGTTACATCTCCTAAATTCCCTGGATTAACTTTAACTACTAACTCCTTAATAGAATTATTAACCATATACTTTATGGTTTTTACTGTATCTACAGAAAAACTTTTTATATTTATAGTTTCTTTTAATTCTCCAATATTTTCACTATTCATGGCTAATATTTTATTTGGTATAAACAAATTTTGCTCTTTTATTTCATGACCTAATATTTTATTTAAAACTAGTTCTTCCTTTTCTGCTGCTGAAAATTCTTTATTTCCATTCTCTTTATCATTAAAAGATGTTTCTGCTTTTTTATTAGTTATTTCATCTTCTTTTGATGTAACTATAAACTCTCCACCTTCTAATGTATTATCTCCCTCTAAGGATAAAGAATTATCTTTTGGAATATTAATTTGTGATAAATCTTCTATTATATACTTTCCACTTTCAATAAACTTCTTAATTTCATTCCTTATTTCTTTATTTCCCTTAAGTAATGATGTATTTTCTAAAGCTAAGTTTACTTTTTCTAATTCTTCAACAAGCTTACCTAAAATATCTTTAACATCTGTATTCCCTAAGAAATTATTTTTTTCTACAGATTCAATAATTTTTAAACTATTTATAAGCTCTTGTAAATTATTTTTACCTATTAATTCATTGCCACTCTCTACAGCTACAAATAACCTGTTAATTAATTCTTTATTTGTTTCATTAATAGAAAAATCTAAACTACTTTCTTCTATTAATGATTTTAAATCCTTATTAATTATTTCATTTAATGGTTTTAAATCTTTATTGATTATTTCATTGACTCCCATAATAAGTGCCATTAACTCTTCAATAACTTCACAATCTTCCTCATTTAACAGATTCTCTTCATTAAATTTTTCAATTTCAATGGATTCGTTATTATGATAACTATCTGTTCTAATATTTTCATTTCCTTTTGTAGCTTCTCTTTTTATATGCTCAGTACTATTAACTTCCTTTTCAACTTTACTTTTTTCAGAACTTATTATTTCATCCTTTTGATTCTTACTAGATGTTGTATTATCAAATATATCCTTAAAGTTATTTTCTGATTTAACTTCTTTATTTTTTCTTGGGATTACTAAAGCTTCTACAGAACTCAATATATCTATTTTCATTATCTATTCTCACCCCCTTTCAAGCTTTCTTATACGACCATATAAAGCCATCTCATCATTAAATACTGTTTCTAATCTTTCCTGTTCCTTTTTAAAGTTTTCATATTCCTTTTCTTTAAGCTTTTCAACGGTCTTTCTCTCTATTTGACTTTTCTTTGCATCCTCTCTTTTAAAGAAAACTTCCTGTTCCTTTTTTTTAAGCTCTTTTTTCTTTTCTTCAATAGCTCTTGAAACATTTTGCACATAAATCCTCTTTATCTTTTGGTAAGCAACAGTTTCTTTATTTGTAACTTCACTATATTTTATATAACTCTCTTCTAACTCTTTTATCTTCTCTTCGATTTCATTTTTTTCACATTGTGCTTTTTTAAAAATTCTAGCCTTTTCTTCTTCTTTTTCTATTCTTATGTCTAATACTTTTTGAAGCTTAAAATCAAACCCTTTACCCATAAAAAATTATCCTCTCATTAAAGCTTTTAAGTTCTCAATAGAATTATTAAACTCCGAACTTTCATCTATTTTTTGTTTTAAAAAATTATTTATTTCTTCTTGAAGTTCTACAGCTAAATCTAAATTTTTATTTTGTCCTTTTACATAAGCACCAATATTTATTAAATCCTCAGATTCTTTATAAAGAGCTAACATATTTCTTGCCTTAGAAGCAGTTTCTATATGCTCTTTATCTGCTATAGTAGGCATAAGTCTTGATACTGAATTCAAAATATCTATAGCTGGATAATGGTTTTTATGAGCTAAAGTTCTTGATAAAACTATATGACCATCAAGTATTCCCCTTACAGTATCCGCTATAGGTTCATTAAAATCATCACCATCAACAAGTACTGTATAAAAAGCTGTTATAGACCCTTTATCAGATGTTCCTGCTCTTTCCATGAGTCTTGGTAAAATAGCAAAAACTGATGGTGTATATCCCTTTGTTGCTGGTGGTTCTCCAATAGCTAATCCAATTTCTCTTTGTGCCATAGCCACCCTTGTAACAGAGTCCATCATTAAAATAACCTTTTTACCCTGATCTCTAAAATACTCTGCTATAGCTGTTGCTGTTAAAGCACCTTTAAGCCTTATAAGTGCTGGCTTATCAGAAGTTGCACAAACAACTACGGACTTCCTCATACCCTCTGGTCCTAAATCCTTTTCTATAAAATCAAGAACTTCTCTTCCCCTTTCACCTATAAGAGAAATTACATTGACATCAGCTTTTGCTTCCCTTGCTATCATTCCAAGAGTTGTACTTTTCCCAACTCCACTTCCTGCAAATATACCAATTCTTTGTCCATCTCCACAGGTTAAAAATCCATCAATAGCTCTAAGACCTGTTGGAAGTATCTCCTTTATTCTTTTTCTAGTCATTGGATCAGGTGGTGAATTATCTAAGCTATAAAATTCTCCTCCACTTATTCCATCTCCATAGAAAGGATCTCCTATTCCATCAAGAATTTTACCTAAAAGCTCATCACTGCATCTAACACTTAAAGGCTTCCCTTGTGGAACAACTCTACATCCTGGAGCTATTCCAACAAGTTCTCCTAAAGGCATTAACAAAACTTCCTTCTCTTTAAAACCAACAACCTCACATTTTATTTCTTCATTTTTATGATTATAAATTATACAAAGTTCTCCTACCGCAGCCCTTATACCCTCAACTTCAATAGTTAAACCTATAACCTTTTTTACCCTTCCTTCAAAATAATAAGCTGTTGAATTAACTATCTTTCTATTTAGTCTTTCAAAATCAATATTTAACATAGTTTCCCCTTATTAGCTGAAAATTTCATTTTTTATACTTTCTAAAGCCTTTTCTATTCCAACTTCTACTTTACCTTTTTCCATTTCAACTACAGCATTGCCTTCTTTAAGTGAACTGTCTTCTAAAATAAACACTTCACCTCTTAAGGAAAATTCTAATTTCCAACGAGATAGTTCTTCTTCTAAGGCCAACTTATGAAGTTTATTGACTCTAATTACAAAACTTTTACTGTCCTTAGAGTCCTTTAAAACATTTTCTATAAACTTATTTACCCCATATTCAGCCCCTATATTTTCCTTCAAAATATGAGAAACTATATTATAGGAAAGTTCTAAAATTTCTTGGCTTTTTACAGATAAATATTCCTCATAATCAACTTTTGCCTTATGTAGCATAGCAACAGCTTCATTTCTTATAGTTTCTGCTTCTTCTAAGGCTTTTTCTATATTTTTTTCATAAGCTTCCTTATAACCATCTTCTAAACCGTTAGCTAATCCTTCTTTATAAGCCTTCTCATAGGTTTCTTTTTCTATCTTAACCGCCTTATCATAAGCTTCTTTTAGAATATTTTCTTTTTCTATCCTAGCTTGTTTTAATAAATTTTCTCCTAAATTTTTAAAGCTTTCATTTATATTCTCATTCTTTATACTCTCAGCTTTAAAACTTTCTTCTATATGTTTTTTATTCTCATACATAGTATTTACTTTAACTAAATTACCTGAATATGAATTTCCATTTTTTATAACACTATAAGATGATTGCATCTTCCCCTCCTCTTGCAAGGACAATCTCTCCAGCTTCGTCTAATCTTCTTATTAAATTGACAATTTGTTGTTGAGCTTTTTCAACATCTATAAGTCTTACTGGACCTAAGAACTCCATATCTTCTTTTAATGAAGCAGCAGCTCTCTTTGATTGATTTCTAAATATAGCTTCAGCAACCTCATTAGAACAACCTTTAAGTGCCATAGCAAGTTCTTTAATTTCAACTTCTCTAAGAATTCTTTGAATATATACATCTTCAATAGTAAGTATATCTTCAAATACAAACATGCTACTTTTAACCTTATCAGCAAGTTCTGGATCTTCCATTTCTAAAGATTCAGTAATATTTTTTTCAGTAGTTCTATCAACTTGGTTTAATATGCCGACTAAAGTATCTACACCACCTAAAGCTGTTACTTCAGTTCTTACAATAGAATGTAATTTACTTTCCAAAACAGCTTCAATTTCTTTTATAACTTCTGGTGAAGTATTACTCATTGTGGCTATCCTATAAGACACATCACTTTGAAGTTCCACAGGCAACTCACCAATTACCTGAGCTGCCTTTTCTGGTGGTAAATAACAAAGAATCAAAGCAATAGTTTGTGGATGTTCATTGGAAATTACATTTAAAAGTTGTGTTGCATCTGCTTTTCTTGCTATAGAAAAAGGTCTATTTTTTTGAGTTATTTCTGAAACAGAATTTATTATCTCATCAGCTCTTTGAGCTCCTAAAGCTTTTGCAAGAAGGGTCCTAGCATAATCTATACCACCTTCTTTTATATAATCCCTAACCTTATTAAGTTGAATGAATTCTTCTAAAATTCCTTCTCTCTGTGCTGAAGTTACACTACTTATATTTGCTATTTCATAAGTTATCTTTTGTATTTCTGACTCAGGAAGCTTTTTTATTATTCCTGAGGAAGCTTCTGGACCTAAAGTTATAAATAATATGGCAGCCTTTTGAGCTCCTGTTAATTTTCCACTTTCTCTAGCCATCTATATTACCTCTCATCTTCATTTAACCAAGATTTAATAACATCAGTTACTTGATCAGGTTTTTCTGTTGCATATTTTTTAATCTCATTTTCTACATGAGCCTTTTGGTTATTAACTTCAAAGTTAATTGGTTCAAAATTAGCTACTTCATTAACATTATTATCAACTACAATATCTAAAAGTCTTTCTTCATGTTCATCCTCTTCTTCATCTTTTTTCTTTCTAAAGAAAATTATTAAAGATATAATTATTATGATTAATATAAGAGCAAATAAAGACCACTTAATAATATTTTTAATGTTTTCTTTCTTCTTTTCGGCCTCCATAGCCTGAATTTGTTTTTTTGCTTCTTCATTTTCACTTTGATCAAAATTCATGCTCATTACACTTATTTGATCTCCTCTATCTTGCTTATACCCTATGGCTGTACTAACAAGTTCCTTTATTGCCTCTGTTGTCATAGGGTCTAAGGAACCATCTATAACTACGGAAGCTGTAACCCTCTTAACTTCACCAGGTGCACTAATAGTTTTAACTTCTGTTCTCCCTGATTCATATTCTGTTTTACTTTGTTCTCTGTAATTATCACCACTATTTCCAGTATCCTCATCTATAGTGTTGCTCATATTATCATCCACTGGATTAGTAGTTGTTGAATCTGAATTTATTCCATTTTTCTCTCTCAAAGTTTCTTGATTTTTTATAACTTTATTTGGATCTACTGTAACTTCTGTCTTTTGTTTAGAATCAAAGTCCATCTGAACATTAATTTGTGTTTTTACTTTTCCCTTACCTATAACAGGATTTAATAACTCATAAACACTATTTTCAAGTTTTTCTTCATAACTCTTTTCTAGGTTTTTCTGATTTTCTACAGATGTACTTCCTAAAGCTATACCATTTCCATTTTCATCATAAATGCATTCTGATAATAATTTCATGTTTTGGTCTATAACCTCAACATTACTTCTAGGTAAATTAGGAACTGCTGCTGCAACTAAAGATACTATAGATTTAACTTGTTCTGGTTCAACGCTCTCTCCTAACTTCACCTGTATGTAAGTTACGGCTTTTCCTGGCTCACTTTCCTTTGCAAAAACCGACTCTTTAGGTAATGTAATATGTACTCTTGCATTCTCTATTTGTGGAAAAGTTTTTATAGTTTTTTCAAGTTCTCCCTGTAGCATTCTAAGTTTTTTAATTTGAAATTCTTCATCTGTCATTCCAAAGGATCCACCTTGATCCATAAGCTCATACCCAACACTACCATTACTTATTTGCGGTGCTAACTCCAATCTTAGTTCATCAACTTTATCTTTGTCTACTAAAATAGTATCTCCTTCTATTTTCATATCAACTTTTAACTCTTTTAATTTTTCAGTAACAATCTTTGCATCCTTAGGGTCTAAGCTTGTAAATAATACATTATATTTATTTTTTAAAGAATATACCCCAAATATAATTGCTGCTATTATTATAGCTATAAAGGATACAATAATAGAGATTTTCGCTAATCTTCCCATACTTTTAAATTTTTCCACAAGCTTACCAAAAAACTCTTTAATCTTATCCATTTATTGTCCCCCTAAATTTTTTGACTAAATTTGTGTTCTACTTATTTCTTGGAAAGCTTCTAATAACTTATTTCTAACCTGAACTGCTAATTGTAGTGACATATTTGCTTCTTCTCCTGCTAACATAACTTCATGAATTGAAACATCGCTATCACCTCTTATGATTTTTTCAGTTAGTATATCTGCTTCTATTTGTTTCTCGTTAACTTTGTTTAATTGTTCTACAAGAATATCTTTAAATCCACTTGACTTATTTTCTATTTTTTCATCTACAACTTTATTTAAAAATAAATTATTGTTTAAATTATTAATCCTTAGGTATGGATTGTTTGATATATTCATAATTTAATTACCTTCCTATTTCTAAAGCCTTCATAAACATAGATTTTGAAGCATTTAAAGTATTAACATTTGCCTCATAACTTCTTGATGCTGCTATCATATCTGCCATTTCATTTAAAATATTTACATTAGGCATAAGCACATAGCCCTCTTCATTTGCATCTGGGTGTGTTGGATCATATTTTGCTTTTAATTCACTGTTATCCTCTCTAATAGCTACTGCCTTTACACCACTTGGTTTCAATTCACTATCTAAGTTCTCCTTAAAAACAGCTATCTTTCTTCTATAAGCTGTCCCTGATTCAGTCCTAGTAGTATTGCTATTAGCTACATTACTAGCTATAACATCCATTCTTAATCTTTCTGCTGATAACCCACTAGCACTTATTCTCATTGACGAAAATAAAGAATTACTCATCTTTATCTACCTCCTGAAATAATATACTTTTTCATAGAAAGCTTTCCATTAGCCTTTGAAATTAATGCATTATACATTAATGTATTTGCTGCTTGATTAGTTTTTTCCAATTCTAAATCAACATTATTTCCATCAGCTCTCATAGAAGTACTATTATCTCGCTTTAATGAAACTGATCCTATTTCATCTTTAGGTATTTTAGTATTTCCTTTAGTTTTAAAATCTTCCGTAACATTAGAAAGTGTTTCTTCAAAAGTCACATTTATTCTTTTGTAGCCCTTTGTATTTATGTTTGCTATATTATTTGCTATAGCTTTTCCCCTTAAATCTGAAACATCTAAAGCTCTTTTTATTAACTCATAAGTATATCTCCCTGTATCTACAATTTTAGACACAAAATCCCCCCTCTAAAATTCTACATTTTAATCATAAATACTCTATATTTTTCACAAAATTTATTCAATATTTATTTACTTTTATGTAAATTTAAACAATATTGTCTATTTTTTTGCTTTTACATATATTATACTCCATTTTATTGAAAAAAAAATAGAATATTCTTTTATCAGAACTACTTGTAATATCATAATTTACAGTTAATTAATATTCTTTTCCATATTTCTTTTAATTTTTATAAATTCTATATTAAACCTTATAAATTTTATAATTAAATAAATTTTTCTCAAATAATATTCTTAATTTTATGTATTTTTCTGTAAAAAAATAAACATAGTTTGTCGAACAATTTTACAATTTTGACAAACTATGTTTGGATAATTTAATTAATTAATTCTTTCTAAAACTTTAAGTGCATCATTTGGCAAGTTATTTGTCTGGGCAATCATAGCATTAGCTGCTTCTATTAAAATATTTGTTCTTGTAAATTCCATCATTTCCTTTGCTATATTTGCACCTTCTATACTTCCTTGTGCTCTTCTTAACGTAATGTTATTTTCCTCGAAATTTTTACTTAAATTAGTAAAACGTGTTTCTAATGCTCCAAACTTTCCTCGAATTTCATTTATAGTATTCATTGAATAATCGATTGTTTCTAATGCCTTATCAATGTCTCCATTTGAAATGTCTAATGCCCTTATAGTATTTTTTCCAGTGGCATCAGATAAAAAATCTGAACTAACATTGTATTTTGGTATATCTATAGATTCTCCTACATTAGCTCCAGATGCAGTTTTTATAGTTCCCGGAAATCTATTATCATTAACACCATTTCCTCCAATTAGTTTTACTCCATTAAATTCCGTATTTTTAGCTAAATCATCTATTCCATTTTTAATTTCTTCAATTTCTTTCTGAATAACTTTTTTATCCTCTTCTGTATTAGTAGAATTTCCAGCTTTAACAACAAGTTCTCTCATTCTTATAAGAGATTCACTAACTCCATCTAAAGCTCCATCAAAAGTTTGCATCATAGATGCACCATCTTGAACATTTCTCTGTGCTGCTTGAAGTCCTCTTATTTGCAATTTAAATCCTTCACTTTGTCCTAATTTATTTGGATTATCCTTAGCTGACATAATTTTGCTTCCTGATGAAATTCTAGAAAGAGCTTTACTATTGACCTTAGATGTTTCACTATAATTTCTAAATACATTCATTGACATAACATTATAACTTAAACGCATAAATTCTCTACCTCCCCTTACTTTCATTAATTTTACTTAACTTAACATAACTCTAGCCTTTTATAATAATTCAATATAAATATAGACTTAATTCAGAAATAATTCTCTTTCTATATGAATACTGAATTAAGCCTACGTTTATAATCGTTTATTTATTTAATAAACTTTAATTTATCCATTCCTCCTATAGCTTTAGAAAATTAAGCTAATTCTTATAAATTTCAAAAGAAATTTAATTCTTTAAAAGAAAAAAGCAGGCAAAAGCCTGCTAAAATTAATTTAATCCATAGAAGTTCAATAAATCTTCTCTATTATTTATTCCAAAGTTTTGTGGTATAAGTAACTCTTCCCCTTCTATTTTTCCATTTACAATGTACTTAGAACCAGTTTCCTTCTCATACCATTTTATTATTTCCGTTACTAAAGGCAATTCTACTTCAAGGCTATCTCCAAAAGCCTTTAAAAGGCATAAGCCATAAGGTAAATCTTCTCCAAAATATCTTGAATCAAAATCTACCATAAAACCATTTTCCACCTCTTTAACAGGTGAACCTATAGATTTAAATCCTGGCTTATTTCTAATCTTTTCAGTTAGTTCAGATGGTGTTTTTATATTAAATCTATTTTTTATGGTTTCTACATGTTCGTAATTTATTCCACTTAATTTTTTATAAAGTTCATCTATTTCATCATCTATTTTTATCAAGCAATCTGAAGCAAAATCTCCCCACTCTTCATAGAATAATGGATTTTTAGAAAAATACTTATTATCCTTAAATAATTCATAACATCTTGATGGATGCATAGCTGGATTAGATGGAGTTAAAGTTATAGTAATATAATTATCTAAAGCTCTAAAAGGTATTCCAAGTAAAGAACTCATCATATTAGAAAGTTCTAAAGATTTTTCCTTTGGAATAGAAGCTAAACTAACAGTTTCACCAACTTCTTTTATAATTACTGACTTTCCATATTCCTTTACTCTAATAATAGCTGGTACTCTTTGAGTTCCAAAAAAGGTACAATTCTTTCCTTCAAATAATTTCATAAGAAATTCTTTTCCACCAAATCCAGGAGTGAAACCAATATTACAACCATCCTTAACATATTTACTAAGGTTAGTCAAAAAGTCCTTTGCCATAAAAGTTGGAAAAGTAATGAGAATTAAATCTGCATCACTACTAGCTTCCTCTAAATTATTAGTAACTTTAAAAATCCCTGACATCCTGCTGCTACCGTTGCTCTCTTCAATAATCTCAAATCTCTCATTAAACACTTCAGGTTTAGAAGTATATAAAGTCACCTTATTATTTTTATCTTCGGATAATATAGAAACTAAATAACTTCCAATATTCCCCCCACCAACAACTAAAACATTCATTATTCTAAGTCCCCCTTACTTTTCCTTAAATATTATGTAAAATAAGCCCTATCTTAAACTACATAAAAATAAACTCTCTTTATTACTAAAGTAATTATAACAAAATCAAATTAACAATTTCAATATTAATCACGAATTGTTTATTTAATTGTAAATTAATTTACAAATATAAGATACTTAATTTTATATAATCAAAACCAAATACATAAAAATTATAATTTTTTTCGCAATAATAGATATGAAAAAGACAGAGATTTCTCTCTGCCCCTAATAGATAATATACCTATAACTATCTTAATAATGATAATACACCTTGTGGTTGTTGATTAGCTTGTGCTAACATACTTTGAGCTGCTTGAACAAGAACATTATTTTTAGATAAGTTCATCATTTCTTTAGCCATATCAACATCTCTTATTCTTGATTCAGCTGCTTGTAAGTTTTCTGCTGAATTATCATTTGTAGCAATAGTATGCTCTAATCTATTTTGTGTTGCTCCTAAATTTGCTCTTTGAGTTGAAACTAATGCTATAGCTTCATCTATAGTTTCAATAGCTTCTGTTGAAGTATCATGGGCATCAAGCGTTATCGCATCAACTCCTAATCCATTTGCACTCATGTCCTCGATTTGTATTCCTGTTGTTTGACCATTATTTGCACCTATTTGTAGCTGTCCATCAAAGTTTCCATCAAGTAATTTTTGAGTATTAAACTCTGTATCTGAAGAAATTCTATCAATTTCTTCTACTAAAGCAGTTAGTTCTGCTTGGATTGCTTCTCTATCAGCATCAACATTTGTGTCATTAGCTGATTGAACTGCTAATTCTCTCATTCTTTGTAACATATTATGAGTTTCATTTAAAGCACCTTCTGCTGTTTGTATCATTGATACACCATCTTGAGCATTTCTTGAAGCACCTTCAAGACCTCTTATTTGACCTCTCATTTTTTCTGAAATTGCAAGACCAGCAGCATCATCACCAGCTCTATTTATTCTTTGACCTGAGCTTAACTTTTCAATTGCTTTTCCTTGATTAGTTGTGTTGATTCCCATTTGTCTGTGAGCATTCATTGCATTAAGATTGTGATTAATTATCATTTTAAATTCCTCCTTGAAATTACCTTTTGGACATCCTTGTCCTCAATTTTTATATTTTAGGTTTAAAACCTTACACTTATATATTCGTTATTTCTTTTTATTACTTTATAGTTTTTTATTATTTTTTAATTTATTTCTTAAATAACTTAATAAAACTTTATTTTTTAAATTCATCATTTAATTTTTTATTAAATGAAAAGTATTATAACAAATTTTACAAAATTAAAATAAAAATGGACTGTTAACAAAGTGAAATATAATTTCACTTTGAAACAGTCCTTTATATAAAATACATAAACACCATTTTTACCTTTTATTATTTTTTATTATTTTACACTCCCCACTGCTTTTGGTTGAACACTAAAAGTAGCTGTTATTTCTACTCCATCATCCTCTGCCCATCCATCAACTGTTCTTACATCACCTAAAACTCCTAAATACATTTTTCCTTTTGCATTAGTTGCTGAATAATCTCCATCTTCAGTATATGTAGCTTCTAATAAATTTCCCATGCTAACAACTTCTGTTCCTTCATTTCCTGTTACAACTTGTTGTTTATTTTTAGCTTCATTATAAGCTCCTAATGGTTTTACAGATGTAAATTTTCCTTCCTCATTTTTATCTGGTGTTACTGCAAGTTGCCCAATCCATAAAAAAGCATCTTTGCCCTCTCCTTCATCTGTCACCTCTGTTGGACTTTCAACAAGGTTAAGATCTCCACTAACTGATCCTTTTAATTTTGACATTTGTACTTCTACTGGAACATTACTCTTATTTTCTATAGTCATTACAGATGTGTTAACTTTACCAGCCTTTCCTACGTTAAATGGGTCTATTTTAAATCCAAGAGTTGTTGGTATTTCAACATCTATAATTGCTGGAGCAACTTCCCCTGTTACTGTTAATTCTGCCTCTGTAGTTGATGAGTTATCTATTGTTTCTGCCATAGCTATTGAAGATGTCCCTAAAAATATTGACATTGTTAATAAAGCACTAATTAATTTTTTATTCATTTTATTATTCCCCCTCATAAATGATAGTGTTTATGTACTTTAATTACTAATTTAAAACATTAATTTCTATGTTTATTCCTGATTTCCCCTTTTTATTTTGCTCTTTATCATATGATGTAAAATATGCTACTGCTGGATATTTTCCTTTTTTAAGCTTTTTATTAAGTTTAATTTCATCAATTCTTGTTCCTTTTGTTATTAAATCTGATTTATAAATTTCTTCATTATCTGCAGTAACTATAGTCATTACATATGAATTCCCATTACTTGATGTATTTTCAAGAAGTATATTTCCAAAAGCATCACCATTATTAAATACAGGATGTATATTCATCTTAACACCAATCATACTTGCATCTGTTTCCTTTTGCATTTCCTCAATAGTTTTTTTTGCATCTGAATCCTTCGTTATAACATTAGGTGCTACTTTTAATTTATTAGTAGCTTTTGCTTTTAGAAAAAATACACCTACTGCTACTAGGCAAACTAAAAATAGTACAATATATATAATTCTTAGCTTTTTTGAATTATTTTTCATTGAAGTCACCTCTTCTAAAATAATTAACTACATTATATATTTCGTATAACTTTTAATTTACTTTATATGTTTTTAATATTTTTCTAAATTATTTTTAAACAGTAAATTTACCCCTAATTTTATATTCAATTATTTACTTTTTAACTTTAAAAAAAGAAAGAAAAGTCATGCTTTCCTTTCTTTCTAGATACACCAATTAAATAATTATTGAGCTTCCGTTATTCATAATAACTTGAACTTTAACTCCTTCTCCAAGTTTATTTTCACCAACCCAAAATCTATGACCATAATAACCTATTATTTCTGCCATTTCTTTTTTATCATCATTTATTAATGCTATTTCTTTTATTTCTGTATTACTTATATAGCCATAAAAATAACTTTTATCCTTTGTTTGAAAATTATTTATACTTATATTATTATCTATAACTTTAACATTTTCAGCATCTCCATAATCATGTTTATAATCCAAAAATCCTTTTTTAAAGTAATCAACTTCCATTCTAATTCCATCATCCCAAGAATTTTTATTATATTCATAAATATTATTTTCAACAGAAAATGTTATAGCCCCCTGTTCTGTTTTTATGTCCTTAAGTAAAGACATACTGTTATTTCCATCAACCTTTGAGTTTAAGCTATTAATAGGTTGAAGCATACTGTAATTTAACCCTAAAAGACCAACTACAGAAATAATTCCAATTGCAACGTACTTAAAAACTCTTTTCATATAAAACCCCTCAAATGAAAATTTAATACTTAAAGTATCTCTTAAATTATATCAATTTTATGGAATTTTTATATATTTTTAAGAATACTTAATAAAATATTAATTTTAAAGTTTACTTTCCACTTTTATAGCAATTAAAAGCTTTTAAATACTTAAATTTGTTTATTTAAAAAAGAAACCTTTCCTGCTACATCTCTATATTGATTATTCATAACTTTTCTTTTTCTAATATTATTTAAATTTTCTCTTACTATCTCTTTTTTATTTTTTAATTTTTCTACTAAAGCTTTTTCTACTTCCAGTACTTCATATTTTTTTATTAACTCTTTCATCTCTTCATTACTATTATTTAATTTAACTATTTCTTTAAACAACACTTCTTTTTGCTCTAACAAATACTCCAAACCTTCAAATTCTTCTTTATCCAATTCCTCTAAAGCCTTTTTGCTCAGTTTTGTATATTCTTTTAGTAAATTATCCATTTATTTTACCCCATTTGTTGCATAAAATAAGACATTTGAGAATTTGCCTTATTCATAGCTACCTCAAGTCTTGTAAATTGCTTATAATAAGCATTTTCTTTACTTTTTAAAGCTTTTGCCAATTGGTCAATTCTTTTTTGTTGTGTTTCCATCTTTTTAGTTAATTCATTATTAATAGCCGTTGCAGTTCCTTCATATCCTGCTTTTTTGGCTAACTTAGACCCTGAACTAACAGCAGTATTATTTAAAGTATCTTTTATTTTTCCAAAGGTATCATTAAGTAATTTTCTTGTTTCTTCTCCATTTTCACTTAAGGCCTTAGATAATTTATCTTCATCTAAAATTATTTTTCCCTTTTGAGTTCTATAGTCTGGATTAGTTGAAATTCCTATAGCACTTAAATTTAATCCGCTTCCCATTTTAGTTGAAAGATGTCCTAAAAATTCATTGATAGTTCCTGACAAAATATCATCACTTCTTAATAAACCTTTCTTTACCTTTGCATTCCAAAGTTTTATTTCATCTTCACTCATTTCCTTCTTTTGCTCTTCAGTTAGAGGCCTATATGAAGAATCACTTTTTTCAACTAAAAGTTTATTAACCTTATCAATCATATTATTATAATCATTAACAAAATTTCTTATATTCTCAACAGTTTTTTTTGTATCAGCTTTTCCATTTAATTTAGTTTCTTCATAGCCAATAGTAGCTCCTATACTATCCTTAATTTCTTCAGAAACACCATTTATGCTATACTCTACATTGTCTATGATAAATTTATTACTTGAATACTTTTTATCTCTTACTATATTTCCACTCGAATCTTTTAAATCAACTATGGCATCCTTAGCTTCTATGAATTTAAAGGTATCTTCACCTTTATCATTTTTATTAGCTACTCCAGAAATAGACATTTCTAAATTATTACCTTCTCCAGTATTTTTACCTTCTAAAGTAATATTATTTCCCATTTCTGAATAGGAAACTTTAATATCAATTTTATTAACTCCATCTTTCTTATTATGTTCTGCTATAGCTGTATTGATATTATCTACTATAGCTCTTGAATTTTCTGTTATAGAATTCCCTTCTTTATCTAATAAACTAACATTAATAGTTTCTCCACCAACTTTTATCTCCACACTATCTCCAGTTGCTCCCTTAAAAGCATCCATATTTATAGATAACTTAGATGCACTAGCCATTTGCTTAACAGTAACACTATAATTCCCACCTTTAGCACCAGCAAGTCCTCTAGCTGTAACAACTGATTCATTGCTGCTTGTAAAAGCAACAGTTTCATAATTTGAACTTAATAAAAGATTGGTATCCTTATTAGCAGAAGAACCAATATCTAAATACTTAGTGTAGATTCCTCTCATATCTTTCATAATATCTCTATAAATTTCTTGCTTATACTCCACTAAAAGTTTATCTTGTTTAGCTTTATCAACTTTGCTTTGATAAGGTTTCATCATTTCCTTGACCATAGTATCAGTATCTAATCCTGAAGAAAGACCACCTAATCTCATAAAAATCCACTCCTCACTCTATACCTCTTATTTTTTTATGCAAGTTGTCCTTTAGACAATTTATAAGCTTCGTGCCACATATCTCTCACTTCTACAATTAATTCTATAGCATCATCTAATATTTTTACGTCTTTTTTTAAATTAGCTTCTGCTACTGTTCTATTTATAAAGGCATACAAATTAAATAAATCCTCTACCCACTTTCCTGCATTTCTATCTAAAGTAGCCATAAGCTCTGAAAATATATCTTGAACTCTAACCAAATTATTATGTGCATCTGATATATTTTTTTCCTCTATGGCAATTCTACCTCTTTTAACAAACTTAACCGCTCCATCAACAAGCATTAACAAAAGTTGCTCTCTTGAGGCTGATGTTATGCTATTTTGTTTATATGTATTATATCCATTACTTTTATACAAGTTAATTACCCCCAACATTAATATTCATAAAATAACAATCGACTAAGTTATTCTAAAACTTTAGAAAAATCAGACTAATTACGCAAAAAAGCTCTAACATTTCTTCTACAATAATTTTGTGAAGAAATGTTAGAGCTTTTAATTGCTAGTTCAACAATCACCATATTTTGTTCTATTTATTTTCAATTAATTTAAGTAAACTTAAGTCTCCACCTATGGCAGCTTTATTTTCATCTGTAATCTCTAGTACAAGTTCTTTTCTTAATATTGAAATTTCTTTTGGTGCATTAATAGAAAGCTTTACTGAACCATCATCTATCTTCATTACTGATATTTCTATATTTTCTCCAATTAATATGCTTTCCCCTTTTTTCCTTGATAACACTAGCATATTATTTTCCCTCCATTAAAGGTTCTTTTATCTTATATTTATCATTATTCAATATTATCTGTTTACCTTTTTTATTTTTTATATTTATTATTATAGGTGCCTTTAAATTAGTTGTTGTTTTTTCCGCCACTTCATTTAATGTTACAGTAGTCATAATCGCAACATCTTCATGACTTTCTATTTCTAATTCCTTAATAGTAGCTTCATCTAATTCTATTTCATAGTCTTGTCTTACACTAAAAGGACTAAGAACAATAAATCCTACTGCTTTTTCTTCAATTGATTGTAATAAATTAAACATAGAATTTTGTTCAATTTCAACTAAAACAAATTTTTTTAAATTATTAAATCCTAAAAGGGGCTTTTCAAAAACTACAATATTTTCTTCATTATAACTTATAGTCCCATAATTCAACGTCTCTAAATTCATAAAGTCTCCTCCTATATCAGTTCTATACCTTTTATCTTAACTCATTAAATTTAAGGAGTCTATATAAAGGCCTTTGCTTCCTATATCTTTTACATTAATTTTATAATTATAATATAATCAAAATTCTCAAACTATATAAACACTTATCTTATATAATCTAGTAATGATGGTTGTAGTACCTTGGCTGAAGTTTGTAAGGATGCCATATATATAGTTCTCATTGTTTCACTTTCTATACTCTTTTCTGTAAAATTAACATCTTCTGTTTTCGATAAAACTTCCTTTAAATTTAAATTTTCCTCTTCATTTTTACTTTGAGCTGATTCCATTCTATTTTGTTTAGCTCCAACTTCTGCTCTTATAGTTAATAAATTATCTATAGCATCAGTTACGCCCTTAAGATTCTCTTCTATTACCTTGTTTCTATCTGTGATATCTGGTGAATTTATATTTGTTATTAAATCTCCTAATAAATTCATCATATTTACTTCTTCACCAATTTCATTTTTAAAACTTATAATATCTTTTACATTTACATTATAATCCATTACTACACCTTTAGATATTTCTACATTTAAATCTTGACCTATCATTCTTAGTTCATCTAGATGTTTTGAATTATCAGTACCTTCTTTTATAACTATTCCTTCTTTACTAATATAATTTAAAAATGAATTTCCCAAATTATCCTTTTCTGTCCCTACAGGCTTAAAGGCTCCTCTTGTTCCACCGAATATATATCTTCCATCAAAGCTTGTATTTAAAATAGTACTTATTTCTTCTATTCTTTGATTAATCTCATCACCTATGGCTTTCTTTTCATCTTCTCCATAAGCTGCATTCCCTGCTGATACTGTTAGTTCTCTTATTCTTTGCATTGTATCTGTTAATTGTCCTAAGGCTGTATCTGTTGCATCTAACCAATTTATAGTATCCTTAATATTAGTATTATATTGTTCGTTAGCTTCAATATCTGCATTTAATTGCATACTTCTTGCTACTATAAATGGATTATCAGAAGGTCTATGAACAGTTTTTCCTGTAGTCAATTGATTTTGTATTTTTTGCATTTGATTTAAATTTCTATTCATATTGTTAAGATATCTTGTTGTCATCATTTTATTGGTAACTCTCATTTAAACTCCCCCTTATCTTTTCAATCCATTTACAACAACATCTAATAACTCATCTACTGTTGAAATTACTTTAGCATTTGCATTGTAAGCATGTTGGAATTGAACTAAATTTATAGTTTCTTCATCTAAATTAACCCCTGATATACTTTCTCTTTGCATTGCTATATCCATAACTAAGTTGCTTTGGTTCTCTACCATTCTTTGTGCTTCCTGACTTTGTACTCCAAGCCTATCTATAATATCCTTGTAATAGCTTTCCATATTCATTCCTGAAGTATTATTTTCTATGGTCATTCCATTATTTATTAGTCTATTTCCTCCTTTGCTTAAATCAAATAAATCTGCCCTTTTTCTTATACTTCCACCTATATTTTGCAACTTTATCATTGAATTTCTAAGTTGAGCAATGGCTAATGCTCTTTCTCCATCAGTTTCACCATCTATATTATTATTAGCTGTATATGGATAATTACTATCATGAGTTTTTGTTTTTAACTTCATAGGATCTTTTAAAAGCTCCTTATTTATTGTTATAGTAGCAGCTCTTATAGAACCTTCTTCTTCTAAAAGCTTATCTAAATTAATTACAGTTCCATCTATACCATATTTAGCAATTGCTGAATTCACAAAAAAAGGCATGTAATCTTTATCTGGATATCCATTTCCACCTATAGCATTTTCAACTCCAGAATGTATAGCATTTACTGATAGTGCCAATCCAAGTGCCATTCTATCAAGTTGCTTTATATAATCATTCAAGTCTTTTTGCACTGACATTGCACCAGTTAATTCTCCGTTATTTGGTGTAAACACCATAAGTTCACTAGCAGTTATAGTTTCATTATTTCTAAGAGGTGAACCATCACCTTTTACTGCCATTCCCCTTGAGTCTGATAAAATAACTCTAGAGTTTTCGATTTGTTTAAGAGTTTCATCAGTAACATCTCTAATAGTTAAAGTCTTTATATTATTTTCACTATCCATATTTCCTAATTGATAATAACTTATTTTATATGTAGTTCCTGAAGGGTCTGTACTATCTCTCTCTATAGTGTTTATATATGATAGTCTCGTATAATCACTATTAGGATTAGCATTAACAAGAGGTGGAACTGAACTTAATGTTCCTCCTTGGGCCCTTACATTAATTCCTTCAAAGCTCTCTTTATCTACAGAAATTCCAAACTTCCTACTTAGTTCATCTAAAAGCAAATCTCTCTTATCCATTAAATCATTTGGCGAATTTCCTGATATATTTACAGTAGTAATTTCCTTGTTAAGTTGATTTATCTGATCTAACATTGAATTTATACTATTAACTGAATTTCTTATTTCATTTTGAGCATTATTCCTTAACTCTTCTAATCTCTTTGCCGTATGATTTAAAGCATCTGTTAAAGCTAAACTCTGTTGCACAACTACTGTTCTATTATTAGAACTTTGAGGCTGTTTTGAAAGTTCTTGCCATGAATCAAAAAATTTACTCATCAGATTAGCTATTCCTGTATCTGATGGTTCATTGAATACTCCTTCAACTTGGCTTAAATAACTACTTCTCATATCATAAGTACCAAAAATAGAATTTTCATTTCTAACTTGATAATCTAAAAAGTTATTTCTAACTCTTTCAATAGCTTGCACCTGTGAGCCAGTTCCAACTTGTCCAACTCCATTATTTAAGCTCTGTGCCCTATTAGTAACTATTTTAGCTCTTTGTTTAGTGTATCCTGCTGTATTGGCATTAGATACATTATGAGATGTAGTATTAAGACTTTGTTGTGCAGTAAACATCCCACTTCTTCCAACATTTAATGTAGAAAATAAACTCATAAACCTCTTCCCCTTTATTACTTTTAAATTTATATAAATTACTTGTCCTTATAACTTCTCCTTAAATCCGACCATAAGAATTATAAGTTTTTGCTTGCCTATTTGGATTAAGTATCATAAGCATCTTAGCATTGTAAGAAATTTGTTGTTTTAATAAAAGTTCATTACTTTCTTTTTGTAGCTTTAGAAGCTCTACTAACTTCTTAGTTTCTCTAAAAACCTCCTCAAGAGCTTTATCCTTACTATTAAAAATAATTTCCTTTAAGGAACTTCCCTTTAAAATCCCTCTTCGTTTTACTTCTAATTCTGCTATTTCTCTATTACATAATTTTATTTCATCTACTATAGATTCCACTTCTATAGGATTATTGCTCATTATTAACTTATATTGCTTATCTAGTAACTCTAATAATTTTTTTAACGCTATATATTCTTCATCAATAATTCCTTTTAAAACTATTAAATCCATTAAATATTATTACCTCTCATTCTTTCAACCATAGCTTTAGCTAAATCTTCGCTATTAACCTTGTAAGTCCCATTTTTTATAGCTTCTTTTATTCTTTCTATATCTTTGCTATGATCAACTTTTATGTCTAAGCTCTTATTTTGCATGGATTTAGCTTCATTAGAAATTTCTAGTCTGTCCCTTAATTGTATATCTTCTTTTTTAACAGAATGATTCACCTTATTTTTTCCATAACTATTCATTATTCTATTAGTTAAATTTATACCATTTATATTCATAACAAACTCCTCCTTTAGCTACTCTCTATTTCTTCTATAATAATATTATCGTAGATATATTTATTTTATTTATACTTATTTTAATTAAAAGTACAAAAAAATTAAAACAAAGAAAGCCATATTTTACCTATAATCGACAAAATATGACTTTCTGCTTTACTATTTTAAACTATTTAATCTTTCTTTTCCACTTACTATACTAGTAATTCTAACACCAAAGTTTTCATCAACAACAACAACCTCTCCATAGGCTATCATTTTTCCATTTACTAATATTTCAACTGGTTCATCAGCTAACTTATCTAACTCTATTAATGATCCAACTCCTAAATTTAATATGTCCTTTATACTTTTTTTCGTTCTTCCTAAAAGTACTGAAACTTCTAAAGGAACATCCATTATTAAATCTATATTACTATATCCTGAAACATTAGTATTTTGTTCTAAACTCTCAAACTTTACATTGTGTACTTCCACAGGTTGTCTAGGAGTTTCTGCCTTAAGTGGTTCTTCATATGTACTAACAGGCTCATTAACTATAGGCTTAGGTTCTACATAAGTATCTTCAATTGTAGCCATTGGCTCATTTTCATTTAAAGAACTTTGTGAATCACCTTCGTTATCTTGTCCCATCATTATAGATATTATTCTCTTCCCTGTCTCTATAGGAAGTATTTGCATTATGTTACTATCAACTAAATCACCAATGGTTAAGTTAAAACAAACACTTATAATATTCTCCTCATCTCTTAAGTCATCTGCTATAGGCTCACTCATGGTATTCCATGTTCTAGAATTTGGTGGCGATATATTTACTTCTCTTGCAAACATTGTTGCCATAGACGTAGCTGCTGAGCCTATCATCTGATTCATTGCCTCTTGCACTGCACTTATTTCAATTTCTGTAAGCTCTGTAGTTGTAACTTCTCCATTTCCACCCATCATTAAATTAGCAATAATAGCTGCATCTGGTATTTTCATTATTAATATATTTTTTCCTACTATACCTGATGTATATTCAACTTCTAATAAAATATTAGGAACATCAAAATTATTTTTTAATTCTCCAATTGTAGTTATTCCTACAACTGGCGTAGTTATATTAACAGGTTGATTTAATATTTGTGATAAAGCTGTTGAAGCTGACCCCATAGAAATATTACCTATTTCTCCAAGTAAGTCTTTATCTAAATCTGATAATATTTCTTCCTGTACCTCTACTTTATCTTCTTCATTATTATCTTCTCCAACATTAAGTAAAGAATCTATTTCTTCCTGTGATAAAAATCCATCACTCATTATCTTCCACCACCTCTTCAATTGTGTCAAGAATTTCTAATCCTCTATATTTCCCTATTAAACCAGGTTTTCCATAATAACAGCTCTTATCTTCTACAATAACCTTTATAGGTTCCTTTGTAGTTGTATTTAATGTAACAACATCTCCTACTCCAAGCTTTAAAAATTCATCAATAGTAATATTCCCTTTACCAAGCTCTGCTTCTAAATTAATACTCACTTCATTAAGACTTTTTTGAAGTCTAAATCTATTTTCTGTTTTATCCTCTTCTGCATTATGTCCAAACCAATGTTGAACTACCAATTTATCCATGATTTTTTCAATACTTAAATATGGTAAACAAAGATTTATGAAACTTGTTCCATTTCCCATTTCTATAGAAAAAGTAATTAGAGCAACTGGCTCAGTTGGTGCTATAGTTTGATTAAGTGCTGGGTTAGTTTCCATTCCCTCAATCTCTGAAGTAACATCTAAAATTTCACTCCAAGCTACTTTTATATTTTCTATTACTCCTTCTGCAACTTTTTTTACTATATTTTTATCAATATCAGTAAATTCTTTGCTTATTTGCTTTCTGTCACCATTTCCCCCAAGAAGTATATCTATAATTTGAAAACTAAAAGATGGATTAAATTCAAATACAAGAGTTCCATTCAGTGGAGCTAATTTAAAATTCATAAGAATTGTAGGATTAGGCACCGAATGTATAAATTCCTCATAAGTTAATTGTTCAACAGTAACTAATTTAACTTTAGCATTTTTTCTTACTCTTCCTGTTAAATAATTAGATAATACTCTTGCAAAATTATCATGTATTAACTCTAAAGTTCTTATTTGTTCCTTAGAAAATTTCTGAGGACTTTTAAAATCATAAACTTTTACCTTCGCTTCTACCTTATCCTGTTCTAATTGTTCAGGTTCAACTTCACCTGTAGATAATGCAGATAGGAGTGCATCTATTTCACTTTGTGATAATACCTCACTCACTATATCCCCTCATTTCAATTAATTACCTAATAATTTATTTAAATCAACTAAAGTAACTATTCTATTTTTTAAGTTGACTATTCCTTTAACATGTTCTTTACTTGGTTCATTATCGATTTTTTGAATTATTTTTTCATCAATTTCTAGAACTTCCTCAACTTCATCAACTAAAATTGCAATTTCCTCTTCTTCTATATCTACAATTATTATATTTCTTTGACTATTATCTTCTTTATCAATGTTTAAAAGTAAATTTATATCTAATAAGGATAATATATTTCCTCTTAAATTAATAAGCCCTTCTATATGCATAGGAGCCTTTGGAACTTTTGTTATTTCCATAACATCTGTTATACTTTGAACCTTAGCTGTTTCAACTGCAAACAATTCATCCTTTAATCTAAATATTACTATTTGCATTTTTTACTCCTTACTTTATAGCTTTATTTATAGCTTCTAAAACTCTATTAGCTTGAAAAGGCTTTACTATAAAATCTTTTGCCCCTGCTTTTATAGCATCCATAACCATTCCTTGTTGTCCCATTGCACTACACATTACTACTCTAGCATTTGGATCAAAAGCCTTTATAGCTTTAACAGCTTCTATTCCATCCATCTCTGGCATTGTTATATCCATAGTTACTACATCTGGTTTTTCTTGCTTGTATAATTCTACTGCCTTTAAACCATTGCTTGCTTCTCCTATTACTTCAAAACCATTCTTTGTTAATATATCCTTTACCATCATTCTCATAAATGCTGCATCATCTACTATTAATACTCTTGCCATTTCAATTCCTCCCTAAATTTAACTAAAACCCTATTGAACTTAATATTTTATCTAAAGAATCTTCACGTGGAAGATAGTATAAACAAGTACTAAGGTTATCACCAATAACTTTTAAATTTGTTTTTATCTCTAATATTTTATCTGCTTGCTGAAGACTTTCTATAAATGCAGTTGTAAGTATAGCTCCTGTCATATCATGAGCTAAAGCTGGAACAGAAGCTAACATTCTTATTCCAGTAAATTCAGATACTGCATTCATATAAGATGCTCCTATCATATTTCCTATTTCACATAGTACTGATTGTCCTATCTCACTCTCTTCAATTTCGCCTTCATAACCTATTAAAGTTTTTATAATTTTTTTTGCTGTTTCCTCACTAAATGTAAATAATATATTTCCTGGTGCATCTCCAATAATTCTTATTAATACACCAACAACCACCTCCTCTAATGCTATTTTTTCATAAATTGTCTCAATATCTATTATCTCTAAATAAGGAATATTTATATCTATTTGCGTACTCAGAAGAGATGAAAGTGCATTAGCCCCATGGCCAGCGCCAATATTAAATATCTCCTTTACTGCATCTAAATGCATATCTGTTAACTTAGAATAATCCACTTTTTCCCCTCCTTTTTTACTCATTATATTAAAGCTGCTACATCTAAAATTAAGGTAACTAATCCATTTCCTAAAATAGTTGCTCCTATATACTCCTTAAGGTTCTCTAGAGTTTTCCCTAAAGGTTTTATAACCACTTCTTGCTGACCAAGTAAACTATCAACTAAAAGTCCAACTTCTTTACTTCCTACTTTAACTATGATTATAAATTTCTTTGTATTTTCACTTGATTCAATTTCAAATACTTCATTTAATCGCACTAAAGGAATTATATTTTCTCTATAAATAACCACTTCTTTCCCATTAGCTTTCTTAATTTCTTCCTCTCTATAGTCAATTACTCTATCTATAAACCCTAAAGATATAGCAAAATTCTCTTCTCCAACCTTAACAAGTAACGCTTGTATTATTTGAAGAGTTAAAGGAAGCTTTATTATAAAAGTAGACCCTTTTCCTTCTTCACTATAAAGTTCTATGGTTCCTCCTAGAGCTGATATTTTTGTTTTTACAACATCCATACCAACCCCTCTTCCTGAAAGATCTGTTACAACTTCATTTGTGCTAAATCCTTGAGCAAAAATTAAATTCCTTATTTCATCTTCACTAAGCCCTTCAGTATTTATTCCAACCTTTTCTGCCTTAGCTTTTACTTTTGAAATGTTAACCCCTGCCCCATCATCTTCAACTTTAATTACAGCCTTAGTTCCTTCTTGATAAGCAGTAAGTTTTATTGTTCCTACAGAATTTTTTCCTGCCTTTTCTCTTTCCTCTCTACTTTCTATTCCATGGTCTGCTGCATTCCTCAATAAATGAATAAGAGGTTCACCAATTTCATCAATTACAGTTCTATCAAGTTCTGTATCTTGTCCTTCTATAATAAAATTTATTTCCTTTTTTAAATCTACAGCTACATCTCTAATCATTCTAGGAAATCTATTAAAAACCACATCTAAAGGAAGCATTCTTATTTTCATAACCAAATCCTGTAAGTCAGATGTAGTTCTTGCCACTTGCTCTAAAATTTCATTAAGCTCCATAAATCTATTATCATTATTCACTTGTTCTAATCTTGTTCTATGTATAACAAGCTCTGATACCATATTCATAAGCTTATCTAATCTCTCTAAATCAACTCTAACTGATTGATGAGCCTTACTACTCTTAACTGGAGCCTTTTTAACTATGGCCTTAGGATTTTCTTTAGGTTCTTCCTTCTTTTCCTCTATACTTTTAACTTCTTTCTCTATTTGTTTTTCTGTCATTTTACCTAGAGATAAAAGTTCTATAGAGTACCTATCAACCTCTGAAAGTCCTTCTAAGGTCTCATTTATCCTTGCTTCTATAGTTTCTGTTAATAAAACATATTCTAAAGTAAATTCAAAATTCTCAGCTTCTATCTCTTCAGTGGATGGATAAGATTTTATTATTTCTCCAAGTTCCTCTAAATCCTTTAATATTAAAAATGCTCTTGCTGACTTTAATAAGGTATTTTTATCTAGCTCTATTTTTATCTTAAAAGCTTCAAATCCTCTTTCCTTAGCTTGGCTTATTATACTTATATCATATTCATTAAGTTCCAATGATTCCTTAGATTCAAGTACCTCAATTTCTTTTTCCTCTATATTTTCACTAGAAACCCTAATTAAATCATTCATTATTTCATTTATATTTATATCTGAATTTTCCTCTATGAAATTTTCAACATTATCAACCATTCTTTCTAAGCTATCTAAGCATTTAAACAATACTGTAACTACTTCAGCAGTTACATTAATTTCACCATCTCTAAATTTTGAAAGAACATCTTCCATTTTATGAGTTAATTCAGCTATATGATTAAATCCCATAGTTGCAGCCATACCCTTCATAGTATGAGCAACTCTAAATATTTCACCTATTTTTTCAATATTTTCTGGTTCCTTTTCCAAATCTAAAAGGCAATCATTTAACATCTGTAAATTATCTTTTGATTCTTCAAGAAACATACTCATATATTGAGTTGTATCCATTAAATTCTCCCCCTAAATTTTTTTATATATAAAAGTTGATTCCTTTTCATATCCAAATTCCTTAAAATTATATATACTTTCAGTAGCTCCAACAAAAAATAATCCACCCTTATTCAAGGAATCCGTTATTTTCTCATATATAGATTTTTTAATCTCATTGTTAAAATAAATTACTACATTTCTACATAGGACTATATGAAAGTTATTATCATACTTATCTAATATCAAGTCTGATTTTTTAAAAGTCACATATTTTTTAATATCCTCCGAAAGATAGAATTGTCCATTTTTTTCTTCAAAATATTTTTTATACATTAATGGAATACTCTTTAATTCATTTTTTGTATAAATACCTTCTTTAGCAACTTGTAAAATATTCGTATCAATATCAGTACCTACAATCTTAAAATTATTATAACCATTTTCCTTTAATAACATAGCAACAGAATATGGTTCACATCCTAATGAACAGGCAGCACTCCATACCTTTAGTTTTTCTTTCTTATTTGGAAAATTAGTATTTATACTTTTTTCTAAATTTTTATATAACTCAGGATTTCTAAAAAATTCTGTTACATTTATAGTTATAAAGTCTAAAAATTTATTTCTATAGGTTATATCCCTTTCCATAACTTCTGTGAACTCTTTTAAACTTTTAATTTCTAATCTTTTCATTAAATTATCTATTCTTCTTCTTAGTTGTCCTTGTTTATATCCTTCTAAATTAACACCTAACTTTAAATGTACCCATTTATAAAATTCCTTATATTCCATAGCACACCTATCCCTTAACGATTCTAGATATAACTTCAGCCATTTTTTTTAAAGGAACAACTTCATCTATACATCCAGTTTCATAGGCCATTCTAGGCATTCCATATATTAATGAAGACTCCTCATCTTGACTTACACAATATCCATTATTTCTTTTAGAAAAAACAGTCCCCTCTGCACCATCTCTTCCCATTCCTGTTAAAACTACTGTTAATAATCCATCTCCATAAACTTCTGATGCTGTAATGAATAATTTATCTACAGCTGGTCTTACTCCCCACAAAGGTGGCTCCTTTGTTAGTGTTATTTTCTTGCTCTTATTTATTTCCATATGGTATCCACCTGGAGCTATGTAAACTACATTTCTGCCAATAATTTGTCCCTCAAAGCCTTCACAAACTCTAAGAGCACTATGTTTATCTAATCTTTCCGAGAATGTTTTAGTAAAGCCAACAGGCATATGTTGTACAATGAATATGGGAACCCCTAAATCTCCTGGTAATTTTGTTATTATTTCATTTAAAGCTCTCGGTCCTCCAGTAGAAGCTCCTATTGCTATTGCTTGTATTTTCCCTTTATTTTTCTCTATTATATTTCCTGTAGTTTTTATTTTCCTTACTTCAATACCTTTTGTTCTTTTTATATTATTTTTATTTATCCTTGCAAGAATTCTTATTTTTTTAACTAAATCATCCTTTACGGTCTTTAAATCTAATGTCCTTTTAGATGGTTTAGAAATAAAATCTAAAGCCCCTAATCTTAAACATTCCATTGTAGTTGTTGAAGACTTAGTCGTTAACGAACTTACCATTAAAACTCTATAAATATCTTCTTTTTTATTTAGTTCTTTAAGAACTTCTATGCCATTCATATTATCCATTTCTACATCTAAAGTAATTAAATCTGGTTTTTCATATTCTAACTTCTTTAAAAGCTCTGTTCCATTTCTAGCTACACCTATTACTTCTATATCATCTTCTTCATTTATCATATCTGATATAATTTTTCTTATTAATACAGAATCATCAACAACAATAACTCTTATTTTGCCATTCATAGCTTAAATCCCCTTTTTAAACTTCTTTAATCTGTCATTTCCCACCATTTCTATAATAACTTCTCCTGTTTCTATATCTAATGTCATATTTCTTCCCTTATTACCACCAACATCACTAGATATAAGAGGAATTTTATTTTCTACAAGAACTTCTTTTACCATTTCCACATTATTTTTGCCTATATCATTCATAATGCTATTATCAGAAAAATTAAACATAGATGCACCACCAGCTATTTTTGCTTCTAACATTCTTTTATTAGCCCCTAACTTAACTAATTCTGAAATTAACAAAGGGATAGCCGTATCTGCAAATTTCATTTTATTTTTATTATTATTAAACTTTCTACTATCTGCTAACATTATATGGGCTAATCCACCTATTTTTTTATATTTATCATATATGCTTATACCGACACATGATCCTAATCCTATAGTTGTTATTACCCCAGAAGTTTTACATGCCTTTAAATCTGCTATGCCAACAGTTTTTTTTTCAACTTCTCCCATACCTTTATCACCTTCAAATTAAAAACTTACTCTATTTAAGCAAATCTAAGAATTTTTTCTATATCTAAAAGTATCACTAATTTTCCTTCAAATTTAACTACTTCACTAAAAAAATTCCCTTCTTCAAAAGCTAATTGTGGTATACTTTTTTTATTTTCTAAATTTAAATCTATAATTTTTGAAACCCCATTAGTTTTTAAAGCTACTTTTTTATCTTCCTTAGTCACTATTATTAAAGTAAGTTCTTCTTCATCTCTTTCCTCAATAGAAAATAGCTTAGCTAAGTTTATAACATTTAAAACATCATCTGAATAATCTATTATACCTTCTATAAAATATTCTTTTTCTGGAATAAAGGTTATATGACATTGGTTTAATATCCTATGAACCTCTTTTATACTTATAGCAAATTCACTTCCTGCAATATTAAATATTAATATTTTTTCATAATCCATCTTTTTCTCCCTAAGCAACTAAATTACCTTAATATTTTTCAAAATTAATCTAAAGTTTTTTAACATTTAAAATATCGACCGTAAAATAACAGTACTTAAGATTTATTTGAATTATATCTTTATTTATTTCATAAATATAGACTTAATTCAGCTAGAGTTTTAACTCTATCTGAATGCTTAGTCAAACTCATCTAGAAGTGTGAAGCTGTTTATCTCCTACTTAAGCGACTAACTAAATCTTGATTTAGTTATAGGAAATTACTCCGCAAGCAATGTAAATCAAATTTTCTTTAAAACATAGAAGTTTTACAAGCTCCAGTATGAGATAAAATAACATTTTATCTAATTATATACTAAAATAATACCAAATTAGATATTTTTTCTCCATAGGTTAAGTATATTTTTTACTTATATTTAACTATTTACTAATCGTTTTAATCGAGTAGGAGGAAAATAATTATTTTATTTCCCGTCCTCTCACACCACCGTGC
>CAUWDH010000011.1:0-89359 GCA_963557775.1 uncultured Sarcina sp.
ACATGTTCAGCTGACCGATACTAATAGGTCGAGGGCTTGATCTAAAATATAGTTTTAACTAATATATATATAATTTTCAGAGAACAATTCTCTAATCTGGTAATTATGTTTCTTAGGGTAACACCCGTTCCCATTCCGAACACGAAGGTTAAGCCTAAGAAAGCCAATGGTACTGCATGGGTGACTGTGTGGGAGAGTAGGTTGTTGCCAGGTCATGGCTCGATAGCTCAGTCGGTAGAGCAGAGGACTGAAAATCCTCGTGTCGCTGGTTCGATTCCTGCTCGAGCCACCAAAACTTAGCATTAATGCTAAGTTTTTTTTTGTACTTTTTTATTATTTTTTTGATTAATTGTATATTTATGGGTGATTAATTTAATATTTTTATTTCCATAATTTAATGAATATGATAATAAAAGTCGATTAAATTTAATGGATGTAAAATCTTTCTAAAATTGTACATAGTATATTCAAAAAAAGTTTAAAAATTAGTGAATTATTATTATAATAGTGTTGTAGGGAAAATGTAATTCAACTTATTAACTTGAAGCTTTGGATAATTAATAGGAAATTAAATTTATTAAAGTATTTTAGAATGAAAATTCAAAGAAAATGCAATTTAAAAGCAAGGAGAGTATATTATGAAAATAGTTGTTGCATGTAATGGAGTAGTTAGTTTATATACTATTGTTAAGAATTTAGAAATGTTAACAGAGGAAATTGGATTAAAATGTGTACATATTGAAGAATGTAGTTTAGAGAATGTTAAATCAGAGAATGCAGACATATTTATTGGAGCTAACAAGGATAAGAAGGAATTAGAAGGATTAAATGGGTTAATTATATTACTTAATAATACTATGGATAAACAAGAAATAACTCTTAAGATATTAGAAGGGCTTAATAAATTAGGAGTTTCAAGATAAATTAAATATAATTAGAAAATAGATGAGCTCTAAAAATTATAATTTTATTATATTTTTTATTATTTTTAGAGCTTATTTATGAAAATAGGTGGATTTTATTTAGAAGTGGATTAAATATTAAAATGGACTAAATTTTAATTTAAATGGATTCTATATTTATACATATTGTAGAATTTAGTAGTTAAGCAGAGTATTTTGGAAAATAAACTGAATAATTTCGAAATTTAGGAAGTGATAGAATTTACAATTCATAAAAAAGATTATATAATAACTACTGTATTAATTACGGCTCGATAGCTCAGTCGGTAGAGCAGAGGACTGAAAATCCTCGTGTCGCTGGTTCGATTCCTGCTCGAGCCACCAAAAAAAGCTTAGCATTTGCTAAGCTTTTTTTTATGCTTTTAATTTCTTTGGAATAAATAAAGAAAGAATCAAAGAAATAATTGCAATTATTAGTAATATAGAGAATATACTATGTATTCCTGAAAAGAATCCTTTATGAATTTCATTTATAGGAATGTGGAATAGTTTTTCAGCTTTATCTAAGTTACTTGGATTAACAAATCCAAGACCTAAACCTTTAAAATATCTGCTTATACCAGAGTTTAAAACTGAACCAAATATACTTACTCCTATAGTTTGCCCTAAGGTTCTTATAAGTGTAGTAGTAGAAGTTGATGCTCCTATATCATGTGGTTTTACAGCCGCTTGAGCAACAATTATCACTGTAGTCATTATGCCTCCAAAACCAAATCCTAAAATAAACATTGATACAATTAATAAAATTATAGGATTATTTAAGTTTAAGAAGTAAACAGCTATAAGTCCAATTATTATGATTATATTAGCAGCTATTATATTTGTTTTATCACCATATTTAGGTATTGTTCTAGCTAAGATAAATGAACTTAAGAACCAACTTAGTGATACTGGTGCAAGGAATAATCCTGATATTAGAGGATCATAGCCTAATACATTTTGAGTGTATATAGGTAAGTAAGATTGAATAGCTATTAACACCATAGATATTAAGAAGCAAACTAAATTAGCTAATATAAGAGGTTTTGTAAACATCTTAAAAGGTATTAAAGGTTCACTTGCTTTATTTTCAACAAAATAGAATATAATAATAGAGATTATTGTTATTACTATTAAGCTGATGAAATATTTTTTATTTGAGTTTTCTAAGCATGCAAATAGTAAGGATACAATTGCTATAGTAAGGAAAAGTACACCCAAGTAATCTATAGATACTTTTTTCTTTACAACCTTTTCTTTTAAATTAGCATTAAGCATGTATATTCCAATTAATCCAAAAGGAATGTTTACAAAAAATATCCAGTGCCAAGATAATCTAAAAAGTATAGCACCTCCAACAAATGGTCCAGCTAAACTAGCTATTCCCCATACAGTACTAAGCCAACCTTGCATTTTTGCCTTTTCTGATACTTCAAATAAATCTCCTATTATAGTATAAGTAAGTGTAAGAATTGCTCCAGCACCTAGCCCTTGAATACTACGGGAAATAATTAAGTAGAGCATAGTTGTTGAGAATCCACTTAAAGTTGTTCCAATTAAAAATATTATGATACCAATAGAAAGTATTTTTTTTCTACCAAATAAATCAGATAATTTTCCATAAATAGGTGTAGAAACTGCTGAGGTCAATAAATAAGCAGAAAAGACCCAACTTATCAGTGCATAACCATTTAAGTTTTCAGCAATTGTAGGCATAGCAGTACTCACAACTGTACCTTCAAAAGCGGCTAAAAATGTTACAAGCATTAGAGCTATAACAACATTTCGTTTTTTAGTATCCATCATTTTCCTCCTTAGTTTTAAGATAAAATTTTAAAGTCTAAAGTTATATTATAGTAATTTAATAATTTAAAGTAAAGTTATATGTACTTTTTTCTCTTAAATAATACTTCTTATATGAAATATTATAATTTTTATATAGTAGAAAGATAAAATAGAGTTGTTCTAAGAGATTTCTCTTACTTATCTTTACCTTATAGAGACTTTACTATTACAGATATTAATTGCAAGATAAAAAATAAAACTATCTAAAAAACTTAGATAGTTTTATTTTAACAATTATAGTAAAGATAAAATTTCATTTACATGATCTTTGACTTTGACTTTTCTAAATTCATGAGTAAGTATTCCTTCTGGATTTATTATAAAGGTACTTCTTTCTATTCCCATATAAGTTTTACCATAAAGTTTTTTCTCTTTTATAACATCATATAATTTACAAAGTTCTTCCTCTTTATCACTTAAAAGAAGAAATGGTAATTGAAATTTATTTATAAAATTTGAGTGGGTTTTTATAGAATCTCTTGAAACTCCTATAATTATAGCATTTTTGTCTTTGAAATTTGCGCTATTATCTCTAAAATCACAAGCTTCAGTTGTACAACCTGGTGTATTATCCTTTGGATAGAAATATAAAATAACAGTTTTACCTAAATAATCTGATAAAGAATGTTCTTTATTATCAGAACCTATTATTTTAAAATCAGGTGCTTTCTTTCCGATTTCTAACATATATTATACATCCCCTTAGTAAGTATTTCTTTAATAAATATTATATAATAATTATTATCAATAAACAATAAAGAATAACCAAACTAAAACTTAACCTTAGAAAAGAATTTGATTCTACTTGAACTTAATAGAACTTCTTTAAATGATTATTCCTAGTTGTATTTACTTTACAGAGAATCAGAGTTTTATAGACATTAACTATTAGATAAATTAAGAAGATATATTGAAAAGCAAATAAGTCATTACAATCACTGTAATGTGGATAATTTTACTTTGTTTAAATTTACATAGTATGATATTATTAAATAGAATCATTTTAAATATGAAGGGAACGATTTCTATGGATAAAGAAAATAAAGTATTAGTAACTGTAGCAGGAAGAGATATTACAGAAAAAGATATAGATATAATAATATCAAGATACCCAGAAGAGCAAAGAGCTATGTTTCAAAGTGAAGAAGCAAGAGCTGCTATATTAGAGCAAGTTATTGGATTTGAATTAGTTTATAACTACGGAAAAGATCAAAAAGTTGATGAAACAGAAGAATATAAATTCCAAATCGAGCAACTTAAAAAGGAAATATTAATTCAAACAACATTTAGTAATATAATCGATAAAGTAACTGTTAGTGACGAAGATACTAAAAAATATTATGAAGAAAATCAAGAAGAATTTGAAGAGCCAGAAATGGTTTCAGCTAAACATATCTTATTAAAAGATAGTAAAAAAGCAGCTGAATTAAAAGAAAAAATAGTTAGTGGAGAATTAACTTTCGAAGAAGCTGCAAAAGGAAATTCATTCTGTCCATCAAAAGAACAAGGTGGAAACTTAGGTGAGTTCTCAAGAGGAATGATGGTTCCAGAATTTGAAAAAGTTGCTTTTGAAATAGCTATTGGAGAAGTTAGTGATCCAGTTGAAACTCAATTTGGATATCACTTAATAAAAGTTGAAAGCAAGAAAGATGCTTCAACTAAGGCATTTGAAGAAGTTAAAGAGCAAATAGCAAGTAAATTATTAACTATGGCTCAACAATCTGAATATGCAAAATTATTAAAAGAATTAGAAGCTAAATATCAAGTTGTAAGAAACGTAAAATAATTAATATATACAAGGGATGTATCAGGATAACTGGTACATTCTTTTTTTGCAAATTTTTAGAATATTTAATAGTAAATAGAGGAAGATTATATTTGTAAGATTTTTTATATTTACATATATATTAGTAAAGGAGGAAGGAAAACTTAACGTAAGCGAAGTTATGAAAATAAAATAGTAATATGAAATTTGTATATTTTTCATATTAGATATACAATTTTTTTATAGTTTAAAACTATTAGGTGAATATAGTAGGTTTTTATTAGAGAAATTATGATATAATAACATGAGTAAGAATGCTACTTTAAAAAAATGGAATATTTGTATTATTAATGTCAAATGCATTTTAAATTGAATTATCACACAAAAATTGAGTAGAGGTGAAAATTTTGAAAAATTGGTTTGAGTTAGAGAAGAGTATCTTATCTCATTGGAGAATGATATTAAATATCTCAAAGAAAGACTTTATAAAGGAGTTTGCAGGAACTAGACTAGGATTATTTTGGGCTGTGGTAAGACCATTAGCACAAATTATAGTTTTCTGGGTTGTTTTTGGAATGGTATTTAGTAGTGGACCACTTGATTTAATGGTTCATGGTAAAAAACAAGCAGTACCTTATCTAGTTTGGTTAGTAGCAGGTTATATTCCTTGGATGTTTATTTCAGAATACATAGTATCAGGAGCAAGCTCCATAAGGCAGAATGCCTTTTTGGTAAAAAAGGTGAAATTCCCAGTAGAGATTTTACCAAGCATAAGACTTGGAGTAAGTTTTTATAATTATTTAATTTTAGTTGTAATAAACTTTATAATTATGGCCGCTAACGGATGGCTAGGAAAAATAAATTATTTAATGGTTATTTACGCAACAATAGTAACATTAGTATTCTTAACAGCATTAGCGCGTCTTTTTGCAACATGGGTTGTTATGTCACCAGACTTTATACATGGCATAGGCGTTGCAATGAATTTTTTATTTTGGTTATGTCCAGTAATGTGGGGATTCCATCAATTAACAGGAATGACTTTAGTACCACAACATTATATTAATTTAATAATGACATTAATAAAAGTAAATCCATTAACTTATTTAGTATTAGCTTATAGAGATGCATATTTAGGAACTAGCTATATTGGATGGCATTACACAGTTTATTTCTTTATAGTAACAATCCTATTATTTATGTTTAGCTCAAAAGTATTTAAAAAATTTAGACCAGAGTTTGATGACGTACTTTAGAAAAGAGGTATATATATGTCTGAAACTATGATAGAAGTTAAAAACATTAAAAAAATGTATAAGATGTATGAAAATGAAGGTATTAAAGTGTTTACAGGCTTTAAAAGAAGAAAGTATAAAGAATTTTATGCTTTAAATGGAGTATCTTTTAAAATAGATAAAGGTGAATGTGTTGGAATAATAGGTCATAATGGTGCTGGAAAATCAACACTTCTTAAAATATTAACAGAGGTTGCTTTCCCTACATCAGGTGAATTGAAAATCAATGGGAAAGTTTCTTCATTACTAGAACTAGGTTCAGGGTTTAACCCTGAGCTTACAGGTCTAGAAAACATATATTTTAATGGTAACTTAAATGGATTAGAAAAAGCTGAAATAGATGCAGTAAAGGATGAAATTATAGAATTTGCAGATATAGGAGATTTTATCAATCAACCTGTTAAACAATATTCTAGTGGAATGTTTGCTAGATTAGCTTTTGCAGTAGCTATTAATGTAAATCCAGAGATATTAATTGTAGATGAAATTTTGTCTGTTGGAGATGTAGGCTTTCAAGTTAAATGTATGGCAAAATTTGAAGAGTTTAAAAAACAAGGTAAAACTATAATATATGTATCACATGGGTTAGGAACAGTAAAAAAATTCTGTGATAGAGCTATATGGCTTCAAAAAGGTGAAGTTATGGATGATGGGAATTCAGTTATTGTAGTAGAAAGATACTACAATATAAACTTTAATCCTGCTGTAATTGAAGATATAGAACATACAGATAGTAATATTATAAAAAATATTTCCTTAAATAATATAGGAGCAGAAGCTGAGTATCATGGAAATTTAGAGTTAGAACTTAGTTATGAACTTGCAGAAGAACTTAAAAATCCAAGAGTAATATTAGAATTAAGAAAAACAGATTATGAACCAGGCACAACAAGAGGTCATGATCAATTTGTATGTGCTTTTAATAGTATAGATGGAAATATAAGTTTAAGTGGAAAAAAAGGAAAAGATAGTTTTAAATTATCCTTAGAAGAAATAAGCTTAGTTGCAGGTGTTTATTATTTTGATGTTATTATACAAGATGAGAAGGAAACTGTTTATAGAAAAATTAACGCTTATAATTTTACTATTAAAGATAAATATAGAGGTGAAGGCTTCTTAATATTAGATCATAGTTGGGGAAAATAGTTCGAGGAGGATTTTCATAACATGGGTGTTATGATAGAAAAATATAAGAGTATAATAAAGGAAGAAGGGTTTTTAGGTCTTATGAAAAGTTTTTTCAAGTATATAGGCTATAAATGGTATTGCTATAGAAGTGGTACGAGACAGTTTTATAATAAAAATTATAACAAGTATTATGCAGAGTTTGAGAAAATACTTCAAAATGAAAATTACGAAGCGGTTGTAGTTTTTGATTCAAGAGTAGGATGGAATATTCCTTTATTCCAAAGATCACAGCATATGGCTAATGAACTTACAGATAAGGGGTTTCTTTATTTTTACAGGACATCAGAGCAATTTGATAAGGAAATAACAGAAATACAGAAACAAAAAGAGAGATTATATTTAGTTAATATGGCTAACTATGCACTTCAAAATGCTATGTTTGATGTTTTAAAAAAACATAGCGGACCTAAATTTTTATCACTTTATTCCACAGATGTTTATTTAGATGAACCGTATATAAAAGAAAAATATACGGATTCAGGATTTCACATAATTTATGAATACATAGATGAAATGTCTGATCAAATATCAGGTTGGTTACCAGAGTTTGTTTATGATAGACATAAACATATATTAGAAGATACAAGTAATTTTGCTGTAGCTTCAGCAGATAAACTTATAGAGGAAATTAGAGAAATAAGAGGAGACAAAAACCTCGCAATGGTAACTAACGGTGTTCAGTATAAGGATTGGATAAGAGAAGACATAGAAGCGCCTGAAAAAATAAAGGATATAGTTGCAAAAGGCAATCCTATTATAGGGTATTTTGGGGCTTTAGCTAAGTGGTTTGACTATGATGTAGTTAGAAAATTAGCTGAGAAAAGACCTGATTATGAAATTGTTTTAATAGGATTTCTTTATGATGAGAGTTTTAAAAATAGCAAAATAGAAGAACTTTCTAATGTTCATTATTTAGGAGTAATAGACTATAAAGAATTACCTAAATATGCGAGGTTCTTTACAGTATCAACTATTCCATTCTTATTAAATGATATAACTGAGTCAACAAGTCCAGTAAAGTTATTTGAGTATATGGCTATGGGGCACCCTATAGTAACAACTGATATGAGAGAATGTAGAAAGTACAAGTCAGTTTTAATAGGAAAAAATCATGATGATTTTATTGTTAAAATAGATAAAGCTTTAAATATGGATAAAAATAGTGAGTATTATAATTGGTTAGAGGAAGAGGCTTTAGATAACACATGGAGTAAAAAAGCAGAAACTTTACATCAATTAGTTAAGAAAAATATGTAATAAGGGGTGCAGTATTTATGAGTATAATAGATTCAATAAAAAATTTATTCAGACCTGTAGCAATTCCTATATATCAAAAATATAGGTCTACAGGACATGAAGATAGCCAAGAACAGTTCTTTGCTGAGATGAGAGAAGTAATAAATAGTAAAAAATATGATGCTGTAGTTATTTTTGATACTTACTTTGGATTTAATGTAAAGATGTTTCAAAGACCACAACACATAGCTTTGAATATGGCTGAAGAAAATATATTATATTTTTATAAGGCTTCACCTTATGTAGAAAAAGAAATAACTGTAAGTAAAAAAATAAAGGATAATTTATATCTTGTTAATACTGACTTGTACTGGTTACAAGAAGGATTATTAGATATGATTAAGGAAAGTGGAATACCTTGTTATGGTCAAATTTATTCTACATGCTTTACTGAATATGATAAGTATATGAAAAAATTTACTGATAGAGGATTCAAAATAATATATGAATATGTAGATGACTTATCTGATGAAATAGCTGGTTTTAAAATATCAAATGCAATTAAAAATAGTCATAATACTATGTTGAAAAATAGTGATGATGTTTATGTTGTTACAACAGCTACTAAACTTTATGAAGAAGCAAAATCTATTAGAGGTGATAAAAGAGTAGCTCTTGTAACTAATGGAGTTGAATATGAGCATTTCTCTAATATAAAATGTACTAAATGTCCAGAGGAAATAAGTGAAGTAATAGAAAGCAACAGAAAAATAATAGGGTACTTTGGAGCTTTAGCTAAGTGGTTTGATTATGAATTGATTAAAAAGATGTCCAAAGAACTTTCAGACCATGAAATAGTACTTATAGGAATAGATTATGATAAATCTTTAGGGAAAAGTGGTATATTAGACTTACCTAATGTACATTATTTAGGTACTAGAGATTATAAGGATCTTCCTACCTATGCTAAATTCTTTAATGTTGGGATAATACCCTTTGTTATAAATGATATTACTGAAGCAACAAGTCCAGTAAAATTATTTGAGTATATGGCACTTGGAAAGCCAATAATAACTACTGATTTACCAGAGTGTAGGAAGTATAAATCAGCATTAGTGAGCAAAAGCCATGAAGAATTTATAGAAAATATTAAAAAAGCTGAAGAGTTAAAGGGAGATCCTGAATATTTAGAAATACTTAAAAATGAAGGATTAAACAATACTTGGAGACAAAAGGCGAGAGATATTAAAGACCTTATATTAAACTCTTAATGGAGGTAGAAGAATGTCTTATGCAATAAAAGTAGAAAATCTAACGAAAAAATATAAAATATATGATTATGCAACTAAAACTTCTATGTTAATAAATCCATTTAGTAAGGCAGAACCAAAGGAATTTGTAGCTTTAAACAATTTAAATTTTGAGGTTAAGAAAGGTGAAATTATAGGCATAGTTGGAAATAATGGAGCCGGTAAATCTACTTTACTAAAAATATTATCAGGAGTTGCGTTTCAAAATGAAGGTACAATTGATATTAATGGAAGAATATCATCTCTTATAGAACTTGGAGCTGGATTCAATCCAGAACTTACAGGAATAGAAAATATATATTTTAATGGAAGTATATTAGGTCTTGAAAAAGAGGAAGTTGATAAGGTAAAGGATTCTATATTAGAATTTGCAGATATAGGAGAGTTTGTTAATCATCCAGTAAAAAACTATTCTAGTGGTATGTATGCTAGACTTGCTTTTGCAGTTGCAATAAATATAGACCCAGATATTCTTATAGTAGATGAAATATTATCTGTAGGAGATGTGGGATTCCAGGAAAAATGTATGAGAAAGTTTGAAGAGTTTAAAAATGCAGGGAAAACAATAATATATGTTTCTCATGGGTTGCAAACTGTTCAAACCTATTGTGAAAGAGCTATTTGGCTTGAAAAAGGAAAGATAAGAGAGATAGGTCCAGCCTTTGATGTAGTAGAAAACTACTATAAAACTATGATGGAAAAAGGGGAAGAAATAGAGGGTGCTGAGAAAAATTTTGTTACTCTCAATAAAATTGAAATTGAAGGTGGAAAAAAAGAAATTAATTATGGAGATCCTATAACATTTAATTTAGAATATGATGTTGTTATAGATGACATAAAGAATCCAGGGCTTACTATAGAGCTTAGACAGGCTTATAAGGAACCAGGTGAATTTAAAAATGCAGATCAATTTATATGTGCTATAAATAGTAATGTTGATAATTATCAAATTCCATGGAAAAAAGGAAAAAACAAAACTTCAGTAACTTTTAATAGTTTAAGAGTTGCAGAAGGAACTTACTATTTAGATGTAATATTTTCAGAAAGTCAAAACTTAGTAGCTTTAGAAACTATAGAAGTTGCTATTGATTTTAAAGTAAAAAGTGATAGAGTATCTCAGGGATTTGTATTTTTAAAAGAAAATTGGGTGAAATAAAATGTTTAAAATAGTCTTAGAAAATAAAGAATTAGAACAAAAATTATTAGAGGCACTTAATAAGGGGTACAATAATTTATCTTTAGAAGAAAAAAAATATTTAGCTAATGAAATTAAAAAGAATAACCATGGATTATTTTCACCATTATATACAGATGAAAAAAGAGGATATTTCTGCAATGTTCTAAATGGAGAAGCTAGAGAAAAATATTTAGGTTTAGTAACAATTATTAATAATATATATAGTGATGAAATTGAAAGAATAGAAGAGGAAGCTTTTAAAGCAGAAATAGATAAAATGTTAAATGGGAACTTTGATGCTATTGTAATCTTTCATGCTAGTTTTGGCTGGCATATAGAACTAAAACAAAGACCACAACATTTAGCAGAAGCTATGGCTGACAATAAAATTCTTTACATTTATAAAACTAATATAAAGCATGATAGCATATTTTCTTTAGAAAAATTAAAGGAGAATCTTTATCTTATGAATCTAGAAAATAAGATATTAAACAAAGTTTTTTTTGAAGAATTAAGTAAAAAAAATGATATAAAGAAATTTGTTCATGTTTATGCTACTTGTCTTTATGATGTACCTTATGAAGTTATTGCAGAATATATGACGAAGAACTTTTATGTTCTATATGATTTTGTTGATGAATTAACTGAGACTATAAGTTATAGAGAAATAACTGAAGCTATGATTAATTCACATGAAAAACTAATAAGGGATAAAGAACATGTATTAGTAGTAGCAACGGCAGATAAGCTAAAAAAAGTATCTGAAGAAATTAGAGGCTCTAATAAAGGAATTGTTCTTGCTCCTAATGGAGTTAATTTAGAGGATTTTGATGAAGCTTTTAAAGGAACACCAGGAGAAAAAATAAAGACTATTTTAGAAAAGAAAAAAAATATAATTGGTTATTATGGTGCTTTGGCTAGTTGGTTTGATTATGAATTAATAAGAAATTTAGCTATGGAGAGACCAAATTATGAAATAGTTTTAATTGGAATAGATTATGATGGAACTTTAGATAAAAGTAAAATATTAGATATACTTAATATTCATTATCTAGGCATTATAGAATATAAAGAGTTAATAAGAAATTATGCTCCTTATTTTGATGTATGTTTAATCCCATTTGTAAAAAATGAGATAACTAATTCTACATCACCAATAAAATTATTTGAATATATGGCTTTAGGCAAACCAATAGTAACAACAGATATAGATGAATGTAAAAAGTATAAAAGTTCTGTGGTATCTTATAATTACCAAGAATTTATTGAAAATGTGGATAATGCTATAGTTTTAAGAGATAATAATGGCTATAAAAAGCTATTAGAACAAGAGGCAAACTTTAATACTTGGCTAAGTAGAGCAAAGGCTATTAAAGAAGAGATGATTAAATATTAATTAATAAAGGGGTATTATATACAATAAGAAGTTTATTAATGTAAATAAGCTTTTTTAGTAATGATACCTCTTTTACTATTTATATGAAAAACATGGATAAAACAATGGGTAACTGTGGAATAATATAGATAAATATAAATTAGGTTATTCATATGATATTAGAGGAGGACACTATGTTTGGCTTAGGAAGAAAAATAGATAAACAAGAAGAGAAAAATAAAGAAAAATGTATAGAGAAGGTTGTAGAAGTAGCTAAGAAAGGTTACTCAAATCTTAATAATGATGAAATTATAGAACTAAATAAAATTATACTTAGAGATTATCCAGAGATAGCAGATCCTTTATATTCAGGATTTGAAGGAGATTTCTCAAATGAAGTATTTAGTGGTGAATTTTATGATAGATATAAAAATACTATAAAAATTATAGATGGTGCATTAAATACCATATTATATCAAACACAACAAGACCAATTTAGAATTGGTTTAGAAAAAATTTTTGAAGAAGAGCAATTTGATGATGTAGTTATTTTTCATGCAGGATTTGGCTGGGATATAAAACTTAAACAAAGACCTCAACATTTAGCAGAAGCAATGGCTGATAAGAAAACTTTATATATTTATAAAACAAGTCCAGCGCAAGATGAAGATGTATTTGCAGTTAAAAAAATAAAAAATAATTTATATTTAATGAATTTAGAAATGGTTTTATTAAAAAATATATTATTTGATATTATGGAAAGAAAAAATATAAAAAACAAATTTGTTCATGTTTATGCTACTTGTTTATATGATGTAAATTATAAAATTATAAAAAGTTATATAGATAATGGTTTTAAAGTTTTATATGATTTTGTAGATGAAATATCAGAAAAAATTAGTGGAATTCCAATAACTGAAGAATTAATTGAAAGTCATGAAAGAATATTAAAAGATGAGGAAAATGTAATAGTTATATCTACTGCTTTATCACTTAAAGAGGCAGCTGAAAAAGTAAGAGGAAATTCAAAGGGAAGTATTTTAGCACAGAATGGAGTTAATTTAAGTGATTTTTCATCAAATAATAAAGAGCCTGGCAAGAAAATTAAAGAGATAGTTAATAAGAATAAGAAAATAATAGGTTATTATGGTGCTTTAGCTAGTTGGTTTGATTATGAGAAGATTAAAGAATTAGCTAAAGAAAGACCAGAATATGAAGTAGTATTGATTGGTATAGACTATGATAAAACACTTAAAAAGAGTGAAATACTTAAATATGAAAATGTACATTATTTAGGTATAGTAGATTACAAAGATTTAATTAGTGTTTATGCGAATTATTTTGATGTATGCATGATACCATTTATAAAAAATGATATTACAGATTCAACATCACCAGTGAAATTATTTGAATATATGGCATTAGGCAAGCCTATAGTAACTACTGATATAAATGAATGTAAAAAGTATAAAAGTGCTTTAATATCTAGTTCAAATGAAGAATTTATTAGCAACATAGATAAAGCTGTAGAATTAGCTAATGATTTTGAATATAGAGAACTACTTAAAAAAGAAGCAGCAGAAAATACTTGGTTAAATAGAGCTGAAGTTATAAAGGCAGAAATGAAAAAATATTATGAGGAATAATAATTAAGTGGTTCTATCAAATCAGCCACTTAACTTATATTACTTTTAAAAATATATTAATTTAGGTGGAGTTTCGCCTCTATCTGAATGCTTAGTCAAACTTATCTAGAAGCGTGAGACTGTTTATCTTCTAGTTATAGAAGATAGAAATATTAAAGATAACTATGAGATAAATGTATTTCTTCATCTGCCGAAATAGCTATATAGCTAGATAAAAGGCAGAGAGGATGTATCGGTAATTCGATACATCCTCTTAATTTAAAAGTTCTTTAAATGAGTTAATATATTTATGAGAAGCTTTGATTAATGCATCTTTTTGATGTTCAGCAGCTTTATCATATACAGAAATTACTTTCATTTTAGCTTTTTTAGCTCCTTCTACAGCTGGAAGTATATCTTCAAAAACTACACAATCTTTTGGATCTATTCCTAGTCTTTCAGCAGCAAGGAGATAGACATGAGGATTGTCCTTTCCAAATTCTACTTCACTAGTCATTGTTATGCTATCAAATAAATTGAGAATTTCATTTGAAAGCAAACAAGCTTCTAGAAGTTCTTTAGAATTACTAGTAGCTAATGCTATTTTAATTCCTTTTTCTTTTAAAGATATTAGAAATTCCTTTGCGAAAGGTTTTAATTTAACTTTTGTGCTATATTGTTCAAAGGCCATTTCATGCCATCTATTACAAATAAGTTCAACAGAATCTTCTATATTGAATTTATTTTTAAAATATTCACCAGTTTGAGTAAAACTTAAATGATTTATTTCATCTTTTAATTTTTTTAAATCAACAGGGTCAGCACCTATTTCTTTTAAATAATCTACATCTATTTGTTCCCAAACCCACATTGAGTCTACAAGTGTTCCGTCTAAGTCGAATATAGCTCCTTTAATATTACTTAACAATGCTTATAATACCTCCTAAATTAATTTATTTCATTTACTTAAAATGGTTTAACTTTATTATAATACAAATTTAAAGTTATTGAAAAAGTAAATTACTTAGTATATTATTAAATGAAATAGTATAAATTTTTATTTAATGGTAATAATATAAAATAAGTGTTTATTAAATGCTTAGTGTTTAAATTCTTAAAAACTTTAAAATAAGTAAACATAAGTTATAATAGTTTTAACTATAATTCAGATAGAACTATACTTCTATGTGATTTAGACTTTAGCTTATTGTTATAAAACTTTTTTATAACAACTTATAAAGATACAGATGATATTCTTTTGTAGGAAGTGATTAACATGAAGATAATATTAATAGGCTTTGGAATATGGGCAGTTTTAGTTTTAGGATTCATGTCCTTATTTAAAGCAGCAGCAAGAGGGGATAAACTTATGGAGGAATTAGAAAACAAAGAATAAAAGAAAAAGAGTTTCTTGGTAATATTTTTAAAATAATGAGTAAAAAGTATTTTAAAGAAACTATCATAAGCAAAGTGATATGGGACTATCTCAAGGTGGAATAAAATCCTTCTTTAGAGATGGTCTTTTTGTATTTAAACAGTATAATACCTAGATACTGTAATACTTTTAAAAGTTTATAAGTTTAAAATAGATAGATATAGATTTATTTTATTGCACCAGATTAACTTAGAATAGAATTATTTTAATTTTAAACTAATATATTATAAGTATAAATAATATAAAGGTTTGAGAGATTATGAAGGATGTTTTAATTTTAGTAACTGTAAAAGAGGAAGATTTAAGTGTTGATAATAAATTAGAAGATTATAAAAAAGCTTTATGTGAAAAGATGAGGAAACTCTTAAACAATAATGATATAAGTAATGAAATATTAGAAGTACAATCCAATATAGACTTAAATTCAAATGTAAAGTGCTTTATTAATATAGAAGTAAATAGTAATGGTTCTCATAGAAAGGGAGTAGAGATTTTTTCTCCAAAGGTAACAAATAAGTCTCATGATTTTGCTAATATATTAGAAGAGAGGTTAGGAGATATAGGAAATATAAATTATAATACTGTGGAGTTTATAGGAAATAACTTACCTTATAATGTAGCAAAAATTTATTTACAGGTTTGTTTGAGTGATGATTTGGAGAAAACAAATGTGTTATTAGAAGAAATATCAAAAAAAATATCTTTAAGCATAGGGGAATACTTAGGAGTTAATATTAATTCGGATAATAAGGTTAAGTTAATAAAAGTAATAAATAGTGCTGTTATAAATAAAAACAAAGCAAAACAATTTAGCGAAAATATTGGATTAAATGAAAAATTGACAGAATTAATAGATTATTATTGGGAATTATGTAAGGAACATGGGGATGTAGATCCATTATTAGCTTATGCTCAAGCTATAGTTAATATAAATGAAAAGAAAATAGATTATAATTATTTTAATCCAGGAGGAATAAAAGATTCTAAATTGAATTCTTCAGGTTTATATGACTATAAGAGATTTACATCTTTAAAGGAAGGAATTACAGCACAATTAGATCATTTAGCCTTATTTGGAGGTGCTGAGGGCTATCCAAGAGTAAATAGTGTTGATCCAAGACATTTTAAATATTTGTTTGGTTCAGGTAAAACATTAGATGAACTTTCAGGAAAGTGGGATAATGATAAAAATTATGGAGAGAAGATATTAAAAATATATAATGAAATATATAATTTAGAAAAATTTCAGGAATTTAAAGAACCTACTACAAGTCTTTTAAGTATGGAATCAAGAATAGATAAATTTTTAGATAGATTAATTGCTATGGGAACTTTATTAGAAAACTTATTTAAGGAATATAGTGTTTTATATAAGGAGTTAGAAGGAATAAGGAAAGATATTATAGAATTAAATGAAGAAAAAAGAGAAACGGAAATACAAAAAGAAGAGCTTGAGAAAAAAATAATAAAACAAAAAAATGTTATAAAGGATATTTTAAATGTAATAGGAGGGAGTTTAGAAAAAAAATAAAAGTGGTTGTTTATTTAGTAGAAGATTCCTAAAAATTATCGATTAAGAACGAATAAATTTTTAGGGACCTTCTAACTTTTATACAACCACTTTTGGGTATTAAAATGTTCTGCAAATGAAAAAAGAATTGCATTTGCAATTCTTTTCTTGGTCGGGGTGACAGGGCTTGAACCTGCGACCTCATGCTCCCAAAGCACGCGCGCTCCCATCTGCGCCACACCCCGAAGACAATATTAATTATATACTCATTATAATATGTTGTCAACAAAATATTTAAAATTTTTTTTAAAATATTAAATATTTATTATAAGTTAGGTTAACATAATAGGTTAAGTAAAATTTAGTTGGGAATTAGAAGTTATAATATTGTAATTTTTTAGCTTATAATTAAAATATACTATTTGAAAATATTAGTTTTATAATTTTTAATAGAACTTGAGGTTAGAAGAGGAGTTTTTCCAGAAAAAAGATGTTGTTCAACGTTTACTTTAGATGATATAATAAAAATATCTTATTTTGAAAATATTGGGAAGGGGGAACTTTTAGTTTTAATTCTAAAAGAGATAAAATATTTATGAAAAAGAGATTAATTTCAGGGGTAATTGTGACTACTATGTTATTAGGGACTAGTTATCCAGCTTTTGCTACACCTGTAGGAGAAAGTAGTAAAGTTGAGGATGTACGGGAGCAATATAAAAGTGTAATTAATAAAATCAATGATTTAAATTCTAAAATTGATGATATTAATCAAAAAATGGAACCAGTATTTTTTTCTATTGAAAATAATAAGGAGAAAATAGCTGCTATTGAAAATCAAATAACTGATAGTAATAAAAAAATAGAGGAATCTAAAAATGAAATTAAAGAAAAACAAAAAATATTAGATAATAGATTAAAGGAAACATATAAATCTGGAACTAAAACTAATTTTATAGCTATGTTATTAACATCTAGAAGTATGAATGAATTTTTAAGTAATATAGATGCTATAAGTAGAGTAGTTTCATTAGATAAAGCAGTAATAGAAGATTTAAACAATAAAAAAGAAGAGTTAGATAATCAAATAAAGGATTTAAATAATCAAAAAGCTTCTGTGGCTAAGTTAAATGAAGAAAATGATGTTAAATTAAAAGAGTTTGCTGAAATGAAAGGTAGAGAAGAGATTTTACTAAATGAGTTAAAAACGGAGAAGGATAGTATTGGAGATAAATTAACTGACTTAGAAAGATCTTTAGTAGCAAGCAAAATATCTACAATTAAAAGTTCCAATAGTACAGTGGAGCAAATAAGAAATGCTATAAGTGAATTAAGTGCACTAAAATCACAGATTATAAGTAATAAAGTGGAAGAAGAGATAAATAATGCTATAAGTGAAGGTAATAATGCTATAAATAAAAAAGAAGAAGTCCAAAATGGAAGTGGACAAGGGACAGGAAATCAGGTAACACCACCTTCAGGGAATGCTAGTGGTTTAATATCTTATGCTTATCAATTTTTAGGAAAGAGATATGTTTTAGGAGCTACTGGTCCAGATGCTTTTGATTGTTCTGGCTTTACACAATTTGTTTTTAGAAAGTTTGGATATAATTTGACAAGAACAACTTATACACAAGTTAATCAAGGAACTTATGTATCTAGAGATCAGTTAAGACCTGGAGATTTAGTATTCACAGAAGGACCTGCATCTGCTCCAGGACATGTTGGAATCTATGTAGGTAATGGTCAAATGGTTCATGCTGCAAATCCTAGAAAAGGTGTAATTGTAGGACCGATATATAATTATTCAACAGCAAGAAGGATTATATAAGATAAAGTAAGTAATTTAATAATTTTACTTTTACATGTGAAAATAATATTTGAAAATTTTAATTTAAAAAGGGGATATACCAATCTAACTATGGAAGATTGATATATCCCCTTGATAATTTGAGGGGGAGTTTTAGTTTAAAATAGTGAAAAGGACTTTAATAAATTATATGTTATAATTATAAAATGTGTGAAAAAAATATAATAATAGAAAGGTGGTTTTAATTTTGACTTTGGATGAAATGGATATGTCTTTAGTAAGAGAAGATGAAACTCTAGATGATTTACAATTAGATGGAATACATATAATTCAAAAAAAAGAGGGCTTTAGATTTGGAGTAGATGCAGTATTATTAGCTAATTTTGCTAATGTAAAATCTAAGCATAATGTTATAGATTTATGTACAGGAACGGGAATAGTACCCTTGATTATAAAAGGAAAGAAAAAACCAAAATCAGTTATTGGAGTAGAAATACAAAATGAATTTGTTGAGATGGCTAATAGAACAAAAAAAATTAATGGTTTTGGGGATGATATAAATTTTATAGAGGGAGATTTAAAGAGTGAAGCTTTAATTAAATCCTTAGAAAAAGCTGATGTAATAACAGTTAATCCACCATATAAACTAAAAAATGCAGGAATAGTAAATCCTACTGATAAATTATCTATAGCTAGACATGAAATAATGTGTACTTTAGAAGATGTTATAAAGACAAGTAGGAAATTATTAAAAGATAATGGTAGATTATATATGATACATAGACCTGAAAGACTTGCAGATATATTTTGTTTAATGAGAAAATATAAAATTGAACCTAAAAGAGTAAGAATGATTCATCCTAATAGTAAAAAGGCACCTAATATTGTTTTAGTAGAAGGACAAAGAGATGGTGGAGCATTTTTAAAGTGGGAACCAGCTCTTTATGTTTATGATGATAAAGGAAATTATAGTGAAGAAATAAATGAGATATATGGAAGATAAAAGAGGAATAGGTGAATTAAGTCTATGTTTATCTAGGCATATGTGCATATTTATTTTCAATTTATAAAAGAGGGATATTATAGATATTAATCAGCAAATAAAGAGAATTTAATTATTAAGTAAGGAGAGATAAAAATGGGAAAAATATATTTAGTACCTACACCTATAGGTAATTTAGGTGATATAACATTAAGGGCATTAGAAGTTTTAAAGAATGTTGATATAGTTGCAGCGGAAGATACAAGACAAAGTCTAAAGCTTTTAAATCATTTTGAAATAAAAAAGCCTTTAATAAGTTATCATATGCATAATGAGCAAGGTAAAGGTGAAGAACTAATAGAAATGGCTAAAGGAGGAAAAAATATTGCAGTTGTAACTGATGCTGGAACTCCAGGAGTATCTGATCCAGGAGAGATTGTTGTAAGAAAGGCTATAGATAATGAGGTAGAAATAGAAGTTTTACCAGGAGCAACTGCATTTACAACAGCTTTAGTATACTCAGGATTAAGTACTAATCAATTTATGTTTAAGGGGTTTTATCCTAGAGAGAAAAAAGAGAGAATTGCGTTTTTAGAAAATATAAAAGATAGACAAGAAACCATAATATTATATGAATCTCCATATAGAATAATTGATTGCTTAAGTTCTATTAAAGAAAATTTAGGGAATAGAAGAATAGCAGTTTGTAGAGAATTAACTAAACTACATGAACAAATAGTAAGAGGAACTATTGAAGAGGTTATTAATTATTTTGTTGAAAATACACCTAAAGGAGAATTTGTTTTAGTTTTAGAAGGAAAAACTAAAGAGGAAATAGAAATAGAAAAAAAATCTGAATGGGAGGATCTAACTATAGAAGAACATATATTAAAATATATGAATAGTGGGGAAAGTAAAAAAAATGCAATGAAATTAGTTGCAAAAGACAGAGGAATTTCTAAATCAGAAGTATATAAATATTCTTTAGATTTATAATAGTATAAGCAAAAAAATCACTTCCGTATAAAAGAAGTGATTTTTTATTTATATAGTTAATTATTTTTTTAATTCATCTAAACAATTTTTGCAGATGTTTTTACCTTTGTAGTTAACAACATCTCTTGCATCTCCACAGAAAATACAAGCTGGCTCATATTTTTTTAATATTATTTGTTCACCATCTACATATATTTCTAATGCATCTTTTTCTGCGATATCTAATGTTCTTCTTAATTCTATAGGAATAACTATTCTTCCTAGTTCATCTACTCTTCTTACTACACCTGTTGATTTCATCGTTTTTTCCTCCTTGCAAACAATATCATCTTTCGACAAAATATATTATAATACTAACAAAGTTGACATAATAAGTCAACAGTTTTTATTAAAAAAAAATTAAAGAATTTGTTATAAAATTACTTTAAATATATTATATATAAAATATACTACCAATTATTTCAAAAGTCAATAATTATTTTACATAAATTGTTTAAATGATATTTTTATTGTAAAAAAAGAGATAATAGTAAAAGTTTAAAACAAATTAATGTATATTTTTATAGAAAAAATTATATATAGGTAGTAAATTATTAAATATAAAAAAGTAAAAAATACATAAAAAGGATATTGTACATAATATATTATATGTAAAAAAACAAAAAAAGTGTATAATTAGAAAATGTGTACAAAAAATAAACAATAATTCTTTAATTTTTGGATTAAAAGTTAAAATATTGCATAAATTACATTTATATTATTTCATTACATATAGAAAGTATACATAATCTAAGTAAATTTTTTAAGGATAAATTAATATAAAAAAGGTAATAATTATAAATAAGTACAAATTAAAAAAATATAATAGTAAAAAAATACTGAGTTGAGTTATTTTTTTTGTATTAATAAAATGATAATAAATTATTTAAATTTTATGAATTACTTAAAAAAATAATAAAAAAATAGAATTAATGGAAGCAAAGAATAGAAAGTAACTTGTAATGTGATTTTTTTTACTATATAATATTAATATAGTATAGTAAATACAATGAGGTGTAACTATGAGTGTAAGAAAAATAGATGAAAATTATGTTATGGAATTAGCTAAAGAAGTTTCAAGAAATAATACTGTTACATATGATGAATTGCCACAATATGATTTATTTCTTTCACAAGTGATAGATTATTTAAATGATAAATTTAGTGATGAAAAGTATACAAATAATATAGTTCAAAATTATATTAAAAGCGAAGTAATTTCTAAACCTGAAGATGGTAAAAAAAGAGGGTATACTAAATTACATCTAGCACAATTAGTTCTTCTAAGTTATATGAGACCAGTTTTAACAACTGAGGAAATAAAAAAGGTTTTTAGTTTAGTTTTTAATGATATTAATAATCGTGAAGATGACATAATAAGTTGGGAAGAAGCTTATGAAATATTTTCAGATGTTCAAGAACATAGTTATCAGGAAATATTTGCATCACACATATTTAATGAGGAAAAGGTAAATAAAACCATAAGCAAACTTAACTTAGATGAAGAAGATAATGAAAAAATAAAATTATTTGTGTTAGTAATGTCTTTAGTTTTTCAAGCAAGTATTATAAAAAAGATGGTTAGCAAAATAGTAAATGAAAATTCAGAAGTTTAAATAAAAAAAACTCTCTTAATGAATATATAAATGTTAAGGGGGGATTTTTTATGGATTTTTTAATTGAAACTATAGCTAATGTAGGATTTCCAATAGGAATAACTATATATCTTTTAATAAGAATAGAAGGAAAACTTGAGAATCTTACAATGAGTATAGAAAAGTTATCACAAACAATCGTGGAAAAATGAAATAAAAATTAAAATTTACTTTATTTAATTGAAAAAAAGAAGAGGATGTATCAAATTACGAATACATCCTTTGTCTTTTATCTACTTATATAGATTCACTATTTATGACCACTTACCTATATAAAGCAAATCTAATATTTTTTCTACAACAGTTACTAAAGTTTCCAATCTTACTTTGCTTAAGTGATAGTCTAAATCTATGATCTGATAACTGGAAGTTACTCAGAGCAATTAGCATTAAGCTTTTTTAAATGAATTTCCACTTGCTTTGTTACTTAAGTAAGTTTTTATATGATAGATAAAGGCTATAATATACCTATGTTCTAAAAGAAAGTCCACTCACATTGCTCGCTAAGTAAGTTCCTATAACTAAATCAAGATTTAGATAATCACTTAAGGCAACTATTGTTTAAAGATAAAAAGCTTCTAGTAATAGTTTAATTATTGATGAATTGTTACAGAGTAGGTACATGAAAACTCTTTATTTACTGAAAGTGATAAGACACCTTCCTTATCTTTAAAGTCTCCATTAAAGTTTTCATAGTCAGCATGTCCAAACCAAGGTTCGATGCAAACAAATGGAGCTCCTTTTTCAGGTGCCCATAAACCTAGATATGGGAAGTTAGTAAAATTGAATTCTATAAATTTATTATGATTTTTAGATTTTAAATTTATTATAGTAGATTTTAATTTATAACTTTCAAATACTAAAGCATCATCACTGAATAACTCTTTTGATAAAGGAATTTTATTTTCATTATTTAGGAACTCTTTTCTTTCTCTATTAAATAGACCATTACTAGTATTTAAAAGCATTATAGTAGCATCTTCTTTTTCGTTAAATTCAAAGTAGTAATCATTTAAATTTTCATTTTCTAGAATTGGACACATATAAGCTGGATGTGCACCTATAGAAAAATATATTGTATCATTATCTAAATTTTTAACTGTATAGGATATTTCAAGTGTTGAATTTATAAGAGTATATTTAACTATTAAGGAGAATTTAAAAGGATATATATTTAGCGTTTCTTCAGAATAGTCTAATTGATAACTTAAGCTATTTTCAGTTTCTTCAATTAATTTAAAGTCATTTAATCTTCCTAGACCATGTTGAGGTAAAGAATAGGTTTTATTATTAACTTTATAAGTATTATTTTTAACTTTACCCACAATAGGGAAGAGAATAGGAGCATGATATTTCCAAAATTCGGGGTTTCCATTCCATAAAAATTCTATATTTTCTTTCTTTCCCTTTATACTATGAAGTTCAGCTCCATAAGTATCAGTAATTATTTTTAGTAAATCATTTTCTAAGATATGAGACAATTAAATCACCCTTTCATTCATCTGATAGTTGGTAGTTGAAATATTTCTAACTATATTTAATTAAAAAGCAAATTATTTAAGCTAGTTATTCCTACCACTTCACTAATTATTAGATAAATTATATCATTGATAAAAGCAAAAAAACTAATATTAATATATTATTAACATTAGTTTTTTATTTCATATACAGGCTTATCTTATAGCTAGAGGCTGAAATACTCCTATCTTTTAAAGAAACTTAAGTAAGAGATAAACAGCCTCATAATTCTAAATAATTATCACTAAGTATTCAGATGGAGTCAAAACTCAAACTGAATTTGTAATACTTCTATTTTTTATAAACAAGAAATAAATAACCTTGTATCTTTAGATAATTACTTAATTACTGAGATAGAGTTAAACTTAATTTCAATTAATTTCAAGTTTGTTTATTTTAATTAACAGGTTTGATATCTTCATTTATATAATTAAAAATTTGCTCTTTAGTAATTTCTTTATCAAAAGTTAAGTACCATTGAGCAGTAGAATTAGGTGTTCTTTTAAACATTTTACCTTCACTATGGTTATCTGTAGGGAAACGCTCTTGCTCCATATCTTTAATTCCAGAACTTAAAATTTGAGTTCCTAATGAAATTAAATCTGTTGGAGTTAAGCTAGTTTCTACATAAGGTAGTAAGTCGCTTGTAACACCAGATAATTTACTAGCTGGAAGAGCATTGATTTTATTAAATAACCCTTCTAAAATAGTTCTTTGTCTTTGAGTTCTTTCATAATCACCATCACCAGCATATCTTATTCTACTATAAGCAACAGCCTGTACCCCTGAAAGTGTTTGCTCACCAGGGCCTTTGATAGGTGTTCCAGGTAATCCAGTAACTAGGGATACATCTTTTACATAATCATTTACATATTTTACTTCATAATCTTTAATATTTATTTTTACTCCATCAAGTTTATCAATTATATGAGCTAAGTCTTCAAAGTTTACAGAAATATAATCCTTTATATTTAATCCAAAGTTTTGATTAAGAGTTTTTATTGCTAATTGAGGTCCACCGAAGGCATAAGCATGATTAAGTTTGTCTTCTCCATGACCATCAATAGAAACATAGCTATCTCTCATTATTGATGTTAATTTTATTTTTTTATGCTTTTTATCAAAGGAAGCAACCATAGTTGCATCAGAACGTCCTCTTTCATTTTTTGTTCTTCCATCTATACCAAATAAGGCAATATTGATTACATCATCATGAAACTTATCATTTGATATACCAAGAGAATCTAAATTTTTATCTATTTTTTGTGTATTAACCTTACTTAAAATAGAAAAAATATAAGTACCACTAGAAACTATTGCAAAAAGTATGAGAAACATAATAGACCAAAATATGGTCTTTTTTTTACCTTTTTTTCTTTTTCTTTTAAGTGGTCTATTAGAGTTATTTGATTGTTTTTTTACTGTTTTTCTAAAAGAGTTTTTATCATCACTCATTTTTTGTCCCCCTTAAATAATTTACTAAATGTTAGTACAAATTATATAATATAAAGAATTAAATTAAATAAAACTTGAATAAAAAAACTATAAAAATTAAAAAATATATAAAGTTATTTTTATTTATAAATCTTCTTGTAGAAAAGATTTAATAAGTATAGTTAAGTAAATTATACTATTAAGTTGTTAAAAAAATAGTTCAGAACTGTAAACAATGATAAAATATAATATATATTGATAGAAGATAAGTGAAAATAAGGAAATTTTGAAAAAAAGAAAATAATTACTTTTAATCATATTAAAGTTGAAAGGGTGGTGAGCATATTAAAATAAACATGAGCTTAATTATAAATGGAGTTCTGATTCCATTTAAATATTTAAATAAACTTATCTATAAGTATGAGAACGTTTATTCTATTTGTAAAAGATAAGAATATTATAGTCTCTAGTTATTAGATAAATTTATATAAATAAAAGTGAATTTATAATTTAAATAAGGTGAGTTTATGAAAAAGAGAATATTATCGGGATTTTTTAGATTCTTTAAGAAGATAATAGAAGATGATATATATGCTTTATCGTCGCAATTGGCTTATAATTTAATATTATCTTTTTTTCCATTTATTATTTTTATAATGACCGTAATAGGGTATTTACATTTAAATAGTGAAGAAGTTTTAACTTTACTTAAAAACATAATGCCATTACCTGCTTATGAATTAGTTCAAAGTACTGTTTTAGAAGTTGTAAATAGTCAACAAGCAGGTTTATTGTGGGTAAGTATATTATTAACATTATGGGTTTCATCTTCTGGATTTGGAGCTGTAATAAGGGGGTTAAATAAAGCTTATGGTATAGAAGAAGAAAGATCTTTTATAAAGGTTAAGCTAATATCAATAGTAGCTGTCTTAATTTTAGCTATAGTAATAGTTATAACTCTTTTCTTGTTTGTTTTTGGAGAATATATAAAAGGATTTATTACAATGAATACATCTTATTCAGGAGCATTCATGTTAATATTGGGAATAGGAAAAAATATAATATTAACTTTATTTTTAATAATAGCATTTACAGTGATGTATGAGTTAATACCATGTAAGCGAATTGGTTGGTATAATGCAGTACCAGGTGCTGCATTTACAACTTTAGGTTGGATACTAGCATCTTATGCTTTTGCATATTATGTAAATAATTTTAGTAATTATTCAAGGTTATATGGTAGTTTAGGGGCAGTTTTTATATTTATGACATGGATATTTTTAACCTCTTTTATATTAATATTAGGTGGAGAGGTAAATGTAATATTATTAGATAAGGAAGAGAAAAGATTTAAGTAAAAATATTGTTCTAAATTTTGTATATAAATCAAAACAATGGTTAGAATTTATAAGGAATTAATTTAGGAGGATATTATTATGAATAAAATAGTTTTATTAGGAAGATTAGTAAAAAATCCAGAGTTAAAAACTATAGAAAATAGTGATAAAGTATACACTAAAATAACTATAGCTGTAAAAAGAAATTATAAATCATCAACAGGAGAAAGAAAATCAGATTTCATACCGTTGATAATGTGGGATAAACGAGCTGAAGCAGCTTGTAAGTACTTATCTAAAGGCGATATTATAAGCGTTAGTGGGCGATTAATAACTAAAAATTATGAAGATAATGAAGGAAAAAGACGATATTTTATAGAGGTTTCAGTAGATGATTTTAGAAAAGTTTACTTTCCAGAAAAGCATAACATAGAAGATGTTCAATAAATAAAAGGAAAAAGGTACTGCGCTAAACAACACATAGTACCTTTTTCTTATTAAAATTTTATTATATTTATTATAAAATTGATTTTGCTATTTTAGCTCCTAAATTAAAACAAATATCTAATTCATCCGTAGAAGGTTTAAAATTAATATTTGCTGAAGGAACTGGCATTTTCATTTTAAGCTCTTTTAATCTAGTTTCTAATCTAGGAACACCTTCACCACTCCATCCATAAGAACCAAAGGCAGCTGCAACTTTTCCACCATGGATAACAGGGTTTAATTTACAAAGAAGTTCTCTAACTGGTTCAAGCATGTCCCCAAGAATAGTAGGAGAACCAACTATTAGAGCATCTGCTGTATTTATATCTGCTACAATATCAGCCATATCATGTTCAATTATATTATATAATTTTACATCAAAATTTCCTACTGATTGAATTCCTTTAAGAATTTCTTGAGCCATTGATCCAGTATAACCATAAGCAGTAACATAAGGAATTACTATCTTTTTAATTTCATTTTCCTTAGCTGGAGTACACCAACCTTTGCAAGTATTTACTATATCCATAGGATTTTCTCTTAATACAGGGCCATGACCTGGACAGATAATTTCTATATCAAGTGGTTCTATTTTGTCAATAGCCTTAAGCATAAATGGCTTAAATGGTCCTAGTATGCAATCAAAATAGTATTTTAATGCTTCATTATAAGCTTCTTTATCCTTTATAAAATCGTTGAATACTTCATCTATACAATAGTGACTACCAAAAGAATCACAAGTTAATAATGTTTTTTCTTCTTCTATATAAGTATACATAGAATCAGGCCAATGTAACATTGGTGCACTTATAAATCTTAAAGTTTTGTTTCCAAGAGATAAAGTATCCCCATCTTTAGCTTCTATAAAATCAAATTTTCTATTAGTTATAGCACATAAATATTTTAAAGCTATTGCTGAACCAACTACTTTAGCATTAGGTGCTATTTCAAGTAGTTTAGCGACAGAACCAGCATGATCAGGTTCTGTGTGATTAACAACAATGTATGATATTTCATCAAAATTTAAATTCATATGCTTTAATCTTGTTACGTATTCATCAAAAAATTCTTCTTTAACAGTTTCAAAAATAGCAATACCTTCTGAACCCTTTAAAACGTAAGAGTTGTAAGATGTGCCATAAGGTGTATACATTATAATGTCAAATATTCTAAGTTTGTGGTCTAAAGCGCCCACCCAATATAAGTCTTTTTTTATTTGTAATGATTTCATAAAAAATAGTTATTACTGTAAGTTAGTTATTTACTAGTAGTAATAACTTCCTCCTCTCATTATATTTATAATGTAAATAGTAATAATAGCCATAAATATTATAACTCAAAAAAGAAAGAAATTATAGATTGAAAATAAAACTTAATGTAAATAAAAAAATTGAAAAAGAATTGTCAATAAAAAAATTGAAAAAATATACCAAGTAAGTTATTATAAATTTGTGATATTTGATTTTATGTAGAGCTAGCTTAAAATAACAACAAGTAAAAAAGGAACATTAGCAAATAATATATGTATAAAATTTGTTTTTTAGATAGACCAAAACTCGACAATATCATCAAAAGAAAAACTTTTAATATATAGAATAAATGTATAAAATTGGTTATAAAAAGTAGATAAATGTAATTAATTAATAGAAAAAAATTTTACTTAACACCATAGCTTGACAGTTTTTTTTGTCTATTAATGGTAATATAAAGGCGTAGGATAAAACTAAAGTTTTATTTTATGATAAATTAATTTAAATATATTTATTATATTTTTGGGAGTGGGGGAATATGATGTTAGTTGTTGAAAATTTAAAGAGAAATTTTTATGATGAAAATTCGCAAAAAGAATATTTTTATAGACTTACTATAAAAAAATATGAGAATAAAAGTTTTTATGGAATAGAAATAGAAAGGAAAGATTTTGAACAAAATAATTTAATAAACATTGAAAGAGAAAATATGGATTATATAGAAACTAATAAGACTAAAGCTCTAGAATTATTAAAAATGCTTTGGGAAAATCAAGTATCTCCAATACACTTAATTGACATATTAGGGACATATGCCGATAATACTATAGAAAGGTATAGTTTAAGTGAAAAATTCTGTGTTTAAATTATTTTAATAAAATATAGGAATTTAGTATGATAGTTGGAATAGGTATAGATATTATAGAAATATCAAGAATAGAAAAGGCTGTCAAAAGGACAGAGAGATTTTTATATAGAAATTTTTCAAAAAGAGAAATAGATTTTTTTAAAACTAAATCATATAAGGCTGAAAGCATAGCTGGAAGCTTTGCTGCCAAAGAGGCTCTTAGTAAAGCTATAGGTACTGGATTTAGAGGATTTTCTTTAAATGATATAGAAGTTTTAAGAGATGAATTAGGCAAGCCTTATATAGAATTTAGTGAAAAAGCAGGTAAGGTTTTAAAGGAAAGAGGATTAAGCAATATAAAAATTCACTTAAGTATTTCTCATAATAAAGAAAATTCTATAGCTAATGTTATAATTGAAAATAATTAAAAATAGACCATTGAGAATTACATAAAATTAAATATTAATAATATTTTTAGCGTTAAAATGTTACATATTAATAAAAATGAGAAAACTTAAGGAAAAAAGATTAAAATTTTATTGGTAAAAAGTAATAATTTGAATTAAAACATAATACTATGTACTGTATAGTTCTTTATTTTGGAGGAAATATGAAAAATAAGAAATTACTAGCGGTATTAATAGGAGTTTTAATTATTTTACTAATATTAGGAGGGATTTTATTTTTTAAACAAATTACTCCTACTGAAAGTATTGATAAAACAGTTAAAAAAATATTAACTGTGCCTAAATATTCAACCGATATAAGTTATAATTGTAAAAATTCTAGGGGAGAATTTATTGAAAAAGGAACCTTAGAATATAGCAAAGAACAAGGAGCAAAGATTAACTTAGGTTATATGGAGCAAATCTTCACTGATGATAAAATAAAAATTCATTATTTTGATGATGAGAATACAGGAATAAAGGATAAAACTTACACAGTAGATAGGTCATATGATGAATTTTATAGGTATTTTTTAATCAATGAAATACCTAAATATTTAGCAGAAGATTCAACAAAGTATACCATAGACGAGAATGATGAAAATATCATTCAAGTTGAATTTTTAACAAATAGTAAAAATGTGAATTTTCATAAAGCTTTATTAAAAGTTGATAAGAATAATAAAGTGGTAAAATCTTTATCTATATATGATGATAAGGGGAAAGAAAGAGTAGAAGTTAACTATTCTAACTTCAAAAAATAAAGTAAAAGAATAAACTTAAGAAAAGATTAGTAGCTATATTAAGAGGTGGATAATAATGGAAAGTACAAGACCGGCTTGGGCTGAAATAAATTTGAATAATTTGGAAAATAATATAAAGGAAATTAAGAAAAAGGTAGGAGATAAAGAAATAATAGCAACTGTAAAAGCTAATGCTTATGGTCATGGCGCAGTAGATGTTGCTCCAGTTTTGTTGAAAAATGGAGCAACAAGATTGGCCGTTGCCGTAATAACTGAAGCTTTAGAGTTAAGAAATGCTAAAATAAATGCTCCTATTATAATATTAGGTTATACTCCTTTAGATTTCAGTGAAGAGATAATAACAAATGAAATAGAGCAAACAATTTATAGTTATGAATATGCTAAAAGTTTATCTGATGAGGCAATGAAATTAAATTCTAAAGCTAAGGTTCATATAGCGTTAGATACAGGGATGGGAAGAATAGGATTCTTACCAAATGAAGAGTCTATAAAAGACATTAAAAAGATATTTGAATTACCAGGAATAAAGGTAGAAGGAATATTTACTCATTTTTCTACTTCAGATGAGGCAGACAAGGGTTATTCAATGATGCAATATGAAAAATTTAAATATGTTTGTAATGCTATTGAAGAAACAGGAATAAAAATTCCACTAAAACATGTTTCGAATAGTGCAGCTATAATTGATTTAGAAGAAACTTACTTAGATGCAGTAAGACCAGGAATAATACTATATGGTTATTATCCTTCTAAAGAAGTAAAAAAGGACTTAATAAAAATTAAGCCTGTTTTATCATTAAAAGCAAAAATATCTAATTTAAAAACATTACATAAAGATATGTATATAAGCTATGGAAGAATTTTCAAGACGGAAAGAGAGAGTAAAATAGGTACTTTACCAATTGGGTATGCAGATGGATATAGTAGATCTTTAACAGAAAAAGCAAAAGTTATAATAAATGGAAAATTAGTTCCTGTTGTGGGAAAAATATGCATGGATCAATGTATGATAGACTTAACAGATGTAGAAAATGTAAAATTAGGTGACGAAGTAATTCTTTTAGGTGAATATTCTAATATAAAGATGGATGCTGATGATATTGCAAATTTAATAGGAACTATAAGCTATGAAGTTTTATGTATGATAAAAAATAGAGTTCCTAGAATTTATATAAAGGATGGAAAAGTTATTAAAATTAAGAATTATCTGTAGAAACATGAAGAATTTTTTATAAAATTTTAGAATAAACCTTTGATTTGTGGCGAATTATATAATATAATTTAAAGACAGTATAAAACTCTTTTTATAAGATTATTTGTTAGAAAAGGAGAATCGTAGTTATGTCACATTTAAAGGAATTAACAAAACAAAAATATTTTGAATTTGAAAACGAAGAAAAATGTCAATTAAATAATGAAGATGTAATATCATATAGTATAGAAATGTTAGAACTTATGAAAAAAGGGTACGAGCAAATGGGGGAATTAAACCTACAATACTCTAATGAAGCTAGTACTTCAGAATATGAAGATAGTATAGATTATGAGATGTGGCTTTGCGGAGTGTGATTATAAATGACAAATATTAATGTAAAAAGAGGCGATATATTCTACGCGGATTTAAGTCCGGTAGTAGGGTCAGAACAGGGTGGAATAAGACCTGTTATAATTATTCAAAATGATATAGGGAATAGATATAGCCCAACTGTAATAGTTGCAGCTATAACTTCTCAAATTAATAAAGCCAAGTTGCCAACTCATGTAGAGATATCATCTGAAGAATATGGATTAAATAGAGATTCAGTAGTTCTCTTAGAGCAAATAAGGACTTTAGATAAGAGAAGATTAAAAGAAAAAATTGGACATATGACTGAAATAGACATGAATAAAGTAAATAAGGCTTTAAGTATAAGTTTAAATTTAGGATAAATAAGTGGGAATGTATCAGACTCTGATACATTCCCATTTCTATTTTTAACTTTTATCTCTTTTTAATTCATAATAAGGCTTTAAGTTTTCTATATATAACTTTATTACTTCAGTACTTTGTTTTTGATTCAACTTTTTGAATTGAATACCTATAAGATTATTATTTTTTCTTACAACTTTTCCGCCAATGTTTGTTTCATTTAATTTTATGGTTATATCTTCATTAACATTTAAATTTAAATTTTCTGTAAGATAACATCCTATACCTTTATCTGATATATCATTAATTAAAACAGTACTTTTTGTATTACCTGTAGAAAAAGAAACAGGTATTTTATTGTCTAATTCAATTCTTTCAGTACTTCTGAATATAGGTTTTTGATAAGCAACTTTAATTGCTGTGAAAAGTCCAAAACCATTATAAATACTCCAAGCTATATTTAAGAGTACATAAGTTGGGAAGACAATACCTTTATAAATTAAGTAGCCTGATATACACCAAGATATTACTGTCCCAATAAGTAATATTAAATGAGGAAGTATAAATTTTAGTTGAAAATATGCCTTTTCATAAGTTATATCTTTTGCTGTAACTTTAAAACCTATAGATTTTAATGAGAAAAGTTCACTTAATATCGCTCCACTAATACTAGGAGCCATAACTGTTTCATAATAATGAGACCATTTTAGTGAGCGAGTTCCTAGAGAAAGAACTTTAAATATTATCATTTGTGATAATAAAAAAGGTATATAGAAAGATAATAATACAGGTACTGATGAATCTATTGATAGAATTCCAAATAATAAATAAAACATTGGAGCAATTATATAAATTATTTTTTGAATACTAGAGAACCAATAGATTAATCCATCTATATAAGCTATTTTTTGTTTGATTGTTAATCCTTTTGAAAATAAAGGATTATGTCTTTTGAATACTTGGACATTTCCTCTAGCCCAACGTTTTCTTTGTTTTATTGATTCTTCAAGAGTTGTAGCACTTAATCCTAAAACAAGAGGTTCATTAACTAAAATAGACTTATATCCCTTAGATTGAAGTATCATTCCTAAAGCCATATCTTCAGTTATTGAAAATGTAGGGAATCCCCCTATAGAATCAAGATGTTCTCTTCTAAAAATAGCATTGGTACCAACATGAAGTACAGCATTAAGTGAAGCTCTTGCTTCTTGAATATCTCTCATAAACAAATCTTGCTCATTAGGCATTGAATTTATCATATTATATTGATACATATCAGCATTATAATAGCTTTGGGGAACTTGTACAAAAGCTAATAAGTCATCATCTAAAAAATATTGCATTGTTTTTATTAGAAAGTTACTTTTAGCTATCATATCAGCATCTAAAATAGAAACAAATTCGCCCTTAGCAAATTTTAATGCATTATTAATATTTCCAGCTTTAGCTCCTTCATTAGAATCTCTAGTAATATAATTTAATCCATATTCTGAGCAAAAGTTTTTCATTTCTTCACGTTTACCATCATCACAAATAAAAATATTAAGTTTCTCGTGATTATAGTGTAAGCATTTAGCTGCTATAGCAGTTTTTTTTACCAAGTCAATAGGTTCATTATAAGTACATATTAAAATATCAACATATGGAAGACTTGGACTAAAGGGATTGCTTAATTCCTTTTTTTCTAATTTATACTTACGAGTAGAAAAGTATCCAAAATTAAAAAATTGAATTATTCCCATTAATTCAGCAATTAATAATAAGCTACCTAATATTAAAGATAAGCCATATGGTGGTACAACAGTAAATCTCCATATAATATATACTATTGATGAAATAGCACCACAAAACATTATAATATATCTAGCACTTTTTATTTTAAAATGAAGTAAGTAAGAGACTAGTAAAATAAATAAAAGAGTTACTAAGTAAATTTCTTCAAAATTAGTCAAAACTTCATCTCCTTTTTTATGGTCAAAAAATTTAATTTAATTTAATAAAAGTGTAGTAATTCAAAAACATTATTATTATAACATAAGTTTAATTGTAAATTTAAAAAGATTTTAAGTGATTAAAAGAGGAAAAAGTCTATTCTATTTAAAAAAGAAATAGTAAAAGGTTAGAGTATAAAGGTAAACTTTTATACTAATTAATAATAAATTTAAAACTATTAAGTAAAAGATTACAAAAGTATATTCTAAATAATTAATTAATATATTCTATAATGTCTTATAAAAGCATAAAGATTATTCAATTAAGGTTTTTTTTGTAGGAAAACAATAAAAAGTATGTTAAAATAAAATGGTTAGAAAAAGTAAATAATATTATTAAAAAGTGTACTCAAATTTTCTTTTTTAATAAGTAGGAGGGTTAGTATGAAAAAGAACGTGGAAGAATTAAGAAACATAGCAACTACTATAAGAAAAGATATAGTAACTATGTTAACTGAATCAGCATCAGGGCATCCAGGTGGATCTTTATCAGCGGCAGATATTTTAACAACTTTATATTTTAATGAAATGAATATAGATCCTAAAAATGAAAAAGATTCAAATAGAGATAGATTTGTATTATCAAAAGGACATGCAGCACCTGTTTTATATAGTACTTTAGCTAGAAGGGGCTTTTTTGATGTAGAAGAGTTAAAGACTTTAAGAAAGTTTGGTTCAAATCTTCAAGGACATCCAAATATGAATGATTTACCAGGAATAGATATGTCAACAGGTTCACTAGGACAAGGAATTTCAGCAGCTGTTGGAATGGCTATAGCTGGTAAGTTAGATAATAAAGAATATAGAGTATACTCTTTACTAGGTGATGGTGAATTAGAAGAAGGTCAAGTGTGGGAAGCAGCTATGTCAGCAGCACACTATAAGTTAGATAACTTAACAATTTTTGTAGATTTCAATGGATTACAAATAGATGGAGATATTACAAAAGTAATGAATCCTTCACCAATAGATAAAAAATTCGAAGCTTTTGGATGGAATGTAATAACTATAGATGGTCATAATTTTGATAAAATATTAGGAGCACTAGAAAAAGCTAGAGCTACAAAGGGAATGCCAACTTGTATAGTTGCAAAAACTATAAAAGGAAAAGGTGTTTCATTTATGGAAAATCAAGCTGGATGGCATGGAGCAGCTCCAAATAAAGAACAATGTGAGCAAGCATTAAGTGAATTAGGAGGGGAAAAATAATGGCAGGAAAAATAGCAACTAGAGAAGCTTACGGAAAAGCTTTAGCAAAGTTAGGAAAAGTTAATGATAAAGTAGTAGTTTTAGATGCTGACCTTTCAAAATCAACTAAAACAGCTGATTTTAAAAATGAATTCCCAGAAAGATTCATAAACATGGGGATTGCAGAAGGTAACATGATGACTGTAGCAGCAGGGTTATCAACATGTGGAAAAATTCCTTTTGCAAGTACATTTGCTATGTTTGCAGCAGGGAGAGCTTTTGAACAAATAAGAAACTCAATTTGTTATCCAAGATTAAATGTAAAAATATGCGCTACTCATGCTGGATTAACAGTTGGGGAAGATGGGGCATCTCATCAATCAATAGAAGATTTAGCTTTAATGAGAGCTATACCTAATATGACAGTAATATGCCCATCAGATGCAATAGAAACAGAAGCTGTTATAAATGCTATTGCAGAATATAATGGTCCTTGCTATGTAAGATTAGGAAGAGCTGGAGTTAATGTTATAAATGATAGACCTGATTATAAATTTGAACTAGGAAAAGGAGTTCAATTAACTGAAGGAAATGATGTTACTATAGTAGCAACAGGAATAATGGTTGATGAAGCTTTATCAGCAGAAAAAATGTTAAAAGCAGAAGGTATATCAGCAAGAGTTATAAACATTCATACTTTAAAACCTATAGATTCAGAAATATTAATTAATGCAGCTAAGGAAACTGGCGCTATAGTTACTGTTGAAGAACATAATATAATAGGTGGATTAGGTTCAGCTGTTTCAGAAGTAATAAGTGAAGAGAAGCCTGTTCCAGTTATTAGAGTTGGAGTTAAAGATACTTTTGGAGAAAGTGGAAAACCAGAAGAATTATTAAAAGCTTACGGGTTAAAAGATGTAAATATAGTTGATGCTGTTAAAAAGGCTATAAACTTAAAATAATTATATGTTATTATTGCAATAATATATAGTTTAGATTAAGATAGGGATGTATTTTATATTTTGATACATCTCTATTTTAATATACACAAACTTTAGAACATAGAAGATTACAAAGATAAATGTAAATTTCACTTAGATGGAGATTTATCTCTATTCAATATTTAATGTTTGTTTCTTATATAGAAATGTGAGATTATCTATTTTATGATTATAAGAAAGTGGAGTATTATAGCTTATAATTATTAAATAAATTTTTTTGCAATGGATAAATAAATATTTTAAAATATAATTATTATCAGTAGTATATAATACTTATTTTGGTAATATACCGATATTCTTATAATTAAGGTAAAAACATTGGTTAGTCTATTAAATAAATTAAAATAAAACAAAAGAGGAGAAAAAATGAATAAAGCAGTAGTAAAAAAATATTTCAACATAACATTAGGTGTTTTTTTATTAGCAGCATCATTGCAATTTTTTTATTATCCAAATCATTTAGTTAGTGGTGGAGTATCAGGATTAGCACTTATTGTAGGAGATTTTACACCTATATCTCCAGGAGTATTTATGAATATATCTAATGTAGTGTTATTTATATTAGCTTACTTCACTTTAGGAAAAAGATTTGTTGCTGATAGTATATATGCATCTTTTGCCTTTTCTATAATACTTTTATTATTGGAAAAAGCTTTTCCAAATGTAGTAGTAACTAGAGACCCTATTTTAACAGTAGTTTTTGGAGCAATAGTGGCAGCCTTAGGACTAGCTTTAGCATTCAATGAAGGTGCCTCTACTGGCGGAACTGCAATAATAGCTAAGATAGTAAATAAATATTTTCATATTGATATTGGTAAATCTACTATAGTTGTTGATGGTGTTGTAGTAGTATGTGGATTAGCAGCATTTGGTGTAAATAAAGGTTTATATGGATTATTAGCATGTATTGTAATAGGGCTTTTAACTGATAAATTTATAGAAGGATTTAGTGATTGTAAGCAGTTGATTATAATAAGTAAAAAAAGCAAAGAAGTTCAAGAATACATAATGCATAAAGTTGGAAGAGGTTGTACAAAAATTGTTGGTGAAGGAGCATATTCAGGTAATGAAGTAGACATAATATATGCTGTAGTACATAGAAGACAATTTGTAATGATAAAAAAAGTAATAAAAACAATTGATCCAGAGGCTTTTATAACAGTAAGCGATGCAAAAGAAGTTTTAGGAGAAGGTTTTGCTGAATTAGAATAATATAATATTAAATTTTGAAAATAATAGTATAGAGTAATTCTATACTATTATTTTTTTTAAAATTATATAATTTAATTTTAGGAGGGACTTATGAGCAGAGATTTTATGAGAAAATATAGTTTTATAACATTAGGTGTAATATTAGAGGCTATTTCATTACAATATTTTTATTATCCTAACAAAATAATAAGTGGAGGTGTATCAGGCTTTGCACTTATTATTAGTGATTATTTGCCTATATCACCAGGTATGTTTATGAATATAGCCAATGTGGTTTTATTTATAATAGCTTATTTTATAATGGGAAAGAGATTTGTTTTAGACAGTATATATGCTTCTTTTGCACTATCTTTAGTATTGTTGGGATTTGAAAAATTTTTACCACCTTATGTAGTAACAGATAATCAACTTCTTGTAACTATATTTGGAGGAGCTATCGGAGCAATGGGAATGGCTTTATCTTTTAACGAAGGGTCATCTACAGGAGGAACATCTATAATAGCACAGATAATGAATAAATTAACTCATATAGAAGTAGGAAAATCACTTTTAATTGCTGATGGAGTAGTTATTATTTTAGCTATTTTTTCTTATGGAACAGAGAGAGGTTTATATGGTTTGTTAGCTTGTGTAGCTACTGGATTATTAACAGACAAATTTATAGAAGGCTTTAACAATTGTAAACAATTAATGATAATAAGCAGCAAAATTTCAGAAATAGAAAATTTTATTATAAATAAAATAGATAGAAGCTCTACAAGAATAATTGGAAGAGGCTCTTATTCTAATAAAGAAGTAGTGATTTTATATGTTGTTGTTCGTAAGAAACAATTTATTGCATTAAAAAAGGCAATGAAAGAAATTGATAAAGATGCATTTATCATTGTAAGTGAGGCTAAAGAGGTTCTTGGAGAAGGATTTGAGGATTTGGAATAAAGTAGTGCGTATGCACAAAAATTCAAAAAAAGAATCAGTAAATGAAAAAATATGTTATAATGATTGAAGAATAATGTAAAATATTATATAATATAAAAATTACCAAAAAAATTTGAATGTGAAAGATGTATAAAATTAAAGTTAGGAGTGTTTAGATGATAGAATTTAAGAATGTATCTAAAGTATATAAGAACGATGTTAAAGCTCTATCTAATGTGGACATAAAAATTAAAGCTGGGGAATTTGTTTTCCTAGTAGGCCCTAGTGGGGCTGGAAAATCCACTATTATAAAAATGTTGTTAAAAGAAGTGGAACCAACTACAGGGGATATTGTAATGGGTGATACAAATTTATCAACAGTAAAAAGAAAACAAATACCATACCATAGAAGAAAAATAGGGATGATATTTCAAGATTTCAGATTAATACCTACATTAAATGTTTATGAAAATGTAGCATTTGCAATGAGAGTTGTAGAAGCCTCAGAGAAAGAAATTAGAAAAAGAGTACCAATGGTATTATCTTTAGTTGGATTATCTGACAAATATAAGATGTTTCCAAATCAATTATCTGGTGGGGAGCAACAAAGGGTATCTATAGCAAGAGCTATAGTTAACAATCCACAATTGCTTATTGCTGATGAGCCAACAGGTAACTTAGACCCTGAAACAGCTCAAGAAATAATGTCTTTAATAGATGATATAAATAAAGCAGGTACAACTGTAATAATGGCAACTCACGCAAAAGATATAGTTGATGACATGAGAAGAAGAGTTATAGCTATAGATAAAGGTGAAGTTGTAAGAGATGTTAAGAAAGGAGGATATGAAGATGAAGTTTAATAGTATTATTTATTTCATATCAGATGCTTTCAAAAGTTTAAAAAGGAATGCAACAATAAGTATTGCATCAGCTTTAACAGTATTAACAACTCTAGTTGTATTTGGAGCATTTTTATTAACTGCACTAAATGTAAGTGTTGGAGTTCAGGATGTTCAATCTAAAGTTCAATTGAAGGTTTTCCTTCAAGAAAATGTAACTCAAGAGGAACAAACTAATATAGAAAATACAATAAAAGCAGTTCCAGGAGTAAAGTCAGTAACTTATGAAAGTAAGGCACAAGCTTTAGAGAACTTTAAAAATCAATTATCAAATTCTCAAGAAATATTACAAGGTTATACAGAAAGCAATAACCCATTACCAGCATCTTATGTAGTAGATTTAGCTGAACCAACAGCAGCAGATGCAGTTATAAAAGCTGTTAAGCCAAATGGAAAGTTAATGGCTGGAGTAAATGAAGTAGGAAATGACCAAGAAGTTGTAAATGCCATAACATCTTTTGCGAATACTGTAAGATGGGTTGGGTTAATACTATTTGTAGTGTTAATAGGAGTTTCATTATTCCTAATAATGAATACAATAAAAATAACTGTTTATTCTAGAAGAAGAGAAATAGGTATTATGAAGTTTGTAGGAGCTACTGATTGGTTCATAAGATGGCCATTTATTATAGAAGGTATAGTAATAGGTTTGATAGGATCCATAGTCTCCATATTGGTTATATACGGAATATACTCTTGGTTATATAATTCTTTCCTTGCATCAATATATACAATGAAATTTATAAGACCATTATATGTATTAACAACTATGTCATGGCAATTTATTATAGCTGGTGTGATTATAGGTGCTGTAGGAAGTGTTATAGCATTAAGAAAGTTCTTAGATGTATAGAAACACATGAGAATTATCATATAGAAAAATTAAATAAAATTTAAGTAACACATAAATAGCTTAAAATACGTATAGTATTTTAAGCTATTTTTTTATTAAGCTTATGTTTATATTCATAAATTACACGATTATCTTTAGAACATATGACATAAACATTTAAGGATGCGACATAAAAATAAAGGATAAAATAAATTAAAATGGGTAAAACTATATAAATGATATCGAGTTTATTAAAATTAAGCACTTAATAATAAATCAATAAATATAAAATATTTTATTCATTAATTATGTTTATAATTAAATAATGGGTTTATTGCAAAAAATAGATAATTAACTTTCTTGAAAGGGTGAAAATATTGAGAAAAAAAGATAGAGGATTAAATAAAACTTATAAGCTCAGAAGAGCAATTGTCTTTACAGTATTTACTTTTGTGGTTTTTGTATCAGCATTATTTTTAGGTAATAAATTAACAGCCTATGGGATAATGCCACTAACCAATAAAAATGAATTACAAACAGTTTTTAAATCTATAAACAAGAATGTTGAAGGATATGATGAACTATTTAAAATAAGAGAACAACTTTACAGATATTATGATGGAGATATAGATGAAGAAAAACTTATAGAAGGAGCAATCAAAGGAATGACGGCAGCTTTAAATGATCCTTATACATATTACATGAATAAGGAGGAGTTTGAGGAATTTAATGAGCATAATTCTGGTGAATACATGGGAGTAGGAATCCAAGTAGGAGTTCAAAATAATAAAATAGTAATAATGGATCCTATAGCTGGAGGACCTGCTGATAAAGCAGGAATTGAATCAGGTGACGTACTTTTAGAGGTAAATGGAAATAAGGTTGTTGGCGAAGATTTAAAGAAAGCTACTGACATGATGAAAGGAAAAACAAAGGAAGTTTTAAATTTAAAACTAGAAAGAGAAGGCAAGGGAACTTTTAATGTTGATGTAACAAGAGATGTAGTTAAAATGATAAATGTTAAAGGCGAAATGATAGATAATGAGGTTGGATATATACAAATAGTTGCCTTTGAAAAAAATGTTGCGAAAGATTTTAAAGAAAAACTAACTGAATTAAAAAAATCTGGAATGAAGAAATTAGTGTTGGATTTAAGAGGAAATCCTGGAGGGTATATGAATGAGTGTGTAGATATGGTTTCTAATTTTATTCCAAAAGGAAAGCTTATAGTATCAACAAAAGATAAGTATGGAAAAGAAGAAAAAGCTTTGTCTACTGGAGGAAGTGCTATAGGAATGCCGTTAACAGTACTTATTAATGGAAATTCAGCCTCTGCATCAGAAATAGTTGCTGGAGCTATTAGAGATTATAAAGTTGGAACATTAGTTGGAGAAACAACTTTTGGTAAAGGAATTGTTCAGACTGTTTTAAATGAGGATGAAGGAAAGGGATTAAAACTTACAATATCAAAATATTATACTCCAAATGGTGAAAATATTCATAAAAAGGGTGTAAATCCTGATGTTAAGGTTGAATACAAAGAATCATTAACTAGAAAAGATTATAATAGATCAGAAGATCCACAATTTAAAAAAGCTTTAGAAATACTAAAGAAATAACTTGAGGAGGAGTTTAGAAGCTATGGAATTAGTCCTAAATGCTTTAAAAAATAGTTTAAGCTTTTTAGAAAATCCTATTTTCTTATTAATTTTAGCTGTTATTGGAGTGATTTTCTATAAGAGGAATTTAAATATTGAAAGAGAACAAGAATATATAGTTGGAGAAAAGGTTAATTCAGCACTTGAATTAACTTTTTCTCAGTTAACAGTAGGAATAATTGGTGGAATAGTAGCATCTATGTTGCTTTTTATATTAGGGGTAACCTTTAATGATAATTCGGCTATAGAAGCATTGTTTATTTTATCCTTTATACTTATGTTTTATAAACCAAGAATGATATGTTTTTCATATTCTGGTGCTATTTTAGGTTTAGGAGCATTAATCATAAGTTGTATTTTTAATGGGGTAATGGATTATAAAATTATAAATATAAACACTGTATCATTGATTTCTTTTGTTGCTATTATGCATTTGATTGAAGGAGTAATGGTAATTTTAGATGGTTATAGAGGGGCTATACCAACCTTTAAGGTAAAGAAGGGGAAAATAATAGGGGGATTTAAATTAAGTAGAAATTGGTTAGTACCAACTGTACTAATTATGTTTTCTGTAAATAAGTCATTAAATGATGAAATTACAGTATCAAATTTAGCAACTAAATTAGGAATGTTAGATATCAAAACTCTAGGGTCTATGGCATTGTTTGCTATGTCATTATATGCTATGGTAGGTTTTAAAGCTAAAACATTTACTTTATCAAAAGAAAATAAGGCTAAGGAATCGGGAGAGATAATAATATTTTATGCTATAATATTATTGGTATTAGCTCAACTTTCTCGAGTTAATATATACTTTGAAGTAAGTTCATTATTATTAATGCCTATAGTACATGAAGCTATGTTAAGCTATCAAAGATATAGAGAAAATAATAGAGAATATACATATATATCTGATGATGGAATTTCAGTTTTAGATTTTTTACCTAATTCACCACTAAGGTCAATAGGAATTGAATCAGGAGATAGAATAATATCTGTAAATGGATTTAAAGTAAGGGAAGAAAGAGATATAATAAGAATAAAAAATGAGTATTATGGTATTATAACATTAGAATTATTAAAGAGAAACGGCTCTATAGAATTACATGAAGTTAATCTTAGAGAGAATGAAAAGTTACATTTAATATTAGTGCCTAATAGCTTAGATAAACTTAATAGAAATGAAGAAAATAAATTTGAAGAAGTATTAAAAAGATTAAAAGAGGAAATTAGGAATAAAAATTCAATTGACTTAATTAGTATGGAAATTAAGGAAAAAGAAATTGATAATAAAGGCGATAAAAATTAGGAGTAATAAAAATGAGCGAATTTAAAATACATTCAAAATTTAAACCCACAGGGGATCAACCAAGAGCTATAGATGAATTAGTTAAATCAATAGAATCAGGAAATAGAGGGCAAACTCTTTTAGGGGTAACAGGTTCAGGAAAAACTTTTACTATGGCAAATATAATAGAAAGAACTCAAAAACCAACAATTATATTAGCTCATAATAAAACTTTAGCAGCACAACTTTGTTCAGAGTTTAGAGAGTTTTTTCCAGATAATATAGTAGAATATTTTGTTTCATACTATGATTATTATCAACCAGAAGCATATGTTGCACAAACTGATACATTTATAGAAAAAGATGCTTCTATAAACGATGAAATAGATAAATTAAGGCACTCAGCAACAGCTGCACTTTTAGAAAGAAGAGATGTCATAATAGTTGCTTCAGTGTCTTGTATTTATGGATTAGGTAATCCTGAAGAATATAAAAATTTAACCATATCCTTAAGAGTAGGAATGGAGAAAGATAGAGATGAAGTAATTAAAAAACTTATAGAAATTCAATATGAAAGAAATGATATAAATTTTGCAAGAGGAACCTTTAGGGTAAGAGGAGATAGTTTAGATATAATTCCAGCAAACTCATCATCAAAGGGAATAAGAGTAGAGTTTTTTGGAGATGAAATCGATAGTATAAAGGAATTTGATGTTTTAACAGGAAATGTTATAGGAAGTAGAAAACATGCTATTATAACACCAGCTTCTCACTTTGCTACATCTACAGAAACTCAAGAAAAAGCTATAAAAGTAATAGAAGCTGAATTAGAAGATAGATTGAAGGAATTAACAGCTCAAGATAGACTTTTAGAAGCGCAAAGATTAAAACAAAGAACAAATTATGATATAGAAATGATTAGGGAAATGGGATATTGTCAAGGAATAGAAAACTATTCTAGAATATTGGATGGAAGAGCACCAGGAACACCACCAGAAACATTATTAGATTATTTTCCAGAGGACTATTTAATGTTCATAGATGAAAGTCATGTAACATTACCACAAGTAAGAGCAATGTATGGTGGAGATAGGTCAAGAAAAGAATCTCTAGTTGAATATGGTTTCAGATTACCTTCAGCCTATGATAATAGACCGTTAAAGTTTAAAGAGTTTGAAGAAAAAATGAATCAAGTTGTATTTGTAAGTGCAACTCCTGCTGCTTATGAAATAGATAATTCTTCAGAAATAGTTGAACAAATAATAAGACCTATAAAAGGACAAATAGATGATTTATATTCAGAGATTTTAGAGACCACTAAAAAAGGTTTTAGAACTCTTGTAACTACTTTAACTAAAAAAATGGCAGAAGACGTTACTACTTATTTCAAGGATTTGGGAATAAAGTGTACTTATATGCATTCAGATATAGATACTATTGAGAGAATGAAAATAATAAAAGATTTAAGAACTGGAGAAGCAGATGTTTTAGTTGGAATAAATCTTTTAAGAGAAGGTTTAGATATTCCAGAAGTTGCATTAGTAGCAATACTTGATGCTGATAAAGAAGGATTTTTAAGATCTGAAACTTCTCTTATTCAAACAGTAGGAAGAGCAGCAAGAAATTCTGAAAGTAAAGTTATAATGTATGCTGATAGTATAACAAAATCTATGGATAAATGTATTAAAGAAACTGAAAGAAGAAGAAAAATACAAGAAGAGTATAATAAAGAGCATGGAATTATACCTAAGACAATAACAAAAGATATTAGAGATGTTATAATGGCGACTACAGTAGCAGAAGAAGGAGATAGTTATGAAGTAGCCAAAGAAAAAATAATAAAAGAAGATATTCCAGTAGATGAATTAATTAAAGAATATGAAAAAGAAATGAAAGAAGCTGCAAAAAATCTTAATTTTGAAAGAGCTGCTGAATTAAGAGATTTAATTTCTGAGTTAAAAAATTCATAGAGCAATATTTATGAGAACTAGAGATTGCAACACTTCTATTTTTTACAAATAGGAGAGGTGCAGTCTTAAGTTTCTAGATAAATTTGATTAAGTGTTTATGTAGAGTTAAAACTATACATGAATTAACTTTATGTTTAGTGATAATAACAAAACTTTAAGAGTAATTGTTTAAGTAAGTTTTGTAATTTGGAGGATAATATGACTGATAAAATAGTAAGGAAAGTATTTAATGGATTTATATATATACATATTCTGCACCATGGAAATAAAGAACCCTTCTATGGATCATGGATGATGGAAGAGCTAAGAGAACATGGATATAGTGTTAGTCCGGGAACTTTATATCCTATATTAAGATCAATGTTAGATGAAGAACTTTTAGAACAGGAAGAAGTAAATGTTAATGGTAAAATAAGAAAATACTATAGGACAACTGAATTAGGAAATGAAGTTTTAAGGGATGTAAAGGAAAAAATAGAACAATTGACACATGATATTTAAGAATAGATTTATTAAAACAAAAGAAAAATTATGAGGTGAAAAGATGAAAAATTTTATAGTTTCTACTGTAAAATCTATTTTATTTATTTGTATATACTTATTTATTCAAAGTAATGTAGCAAATTTTATAACTAATGAATATCTTTTAAGAAAAATATCTCTTATTGATAATGCAAACTCAATTGAATATAGTAAAATGATAATTAATACTACAGCTGTAAGTTTGCTCATATCAATTATTTTAACCTTTACTTTTTTATTTTTGTTATATAAATTTTCTAAGAGAGGTTTATTAGAACGGTGTAAGTTTAAAAAATTCAAGGGTGAATACGTTATATATATATTTATGATTATAATAGGCTTTGCTTTAGTTAATAGTTTAATTATTTCCATTTTAAGTAATGACATAAGTAGTTACGAAGAAACTAATAACTTTATAGCAAATATGCAAAGTACATTGATATCAATGATAATAATAAATATAGTGGGACCAATATTTGAAGAAATATTATTTAGAGGAATTATATTTGATGAGCTTTCAGAAACAAGTCCCTTATATATAGCAGTAATTATACAAGGATTATTATTTGCTATAGCTCATGGTAACTTATTGCAAGGAATTTACACATTTACATTAGGAATTATACTAGCTGTAATAAATTATTATTGTCAGTCAATATGGAGTGATATTTTAGGACACATATTATTTAATATATTTGGAGGAATATTAATAGCTGTTTTATTTAATATTTCCCAATATTTATATTTAGTATCTGTGTTTTTAGGTGTAATTATCTTCATAGTAGGCTTTTATTTACTGATTAAAAGAAGTAAAAAGGATTTTGTAAATTAAAATATAAAGGATAGTAGGGTCATATAAAATTAGCACCTTAATTTATTTGATAGTTAGATAAAAAACAAAGAGGATGTGTCTGTAATATGATACATCCTCATATTATTATGAGTATTGTTTTAAAAGTTTAATTACTTCTTTTTCACAGCGCTTTCCATTACAATGACCAGTACAAGCACCAGTTGCTTTTTTTAATGATTCTAATGTATTAGCACCTGATTTTATAACTTTGATTAATTCATCTCTATCTATATTATTGCATATACAAACTATTCCCATAATAAATTCTCCTTTAGTAAGCATTGAAATATATATTTTAGTTTTTCCTAAATAAAAAAATGTATGTAAATTAATAAAATATGAATATAAAGAAAAGAAGTTATATCAGAATTCTTATTAAGGAGTTTTGATATAACTTCTTTTCTTTATTTATATTTAACCAAGAAATTGGTGTTTTAATTTATTAGTTATAGGAGATAGAGGTAATGCTATTATTATTCCCAAGATTATTTCAGAAACATCTCCAGGGAAGTGAAGAGCAGCATATACTATACTAGCCCAAAATGATGTTGTAGCCCCAACTATTAGTCTACCAACTATAGCATTTGCTATGAAATAGCCTATAGCAGAAATTGCACCACCAACTACAAAGGATAGTAGATAAATTTTAAAGTTTCTTTTATCGTGAAAAGCATCTAGAACTGCAGCAGTCCCAAGAGCCATTAAACCTTGAATAACAAAACTAAAAGGAGCCCAATAAGCATAACCTGATGCAAGATCAATTAATCCCATTCCAAAGGCACCTACTAAAAAGCCTTTTTTCTTTCCTAATAAAACTGCTGAAAGTAAAACTATACAATCTGCTGGTTGAGCCATTCCATTAAGGGTTGGTACTTTTATAAATGAACCTATAACAAAAGTAAAAGCTATCATAAGTGAAGTTAAAATGAGAGCCATTAGTTTTACATTTCTTCCTTTAAATTGACTTTGCATATTTGTTTCCTCCTTAGTAAAAATACATGTATGTATAAATCATATAATTAGACATAATTAAATGCAAATATACCCATACAATTTATAAAATTTTATTTTATCAGTAATTTAAATAATAGTTTAAAAGAAAAAATATTATTCTATAAAGTATATTTTTAGTTAATAAATTACAAATTATTCATAGATTGTGTTTTAAAAGATGAAAAAATAATATAGAGGTAAAACTTAACCTAAGTTAAGTCTATGTAACAATTGATGCTAAAAAGAAAAAGCAAAAAGGATGTATCTATAATTCGATACATCCTCATTTTTTATTTTTTAAGTTTTTAATTAAGCAAATAATTTTTTTTCTTTCATTAAGATTTCCATAGGAGTTTCTATCCTATTTTTAACACCACCTGAATAGAAAGAATTTATATTTTCTAAAACACCAGAGAATAGTGTTTCTTTTGCTTCTGCACTAAGCCAAGCACTATGTGGAGTTAAAACAATTTTATATGGATTATTTAAATGTAAAAGAGGATTGTGAACTTCTACAGGTTCAACTGTAAATACATCTAAAGCAGCACCACCAATTAAATCTTCATTTAAAGCTCTAGCAAGGTCTTCCTCAACAATTATTGGTCCTCTACCTACATTGACTATTAAAGCATCTTTTTTCATCATTTTAAGAGCTTCATAGTCTATAAGCCCCTCAGTTCTTTTATTAAGAGAAGCATAAATTGAAATTACATCTGATTCTTTTAATAGTTGATCAAAACTAACCATTTCGTAAGGAACATCTTGTTTATTTCCTGATGGAGAGTAATATATTACTTTAGCACCAAAGGCATCAAAAACTTTAGCAGCTTGCCTTCCAATATTACCAAGACCAATTATTCCAACTGTTTTTCCAAAAAGTTGAGATGGGTTATTATAAGGACTAGCAAAAGTATTTAATTTAGAAAACTCACCATCTTTAACAAATTTATCTTGAATAAGTATCTTATTCATTAAAGATAAAAGTAAAGCTAGACTATGTTGAGCTACAGTATGTGTTGAATATCCAGCCACATTAGTTACAGCTATTCCTTTTTCTCTTGCATACTCTATATCAATTATATTAAAGCCAGTAGTCATTTGACATATTAGTTCTAATTTTTCAGCATGTTGTAAAATTTCTCTATTTAGTACAGCTTGAGTATTAATTATTATTTCAGCATCTTTAATTCTATCAATAATTTCATCTTTAGATGTAGATTTATATATTTCAACATTTCCATATTGATTTAATCTATTAAAACAAAAATTACCCATAACTTTTGAATCTAGAACTACTATCTTTTTCATATATTAAAACTCCTTTTTCTTTTAAATTTAAGTTCCGTTAATCATTAATCAATATAATAACTAAAAATATTGAACTAAAAAAGGACCACTATAAGGAATTTAATTCTGTAGGGTGGCTTATGTTAAAAGTATATATTACAGTCTCTAGCTATTAGATAAACTATTAATAATTTATTAAAAAAACAATTATGAAAAGGTTTAATAAAATTTAAAGAGAATATATATAGTAGTAATTAAATAATTTCAAAAGGGGTAATATCTATGAGTAATTTATTTTTTCCAATTATAAATATAAATAATAAAAGTGTAAAAGAGTTAGGAAATTTTATTTTTACCTATAAAGGGTGTAAGTATCCTGGAGGAATTAAAAGAATAAAAGAAAATAGTAGCAAAACAGTTAAATTACCAAACAGTTATTTAGATACAGAAGAAAAGTTAATAATGATATATAGAGATAAAAGTGGAAAGAAAAAAAGATATATAATAAAAGATTCTTTTTCAAAAAAAGATCTATGGAAAATGGATGTAAATGTATATGATATTAGTGATTATGGAGAACTCGAATTTAATGTGGCAATAAATTAATTGTAATATTTTTTATAAAAGAGTTGCTTCATGATGAAAGTATTTCTCATGTGCAAGAAAGCTATAAAAAAAATTACATGTTATTATGTTGTTTAAAGATAAAGGAATTATCTTTAAGTAGGAATTTTATTCTACTTAAAGGTAGTTCTTTTTGTTTTATCTACTAAGGAATAGGGGGTAATATTTTAGTGATTTGAAAGGAAAAAGGAAATAGATATAAGTTATTATTTGTTGTATTTAAAAAAATCTTATTTTATAGAGAATATATTGGATTATATTTCAAAATAAATTGACACTTTAGCTATAGAGTTTTAAAATATTATAAATAATGAATTATAGGATTAATATGAATTCTTACGCTAAAAAATAAGGTGAAATTCTTTTTAAAATTGTGATTTTAGAGTGGAAATTGAGACTAATAATTATTTAGATAATAGAGATTTAATAAATAGGATAAAATGATATAGAATACTAGGAATTTAAAGAAGTTTAAATAAAAATAGTTTTTTATAAGTTTAAGATTTATTACATAAAGGGAGATATACCATGAAAAATAAAATTATAATAAAAGGATCTAAGGTGCATAATTTAAAAAATGTAGACCTTGAAATACCAAGAGATAAATTGGTTGTTTTTACGGGATTATCTGGTTCTGGTAAATCATCATTAGCTTTTGACACCTTATATGCTGAGGGACAAAGAAGATATGTTGAATCATTATCTTCTTATGCTAGACAATTTTTGGGACAAATGGATAAGCCAGATGTTGAATCTATAGAAGGGTTATCACCTGCTATATCTATAGATCAAAAAACAACTTCAAGAAATCCACGTTCAACAGTGGGAACAGTAACTGAAATATATGATTACTTAAGGCTTCTTTATGCAAGAATAGGTATACCTCATTGTCCAAAGTGTGGAAAGGTTATATCAAAACAAACTGTAGATACTATTGTAGATAGTATCTTATCTTTAGAAGAACGAACAAAAATTCAGTTATTAGCACCTCTTGTTAGAGGAAGAAAAGGAACCCATGAGAAAGTCTTAGAAAATGTTAAAAAAAGTGGTTTTGTAAGAGTTAGAATTGATGGTGAAATATATGATATTACAGAAGAAAATATTAAACTAGATAAAAATAAAAAACATAATATTGAGGCAGTAGTAGATAGAATAGTTGTTAAAGAAGGAATTGAAAGAAGATTAACAGATTCTTTAGAAACTGCTTTGAGATTAGGAGAAGGTTTAGTAATTCTTAATGTAGTTGGAGAGGGAGATAAAATATATAGTGAAAACTTTGCTTGTGCAGACTGTGGAATAAGCATAGAAGAGTTAGAGCCAAGAAGTTTTTCATTTAACTCACCTTTTGGTAAATGTGACTACTGTGATGGCTTAGGAAGTTTACTAGAAATAGATGTGAATTTAGTTGTACCAAATAAAAACCTTACAATAAAGGAAGGTGCCATATCAAGTTGGGGTGAAGGAAGGCTAAAAGAGGAAGCATGGACATTTGCTGTATTAAAATCTCTTATGGAGAGATATGATTTTGACTTAGATACTCCATTTAAAGATTTAAGCAAAGAGGTTCAAGATGTACTGCTTTATGGTACTAATGGTGAAAAAATAGTAGTTAATTATGAAAAAGAAGGAGTTAAAGGAACTTATAACCATTCTTTTGAAGGTGAAATAAATGCTTTAAGAAGAAGATATTTAGAATCCAATTCTGATTATATAAAAGCTGAAATAGAAAAATATATGAGTGATAATAAATGTCCTAAGTGTAAAGGAGCTAGGTTAAGACCAGAAGTTTTAGCTGTTACAGTTGGAGATAAAAATATATATGAGTTTACTAAATTATCTATAGGTGATGAATTAGAATTTTTAAAGAGTGTAGAGTTATCAGAAAAAGATAAAATTATAAGTGACCAAATACTAAAGGAAATTGTAGCTAGATTAACATTCCTTATGAATGTAGGTCTTGATTATTTAGACTTGGCTAGAACAGCAGGAACACTATCAGGTGGAGAAGCGCAAAGAATAAGATTAGCAACTCAAATTGGTTCACAACTTATGGGTGTGTTATATATTTTAGATGAACCATCTATAGGGCTTCACCAAAGAGATAATGATAAGTTAATAGCAACTTTACAAGGATTACGAGATGTTGGAAATACTCTTGTAGTTGTAGAGCATGATGAAGATACAATGAGAGCAGCAGATTTTATTGTAGATATTGGTCCAGGTGCTGGTGAACATGGTGGAGAAATTGTAGCAACTGGGACTTTAGAAGAAATAATGGAAAATGAAAAATCATTAACTGGTCAATATTTATCAGGGAAAAAGAAAATTGAAATTCCTATTGAAAGAAGAAAAGGCAATGGAAATTTCATTACAGTAAAAGGAGCTAAAGAAAATAATTTAAAAAATATAAATGTAAAATTTCCTTTAGGAACTCTTACCATGGTAACAGGAGTATCAGGTTCTGGTAAAAGTACCTTAGTTAATAGCATTCTTTACAAGGGACTTGCTAAAATTATTTCTAAATCAAAAGTTATTCCTGGAGAGCATAAAGAAATTTTAGGGTATGAAAATATTGATAAGATAATAGATATTGATCAAAGTCCTATAGGAAGAACTCCAAGAAGTAATCCAGCTACTTATACAGGAACTTTTGATATAATAAGAGAGTTATTTTCACAAACACCAGATGCAAAGATGAAGGGTTATAAGCCAGGAAGATTTTCATTTAATGTTAAAGGTGGAAGATGTGAAGCTTGTAGTGGAGATGGAATAATTAAAATTGAAATGCAGTTTTTATCAGATGTCTATGTACCTTGTGAAGTATGTAAGGGCAAGAGATATAATAGAGAAACTTTAGAAGTAAAGTATAAAGGTAAAAACATAGCAGAAGTATTAAATATGACTGTAGAAGAGGGCTTAGAGTTCTTTGAAAATATACCAAGAATCCACAAAAAACTTCAAACTTTAAATGATGTTGGACTTGGATATATTAGATTGGGTCAACCATCAACACAACTATCAGGAGGAGAAGCTCAAAGAATTAAGTTAGCTTATGAACTATCTAAAAGAAGTACAGGTAAAACCTTATATATTTTAGATGAGCCAACAACAGGATTACATATAGATGATGTTAATAGGCTAATCAAGATATTACAAAGATTAGTTGATGCAGGTAATACTGTAGTTGTTATAGAACATAATTTAGACATGATAAAATGTGCTGATTATATTATTGATTTAGGACCAGAAGGTGGTCAAAAAGGTGGAACAATTATAGGAACTGGGACACCAGAAGAAATAATGAGCACAGAAGGTTCATATACAGGGAAATATTTGAAGTTAGCTGAAAAATAGATTATTTTTAAAATTATAAAGTAAATTTTGTTAGAATTTTTTAAATTCGAAGAATTTTGTTTGAATTTTGTAATTTATTTATGATAGGATTTAGTATGATATTAAATACAGTAGACTAAAATTTTATAAGTCGATTAAAAGTATTTGTGAATTAAATCCTATCTTATCAAATGACTAATGTTATATAATTCAATTTTCTAATAAGATTAGAGACAAATTTACATTAATCTTTAGATAATTTAGAAAGAATAAAACTTTAATAAATATAAGGGCATATTTTAAGTACTAATGTAGCATTAATCGAAATAATATAATATATAACTCTTTTTAGATTATACAAGTAATATTTTTAAAGAAAAGTGTGACTACATCTTATAAAGTATGACCTTTTAAGTTGTGTAAAAATATTTAAAATATAGTTTATTTTTTAGATTAGCTTTAATTTTTAAATATTTAGCAAATACTATGATAAATAATGATTTACACTATTTAAATAAAAATTTATAATTTTAATAGTGAGTCATTAATTATATATAATTGGAATAATATCAAATAAATATTTAGAGGTGACAATATGGATTTTACGAAAGTGATGGGCTATATATTTAGTATTATTTTCATAATAATATTATTTGCAATCATTTATTATGCCCTTAGAATTATGTCTAAGGATGTCCAAAATGGTAGTAAAAATATGAAGTCTACAAAAAGACAAAATCAGTCGCAATCACAGACATCAAGCTCTAAGAGACCAAAGGGGACTTTTGGCTCTTTAGAAGTAATGGCAACATTGACTGAAGGAAAACTTAGAGTAGGAACTACTATTCCAATCAACAACTTAATAACATTAGGAAGAAAATCAGATAACCTAATAATACTTAACGATCAATTTGTATCTTCACATCATGCTAAGATTTTTATAAACAATGATGAATGTTTTATTGAAGATTTAAACAGTACTAATGGAACATTCGTTAATGAAGAAAGAGTCTTAGGAACTAGAAAATTAATGATGAATGATAGTATAAGATTAGGAAGTACTGTATTTAAGGTTATAGGATAATTGAGGTGAAAGAATGAACACTCTTAAGTATGAAAAAAGGCTTTTAAGAATGGTCTATTTGCTTTGTATTGCCTTATTTGGATGGCTAGGGCTTCAAAAGAACCCTATAGATACGAGTGCATTAATAATGGGTATTATTCTTATAGTGATAATAAGCTTTTCTCATTACATCATAAGAAGATTTTATCCCGATGGTGATAAATATATCTTTGTATTTTCGTCGGTTTTGGCAGTTATAGGTATGGCTATGCAGTATAGCATAAGTCCTGCAATTGCACTAAAACAATTAGTTTGGCTTTGTTTGGGTATAATTGCATTTATGTTTATAACTATCTTCTTACCAGACTTAAAAAGTTTTTCAAAATTCAAAAAAACTTATTTAATTGGTACTATTATTTTTTCAAGTATGGCCTTAATATTTGGTACAGATATAAATGGTGCTAAGAACTGGATAAGAATAGGATCATTTACTTTCCAACCATCTGAAATAGGAAAACTATTCCTTGTTTTATATCTTGCTTCAACATTAATGAACTTTGAGAAGAAAGATAGCTTTTTAGCTGAAATAAAACAGCTTATGATTCCAGGAATAGTAACTTTATTTGCAGTAGGATGTATGTTCCTTCAAAGAGACTTAGGAGCAGCAGGTCTATTCTTCTTCTTAGCAGTTACCATTATATATATGGCAACATCAAGAAAAAGATATGTTTTAATAAGTATAATATTCTTACTTTTAGGTGGGGTTGTTGGATTCTTTGCAATGAGCCACGTTAGAGTTAGAATAGATGCTTGGCTACACATATGGGCAAATGCTCAAGGAAATAGTTATCAAATAGTTCAAGGATTATATGGAATATCTTCAGGAGGGGCTCTAGGCTTAGGGCTTGGACAAGGATATCCACAATTAATACCATTCTCAAATACAGACTTTGTTTATGCAATGGTATGTGAGGAATTTGGTATGATATTTGCAATAGGTATGTTATTCTTTTATTTCTTCTTGTTCTACAGAGGAATGAGAGCAGCTTTAACAGCAGAGGATAATTTTTCTCAATTAGTTGGAGTTGGTATGAGCTCTCTTGTAGTAATACAAGTTCTAGTAATAGTTGGAGGTATATTCACAATAATTCCTTTAACAGGTATAACATTACCACTTGTAAGTTATGGAGGTACGTCAATGCTTACAATATTCTTCGCCCTAGGTATATTACAGAAGATTTCTGAGGAGGGTCGTAGATAAATGAGAGATAACAGAGATTTATCTAAAAATATGAAGCACATAATGGTTGTTTATTTAATGCTTCTAATTGGGCTTATAGGATATATAACATATTTTTATTTATTCCAAGCACCAAAAATAGCAGCAAAACCAACCAATTCAGTTGCTTTTGCACAAGAACATAAAATATTAAGAGGAACTGTTTATGATAGTTCAATGCAAAAAATAGCTTATAGTGTTAAAGAAGGTACAGGACAAAAGAGAATATATCCAAGTGGAGCATTATATGGTGCTATAGTAGGATATGATAGTCCTAGATTTGGATTAGATCCAGGTAGTTTAGAACAAATATATAACAAAACTTTAACTACTTATACACCAAGTAATAAATTTAGTATTAAAGAAGCCTTTGAAAATAGAGGAAAAGCTTTATCAATGACTGGTGATGGTATAGTTACAACTTTAAATGCTGGTTTACAAAAAACTGCATGGCAAGCTATGAAATCACAAATGGCAGCTTTATCAGCTAAGACTGGTAGAACAGTAGACACAGGAGCAGTTGTTGCTTTAGATCCTAAAACTGGAGCAATATTAGCATCTGTAACAATGCCAACTTTTGATCCAAATGATTTAGCAGCTGCTATGGAACAAGCAAATGCTGACCAAAAAGCAGGAAAGCAAGCATTTGAATTTATAAACCAAGTTACAGAAAACCCAACTGCACCAGGTTCAGTATTTAAGATGGTAACATTAACTTCATCCCTTCAAAATATACCAGGTGTGTCAAATAGAATATTTGATGATAAGGGTTATGTAAAAATTAGTAAAGACTATACTCTTCCAAATGAAGGCTGGGAGGCTTATGGCGAAATTGGATTAGCAAGAGCTTTATCAGTTTCAAGTAACGTTGTTTTTGGTACTTTAGGAATGGAACTTGGAAATACAGCATTAAAGACTACAGCAGAAAGCTTTGGGTTTAATCAATCAATTCCAGCTAATGGTGTTTATATAGCACCAAGTAACTTCCCAACACTTAAGCAAGGAAGTTTAGGGGCTATGGCACAAAGTGCTATAGGTCAAGGGGAAACAACAGCAACACCAATGCAAATAGCTTTAGTTGCATCAACTATAGCAAATGGTGGAGTTATGATGGAACCAACATTAGTAAAAGAAATTGTTAATTCACAAGGAAAGGTTCTTCAAACAATAGAACCTAAGTCATTAGGAAGAAAAATGACACCAGCTGAAGCAGCAGAAATAACTAAAGATATGAGATATGTAACAGAGCAAAGACAAGGATATCCGGCTCACGTTTGGGATTATATGAATCCTAAATTTGATATAGCATCAAAGACAGGTACAGCTCAAAAGGCCTTTGCAAATGGGAAAATGGATCCAGTAACAGATGCATGGTTTGCTTGTTTTGCACCAGCAAATGATCCTAAAATAGCTATTGCCGTAAAAATAGTTAATGGTGGAGCAGGTTCAGTTATAGGTGCTAATATTGCATATCAAATGATAGATGAATATTTAACACAAACAGGAATGTAATTTTTTAGCTAGGAGGTAATAAAATGTTTGATTTTGAACAACAATTAAAAACATTACCTCAAAAACCTGGCGTATATATTATGAAAAATGATTTAGGTGAAATAATTTATGTAGGAAAGGCTAAAATTTTAAAAAATAGAGTAAGACAATATTTTCAGAATTCTAAAAATCATAGTGAAAAGGTAAGAGCTATGGTTAGACATATTGCAGAGTTTGAATATATAGTTACTGATAATGAAATGGAAGCATTACTACTAGAATGTAATTTGATAAAAAAATATAGTCCTAAATATAATATTGCTCTAAAGGATGATAAATTTTATCCTTTTATAAAGATAACCACTAATGAGGATTTTCCAAGAGTATTTGTTACTAGAAATTATGCTAAGGATGGAAACAAGTACTTTGGACCTTACACAAGTGGAGGAGCAGTTTATGAAGTCATAAATCTAATAAATAAATTATATCCATTAAGACAATCAAAGAGAAATATTAAAGAAGAAGGGCCTTTTACGAGGCCCTGTCTTAATTATCAGCTAAAAAAATGTTTAGCACCATGTGCAGGATATATTAGTAAATTAGAGTATGGAAAAATGATAGAAGAAATTATAAATATCCTAAGTGGGAAAGATAGCTCTTTAAAGAATGAATTGAAGAGAAAAATGGAAGAGGCTTCTGAGAACTTAGAGTTTGAAGAAGCTGCTAAATTAAGGGACAAAGTACTAGCTATTGAAACAATAAAAGAAAAACAAAAAATGTTTACTGCTAAGGATGGAGATGAAGATTACATAGATTTATATTCAGATGATAGTAGCAGTTCAATACAAATATTTTTTGTAAGAGATGGTAAAGTAACTGGTAGAGAACATTTTATGATTGATAATAATATGGATAGTAGTAAAGGAACTCTTATAGGAGAATTTATAACTAGATTTTATGGAGGGACAGCAACTATACCTAAAAATATATATGTACCAGAAATTGAGGATTTAGATTTATTAGAAGAATTTTTAACCTTGAAAAAAGGGAGTAAAGTATGGATTAAAATCCCTAAAATAGGTGAAAAAAAAGATATGCTTAATATGGTTAGAAATAATGCAAAAGTAACCTTAGAAAAATTTAAAGATAAAATAGTAAAAGATAAAGAGAGTAATAAAATTGCTTTAGAAGAATTGGCAGTAAATCTTAACCTAGAAACATTACCGTATAGGATAGAAGCATATGATATATCTAATATTCAAGGAGTTGATTCTGTAGGAACAATGGTTGTTTTTGAAGAAGGAAAATCTAAAAATTCTGATTATAGAAGATTCAAAATAAAAACAGTAAATGGACCAGATGACTACAGTAGTATGAGGGAAATATTAGAACGAAGATTTGCTAGAGGGTTAGAGGAAATTGAAAAAATAAAGCAAAGTGAATTACATCTTTCTAAAGGAAAGTTTTGCGTATTTCCAGATTTAATAATGATGGATGGAGGAAAAGGCCAAATAAATATAGCTTTAGAGGTTTTAAAGGAATATAATATAAATATTCCAGTATGTGGACTTGTTAAAGATGAAAAACACAACACAAGGGGAATCATATTTAACAATGAAGAAATAATCTTAAATAAGAGATCTAAAGTTATGGCATTAATAACAAGAATTCAAGATGAAGTTCATAGATTCTCTATAACTTATCATAGATCTTTAAGGGATAAGAGAACCCTTCATTCAATATTAGATGATATTCCAGGTGTAGGTGAGAAGAGAAAAAAAGCTTTATTAATAAAGTTTGGAAGTGTAGAAAAAATAAAAAATGCAACGGTAGAAGAATTACTAGATACACCATCTATAGATAAGAATACTGCCGAAAATATTAGAAATTATTTTAACAATAAGAATAAGCCTTAAATTATTATTAAAAAGAGGTTTAAATGCTTGATAAGTGGTAAATAATTAATTATACTAAAAAGGATAATAGTTAAGAGGAGTTGTATAATGAATCAATACAAGGAAATCAAAGAAATATTATGTAAATATTGTGGTGAAGAAAATGTAATCTCTGACGCACCTATGAAAGAACATACTCATTTCAGAGTTGGAGGACCAGTTGACCTATTAGTAACTCCATCTACGAAAGAACAAGTTGGTGAAGTTATTTCAGTATGTAAAGATAGAAATGTGCCATATTTTATATTAGGAAATGGATCCAACATCTTAGTTAAAGATGGGGGAATATCTGGCGTTGTTATTAAACTTGAAAAGATAGATAATATAGAAGTAAATGGGGATGAAGTTGTTGCAGATTGTGGAGCTTTATTATCAAAGGTTTCAAAGGCAGCTTTAGACGCAAAATTGACAGGATTAGAATTTGCTTGTGGTATACCTGGAAGTATAGGTGGAGCTGTATTCATGAATGCAGGGGCATACAATGGTGAAATGTCAGATGTAATTAAAGAAGTATCAGCTATAGACTCAGAAGGAAATGTAGTAAATTTAACCCTTGAAGAACTTCAATTAGGTTATAGAACTTCGTTAATAATGACAGCTGGATATGTTGTATTAAGTGCTACATTAAAGCTTGAAAAAGTAAGTGATGAAAATGTTAATAAAATAGAAGATAGAATGAATGATTTAACTAGAAGAAGAGAAGAAAGACAACCTTTAGAATATGCATCAGCGGGAAGCACATTTAAAAGACCTGAAGGATATTTTGCAGGTAAGTTAATTCAAGACTCAGACTTAAAAGGGTTTTCAATTGGTGGAGCAGCTGTTTCAGAGAAACATTCAGGCTTTGTAATCAATAAGGGAAATGCCACAGCTAAAGACGTTTTGGATGTCATAACTCACGTTCAAAAAACGGTAAAAGAAAAATTTGGAGTAGATCTTCATACAGAAGTAAGAATAATAGGAAAAGACAAATAGTTATATTAAATTTAAAATTAACAACAAAAAAGAAAAGGCCATCTTATGTATTTTATAATTGAATTACATAGGAGGCTTTTTTTTATTGATTAGTAGGTATAAAATGGAAATATAGTATAAGGAGCATTGGAGTAATAACTATTATTAAAACTAAAATGAGAGGAGAAGAATTATGGGAAATAGAGTAAGGGGAGAAGTTAAAGAGTTAAATAAGTATATAGGTGGTAAACCTATTTCTGAAGTGAAACGGAAATTTAACATTAATAAAGTAGTAAAAATGGCTTCTAATGAAAATCCATTGGGGTGTTCTGATTCTGTTAAAGATGTTTTAAAAAATCTTGTTGAGAATACTGCACTTTATCCAGATGGAGAAAATTATTATTTAAGAAAAGCTTTAAGTGAGTCAATCGGTGTTAGAGAAGAAAATATTATTTTAGGTGCAGGATCTAGTTCTTTGATTAAAGTTATTTGTAATACATTAATAAATAAAGATGAAGAATCTATTATGGGTGAGATTACCTTTGCACTCTACGAAAGTTTCACAAAACTTATGGGGGGAAGAGCTGTTAAGGTTCCGATGAAAGATTTGGCTTTGGACTTAGATGGTATTTTAAATAATATAAATGAGAGAACTAAAATTATATGGCTTTGTAATCCAAATAATCCAACAGGAACAGCTTTTACTGCTAAAGAACTTGAGGATTTTTTAGAACAGGTTCCAAGAGATGTGTATGTGGTTGTTGATGAAGCTTATAGGGAATATGTTTCTATGGAAAATTATCCTGATTCTCTAAGTTTACTTAAAAATTATAAGAATATAATTATATTAAGAACTTTTTCAAAGGCTTATGGATTAGCATCTTTAAGAGTTGGATATGGTATATGTGATGAAGGATTAGCTGAATATTTTAATAGAGTAATTAATCCTTTTGAAGTTAGTCTTTATGCGCAAAATGCAGCTGTGGAAGCAATTAAGGATAAGGATTTTGTGGAATATTGCCATGATTATAATGAAAGCCAAAGAGAACTTTTTTATGAGGCTTTTAAGGAATTAAACTTAGTTTATAAGGAATCTCAAAGTAATTTTATTTTAGTTGATGTTAAAGGGAAAGATAGAGAAATTAATGAATATCTATTAAGAAATGGATATATCGTAAGACCTGGGTATTTATTAGGGTGTTCTGGATATTTAAGAATTTCTATGGGATTAGAAGAAGATAATAAAAAATTAATAGAATTATTAAAGAAATATTTTAAGGAATTTTAGAGTATTTATCGAAAAGCTATCTTTTTATATGATAGCTAAAAGATGTATTTTTATACTTTATTTCATAAATTTCTTTTGGAAATCATGAGGAAATAAAGTTGTAGTAAATCTTTATTTATTGTAAAATATTATTTTGATCTCCACTCTAATAGGGTGGAGAATTTCATACATATAGGTTAAAATTATAAATAGGAATTTTATTTATAGTTTTTTTAGCGTATTAATTTAATTGAATATATTTTAGATTTAGTAAAATGAGGACAACCTTTTTATTAAATGATTTTAGGAGGGCTAATATGAGATTTGTAATAGTTACAGGACTTTCAGGTGCAGGAAAAACAGAGGCAACAAGGAGCTTAGAGGATTTAGGTTACTTTTGTGTAGATAATTTACCTCCAAAGTTAATACCTAAGTTTGCAGAGGCATGCTTACAGGGGAATAATGGTATAGAGAAGGTTGCGTTAGTTATAGATATTAGAGGTGGAATATTCTTCGATGATTTATTTGAAAGCTTCATATATTTGAAAGCTAATGATTTTAAATATGAAATTTTATTCTTAGATGCTGGGGATGAAGTTCTTGTAAAAAGATTTAAAGAAAGTAGAAGAAGTCATCCATTATCACCAGATGGTAGAATATTAACTGGAATTGAAAATGAGAGAAATAAATTAAGAGAACTTAAAGATAGAGCGGATAATATAGTTGATACTTCTAAGTATGCTATAAAGGATTTAAGAGAGAAATTAAATGTTCTTTATGGTGATGGTAGAGAACCAGAACAAAGTATAACAGTAACTGTATTATCCTTTGGATTTAAATATGGAATACCTATGGATTCAGATTTAGTATTTGATGTTAGATTTATTCCTAACCCATTTTATATACCAGAACTTAAGCCTTATTCAGGAGAAGATGAACCAGTTAAAAATTATGTTTTAAATCAAGAAGAAACTAAAGGATTTTTAACAAGATTAAATGATATGTTGAAATTTTTAGTTCCTAATTATGTTAAAGAAGGTAAGAGACAACTTATTATTTCAATAGGTTGTACAGGGGGAAGACATAGATCTGTAGCTATAGCTAATGAATTAGCAGCAAATTTAGCAGCTGCTGGATTCAATTCATCAGTTGAGCATAGAGATATAAAAGAAGATGTTAATAGAGGAGCTAAGAAGCTCTAAGTATAGGAGTGAGAATGATGACAGTAGAAGTATGTGACAAGAGTAATTCATATCCTAATATAGCTGTTATAGGTGGCGGAACAGGACTTTCAACAATGCTTAGAGGTCTAAAGACTCATTGTTGTAATATAACAGCAATTGTAACAGTAGCTGATGATGGTGGTGGATCTGGAGTTTTGAGAGAAGACTTAGGGATGTTACCACCAGGAGATGTTAGAAACTGTATTTTAGCATTATCAAATACTGAGCCAATTTTAGGTGAATTACTTAATTATAGATTCAAAGATGGAAGATTAAAAGGTCAAAATTTTGGTAATTTATTTCTTGCAGCTATGAATGGTATTTCTATAAATTTTCAAGATGCAGTACAAAATATGAGTTCAGTTCTTTCTGTTGCAGGAAAAGTTTTACCTGTAACCTTAGATTCTGTTGAATTAGAAGCAGAGCTTGAAAATGGTGTTGTTGTTAGAGGTGAGTCAAATATCCCAAAAGAAGCTATTTCTCAAGGAAGTGCAATAAAGGATTTAAGAATAATCCCAAAAGAAGCTGAGGCAGTTGAAGATGCTATTTTAGCCATTAGAGAAGCTGATGCTATAGTTTTAGGTCCAGGAAGCTTATATACAAGTATAATTCCAAATCTTCTTGTTGAGGAAATAGGAAAAGAAGTTCAAAAAAGTAAAGCAAAAAAAATATATGTATGTAATGTTATGACGCAGCCAGGGGAAACTACGAATTTTAACGTTTCAGATCATATTAAAGAAATTTATAAATATTGTGGAGAAAACAGCATAGACTATGTTATAGCTAATGTTGGTAAAATAGATGATGTATTAATTAAAAGATATTATAATGAGAAAAATTCTAAATTAGTAGCATTAGATAGAGAAGAGGTTGAAGCTCTAAATGTTAAAATAATAGAAGGGGATTTAGTAAATGTTAGATATAATTATATTAGACATGATGCTAATAACCTTTCAGAGCTTATTATGAAAACTATAGAGTTAGATAAAAGAAAATAAAGCTATTCATGTTAGTAGGTATTTATAGGGAAAGGAGTAAGCATGTCATTTTCATCAAAGGTTAAAGGAGAAATTTGCAGATACTTAGAAATGTCTAAGGAAGAGGCACTTGCTGAAATATCAGCAATAATGAAGGTTAGTGGAACAATAGCTTTTAGTGGTAGAGAATTGAAATTTAGAATTACCACTGAAAATCCAGCTTCAGCAAGATTAGCATTTACTTTATTAAAAGAGTATTTTGATGTACATTCTAAGCTTATGGTTAAGAAAAGCAATTCTTTGAAAAAAAACAATATTTATATGGTTGTTATTGAAGAATCTATGGGAGTTAGGGAGTTATTAATTAAGACCGGAATCTTAAAAGAGGATGAAGGATTAATGTCATTAGATTATTCTATTGGAGAAAAGTTTATTGATAGTGAAGAGAAGAAGAGAGCTTATATTAGAGGTGCTTTTATAGGTGGAGGCAGTATAAGTAATCCAGAAAAGAACTATCATTTAGAATTTGTAACACATTCAGAGGAGTATGCACAGGATTTAAAGAAAGTTGTAAACTCTTATGGACTTAATTCTAAGGTTATTCAAAGAAAAAATAGCTATATAGTTTATATAAAAGAAGGAGAGCAAATAGTAGATTTATTAAATATATTAGGAGCTCATACCTGCCTTTTAGAACTTGAAAACATAAGAATAATGAAGGAAATGAGAAACAATGTAAATAGACTTGTTAATTGTGAAACAGCAAACCTTAGCAAAACTGTTAATGCAGCAGTAAGACAGGTTGAAAGCATAAAACTAATTGAAAGAACCATAGGGCTTGCAAGACTTCCTTTAAATCTTAGAGAAATAGCAGAGCTTAGATTAAGTTACCCAGAAGAATCTTTAAAAGAATTAGGAGAAATGCTTAATCCACCAGTTGGAAAATCGGGTGTTAACCATAGATTAAGAAAAATTGAAAAAATTGCGGAAGAACTTAGGGAAGAAGGACTTTTTTAGGTAAATTTTAATATTAATTATTAACTTAATAAATATATAGGAATATGATAAAATGCTAGGTAAGGAGAGAATTCTACCTAGCATTTGCTATTAATTGTTTTGGAGTTTTAACTCTTTAATAAGCTAATATTATTTTATTCAATAAAATATCCTTTTAATACTTTTTATTTAATATTCAATATTTAATTTTTGTGCATTTAAACTTTAAATCTTTGAATAGGAGCTTAGATTTGAGTTAATTATTTAGTATAAGAGGTTTTGTTTAAATCAATATTAGGTTATTTTTTTATAGTTTTTTATATTTATATGATAGGGGAAAGGAAGTGAGTTTATTGAGTGAAAGAAAGTTTACCCATCTTCATGTCCATTCAGGTTATAGCTTATTAGATGGTTCTGGTAAGGTTAAGGATATTATTGCAAAAGCTAAAGAACTTAATATGGATAGTATTGCTTTAACAGACCATGGAGTTATGTATGGATGTGTAAATATTTATAAAGAAGCAAAAGAACAAGGAATAAAGGCTATATTAGGTTGTGAAGTATATATAGTTCCTAAGTCTATGCATATAAAATCTTTAGATAGTGATAATAAAACTTATCATTTAGTACTTCTTGTTAAGAATGAAAAAGGTTATGAAAATCTAATGAAGATAGCTTCAACAGCATCTATAGAAGGATTTTATTATAAACCTAGAATTGATAGAGAATTTTTAAAGGAACATTCTGAGGGACTTATTGCCCTTAGTGCTTGTTTAGGTGGAGAAGTTCAAAAAGCTATTATTTCAGGAAACTTAGAAAAAGCCAAAGAAGCAGCTTTATTTTATAAGTCTGTTTTTGGAGATGATTTTTATTTAGAACTTCAAGACCATGGTATGGAGGAACAAAAAAAGGTTAATGAGGTTAATATAAAGCTTTCTAAAGAACTTGATATTCCTCTAGTGGCAACCAATGATGTTCATTACATAGTTCAAGATGATTATAAAGCACATGATATTTTAATGTGTATACAGTCAGGTAAAACTGTTGATGATACCAATAGAAAAAAATATCCTTCTGATCAATTTTATCTAAAGTCACCAGAAGAGATGTGGGAGCTTTTTGATTACATTCCAGAAGCTTTAAAAAATACAACAAAAATAGCTGAGCAATGTAATTTTGACTATGAGTTTCATGTATCTAAATTACCTAAATATCCATTGCCAGAGGGAGAAGATGACCCTTATGAGTATTTAGTTAAGACTTGTTTCGAAGGACTTGTGGAAAGATATAAAATCTTTGAAGAATTTAAAGGTGATTTTGATTATAAGGATGTAATTAAATTTGCAGAGGATAAGGAAGAAGCTAAGGAACTTGTAGATAGACTTCTTTATGAAGTTGGAGTTATAAAACAAATGGGGTATGTAGATTACTTCCTTATTGTTTGGGACTTTATAAAATATGCTATAGATAATGGTATACCAACGGGTCCAGGGCGTGGATGTTTTTTACCTGAAACAAAGGTTCTTTTGAGTAATGGTACTGTTAGGAATATAGAAGATTTTAAGGGGGGAGAAGAGGTTGTCACTGCTTATGGAAATTATTCATTAGTTGAAACATTACTTAGATATGATATTGAAGAAGAAATTGTTAGTATAGATGCGGCTAATGAAGTTTTAAAGTTAACAAAGGACCATAAGGTTTTAGGGATAAAAACTTCGCCTTGTATAAAGGAACAAAAGGATAGAAGTAAATTACCTGTCGTCTGTAAAGAAAGTTGTTCTATAGCAAAGAAAGGGAAATGTGAAAACGCTCCTTACAAAAAATATGAAAAGCAATGGATAAAGGCTAGTGAATTAAAGAAGGATGATTTAATATTATATCCGAGAACTAAGGGAATAAAAAAAGATATAGTTTATGATTTATTAGATTATTGTAAGGAAGATAAGGCTCTTTGCTATGATGATAAATTTTTATGGTATGAGATAGGAAGTAATAATTTAAAAAGTGCTAAGGTTAGTAGGTATATAACTTTAGATAATAACTTATGTAAAATAATTGGTTATTTTATTGCTGAAGGATGGGCATCTATAAATGAAGAACATAGAACTTATAAAGTGGGATTCGGTTTTAATTCTGATGAAAAAGCCTATGTTGAAGATATAGTTAACTTATTTAAAGAAGTATTTAACTTAGAAGGTAAGGTTTATTATCATAAAGTAAAGAAAAGTGTAACAGTAGAATTTAACTCAAAAGTAGTAGCTAAGTTTTTTAAAGAAAAGTGTAATAGAGGAGCTAACAATAAAATTTTAGCTGATGAAATTATAAATGGAACTTCAAATGAGGAACTTAAAATAATAGTTGCATATATGTTTAGAGGTGATGGTAGCTATAGTGATATTCAGTGTGATTCATCATCCTTAAGAATAAAGTATACAACAACATCCTTTAATTTAGTTAGACAGCTAAGAATGATTTTAGGAAGATTAGGTTATTGGAGTACTATAAAAACAAGAGTTAAAAAAGAAGAAAATCAACATGATGAATATTCAGTTTGTATATCAGGTAAACAATTATTAAATTGGAATGATGACTTTGAATATTATCAAATTCCTATAAGAGAGCAAAAATTTTATAGGAATGATGGGTTTTATAAAGATGAAGATTATTTCTATGTAAAAGTAAAAGCAGTAACAGAAGAAAGTTATAAAGGGAAAGTATATGATATATCAGTACCAGGGGATACCTCTTATGTAGCGAACTCAATGGCTGTTCATAATAGTGCAGCAGGTTCTATAGTAGCTTACACTTTAGGAATAACAAAAATAGATCCTATAAAGTATAGTTTACTTTTTGAACGTTTCTTAAATCCAGAGAGGGTTAGTATGCCTGATATAGATTCGGATTTTTGTTATGAGAGAAGACAAGAAGTTATAGATTACGTTGTTGAAAAGTATGGAGCATCAAATGTTGCTCAGATTATAACCTTTGGAACTATGGCACCAAGAGCTTGTATAAGGGATGTAGGACGTGCAATGGATTATTCCTATGGAGAAGTAGATAGAATTGCTAAAATGATACCTACAATGCTAGGAATAACTATAGATAAAGCATTAGAATTAAATCCAGAATTAAAGAGTGCCTATGATAGTGACATCAGAGTAAAGGAACTTATTGATGTAAGTAGAAGACTAGAAGGGCTTCCAAGACATTCATCAACTCATGCTGCTGGGGTTGTTATAGCTTCAAAACCATTAGTTGAATATGTTCCATTACAGAAAAATGATGAATCTATAGTAACTCAATTTGATATGACAACTCTTGAGGAACTTGGACTATTAAAGATGGACTTCCTTGGACTTCGTACTTTAACAGTTATGGATGATGCTGTTAAAATGATTAAGGAAAATCGAGGAGTGGACATAGATTTAGATAATATAGATTTTAATGATAAATCAGTTTATGACATGATTGGAGAAGGTAAAACAGCAGGGGTATTCCAGTTAGAATCAGCAGGAATGACTTCCTTTATGAAAGACCTAAAACCAGACTGTTTTGAGGATATTATAGCGGGAATTTCATTATATAGACCAGGACCAATGGCGGAAATTCCAAGATATATAGAAGGAAAACGAAATAGAGAAAATGTAAAGTATGACCATGAACAATTAGAAGATATACTAAATGTTACCTATGGAGTAATGGTTTATCAAGAACAAGTTATGCAAATAGTTATGAAGCTAGCAGGATACTCAATGGGAAGAAGTGACCTTGTTAGAAGAGCTATGTCAAAGAAAAAACATAAGGTAATGGAAGAAGAAAGAAAGAACTTTATTCATGGTATAGTAGATGAAAATGGGAACATAGAGGTTCCTGGATGTATTAGAAATGGTGTTTCAGAAGAAACAGCAAATAAGATATTTGATTCAATGATGGATTTTGCCTCTTATGCATTTAACAAAAGCCATAAAATGGCAAGTGTGGCATTATAAGGTAACTTATAATTAAAAACTCCTTAAATTGCTGGAAAGTCCTAAAGTCACTTAAACTACAACAAAATTTGAAAAGATAATTGTGAATGTTGCAGAAATGCAGAAAAAATTAAGTGAATTATATATGGGGAGACCCTAAGTATAAAATTATTTTATTGTAGAAATAATAAACAATGGATGATCAGCAACGAAATTTCTAAGGGAATAGTTTTATAGTGATTAATAAAGAAGTATAAAATCATTTCTATGAAAGACGCTCAGAGACTATAATAGGAGGTGCTTTAAGAGTACATGGTATAGTCCAGACTACAACTACAGTTTTAAAAACTATAGGCTTATGAAAGTAAGTGTAGTAAAGGCAGCAGCTTATGCAGTAATAGGATATGACACTGCATACTTAATGAGGTATTATCCAGTTGAATTTATTGCAGCTATGCTTAACTCAGTTATGGGTACAAGTGAGAAGGTTGCAGAATATATTAGAACTGCTGAAAAATTAGGAATCGAAGTTTTACCTCCTAGTATCAATGAAAGTTATTCAAGATTTACTGTTAAGGGTAACAGTATCAGATTTGGTTTAGCGGCTATTAAAAATGTTGGTATGAATGTTGTTGATAGCATTGTTGAAGCTAGAAAGGAAAAGGGACTTTTTAAGTCTCTTATGGATTTTTGTAATAAGATGGAGAGTGGAGTTATTAATAAAAGAGCAGTTGAAAGCTTAATTAAGGCAGGAGCTTTTGATGAGTTTGGATTATTTAGATCACAACTTGTAGCTGTTCATGAAAAACTTATTGATGGAATTTCATCTCAAAAGAAAAAGAATATAGAAGGGCAAATATCTTTATTTGGAGCTTTAAGTGAAGAAGATAGTGAAAGTCTTGAAATCAGTTATCCTAATATTAAAGAATTTGCTAAAAAACATAAGTTAGCTATGGAAAAAGAAATGACTGGACTTTATTTAAGTGGTCATCCCCTTGATGATTATAAGAGAAGTCTTAAACTTCAAACATCTATAGAAATAGGTAATATCCAAGAGGAACATAAAAAGTTTGAAGAAACACCTATGGAGATGGTTTCAGACTTAATTTCTCTAAAAGATGGAGATAGAGTAGTTATAGGGGGAATCCTTAACCAAGTTTCTAGAAAGGTAACTAGAAATAACACAATAATGGCTTTTGCTACTTTAGAAGATTTATCAGGAATGATGGAGTTAGTTGTATTCCCTAAGACTTTAGAAAAGTGCAATTCTTTAATTCATGAGGATTTAATGGTTGTTGTTAAGGGAAGATTATCTTTCAAAGAAGATGAAGAACCTAAATTACTTTGTGAAGAAATAAAACCTTTAGAAAATATAAATTCTGATAAAGTTTATATAAAGGTAGAGGATAAGGAAAAAGCAATGGCTATAGGTAAGCCATTAAAAGTATTATTAGAGCCATACAAAGGGGACTCAGCAGTATATATATTTGCTGCAAAAGAAAGACAAAGTTTTAGAATGAATAGAGAAGCGTGGGTAGATATTAATACAGAAGTAATCTCAATTTTAAAAGAAAAATTTGGTGAGGAAAACGTTAAGGTAGTTTCTGATTAGGTTAACAAACATAGACTTAATTCAGCTATAGCTTTGACCCCATCTAAATACTTAGTCGTAGCTATGAGATAAACTAATATTTAATAGGGCTATCTCAAAGTAGAATAAAATTTCTATTTAGAGATGGCTCTTTTATCTTTAAAATTTATAAAGTTATCTAAGTTTTTTGATATATTCTTTTAATGTAGAAAGTAATCATATTATAAAAAATCTCATTTTAAAATTTAAATAAATTTTAATAAAAAATAAAAATTTTAAATTAATCTATATATTAATTAAATAAAACTATATTTGAAGTATTTAGATGATATAATAGATTAAAGAGGATAATAGCACTAAATACTAATATATCCTCTTTTTTTATCTAATTCTACAGAAAAAAGGTTGAAAATAACCTTTAATTTAAGTAAAATTAATATTGTGAATAGATATTTTTTTGAATTAAAATAACTCATAAAGTTATTTTAATAAAGAGTGGGTGAAAATTACCACCGTAGGGACTTTTTTGGACCCGCTGGTGTTAAGGAGGAATATTATGAAAAAGATAGCTGTTTTAACAAGTGGTGGAGATGCACCAGGAATGAATGCTGCTATAAGAGCAGTTGTTAGAAAAGCCTTACAAGAAGGCTTAGAAGTAGTTGGAGTGCAAAAAGGATACAGCGGATTAATAAATGGTGAGCTTATCCCAATGAATAGAAATAGTGTTTCAGATATAATTCACAGAGGTGGAACAGTTCTTAGAACTGCTAGATGTCCAGAATTTAAAAAAGAAGAAGTAAGACAACACGCTGCAAACTTATTAAAGGACAATGGAATTGATGCTTTAGTAGTATGTGGTGGTGATGGTTCTTTCACAGGAGCAAAATTATTATCTAAATTAGGTGTTAAAACTATAGGTTTACCAGGAACTATAGATAATGACTTAGCTTATACTGATTTTACTATTGGATTTGATACAGCTTTAAGTACTATATCAGATGCTATAAACAAATTAAGAGATACATCAACATCCCATGACAGAGTTTCTGTTATTGAAGTAATGGGAAGAAATTGTGGAGATTTAGCTTTATATGCAGGAATTGCAAGTGGAGCTGAAGCGATAATAGTACCAGAAGTTGATTTTGATAAAGATAAACTTTGTGATGAAATAATCCAAGGAAAATCAAGAGGTAAAACTCATACTATTGTTGTTGTTGCTGAAGGAGTTGGAGACTCAGAAAGCTTAGCTAAATATATTGAAGAGAAAACAGGTGCAGAATCAAGAGCAACTATTTTAGGACATATCCAAAGAGGTGGAACACCAACTCCAATGGATAGAGTATTAGCTTCTAAATTAGGTGCAAAAGCAGTTGATTTATTACTAGAAGGTAAAACTTCAAGAGTTGTTGGTGTTAGAGACAACAAAGTAATAGATATGGATATAGATGAAGCATTAGCAATGAAAAGAGTTTTCGACATAGATTTATATAAAATGGCGCAAACTATTAATAAATAGTGTTTTAGTTAGTAACTATTTTTCAAATAGATATTTAAATCAAAAGATCAAAAAAAATTTTGCTAAAGGGAGTGTTTTTTAAAATGAGAAAGACTAAAATGGTATGTACTATAGGTCCAGCAAGTGAGAAAGATGAAATATTATCAAAAATAATAGAAGCAGGAATGAATGCTTCAAGACACAACTTTTCACATGGAGACCACGAAGAACATAAAGGTAGAATGGAAAAAGTAAGAAAATTAGCTGCTGAACAAGGTAAAGAAGTAGCAATTCTTTTAGATACTAAAGGACCAGAAATAAGAACTGGTAAATTCGAACCAAACAAAGTTGAATTAGTAATGGGAAATAAATTTACTATACACGCTGGTGGAGATGTAATTGGTGATGAAACTCAATGTTCAGTAACATATGCTGGATTAGCTAATGATGTTAAGCCAGGTAACATAATCTTAATAGATGATGGTTTAGTAGGATTAGAAGTTGAATCAGTAGAAGGAAATAAAATCCACTGTGTAGTTCAAAATACTGGTATGGTTGCAACTCATAAAGGAGTTAACGTTCCTGGAGTTTCAATAAAATTACCAGCAATGACAGAAAAAGATAAAGATGACTTAAAATTCGGTTGTGAAATGAAAGTTAACATGGTTGCAGCTTCATTTATAAGAAAAGCTGAAGATGTAATTGCTATAAGAGAAGTATTAGTTGAAAATGGTGGAGCAGATATCCAAATATACTCAAAAATAGAGAACCAAGAAGGTGTTGATAACATCGATGCTATCATAGAAGCTTCAGATGGTATAATGGTTGCTAGAGGAGACATGGGTGTTGAAATTCCAATAGAGCAAGTTCCAGCTGTACAAAAAATGATAATAAGAAAATGTAATGCTGCTAACAAACCAGTTATAACAGCTACTCAAATGTTAGACTCAATGATGAGAAACCCAAGACCAACAAGAGCTGAAGTTTCAGACGTAGCTAATGCTATTTTAGATGGAACAGATGCTATCATGTTAAGTGGTGAATCAGCAAACGGAAGCTGGCCAGTAGAAGCAGTACAAACTATGGCAAGAATAGCAGAAGAAACTGAAAAGCAATTAACTTATGAAGTTGCTTCATCAACAGCTAAAAACCATATACCAGCTGTAGCAGGTGTTATATCAAGAGCTGCTTGTAATGCTGCATATGAGTTAAAATCAAAAGCTATAATTTCAGCTACTAAATCAGGAGCTACTGCAGAAAGAATTTCTAACTGTAGACCAGATTGTACAATTTTAGCCGTAACTCCTTCAGAAAGAGTTGCTAAGAAGTTAGCTTTAAGATATGGTGTAACAGCTATAGTTGCTGAAGAAATGACATCAACAGATGAAATCATGGAAAAATCAGTTCAAATAGCTAGAGAAAAAGGTTATGTAGAAGCAGGAGATACAGTTGTATTAGCAGCAGGTGTTCCAGCTAACCAAGTAGGTAAAACTAACCTATTAAGAATAACTGAAGTAAAATAATTTTTGATCTATACAAACACTTCTAAGTGGGAAATATATTCCACTTGGGAGTGTTCTTTTTTATATTATTTTAATTAAAGATTTTTTGGATTAAAGTTTTATTTTATCTAAAGACTTGATATGTTTATTGAAGTTTAAGGTTATAGTTTTAATTAAGGGATAAACTTTATTAAACCATTTAATATTAAGCTTTATTTATAAAAAGAATTATTATAGTTTATTTTATTCCTTAAATAGGAATAAATTTATAATAGATATTTAATTAAAATAAAATTAATAAGTGAAAATATAAAAAATAGTATTGAAACAATAAGTTTAAATATTATTTTTGATTTAATAAAAATAATTATAAAAATAACATACAAAAAAAGTATAAAAACCATTAGAAAAATAAAAATTTACAAAATGTTAATATTTAAAAGTGCAAAAATGCACTATAATTATGTATATTGACTTGTTATTTAAACAAGAATAAAAGATAGGAACAAAATGGCAACTGTATCCTAACTATTTGCTGGCGCCTAGGTCTTTTTAGACTAGGTGCTTTTTTTATAGATATAAGTTTACTTTAAGTTAAATTTCAAATTAATTTAAATATTTAAGCTTCTTATTTAGAAGATAGGAGATTTATCTCTTAAATTTAGAAGAGTGGAGTATTTTAAACTTTACCTATAAGATAAAGCAAAAAGTATAAAAAAGCTTCTTATGAAAAAACTAAATTATAATAGTTTTAATAAGGAGAGGATAATACAATGGAAAATAGCTTAAATTGTAGTGCAGATAGATGTGTAAATAATACTGGAGGATTTTGTACGGCAAGTATAATAACAGTAGAAGGATTAAATGCTGTTAGAAAAGAAGATACTTGTTGTGCCGAATTTGCAATAAATAATTTTATAAATTCAGTAAAAGAGTTAGGCAATACCAATTATATTGGAATAGCAAAGCAAAGTATAAACTTTCAGAAGTATCCTATAAAGCCAGAAATACATTGTACAGCAAAAAATTGTGTGTATAATGAAAATGCAATTTGTACTGCTCATGCAGTTGAAATATATGGTCCGAATGCTGAGGAGAGTAAAGAAACAGAGTGCAATAGCTTTGAGATTGTTGGAAACCATATTATATCAACTGATTATTTTTAAAAAAATTAATACTAGAGTTTACTATTAACTCTAAAGTGGATGGATGTTATAATAAGAGATATTTGTGATTTTAACAGGGAACTTTGTAATCTGTTAAAATTATTTTAATGATAAGATTGGAGATTTATTATGATAACAAAGAATGAAGAGTATGTTTTAGATATAGTTGATCAAGGTTATGAAGGGGAAGGAATTGGTAAAATTGATGGAACTTTCCCTGTTTTTGTTGAGGGTGCATTAAAAGGTGAAAAGGTTAGAGTTCTTATTGTTAAAACAAAAAAGAATTTTGCCTATGGAAAACTTTTAGATATTATTGTTAGGTCTCCTGAAAGAACTAGACCAGCTTGTAGGATTTCTAAAAAGTGTGGAGGGTGTACTCTTCAACATAGTTCATATAAAGGACAATTAGATTTTAAATGGGATAGAGTTAAGGATTGTATTAAAAAAATCGGAAAATTAGATCCAGAACTAGTTAAGTATCCTATAGGAATGGATGAACCATGGAGATACAGAAATAAAGTTCAATTACCTGTTGGTATGATTAAGGGTAAATTACATATTGGGTTCTTTGAACCAAGAAGTCACAACATAGTAGATATGGATAGCTGTTTAATACAAGATGAAGTGGCAGACCAAGTAGTTAAATTAGTTAGAGACTGGATGTTTGATTATAAAATAAAACCTTATATAAGAGATGGAAAGTATGATGAAAATGGTGTGGTTAGACATATCATGATAAGAAGAGGTTTTAAAACTAATGAAATAATGGTTGTCATAGTTACTAATGGTGAAAAGCTTCCTTATGCTGATGAACTTGTTGATGTATTTCTTGATAATGTAAGAGGACTTGCAAGTGTTATTCAAAATGTTAATTCAGAAAAAACTAACGTTATTTTAGGAAGAAAGAATATAAATTTATGGGGAGATGACACTATATCAGATTATATTGGTGACTTTAAATTTAACATATCACCTCAATCATTCTTCCAAGTTAACCCTGTTCAAACAGAAGTATTATATGGAAAAGCTCTAGAATTTGCAAAGTTAACAGGAAATGAAACTGTATTTGATGCATATTGTGGAACAGGAACAATAACACTATTCCTATCAGAAAAAGCTAAAAAGGTATATGGAGTAGAAATTGTTCCAGGAGCAATAAAAAATGCAAAAATAAATGCAGAAGAAAACAACGTAAAAAATGCAGAATTTATCTTAGGTGAATCAGAAGTAGAAATACCAAAACTAATAAATAAAGGTGTTAAAGCTGATGTAGTAGTAGTTGACCCACCAAGAAAAGGATGTGAAAAAGCATTACTAGATGCTATAACAAAAATAGATGCTAAAAGAATAGTATATGTAAGCTGTGACCCAAGTACACTAGCTAGAGACCTACAAATACTACAGGAACAAGGATACAAAACAGTAGAAATACAACCAGTTGATATGTTCCCACAAACAAGCCATATTGAAAACGTAGCTTTACTTGTCAAGGACCAAAGGGACGAAGAGAAGTAATTAGCAGGTTCTAAAAATCACCTTGTTTTTACAGGGTGATTTTTTAGGTTTAACTAATATATATAAATGATATAATATAAGAAAAGAAATAATTAATTTATTTATAAGGATAAAGCTTAATCTAATAATATTTTAATAAAAAGGAAATAAGGAAAAGAGGTGAAATGATGAAAAGAATAAGCTTAGGAAATAGTGATTTTAAAGATATTATTGATAATAATTATTATTTTGTTGATAAGACTTTAATAATTAAAGAATTTTTAGAGGACTATGGTAAGATAGTTTTGCTTCCAAGACCAAGACGCTTTGGAAAAACTTTAAATATGTCAATTATAAGATATTTTTTAGAAAAGTCTGATGAAGATAGAAGATATCTCTTTAAAGATTTAAAGATAGAAAAAGAAACTGAAATAATGGAGAAACAGGGGACTTTTCCTCTTATATATTTAACATTTAAGGATGAGAAACACTCAAGTTTTGAGAACTTTATTGAAAGTATGAAAAAACAAGCTTCTTCCATGTATAAGCAATTTTATTATATTTATGATAAATTAATCTTTGATGATGATAAAAATTATTATATGAATATTATAAATAGAAAATGTAGTATTCAAGATTTAGAAGTATCTTTATTAAAACTAAGTGAGTATTTAAATAATTATTACAATAAGAAGGTAATTATTTTAATTGATGAATATGATACTACAATACATGAAGGATATTTTAATAATTATTATATAGAAATCATAAGATTTATGAGAAATTTTTTATCTTCTGCTTTAAAGGATAATATTAATTTAGAAAAGGCTATGATTACTGGAATTTTAAGAGTAGCAAAGGAAAGTATTTTTTCAGGATTAAATAATTTAGAAGTATATAGTATATTAGGTGAAAAGTATTCAGATAAATTTGGATTTACTGAAGAGGAAACAGTTGAATTAATAAAATATTATAAGATGGCTGACAAGCTGAAAGACTTTAAAAGGTGGTATAATGGATATATTTTCGGAAGTACAACAATATATAATCCATGGTCTATCTTATCATATATTAATAAGCCAGATAGAGAATTTATGCCATATTGGGTTAATACTTCAGAGAATTCTATAATAAAAAATCTCTTAGCAGAAGGAGATGAAGAAGTAAAGCTAGGACTTGAAAAGCTCTATAATGGTGGCTTTATTGAAAGTATTATTAATGAAGATGTTGTAATGGAAGAACTAGATAAAGGAAATGAAAATATATGGAGCTTTTTATTGCTTTCAGGATACTTAAAAGCTACAGAGAGAAAATTTGATGAGGATAGCAATTTATTTGTTTATAAACTTAAAATACCTAATGCAGAAATTAATATTTTATATAGAGATATAATTGAAAAGTGGTTTAAAGAAGGATTTATAGATAATGAATTTAAAAAAATGCTAAGGGCACTTACTGATGGTGATATTAAAAACTTTAGTAAAATATTTAAAAGGTATGTAATGACTAGCTTTAGCTATTTTGATGTAACAGGTAGAGATCCAGAAAAGGTATATCATGCCTTTGTCCTTGGAATGCTTGTATCATTAAGTAAAACACATGAAGTTGTTTCAAATAGAGAATCAGGTATTGGGAGATATGATGTAAGCTTAATTCCAAAGGATATAAAAAAATGTGGTGTGATTTTTGAATTTAAAAGATATGATAAAGAAGATGAAGATACTATTGAAGAAATGCTAGATATAGCCTTAAAGCAAATAGAAGAAAAACAATATGATACTGAGCTTAAAAACAGAGGAATTAATAATATAATTAAACTTGCTGTTGTGTTTAATGGAAAAGAAGTTCATATAAAGGAAAGCTAAAAGTTTTAATAGAAAATTAAAAATAAAATAAGTATTTAAATTATTATAAACTAGAACCTATATAAGAGATATTTATAAAAAAAGAGCCTTTATATAGGTTCTTTTTTGTATTATAAATTATAGAGATAAGTTAATTGAGTAAAAACTTATTTATTAAAATCAACTTTTAATTACATAACTTTTTTATTTTATTGATATATTCTAATTTAAATTTTGATTAAGTTAAAGATTGTTTTATTTTTATACAGAATTTAAAGATTGTATCTATGATGTAACTAAAGAGTGTTTATTAAATATTAAAAATACAGAATAAAAATAGATGGTAAAATTAGAGTAGTTACAATTAAGGGGGAATATTATGAAGCAACCTAAAATTTTGGATAATAAGAATTTTGGAAAGGTTGGAGATGAAATAAAAGAGAATATCAAAAAGGGTTCTAATTTGTCAATAATCTCAGCTTATTTCACTATTTTTGCATATAAAGAATTATATAAAGAATTAAGTAAAGTAGATAAGGTTAGATTTATATTCACAGAACCTACTTTTATAAAAAAAGATAAAGAAAAAATACGTCACTATTATATAAAAGTAAATTCAGAGGATACATTATCAGGAACTGATTTTGAGATAAAACTTAGAAATAAAATGACTCAGGCAAATATAGCAAAGGAATGCTCACAGTGGCTTAAGGATAAAGTTGAATTTAAATCTTTAAAAGATCCAAATCCAGCACAACAAAGACTTATTTACATAGAAAATAAGGACAATGAGGATATAGCTATAAATGGAAGTGTTGATTTTACCACGGAAGGATTAGGATATACACCATCAAGTAGAATGGATATGAATACTTGTATGTATGGAAGAGAGTATACTAATCAATTTTTAGCTATGTTTAATAGAATATGGAATGATAGTTCTTTAGTTGAAGATGTAAAAGATAAAGTGTTAGAGCATATGCAAATTATATATAAAGAAAATACACCAGAATTCATATATTTTATGACTCTATATAATATTTTTAAAGATTATTTAGAGGATATAACAGAAGAAAGTAGGGTTAAAACTAAAACCGGCATTAAGGAAACAGTAATTTGGAATAAACTCTATAAATTCCAAAAAGACGGAGTGTTGGGTGCTATAGATAAACTTGAGAATCATAATGGATGTATAATAGCTGATTCCGTAGGACTTGGTAAGACATTTTCAGCACTTGCTATTATTAAGTATTATGAGCTACGAAATCATAGAGTATTAGTTTTAGCACCAAAAAAGCTTAGAGATAACTGGATTATATATACAAAAAATGATAAAAGAAATATTTTAGTTAATGATAGATTTAATTACGATGTACTTAATCATACAGATTTAACAAGAGATAGTGGTCAAAGTGGAGATATAGATTTAAAAACTATAAATTGGGGAAATTATGACCTAGTAGTTATTGATGAATCACATAACTTTAGGAATAATAAGACAAAAGAGGGGAAGGTAACTAGGTATAGCAAACTTTTAGATGATATAGTGAAGTCAGGTGTAAAGACAAAGATACTTATGTTATCAGCAACTCCTGTTAATAATAAAATGAATGACTTAAAAAATCAAATTACATTTATAACAGAAGGCAAAGATAATTCATTTGAGAGTGAAGGAATACTTAGTGTAGAAAATACACTTAAAAAGGCTCAAACTGTATTTAATCAATGGAGCAATCTTGAGGAGTCTGAAAAGACTATGGATAATTTTATTGATATGATGAATCAAGATTATTTTAAACTTTTAGATACTATTACCATTGCAAGAAGTAGAAAGCATATTGAGAAATATTATGGTGTTAAGGAAGTTGGAAAGTTCCCTAAAAGACTTAAGCCTATAAATAAGAAAACAGGAATAGATGAATTAAATGAATTTCCGGAACTTCAACATGTTAATAAGCTTATAAAAAATTTAAATCTTGGATTTTATTCACCGCTTAAGTATGTATTAGAAGACAAAAAAGAAGCCTATGATAAGAAATATGACATGTCAGTAAATAATGGACAATCTGTATTTAAGATGACTGATAGAGAGCAAAGTGTAGTTAATCTTATGCGTGTTAATATATTGAAACGTCTAGAAAGTTCTATATATTCCTTTAATAAAACAATAGAAGGACTTTTAGATAAAATAAACATATCTTTGGATAAAATTAGAGAGATTGGTAATGAGTCTTATGAGACAAGTCTTGATATAAATAGTATAGAAATAGATGATGGAGAACTTGAAGATTTATTAATAGGAAATAAGGTTAAAGTTTTAATAGGAGATATGGATGTTTTAAGATGGAAGCAGGATTTAGAAGATGATAGAGTTAAGCTTGAAGAAATACAGAAAGAGTCTAAAAAAATAGTGGCTAATGTAAAAAGAGATACTAAACTTAAAGCATTAAAGGAACTTATTAAAGAAAAGATAAGTAATCCTATAAATGAAGGTAATAAGAAAGTAATGATATTCTCAGCATTTGCAGATACAACTGATTACTTATATGAAAATATATCAAAGTGGGCTTTGGATGAATTTGGTATTCATACAGGGTTAGTTACAGGTACGGGAAATAATAAAACAACAGCTAAGGATATTAAAAGAAAAGAACTAAATGATATACTTACTAATTTTTCTCCTATATCAAAGGAGAAAGCGAAAATATGTCCTGAAATAGAAAGTGAAATAGATATTTTAATAGCTACTGACTGTATAAGTGAGGGGCAAAATTGTCAAGATTGTGATTATCTTATTAATTATGATATACATTGGAATCCAGTAAGAATTATTCAAAGATTTGGTAGAATAGATAGACTTGGTTCTAAAAATGAAAAGATACAGCTTGTAAATTTTTGGGATAATATGGAGTTAGATGAATATATAAATCTAGAAAATAGAGTTACAGGGAGAATGATGCTTTTAGATATATCAGCAACTGGAGAAGAAAATATTATTAGTAATGAAGAAAGAAAGGCTATGAATGACCTTGAATATAGAAAAAAACAGTTACAGCAATTGCAGGAAGAGGTTGTAGATTTAGAAGATATATCAGGGGGAATATCTATAACAGATCTCACTATGAATGATTTTAAAATGGATTTATCATCATATATGAAAGATAATTTAAGTAAACTTGAAAGTGCTTCAAAAGGGATGTATGCAATTGTGGATAAAGAAGATGAAAATATAGATAGTGGTGTTATATTTACTTTAAAACAAATTAGCAATATATCTAATAGAGATAAGGGAAATAATCTATATCCTTATTATTTAGTTTATATAAATGATAGTGGAGAGGTAAAAATAAATTATTTAAGAGCTAAAAAGGTATTAGATTTATATAGAAAGCTTTGTAAAAATAAGAATAAAGCTATAGAAGAACTTGTACAGATATTTAATGAGGAAACAAATGATGGAAGTAATATGGGGAAATATACTGCTTTATTAGAAGGTGTGGTTGAAAATATAATTGGAAAAAAAGAAGAAAAGGGTGTTGCATCATTATTTAGTAAAGGTGGTACAACTGCTAAAAAGAAAGATGTTAAGGATGTAAATGATTTTGAGTTAATATCATTTTTAATAATAAAATAAGGTGGTTAAATTAGTGAATTATTTAGAGTACTTTAATGTTACTAAAGAGAGTATTTTGGAAAATAGTATATCTAAAAACTCCTTTTATAGTAATGGAAACTTAAAGAAAAGTGATAAAGAGTTATTTGTAAATGGTATAGAAAAAATAATATGGCAATACTCATTAAAAGAAGAAAGTGAAGGATTTAGAAGTTATACTAATGATAATATTGAATATGATGAAATAGAAGTTATAAGAGTTATATTAAAAGAAGATTGTAGATATAAGAAAATAGCAGAGATAATACAAAAAACAATTCCATATCCTATGATAATAATATTTGAATTAGGGAATAAAGTTCTTTTTAATACAGCTTTTAAAAGAATAAATAAAAATGATGATAATAAAAATATAGCGGAAGAATTTAATTATACTAATTGGATAGATATAGCTAATCCGAATAATAAGGAAATTAAGTTTTTAAAATCATTAAATATAAAAAATGTAATGGTTAATGATTTTTATAAACTATATGAAGAAATAACAAATAAAATTATTATCTTTAATACAAGTATTTATGAAGAGGGAGATACTAACATAGAAAGTAAAGATATAGAAGAAATAAAAGAAATAAAAGTCAAGATTGATAATATAATTATGGAAATTGAAAAATCTAAAAAGCAAAGAGATAAAGAAAAGCAATTAAATAAAAGAATAGATTATCAAATGAAAATAAAGAAATTAGAGATTGAAAAGGAAAAAATGATTTCAAGTTTAAATAAATAATTAAAAAATACACTCAATTGTTAATTGAGTGTATTTTTTGTTAAACTTAACTAATTAACACATTATATTACAAATCAAAAAGTTATAATACGAATATAGTATATTTTTAAGGGGCGTAACGTTATGATTAATAATACATTAGAAAATGAATTAGAAATTAAGGGACTATCTGGTGAAAGTTTAGATATATTAGAAGAAAAAATAAATAAAATAAAAGAAATATTTCCAGAGGCTATTTGTGAGGGGAAAATAGATTTTGAGAGATTAAGTGAAGAATTAGGACATTTTAAAGAAGATAAAGAAGAAAGATATAGATTTGAATGGGCAGGAAAAAGTCAAGCTATAAAAATAGCACAAACTCCATCAATGGGAACACTTAGACCTTGCAAAGAAGAAAGTAAGAATTGGGATACAACACAAAATCTTTATATAGAAGGAGATAACCTTGAAGTATTAAAGTTACTTCAAAAAAGTTATCAAAATAAAGTTAAGATGATATATATAGATCCACCTTATAATACAGGTAATGATTTTGTATATAAAGATGATTTTAAAGATAATATTGAAAACTACATGAAAATAACTGGACAAAAGGATAGTGAAGGGAATAATATTTCTACTAATAAAGATACAAGTGGAAGATATCATTCAGATTGGCTTAATATGATGTATCCAAGATTGAAGATAGCTAGGAATTTATTAAAAGAAGATGGGGTAATATTTATTTCTATAGATGATAATGAATTGGAGAATTTAAAAAAAATATGTAATGAAATATATGGAGAAAGCAATTTTGTAACTCAAATTGTTTGGAGAAAAAAAACAGGAGCATCTGATGCTAAAGGAATTGCAACAATTTCTGAATATATATTAGTTTATGTAAAAAAATATGAAAAAATAAATAGTATATTTACTCAAAACAAAGAGTCTTATGATTCAAATAGATATAAACTTGAAGATGAATATGTAAAAAGAAGAGGAACTCATTATATAGATAATTTGGATAGAGGGGGAATAACGTATAGTGATTCAATGAATTATCCTATAAAATGTCCTGATGGAACATTAACATATCCTAATGGTAGAACTGAATTTATTAATGATGGATGGATATGGACTTGGGGAAAAGAAAAATTAGAATGGGGAATAAAAAATGGGTTTATTGAATTTAGAAAATCCAAGACAAAATTAAGTGGATGGGGAGTTTATTATAAGAATTATATGTTTGTAAATAATAAGGATGAAATTATAGAGCGTTCAGCACCACATAAAAATATGATATCAGATGTTATAAACACTAATGCAAGCAAAGATATAAAGGATATCTTTGGAGCTAAAGTTTTCCAATATACTAAACCTAAAGAATTGATAGGGAGATTAATTTCTTTCATAGACTTAGATGAAAAAGATAGAATATTAGATTTCTTCAGTGGATCAGCGACAACAGCACATTCTGTATTTAATCATAATATTGATAAATTTAAAAGTAATAAATTTATTTTAATACAGATTCCAGAAAAGATTGATTTAAAAGAAATAGCTTATAAAGAAGGATATAACAATATCTGTGAAATAGGAAAAGAGCGTATTAGAAGAGCAGGTAATAAAATAGTTTTTGAAAATAAGGATAAGGATGGTATTGAAGATTTAGATATTGGTTTTAAAGTATTTAAACTTGATTCTTCTAATATTAAGAGATGGAATTTGAATAATAAAGAAGATTTAGCTGAACAAATATCTTATATGGAAAAAAGTTTTGTTGAGGGTAGAACAGAGGAAGATATTTTATATGAGTTAATGCTTAAGGCTGGTATAGATATAACTTATTTAGTTGAAGAGGTTACTGTTAATGATAAAAAAATATTTAATATAGGTTTTGGTGAGCTTTTAGTTTGTTTGGATGATGACATAACAAGTGATATTGCTAACGAGATAGTAAATCTTAAGAATGATAGAACTAAGGTTATTTTTAAGGAAGCAGGATTTAAGGATGATTCAGCTAAGACTAATGTTTTAGAGATATTGAAGAGAAACAAAATTAAGGAAGTTATTAGTGTTTAGGGGGAAAACTATGAAATTAAAGTTTGATAGTAGTTTACAGTATCAAATGGATGCTATAAATTCAGTTATTAATTTGTTTGAGGGACAACCAGTATGCAATTCTGAGTTTACTGTTAGAGCATCCATTGATGGTGCTGGTACTGAGGGGAAACTTGTAAGTGAAACTGGTATAGGAAATAGACTTGATAATAATTATATAGATGATGAAGATATAAGTAAGAATCTTAAACTTGTTCAGGAAAAAAACTTTATTCCTTATAGTGGTCCTTTAAGGGAAAATAATTATAACTTTGATATAGAAATGGAAACAGGTACTGGCAAGACCTATGTATTTTTACGAACTATTTTTGAGTTAAATAAGAAATATGGTTTTACTAAGTTCGTTATAGTTGTTCCTTCTGTGGCTATTAAAGAAGGTACTATAAAGTCCATAGATATAATGAGGGAGCATTTTAAAGCTTTATATAATAATGTTATTTTTGATAAGATAGTTTATGATTCAAAAAATTTAGGGTTTATGAAAGATTTTGCTGTATCAAACAACATAAGAATAATGGTTATGACTATACACACATTTAGTAGAAGTACTAATGTTATTCATAATAATAATGAAAAAACAGATGGCTACAAGCCTATTAAATTTATACAAGACACAAAACCAATAGTCATTATAGATGAACCACAAACAACAACTTCAACAACTAAATTGCAGAAGGCTGTTGATGATTTAAATCCATTGTTTACTTTAAGGTATTCAGCCGCTCATAAAAGTGTAGAAAATTTAATTTATAGATTAAATTCAGTAGATGCTTATGAACAAAATCTTGTTAAGGAAATAGAGGTAGCAAGTATTGAAACTATAGATAATCATAATAATGCTTATCTTAAGCTTGTAAGTGTTGATAATAGCAAATCTCCTATAACAGCTAAAATAGAAATTGAAGCTAAAAAAGGAAATGATGTAGAAAGAAAAATAGTTACTGTAAGACAAGGTGATAGTTTATATACATTATCTGGTAGAAGAGTTGTATATGAGGACTATGATGTTAAGGATATTAATGCTAAAGTTGGAGCAGAGTGTGTTGAGTTTACAATTAAAGACCCAATATATCTAGGTGAGGCTAGGGGAAGTGCAGATGATGATCTTATAAAAAGGCTTCAAATAAGAAAAACTATAGAAGAGCACTTAGAAAAAGAGGTAACACTTAAAAAAAAAGGAATAAAGGTATTAAGTTTATTCTTTATTGATAAAGTAGTTAATTATAGAGTTTATGATAATAATGGAAATTATTCTAATGGAAAGTTTGCTACTTGGTTTGAAGAGGAATTTATAAGAGTAGCTAGTAGAAAAAAATATAGTGAGCATTTTAAAGGGCAAGATATAAAAGCTTTAGCAAAAGAAATTCATAATGGATACTTTGCAATGGATAAGGTTAAGGGAAAAACTATGATGGTAGATACCAAAGAATCATCAGAGACAAAAAATGAAGATACTTATAACCTTATAATGAAAGATAAAGAAAAATTATTAAGTTTTGATAGTAAGCTTAGTTTTATATTTTCTCATTCAGCATTAAGAGAAGGATGGGATAATCCTAATGTATTTCAAATATGCACACTTAATGAAACTGAATCAAACAATAAAAAGAGACAAGAAATTGGAAGAGGTCTTAGACTTTGTGTTAATCAAGATGGAGAAAGAGTTCATAATAGGGAAGATAATATACTTACAATAATGGCTAATGAGTCTTATGAAGAATTTGCTAAAAAACTTCAAAAGGATTATGAAGAAGAAGGTATAAAATTTGGAGTTATAGATGAAAATACATTTTTCTATACTTGTAAATCTATAATAACTCATGATGATGGGAAAGAAGAAAAAGAATATATAGGAAATGAAAAGTCTAGAGTTTTATATAAATTTTTAGAAGAAAATAAATATATAGATAAAAAAGGTAAGGTTCAAGATTCTCTTAAAGAGAAGCTAAAAGCTAAGTCTCTTGTACTACCAGAGGAGTTTAATGATGTTGAAGAACAAATAATAAAAACACTTAAAAAAGTAGCTGGCAATTTAAATATTAAAAATAGAGCAGATAGAAAGAAGGTTTCTATAAATAAAAGAAGGTATCTTAGTGAAGAGTTTAAAGAACTTTGGGAAAAGATAAAACATCATACAACATATTCAGTTGAATTTGACAGTGAGAATCTTATTGATGACTGTGCTAATGCCATAAATAGGGACTTAAAAGTTATTGCTCCAAGATATATTTATTCAAAAGCAAAACTTAAAAAAGATGTTTCAGGGATAAGTGGAATAGAAGCAGCTGGAGATACAGAGGAAATAGATAATGTGAGATATGAATTACCAGATATATTAACTTATCTTCAAAATGAAACAGGATTAACAAGAAAAAGTATAATAAAAATATTAAAGAAATCATCTAGACTAGAGGATTTTAAAGTAAATCCACAAAAGTTTATGGATGAAGTAGCAAAAATAATAAATAGAAGGAAAAAGTTCTTAATAGTAGATGGAATAAAATATGAAAAACTAGGTGATTACTACGCACAGGAACTATTTGATAGTGAAGAATTAACAGGTTATTTTAATAAAAATATGCTTAAAGCTGAAAAATCTATATATGATTATGTAGTTTATGATTCAAGTGTAGAAGAAAACTTTGCTAATGAATTAGAAGCAAGTAGTAGAGTAAAGGTATATGCTAAACTTCCAAACTGGTTTAAAATAGAAACTCCTCTTGGAAGTTATAATCCAGATTGGGCTGTGTATATTGAAAAAAATAATGAAGATAAATTGTACTTTGTATTTGAAACAAAAGGAAGTTTATTATCAGAAGATAGAAGAGAAGTTGAAAATGGTAAAATAGAATGTGGTAAAAAACATTTTAAGGCATTAGATACAGAAGCAAAATTTAAAGAAGCTGTAAGTTTCAAGGAGTTCATAAGAACAATATAAGTTATTATTTAATTAATAAAAATAAAATTTATAAAATTAGTTCTTTTATTATGAATGTAAGAAAAAGTATTTTTAAGATAAATTTAATAAGAATTAGGGGAAGAGAATATGGCAGAAATAAATTATGAAATTGAAAAGGAAATAGGGGTTATTTCAGAATCAAATAAAGGATGGAAAAAAGAATTAAATATAGTAAGTTGGAATGGTAGAAAAGGAAAGTATGACTTAAGGGATTGGTCTCCAGGTCATGATAAAATGGGAAAGGGAATTACATTGACTACAGAAGAATTAAAGAATTTAAGAGATATTTTGAATGAAATGGATTTATAAAAATTAATTAAGACTGATAGAATTATAACTTAAGATATAATTCTGTCAGTTCTTTTTAATTTATGGTAATAGAGTAGTTATATTGGATAACGATAGGTGAACATATAGTGATATGAGATAATTTATAAGTATTAATTAATCAATAATGTGAATAAAATAGAGAATTATAACATAAATTGTGGATAAAATATTAGAAAATAAATTGTATAATACACTAAAATAAGAAGTTTAAAAATATGATTTCAAATAGATTTGCTACAACAGCGAAGTAGAGATGCAATTAAAAATTAATGAGGGGCGATATTTATGTATGTAGCTTTAGATAAAAATAATAATTTGGTTTCTATTGAAGAAGCTAATAAGTTTAAATTATATTATTGTCCTTCTTGTAAAGGACGGCTAATAGTAAAGAAAGGTGATATAAAAATTCATCACTTTGCACATAAATCAAAAGAAGAATGTGATAATTGGGCTGAAATGAGTGTGTGGCATAAAGATTGGCAAAACCAATTTGATATTAAATATAGAGAAGTAAGTTTAGGTGAACATAGGGCAGATATTTGTATTGATAATAATACAGTTGTAGAATTTCAAAATTCATATTTAAATGTGCAGGAGTGGAATAAAAGAATAGAATTTTATAGTAAAAATCATAATCTAATCTTTTTAGTAAATAATCATAATAAGAAAAATATTTCATTGACTAAGTATTGTATAATGAATGAAACTTTAAAATCTGATTATACTTGGACGTATCCTTCAAAAACTATTCCAAATCCGATTAATTATCACCTGTTTATTGAATTAAATGATAATAGAATTGTATGGGTAGCTAATAAAAAAACAACTACTTGGGATAATTTCAGTGGTTATATGGAGTTAACTAGAAAAGAATTCATAAATATAGTATTAAACATTAATGCAGGTAATTTAAAAACTTATGAAGCTATATTTAAAAAGTGTAAAAATACTAATTTTTTTAAGAATTTTGAGGAGGAATATGGAAGGCGTTTAAAAAATAAAATAGCAAGTATTAGATTAAAGCGCTTTGAAAAAATTAAAGAAATCAATTATGCAAAACAATATATTAAGAATAACCAAGTAAAAGCAGATATTATACAAGTAAATAAAAAATATCATGATGATATAAAGATGTTGAAAATTTGGTATGAAGAACAATTGGATAAATTGGAGAGAGAATATGTAAATAGATTTAAAGTTCTAGGTGAATTAAAAGAAGACAGAATAAAAGAATTATTGAAAAGTGAACAGGAAATAAAAGATATGGTTGTTAATTATAAAACAGGGATTGATACATTTTTACAACTTTTAGATGATGTTGGAATAGATAAAGATCCCAAAGAAAAAAAGTTATCAGAAGAAAAGAAAATTATAAAAAAATATAAAAGAACATATAAATAAAAATAATATAACATTTTATTAACAAATGATAATTACAATTTTCTTTAGACATAGTAGACTAATAAAAAAGAGGAAAACTAGTGTAAAATAAAAAGGAGATTGATATTATGAAGTTTGTTAATTTAGGAAATGATAAAATTCCATCAATAGCAATAGGAACATGGTCTTGGGGAAGTGGAATTAATGGAGGTAATAGGATTTTCGGAAATTCCTGTAATCAAAATGATTTAGAGCCAGTGTATCAATATGCAGTTAAAAACGGATTTACTTTATGGGACACAGCAGCTGTATACGGTATGGGAGCTTCTGAAACTATTTTAGGAAATTGCATGAAGAAAAGTGATAACATAATTTTATCTACAAAGTTTACTCCACTTGGAATACAACTAAAAGGTGCTATGGAAAAATCTTTAGAAAAAAGTAAGCAACGTCTTAAGATAAATAATGTAGATATTTATTGGATACACAACCCATCTAATATTGAAAAGTGGACGCTACAAGCAGCTAAATTATATAATAAAGGTTATATTAAGCACATAGGAATATCTAATCATAATTTAGAGCAAGCTAAAAAGGCTTTTAATATATTAAAAGAACAGGGAATACATTTAAGTGCAATTCAAAATCATTATAGTCTTATTTATAGAACTTCTGAAGAAGAGGGACTATTAAAGTGGTGTGAAGAAAATGATGTAAAATTCTTTTCTTATATGGTATTAGAGCAAGGTGCTTTAACAGGAAAGTTCAATAGTGAAAATCTATTTAAATCTGGAACAAGAAGAGCAAAGGCATTTCCACCAGAAACTTTAAAGAAATTAGAACCTTTAACTAAGGCTATGAAAAATGTTGGAGAAAGATATGGTGCAGATCCTGCACAAATAGCAATTGCATGGGCAATGGCTAAAGGAACAGTGCCTATTGTAGGGGCAACAAAAATATCAATGTAGAAAGTCTTATTAAGGTTGATTCAATTGCTTTAGAAAGAGAAGAAATTGAGTATTTAGAAGAAACAGCTAAGAAGACTGGAGTTAGTGTTAAAGCTGGTTGGGAATAAGAAAAGTAATATTTCATATAAAGTGCATCATCACTGATAAGTTTAATTAAGCAGGAGACTCTATATAGATTTGTGTAAAAACAATTCTATATAGAGTTTTTTTTGTATG
>CAUWDH010000012.1:0-88834 GCA_963557775.1 uncultured Sarcina sp.
CATACAAAAAAACTCTATATAGAATTGTTTTTACACAAATCTATATAGAGTCTCACAAATAACACAAAAGAAGTTGTGTCAATCAGCATTTTAATTTATATTACTTTTATAGTTGTATTTTTTATCTACCCTATATAATTAGGTAAAAGGCATAAAGGATGTATCTGTAATTTGATACATCTCTTTTACTAATTTAAACTATCTTTTTACTTAATTATTAAATAATTCATTAACTTTTATATAAGGATTTCTATAACGTTTAACTCCCTGTGAAGTTTTTTTATATTCTATAGCTTCTTTAGGACACCATTAAACACAAGCAAAACAAAATTGGCAATTACTTAATATCCACTTTGGTTTTCCATTATTAATTTCAATAGGTGGTGTCTGATAATTTATGTATCCACCATTTTTATCTTTATTTAATGTAAAACTTACATGACTTGCTTTATATCCATTAATCTCTAATGAAGGTACATCTCCACTCTTTATAACTGACCCTGGCACCTTAAATGGTACTGATACCCATGCATCACCTACATAAACATTATTTTTATAATTATAATTTTCATAAGATTTATTATTAAATATCAATTTGCCATTTTCAGCAGTTACATTATATTGTACTTGCCCTTCTCCGAAATTACTTTTTTTAACCAATTTACCTTCTGGTGTTTTTACAGTTATTCCATGAGCACATCCAACTACAAACTTAATATTTTCATTTTGTCCTGTACTTACAGGATAATTAAACTTTACTTGTCCATTACTATCTGTTTTCGTATCTGCTATCTTATATCCATTTATGTATACCTCAACATCAGAATTAACTACTAATTCTCCTCCTCCTGTATAAATAGTTGTAATACCTTGATATGGAGTAACTTCTACTGCATGATTGTAATGTGCCCATACCCCAGTTTCATATATGTACGGATTTAAATAATCACCTGTTGCATCATTAACAAGTTGACAAACTTTATCATAATCACTTACATGAGTATTTAAAACCAATGGCTGATATCCATCTGCCTTTATAGTTATCTTAAAAGTGCTATTTACAGAACCATATATCGGCAAACTAATTTCACCATCAGTTGCACTTGTTGTTGTTTCTCCTGTTGTAACTTTACCAGTTTGATTATCTACTATCGAATAAGAAACCTTTGTTTCAGGTACTATATATTCTGTTGGAATTTCAGTTGAATTAGCCAATTTTATTAAATTATATATTTTTTCACCTTGTCCTTCTAACTTAGGTATTTTTCCAAATATAAGTTGTCCATTTTCAACTTTTGCTGTAACATTTACACTATTATATCCATTTATACTTAGTGTTCCGTTCATTATAGTCCCATTAGCTTCTGCAACTTTTGCAGTTAAGGTTCCATCATTATTTGTAGTAACATTAACATTTACTTTCTTAATATCTTTTCCATTTAAAGATCCAGTTAAGCTTAAAGTCCCTTCTGCATTAGTGACTTCTTTTCATTCTGTATCTGTTAAATTAGCTGTTCCTATCACAACATCTGGTGTAAGTGTTTCATTTGCGGAATTAAATACTATTTGTTTTCCTTCAACTATCCCATTCACTAACACTGATTTTTGATATCCATCAACACTTATGGCAATTTCACCCATATTATATCCACTAGGTAAATTTGATAATATTACTAATTGCCCATTAAAAGTTGTTATAGCTTTCTCACCAGGAATTGTATAAGTAACCCCTGTTCCCTTTTCAATTGCCGTTCCATTTGGATTACTAAAATAGATGCTACCCTCTGACTTTACAGGTGTTAGTTTTATCAACTCTGGTAAAACTTGTACTCCTTTATTGTTTATTATTGTTTTAACTGTCACAGATTCATAGTTATCTAAAGTTATAATTGCATTTTGACTTTCACTATCATTCAAATCAACTCTTACAGGTAATAACTCTCCATTAACTACTTTTATAATTTTAGTTTGTCCATCTATTACTAAAGTTCCAGCGCTATTTATAGGTGCTAGTCCACCATTGTCAAACATTGTTGTAAGCATAGTATCACTACTATTCTCTTTTGTTGATAAAATACTTTTTGAGACAATATCACTCATATTTTGATTGTCGTCATCATAATATTTAATATGTGCTGAATCCTTTTGTTCCGTTTTATTTTTTGTAATCTGTTCTTGATTAACTCCTGTCTTACTATAATTTTTAACAAATAATTCTTGATTAACAGCATTATTAACTGGTACATTCAGCATATTAGTTGCACTCATCGTGGCGATCCCTAAAGCTCCAACTACTTTTATTGCTTTTTTACCTCTTCTTTATATATTTAATTAAATGTACATATTATTAATATTTTGTTAATTTTTAATTATATACTTATTTATCATTTTTTCACTATTATTACATTTTGAACTAAAAAAAGATGAGAAATATTATTTTTCTCATCATTTAACTAAAAAATTTTGTATTTAATATTTTATTTAAATATAAATTATATCTAAGCAACAACATTTTTTTCTGCTTGTTTTTCTATATAATTATGTATTCTGACTTTATTTTTCTTAACAACAAAAAGAAGTACTACATATAGAATTATTATTGCTGAAATGATTATTGGATTTTTTGTTAAAAATCCTAAGAACATTAATCCTGCAATAGGTTGAGCCATCATATTAAAGCTTGTTATCATAACAGTTCCAGCTGGCAATGCTACTCCTGCTGCAATAGCTGCTTCAGTATATATTGGAGCTAGTGCTGAACACATATAAAGTCCTATTGAATACCAAGTTCCTGCTACAATAATTACTTTTAACATATTTCCTCTAGTCATTGCTACTAAAGCCTCAACCATAAATGGTAATGACACTAAGTCTACCATTGGTAAAGTTTTATTTCCTGGTAATATTAAAGCCATAAATACCATTATTGGTATTAAAAGTGTCCCTGATATAAGCGTTGCTGGTTCTCCATAACCTGTAGCATCATCAACTCCAATATACCATTCTCTATTTTTCCCCTTCTCTTTATCTAATCTTTTGTTAACTACTTCTGCCATAGGCGCAAAAGCTTTTCCGAAGATTTCTGCAACTTTAGGGAATATAATCATAAGTGCAGCTAGAACAATACCTAACTTTGTTATTTGTCCCCAAGCTACCATGGAACTTAATCTCTTTAAGTTTCCTAATATTCCTATAAAAATTCCAAGTATAAGACCTATGGTACCAGGCTCACCAAATACACCTAATTTATCCTTTAATTTCTCTGGATTAAATTTAAGTTTATGAAAACCTAACTTATTGAATATTGGATCTAAAACATAAAGTAATAAAGTTACTTCTGTATTATGCATAGATATAATTGTACAGTTAGGATAATTATAATACTTAGACCAACTTTTACAAATAACTTCAATGTTAAGTACATTATATAAAAGTATAACTATCATAAATAACATTGATAACCAAATATTTTTTGTTGCTATGTATAACATTGAACCCCAAATCATGTATGTATAATTAAGCCATAAATCTGAAGGTAAAAATATGTTTGTAAATTTACTTACAAAAAGTATTAGTTGTATTATTATTGCAAATGCAAAAAATATAAGTCCTATTTTACTTGAATAAGCTATTATGGCACTAGTTTGCCATCCTAAATCTAAAACTGGCAAGTTTATTCCTGTCGAATTAACCATTTGTTTAATAACAGGCATAATAATTGGTGTAAATGCCCCAATTAAAAGCATAAATCCTTGTAATCCTACTCCTGCATATAATCCTGAAAGAAAAGACTTTTTATTATCCATCTTTAAAAATTTACATATTACAAATATAACTACAGGTAAAAATACAGGAGCACCAAATACAGTAAAAAATTCTTTTATCTCTTGTAAAATCATCTTTCCTCCTTATTATTTCTCACTTTTCTGATAAGTTTACTCAACATTATATCATATAATAATATTTTTTTTCCATAAAAATATGAAATCTATTTTTAAATAGTATCTTCACTTGTATTTATAACTATACAGAAATTATTTATTTCATAGTTAGAAACTACAATACTTTTATGTTCTATAGGAAACTCCACTCACATTGCTCACTGAGTAAGTTCTTATAACTAAATCAAAATTTAGATAGTCACTTAAGGTGAAGATAACCAACTTCATACTTCTAGATAATGCCCACTAAACATTTAGATTCAAAACTCCATCTAAATTAAATCTATATTTATACATAAAAAGAGTATTATCAAAGTTGAAATAAAATTTATCTTTGATAATACTCTTCTTTAATTTTTATCTGATAGCTACGACTAAGTATTCAGATGGAATCAAAACTTCACCTGAATTAAGTCTCCGTTTATCCTATAAACTTTTGAAGTATTTTCATATCCATTTCTATTAATTCTTCAGCACTTTTACCATTTACTGATTTCATATGACCAGCTAGTCCCATTTTTTGTCCTGGATTTAGCTCCTCTTCGCTTTTAACTGATGCACTCTTTAAGAAAACTTCTTTATGTAATTCTAAAACTTCTTCTAATGAAGCATTATTATTTTTAGCTGCTTCAAATTTAGTATACATTTCTTTATATATTTCTTTCATTATATTCATGTTTGTTTTATCTTCTTTATGTTTATCAGCTACAACTCCGTATACAGCATCAACTTTACTTTGTAAATTTTTATCCATATCTTAAACTAATCTTAGAAACTTCTTATAGTTTTAAACTTCTAAGACTTCCTCCTTCTACTTTTAATATACTCCATGACCTTAGGTAAATTTCAAGAAAATTTTTAAAATTCTCTAATTTTTTTTACTTTTTCATCATTTCTTCAAGAGTATGCCAAGCAAGAACTGCACATTTAACTCTGGCAGGCATATTTGAAATATTTTGAAGTACCATAGCATCTTCTAAAACTTCAAGTTTTTCTTCATCTTTTATTTCTCTCTTTATCATTGCTATAAATGTTTCTATAAGCTCTTTTGCCTCGCTTTTTGATTTACCTTTTACAAGATCTATCATCATAGAAGTTGAAGCTTGAGAAATAGCACATCCCTTTCCTGTAAAAGCTATATCTTCTATAATATCGCCATTATATTTAAGTTTTATTTCTATTTCATCTCCACAACTTGGATTATGCCCTTTTTCACATAGGTCACAGCTTTCAAGCTCTCTTCTATTTCTTTTTGACATATTATGTTCCATTATAAGTTCTGTATAAATTTCATTTAAATCCAAAATAATCACATCCACTTCTTAAACATCTCATAAATTTTTTCAAGCCCTTCTACAAGCTTATCAACATCTTCTCTAGTATTATAAAAATAAAAACTTGCTCTTGTTGTTGAATTTACTCCATAGAATCTCATTAGAGGTTGAGCACAATGGTTTCCAGCTCTAACTGCTATATTATAATTATCTAATATACTTGATACATCATGTGGATGAACTCCATCCATTTCAAAGGATATTACCCCTTCTTTTTTATCAATATCACTTGTACCATAAATTTTAATATAAGGTAACTTCTTTAATTTTTCCATTGCGTAGCCTATTAAATCTTTTTCTATTTTCTCAACATTATCCATACCTATTTCTTCAAGATAATCTATAGCTGCTGCAAGCCCTGCTGCAGCTCCTACATTTTGAGTACCACCTTCAAATTTAGCTGGAAGTGGTGCAAAGGTAGCAGTATCTTCGTAAACATATTCAACCATATCTCCTCCAAAGGTATATGGTGGCATATCATTTAAAATAGCTTCTTTTCCATATAAAACACCTATTCCCATAGGTCCTAACATTTTATGTCCTGAAAACACCATAAAATCTGCATCGAGTTCTTTAACATTAACTTTACTATGAGGAACCATTTGAGCTCCATCTATAATAACCTTTGCTCCATGACTATGAGCTACTTCTATAATTTTTTCTATAGGATTTCTTATACCTAATACATTTGAAACTCCTGTAACACTTACAAGCTTAGTTTTCTTAGTTATCTTAGAATTAATTTCATCCTCTGTTAACTCACCATTTTCATTAACATATAAGTACTTAAGTATAGCCTTTTTAGCTCTTGCAACATTTTGCCAAGGAATAAGGTTAGAATGATGTTCAGCTATAGAAATTACAATTTCATCACCTTCTTCTATAAAGTTCATTCCAAAACTCATAGCTAGAAGATTAAATGCTTCTGTTGAATTTTTAGTAAATATTATTTCTTGAGGTTTTTCAGCACCTATAAACTTTCTTACCTTTTCTCTCGCCCCTTCATAAACCTCTGTTGCTTTAATACTAAGTTTATATGCTCCTCTATGAGGATTAGCATTTTCTTCTTTATAGTATTTTTCAACTGCTTCAATAACAGAATTAGGTTTTTGAGTTGTTGCTCCACTGTCTAAATAAATAATTCTTTTTCCATCTTTTTCTCTTAAAGTAGGAAAATCTTCATAAAAATTTCTATCTATCATACTAACCTCCCTTTCTTAATAACCCTATGCTAAAATTTCTTTAATATAAGAAACAATTTCACTTTCAATATACTCTGATCCAATCTTATCTATTATTGGATTAAATGCAGCATTTATAATTAAAATTCTTGCTTCTTCATAAGAAATTCCTCTACTCATAAGATAGAATAATTTATTTTCATCAATTGTTCCTGATGCAGCAGCATGTTCTCCTGATACATCCTCTTCTTCACAAAGTAAAAGTGGTACTGATCTTGATCTTGCCTTATCAGAAAGTAACATACAATATTCCTCTTCTGCACCTTTACTCTTTTTAGCTCCTTTTTTGAAATCTAATGTTCCCTTAAAGTTTTTAAGTGCTTTATCTTTTAATGCACCTTTAACATTAATATTTGTATTAACTTTTTCCCCTTTGATAGTCATTACATAATTCATATCTATTTTTTCATTATCTGAACCAACATATATAGCACTTGCATCAGCCTTTGACTTATTGCCATTTAATATAGCTTCATAGTTACTAATTGTACTATTTCCTCCAAGGTCAATTCCTATAAAATCAACTGTAGCATTTTCCCCTACCTCTGACATATTAGAGTCAAAATTTTTAATATTTTTTCCTAATAAATTAACCTTTGAAACCTTGATATTTGCATTGTCTTTTGCAAATACCCTTAAAACTCCATTATGGTATCCATCTAGTTCTTTATCTGATGAATATTTAATAATTATGTTAGCTTTAGAATCTTTACCAGCTACTATAACTATGTTATCTACTAAAGTATTATTATCATTATCCATATTGAAATTAAGTACAATATTTTCTTTCAAATTAACATTATCAGCAAGTTCTAAAACAATTCCATTAGTAAAGTTTTTATCTGCTTCTTCTAAAAGTTCCTTAGAAACTCCATATTTTAAGGCTTTTAAAAACTCACTATTGCTCTCTAAACTTTTAACTTCTACTCCATTTTCTTTTAATGGTTCTATATTAAAATTATTAAATTCATTTATTTTAAATTCACTTATATTAAGTGAAATATCATTAACTTCTTGTATTACTGCTGTTCTAACAGGTATCTTATTTAAATTATCAAATCTCATTATCCTATACTCCCTTCAAGCTCAAGAGTAATTAAATTGTTCATTTCAACTGCATACTCAAGTGGTAATTCTTTTGATATAGGTTCAACAAATCCCCTAACTATCATTGCTTTTGCTTCTTCTTCACTTATTCCTCTACTCATTAAATAGAATATTGCTTCATCACTAATTTTTCCTATTTTAGCTTCATGGCTCATTTCTACTTTATCAGTAGCCATATCAATAACTGGTATAGTATCTGATTTTGATAAATCATCAAGCATTAATGATTCACAAGAAACTGTAGATTTTGACCCTTCAGCTCCTGGTGTAACCTTAACTAATCCTCTATAAGTTGCAATTCCACCATCTTTTGAAATAGATTTTGAATTTATTGTAGATGATGTATTTTTAGCAGCGTGAATAACTTTTGCACCAGTATCTAAATCTTGTCCTGCACCAGCAAAAGATACTCCTGTGAATTCTGATTTAGCATTTTCACCTCTTAATACACTTGTTGGATAAAGCATAGAAACCTTTGAACCAAAAGAACCTGATACCCATTCAATTGTTCCATCTTTATCTACTAAAGCTTTTTTAGTATTAAGATTCATCATATTTTTTGACCAGTTTTCTATAGTAGAATATCTAAGTTTTGCTCCTTCTTTTACAAACAACTCTACACATCCTGCATGTAAATTAGTTAAATTATATTTAGGCGCTGAACATCCTTCTATGAAATGTAGGCTTGCTCCTTTTTCTACAATAATCATAGTATGTTCAAATTGTCCTGCTCCAGGTGAATTTAATCTAAAATATGATTGAAGTGGTATATCAACTTGAACTCCTTCAGGTACATAAACAAAAGAACCACCTGACCAAACTGCTCCATGAAGTGCTGCAAATTTATGATCATGGACAGGAACGCAAGTCATAAAGTATTCTCTTACAATATCTTCGTGCTCTTTTAAAGCTGTTTCCATATCTGTGTAGATAACCCCTTGTTCTACAAGTTCTTTCTTTATGCTATGGTAAACTACCTCTGAATCATATTGAGCTCCAACCCCAGCAAGAGATTCTTTCTCAGCTTCTGGTATTCCTAAAAGGTCAAAAGTATTTTTAATTTCCTCTGGAACTTCATCCCATGATTCTGCAAGCTTTCCCTTTGGTTTAACATAAGCTACTATGTTATCCATATTAAGAGCTGATAAATCTGGTCCCCAAGTTGGTAAATCTATTTCATTATAAACATCAAGAGCATTTAATCTAAATTCTCTCATCCAGTCTGGCTCATTTTTCTCCTTTGAAATAGTTTCAACTATTTCTCTTGTAAGTCCTTTATCTGTCTTATAACTAAATTCATCTTTATTTTTTATGTCATAAACTCCTCTATTCATTTCTTGAATTTGAGTTCTTTTTTTATTATTTTCCATTAATATCCCCTCCCCTCATCTTAGTTATTTTTAAATTGTTCAAAACCGTTTAATTGAATTTCATCTGCAAGTGATGCATCACCTGTTTTAACTATTTTTCCATCTACTAAAACATGAACATAATCAACTTTTAAACTTTCTAATATTTTATTATTATGAGTTATTATTAAAACTGCATTATCTTCATTAGTAAACATTTTAATTCCTTCTGAAACAATTCTTACTGCATCTACATCTAGACCTGAATCTGTTTCATCAAGTATTGCAACCTTAGGATTTAATGCAAGTAATTGTAATACTTCATTCTTTTTCTTTTCTCCTCCTGAGAATCCAACATTAAGGTATCTTCTTAAATAGCCACTTTTTATTTTTAAACTATCACTAATATTTTTAAGTTCATTACTAAATTTAAGATATTTAACTGGCTCTCCTGTAATTTCTCTTTTCGCAGTTTTTAAGAAATTCTCAACTGTTATCCCCGGAATCTCTTCTGGTGTTTGGAATGATAAAAATAAACCTTTCTTTGCTCTTTCATCAGTTTTAAGATTTGATATATCCTCACCATCTAAAATAATTTCACCAGCAACTTGTTTATATCTTGGATGACTCATAAGTGTATTGGCAAGAGTTGATTTTCCTGCTCCATTAGGTCCCATAATTACATGAACTTCACCTTTATTAATAGTTAAATCTAATCCCTTTAATATTTCTTTGTCGTCCGCTACTGTTTTAAGCCCCTTAACTTCTAATAATTTCATCTTTCTTCCTCCTAAATCTTATATTCATATCAAAATACTCTGAATTAACTTTAAAAATATTAGCAGTATCATAACTGCTTTCAAATCTATATTCAATAATCTCTATTTATTCTAAAATAATAATTTTTATTTTCGCTTTATTTATATTCTACTATTTTTCTCTGAATTAATAAATAGTAAATTTAAATTTTTTTTAAATTTTATTAATTAACATAAAAATAAATTATTTCAATACTTATTTTTTATATTTTTCAACTATTTTTTAATATTTAAATCTATTAATTTATAAATTAATACTATAATTTATCTAGTTTTTATTAAAAATTTTGTACTTTAAAATCTTATACGGAATTATTTTCACACAAATTTATATAAAATTCTAAAGTCTCCCAACATTCTCTTTTTTTATACTATGTTTTAAATAAACAATAATAAAAAGGAATTCCATCAAAAATTTAATAAAATTCACCACTTCAAAAATTCACCTAAAATTTTAATTATCTTATGTAAATTTCTAAATGGCAAGTTTTTAATATACTTTTCTTAAGATATTTTCAATATAAAATTTAAAATCGGAGATATTAAAAATGATTAATATTTATTTTTTGATGATGATTTCTATGATATATGTGAAACTAAAGAAAATTATCATTTTTATTTTATAAAATAAATTATTGATTTTTAAATTGATAAGTATTATCATTTAATTAACAACATTTATAATATGCTAGGAGGAATTAACATGAATTTACAAGATTTTTCATCAAAAATAAGAGAAAACAATAAAAACTTACATAAAGCTGCTGAATCAACAGGGTTTAATAAAAGACTTACAGATGGAAATGCTTCTAAAGAGACATATGCAGAATTTTTATTTAACTACATGGCTGTGTACAAAGCTATAGAAAATGCCCTTGAAAATTCTAAAGATTTACCTGACATAAAACCTTTTGTTACTCCAGAATTATATCGTTCTGAACTATTAAAAAAAGATGTAGAATACATCTTAAAGGATAAAGCAACTGAATTAGAACTTTTAGCTTCAACTAAAGCTTTTATTTCAAGAATAGAGAAAATTTCAAAAGAAAATCCAATTTTAATTGTTGCTCATGCTTATACTAGATTTTTAGCAGATTTATTTGGAGGAAGAACTATATATCAAATAGTAAAAGAAAATTATATTCAAGAAGATTCTGGATTAAACTATTACAAATTTCCAGAAATAACAGATATAAAAGACTATGTTTTTGGTTATAGAATAAAGTTATCTTCTCTAAATTTAAATGCTGAAACAGAAAATGCTTTTTTAAATGAAATTGCAAATTCATACTTATACAATATAGGAATATCAACTGAATTAGAATCAAAATTATTTTAATATAAAATAATGAAAGGGGGCTAGAAATTTTCTATCCCCTCTTTCTATATTATTTAAATACTTTTATTTTAAAATTCCAACTAATCACATCCACAGTCTCCAAATTCCCCACAATCACATCAATGGTGACTACAAAAAATTCCATAATAACAAGGCACAAATCGTTTTATTCATTAATTGTTAACTTTTATTTCTTAATATATTTATATATTAAATTTTTTTAATTTAATGTAATAATTTAATAACCTCATAATATTTAATTAAAACTATAATCTTTTTATACATTTTTAATCAAGGGGGATACACAAATGACAAATCTAATAGTCTATGCTTTTGAAGCTTTTCTACTACTATACCTAGCTTATATTATACTTAAATTATTAATATATAGAATGTATTAATGAAAAAAATAAAGCCATCTTTCAAACTTAACTTCAAAAGATGGCTTAAATACTTATCTATCTTTTTTACTTATATTTAACTCTCTATAGATTCCTCATTATGCCCATCAATAAATTCCTTCAAAGGTTTGATACATTTATTGTATAGAACTACCATAATTATTATTTTTACAAAATGTCCTGCAACACTGAAACTTACATCTAATACTGAACCTTTACCTAAAGTAAGATTATATATTTTTATTCCTAATGTTATAGTACTTAATATAATAATTATCAAAAAAAGCTTTATTTTCCTTTTCTAAATTTGAATAATTTAACATTTCATCTTCTCCTATCATAAATATTTGAATTTATAACATAATCAATAAATTTTTAATAACTTTGTAATAGTACTATTTCAAATCTAGTTCCCATACCAATTTTGCTCTTTACACTTATACTTCCATTTTGTCCTTCAATTATTGTTTTGGCTAATGCTAAACCTATACCAGCGCTATCTCTTTTTTTGCTTCTACTACTTTTAAAAAATCTATTAAATACATAATCAATTTCATCACTATGTATTCCTTCTCCCTTATCTTCAATTATTATTCTAGTAAAAATATTTTCCTCTCTTATAATAATAGTTACCTCTCCTTCTTCATAGGAATGCTCTATGCAATTTTTAATGACATTTAAAAAAGCTTCTTCCATCCAAAACTTATCATAATAAAGATTTCTATTATCTTTACTCTCATCTCTAATATTGATAGTAACTTTATTACTTTCAGCAATTTTTTCTAAATGACTTACTGCTCCTATAACTGATTCTTTTATTGGAATATTTTCATTCTTGAATTTTATAGCTCCAGCATCTAACTTTGCAAGTTTTAAAAGATTCTCCACAAGAGTTTGCATTCTTACAAGTTGTTTTTCATTACTATGTAAAACTTTAATTTGCATTTCACGATTAAATTCCCTCTTACATAAAAGTTCATTATTGAGCATTATAGAACTAAGAGGAGTTTTAAGTTGATGAGATATATCAGATAAAAGATTAATTAGAAATTTCTTTTCTTTTTTTACATTTTCAAGGCTTTCCCATACAATTCTATTAACTTTATTAATAGACATAAGCAATTTTGATATTTCTCCTGATTCTACATTAGTTATTTTAAATTGCTGTTTATTAATTAATAAATTATCAACCCACTTCTCAATAAGACTTATTTTTTCATAAATTTTCTTATGGCTTTTATAATTTAAAAACATAGCTAATGATAATAAAGCTAATACGAAAATATTCAACAAGTAAAAACACTTTTTCCCTACTCCTATAATATCGTTAAAAAAGCTATTTTTAATATTTTCATTATACATATACTTATTGAGAATAGCTTTTCCCTTATTTTCACTTTCTATATTTTGCCCCTTAGTAATAGCTTTCACAACAGCCTCTTCAGCTTCTGGATATAAATCTAAAATAACTGCCGTAGTTCTGCTTTGATAATTTATAAAAGACTTCTTATATGTTGTTGAAATATATAAGTTACCTATATTAATAAAAATTAAAGCTATAACACCCAAAATTATAAAATTCTTAGAGGACTTTATAAATTCCTTATTTTCAAAAATATCCACTTTTCTCCTCCTAATGCCTTGTTACATTTTTATTCCATATATAACCTAGGCCTCTTTTATTCACTATGTATTTAGGAGAGCTTGAATCTAATTCTATCTTTTCTCTAAGTCTTCTTATGTAAACAGCTAGAGTTTTATCATCTACTAAAGACATATCATAATCATAAAGACTATCTAGAAGCTGTGATTTACTAAGAACATTCATAGGATTTTTTAAAAATATTAAAAGAAGCTTGTACTCTGCTGGAGTTAATGATAAATTTTCCCCACTAATACTACAGGTACAGCTATTTATATTAACTTCTAAATCACCACTTTTTATAATTCCTCTTCCTGATGATAATTTATATCTTCTTATATTTGCCTTCATTCTAGTAATAAGTTCTTTTGCCCTAAAAGGCTTCGTTATATAATCATCTGCTCCTATTTCAAGACCTAAAACAACATTAACTTCATCATCACAAGCAGTTAAAAATATTATAGGAACATTACTTTTTTCCCTTATATACTTACATACATCATATCCACTTCCATCAGGAAGCATAACATCTAAAAGTACCATTTGAAACTCTTCAGAAAACTTCTCCTTTGCTTCCTTCACAGTTCCTACTCTACTTACATTAAAACCCTCATCTACTAAATTAAACTCTATTGCCATAGCAAGTGCATCATCATCTTCTAAAAGTAAAATCTCACTCATTGTCCTCCCCCCTTAATTACATTACTCCCTATTTTAATAATAACAAATTTTTCCTGAGTATACTGTTAAAATAATATAAATTAAGACTTAATTTAAAATTAAATAAAAAAAGGAGCTGCATCAAATCAGCACCTTAATTTAAGTAAAACCTTATTCACTCTTTAAATCTTCTACAATAGATGCATGATCTACTTTTCTAAGTGGTATTAAGGATGCTATGATGCCTACCAAAGTTCCAATTATACCAATAAATAATATTACATCAAATTGTATAACAAATTTAAAATTAGTTATTGTTATGAGATTCCTATATAACATAAAGTTTATTATTGTTCCTATTATAGTTGCATAAATTAAACTTATAATTCCATATAAAGCTCCTTCTTTCATAATCATATTTCTTATTTCTTTTTTACTCATCCCAATTGCTCTAAGAGAAGCAATTTCTCTTCTTCTAAAAATTATATTAGTAGACATAGTATTAAAAATATTAGTACAGCTTATAAGCCCTAAAACAATTATGAATCCATAGACTAAAAATTTAATTTGATTTATAAATTCATTACTTTGCTTCATAGCCTCTTTTTCATCGTAATAATTAATACTATATTTTTCAAATATATTCTTAATATTATTGCGTATGGATTCCTTATTGTTATAATCTTTAATTCTTATTTGAATACTATCAGGTTTTAAGTATTCATTATAGCTATGACCCAAAAGTTCTTTTAAACTATCATTATGCACTACGTAATCATACTCTTCTAATCCCTTTGGAAGTTCACTAACTATTGCAACCACTTCAAATTCCTTTATTCCCTCTTTTTTATACTCTTTAATATTTCCAGACTCATCAAATTTAATATTTTCATAATTATCTAAATATACCTTATCTCCAACTTTTAAATTTGAAAACCTTCCCCTATACTTATTATCAAGATAGTGAAGTCTCTCATTAACTAGTATAATTCCATTATTTTTTTTCATATATTCTGAATTTACTTTACCTTCAATTACATACTTATCTAAAATAGACATTATATCATCATTTAAATTTATGCTATAAATGGTTGGAGCAATAATATCATAGTCCTTATTTAATTCTCTTCTTGACATATAATTATTATCTTCATTAAAAATTTCTTTATTAAGATTATACTTTTTAATTATTTGCATTAAAAATCCTGTACCTAAACTATTTTTTTCAAATATACTTATGCCTTTAATCTTATGAAGCTCATTTAATAAAGAATCTACTTTACTTTTTTCATTATTATAAACATAAGTTGTTATATCTGGAACATCTAAACTAGCCTCTGTATATCCTAAAGTGTTATTTATAACAATTCCCATATAACTAGAAAAAACAATGAATATTATCATACTTATAGTAAGACCTAAAATAGTAGAATTATACCTTCTTTTATTTCTTTTTATATTCCTATAAGCTATTACAGTTCTTATATTAAAAAACTTTTCTATAAAACTATATTTTCTTCTTTTTATATTTTCTTTCTTTATTCCATTTCTATTATCAATTGCTTCAAGAGATGATATTTTTTTAAGCTCTAAAGTAGGAAGAAAAGCACATATATAAGTTGTTATAAATCCTAAAATAGCTGCTATAGCTAAAATCCACCACTCTATTTTAATATTTACTAAAGTTTGCTCAGACATCATCCATAAAACTTTTTCTACAACTATTATAGCTATAGTTCCAAAGAATAACCCAAAAGGAATTGATATTAATGCAATAATATTAGCTTCTTTTATAATCATAGACCTAAGTTGCTTTGTGGTTGCCCCTATAGCTTTTAAAAGTCCAAATTCCTTAAGCCTTGAAACTATGCTTATATAAAAGGAATTTTTTATAACTAATACTGTACTTACTATAACAAGGGAAATTATAATTATTGCCATTGATACTATGGCTGCATTTCTTTTTATATCTTTTCCTGCACCAATATAAGATAAATAATACCTATTTTCATTTCCTTCTTTTGTTGTCATAACTTGAAGTTCATTTAAGGTCTTTCTTAATCCCTTTAAATGTCCTTCAAAAGCTACTAAGGTTTCCGCTCCTAATGAAACATTACTTTTTGATATTATTATACTGCCCTCTTTTTTTGCTTCATTAAGTGCTTCATTATCTATTATTCCAACAATCTTATAATTAGATTTTTTTCCATTAGCCTCTATAGTTACATTATCACCTATAAATTTCCTCATTTCTTTTATAGTAATCTTATCTACAACTATTTCAGATTCATCTTTTCCAAAACGTCCCTCTAATATATCATAAGGAAATAAGTGCTCTTCTCCACTTGTTACTTCATTTAATGAAAACTTATAATCATACTCACCATTATTTGCAACTATAAGACCTAAATTATTAAATAATCCTACATTTTTAACTCCTGGATGTGCACTCATTTTAGAAAGTTCATCCTTTGAAAGTCCTGTAAATGCTATATGATATTCTCCACTTGCATTAATTTCTCTATCTATAAAGCTTTGATGTATTCCCTTTACAAAAAACATAATAGCAGTTATAAGAGATATAGATAAAATTATTCCACATATAGTCGTTATGGTTCTTCCTCTATTTTCAAAAAGGTACCTTTTTGTAATATCTTTATATGTTTTCAATACTAGCACCTCTCTTGTCTCTTATACTCACAATTTCTCCATCTTCTAAAGTTATAACTCTATCTGCTTTATCTGCTATTTTTAAATCATGTGTTATTACTATAAGTGTTTGATTATATTTTTTACTACTAATTTTTAAAAGTTCTATGATTTCCTTACTAGTTTTTGAATCAAGATTCCCCGTTGGTTCATCAGCTAAAATTATTCCTGGCTTATTTATAAGACTTCTTGCAATAGAAACCCTTTGTTGCTGCCCTCCTGACAATTCTGCTGGGATATGCTTTCTTCTTTTTTCAAGCTTTAATATTCTTAATATTTCTTCAAAATATTCATCATCTACTTTTTTATTATCAAGAAGTGCTGGAATCTTTATATTTTCCTCAACATTTAAAATAGGTACAAGATTAAAAAACTGAAAAACAAACCCTATACTTCTTCTCCTAAAAATAGCTAGGTTATCATCATTTAACTTTAATATATTTTCTCCATCTATAAAAATTTCACCACTACTTGCCTTATCAAGTCCTCCTAAAAGATGTAATAATGTAGATTTTCCTGAACCAGACTCTCCAACAATAGCAATAAATTCTCCTTTTTCAATATTAAATGTAATATTTTTTAATGCATCAACTTTGTTTTCTCCCTTACCATATGTCTTACAAAGATTTTTAACCTCTAAAATACTCAAATTTAATTCATCCCTTTCCATAAGAATTCCATGAATTAATAGTAAAATTCTTAAATTACAATTAACTCTAAAGAAGTATTACAGATTTGTAATAAAGTAAAATATTTTTCAAAATAAAAAAGAGCCTCTTCAAAGCAGATAAAAGTCTGCCTTGAGATGCTCTTCTAAAAATTTAGTATTTTCATTAAAATATTTTTTTAATCTTATAATGATGCTTTATATATTTCTAAAGCAATATCAGGAGTTAAATCACCAGTTTCTGATAAATTAGTCATTTTGTGCTCTTTTAAAGCTTCAACAACAGCATCTAACTGTTCTTCTTTTACTCCATACTCACTTAATCTTGTTTTTATTCCTAGACTTTCAAAGAATTCTCTAGTTTTTTCTATAGCTAATTTTGCTCTTTCTTCTTCTGATCCCATTGTTATATTCCAAACTCTTTCAGCATATTGAGCAAGTTTTGCTTTTTTCTTCTCAAATCTCATATCCCAAATTGTTGGTTGAAGTATTGCTAAAGTTTTACCATGGTCTATTCCAAATGCTGCTGTTAATTCATGTCCCATCATATGAGTACTCCAGTCTTGAGGTACACCAGCTCCTATAAGACCATTTAATCCCATTGTTGCACACCAAACAAGATTTGCTCTTAAGTCATAATCTTCTGGATTTTCTATAGTTGCTTTTCCTATTTCAACTAAAGTTTGAAGAATTCCTTCTGCTGTTCTATCTTGGAATCTTCCTTCTGCTGGATAAGTTACGTATTGTTCAACCACATGAATAAATGTATCTACTATTCCATTAGCAACTTGTGTTTTAGGTAAAGTAAATGTTAATGTTGGATCTAATATAGAAAACTTAGGGAATACTAATTGATTTCTAAATCCTCTTTTTCCGATTTCTGAAGTAACAACTCCTCCACAGTTCATTTCTGAACCAGTTGCTGGTAATGTAACAACAGTTCCAAGTGGTAATGCTTTAGTTAAAGATGCAGCTGCCATTCTATCACTTAATAAGTCTAAGGCATTTCCTTCATATTGTGATGCTAAAGAAATAAATTTAGTTCCATCCATAACAGAACCACCACCTACAGCTAGTAAGAAGTCTATATTTTCATCTTTAACAACTTTAACAGCTTTCATTAAAGTTTCGTATCTTGGGTTTGGTTCAATTCCTCCAAATTCAAAAACTTCTCTTCCCTCTAAAGCTTTTAAAACCTTGCCTAAAGTTCCAAATTTTTTAACGCTTCCTCCACCATAAGTAACAAGTACTCTTGCATCTTTTGGAACTAGGTTATTTAATTCTCCTAGTCTATCTTTTCCAAAAACTATATGAGTTGGGTTATAAAAATCAAAATTATTCATCTTTCGTTACCTCCATCTTTTATAATTCTCAAAATCAACTAAAACATATTACTCTATTTTATTTTAGTTTATTCAATTACTTCTTGTTTTATAGTATACCTCTTGAAGCTAACTCCAAGTCAATATATTTTTATAAAAATTCATTATTAAATACTTTTTTTAATAATTAATAGCTTATATGTTTTTATTTTCTTATTTTATTTGTAAAAATAATATTTTTCTTTTTTTAGATTTTGATATAAAAAAATTGTATTAAAGCATTGTAAATTTATACCTTAATACAATTTTAAATTATTTATTATCTTTTTATTTCTATAACATTTTCTATTAGAGCTTTACATCTTCCACAGCCTGTACCTGCTCCTGTAACTTCTCCAACTTTCTCTACTGTATCTGCTCCATTATTAACAGCATCTACAACTTCTTTAAGTGAAACATTTTTACATCCACATACTGAAGCTAATATTTTTTCTATTTCCCCTATACAGCTTCCACATCCAGTACCTGCTCCTGTTTTTTCTTGTATTTCTTCTACAGTTCTAGCACCTTCTATCATTGCCTTTCTTATTGTTATGTAATCAACATTTTTACAATGACATATTACTTTATTTGCAGCCATTATCTATTCCTCCATACTCTTAATCTTACTTTATAAAACAACATATTTCACATAAACGTAGACTTAATTTAGGTGGAGTTTTGAGACTCCATCTGAATACTTAGTCGTAGTTATCTAGAAGCATGAGTCTGTTTATCTCCTAGTTAAGTTTCTGTAGAACATAGGAGTATTACAGCCTCTAGCTATCAGATAAACTAATTTCACACTTTAAAATATGACACGTTTCTTTGAATAATATAATATCATATCATATTATTCTTATCAATTATCTATGTATTCTTTATGTAAAATCAAAGAAATATTTTTCTCAAATTCATAATTTATTATAAATAATCTTTATTAACAAATAAAAATTATTTATATTTTTTATTAATATCCTACTAATATAATATTAAATTTATTTATTTGAATTTCTTATAATAAAATTTCTACTTATAATTATCCTTAATTTTCTATTATTAAGGATTTCTAATCTTTATTTAATACTCTTCCAATGAATATATTTTAAAATAAATATATAATAATAATATAATTATTTCACCACTTAATTTATAGGAAAATTCCTATAATTCAAATCTCAATTTTAATTTAGTTTTGTAATTAATCTATTTTGTTTTTAAGTTCTATAAGCCTAATAGATTAATTATGAAATTAAATATATAATAATAAATATATCTATGATTTTATAGTGTACTGTATGGTACACTTTTTTTACTTTGGAGGAAAAGAAAATGAAAAATATACTAATAATTGAGGATGAAAAAAACATTTCTGATTTCCTAGAGATGGAACTTGAATATGAAGGATATAAAACAAAAGTCTGTAATGATGGTAAAGATGGGCTTATAGAAGCTCTCAATAATGATTATGACCTAATAATTCTCGATTTAATGATTCCATCTTTAAGTGGCTTTGAAGTTTGTAGAAAATTAAAATTAAAAAAAGATACCCCTGTACTAATATTAAGTGCAAAGGGAGAAGTTATGGATAAAGTTTTTGGACTTCAACTTGGTGCTGATGATTATCTAGTTAAACCTTTTGCAATTGAAGAACTTCTTGCTAGAATACAAGTTATTTTTAGAAGACTTCAAACTGATAATCATTTAATTATAAAATTTAAAGATATTGTTATAGATAGAACTTCCCGTGCTGTTAAAAAAGGCAATGAATCACTTGCCTTAACAAATAAAGAGTATGAAATTTTAGTATTTTTAATAGAAAATAAAGATACTGTAATATCAAGAGATACTTTATTAGAAAATATATGGGGTTATGACTATGATCCTGAAACCAATGTTGTAGATGTTTATATTAGATATTTAAGAAACAAACTAAATACTGAAGATAAAGAAGAATATATTCAAACAATTCGTTCTGTTGGATATATAATGCGTTCCTAATGAATAGTATAAGAAAAAAATTAAAACTTCCAATATCCCTTGAAATAGCTATTGGTACATCTTTAGTTACAATATTTCTTTTACTAGCTTACACAGCTGTTCAACTTTTTAGTTTAAATTACTTTTTTATTTCAACTCAACGAAATACTTTGAAAAATAGATATAGTGAAATTCAATATATACTTTCATCTAATGAAGATATCAAAACCTTATCTGGATCATATCAAGTATTAGATACAGAAATGGAAAAAAATCATGAAAGCTTTAGAATTTATTTAAATAAAAATATAATTTATAAAACACCTTTTAAATATTGGAATTCAATATATTTCTATGAAGATTATAATACAGGGCTATACATAGATACCTACTTAATTAAATATAATAGATATCTTGTATTAAACTCTCCTCTATATGTAAATGGTACTAATTATATGATTCAAATAATTCAACCAATAAAAGGATTTGATGAATTCTTAGAAAGCTATCTACCATTGTTAGTTCTTTCTACAATCTTAGCAATAATTTTGAGTATTTCAATGGCTCTTTATATTTCTAGGAGGTTTGTAAGAAAACTTCGTAGATTATCAAAAACCATGAAAAAGATTCAAGAGAACAATTTAAAAGAAAGAATTGAAATTTCAGAAGTAAAAGATGAATTTGATGATGTTAACCAAATATTTAATTCTATGATGGATGAATTAGAAGATGTTTTTAATGATAAGAGTAGATTTGTATCAGATGCTTCCCATGAACTTAGAACACCATTAACAGCCTTACAAGGACATTTAAAGTTAATAAAACGTTGGGGAAAAAATGATAAAGAAAGACTAGAAAAATCCTTAGATATCTGCCTTGAAGAAGTAGAAAGATTAAATAATATGGTAAATACTCTTTTAGTACTTTCAAAAAAAGAAAAAGAAGATTTTACTGAAAAAAAAGTTCCTTTACTTTCACCAGAAAGTTTGATTAATGATTTAATTGAACATTATCAAATCTTAGATTCAAATATTAAATTTAATCTAAATATAGAAAAAGATATATTAATAAAAATTCAAAAGGATGACTTAAAACAACTTTTAATTATATTTATAGACAATGCTATAAAATATAATGATAAAGAAATAAAAGAAATCACAATAAGCTTATATTCTACTGAAGAAAAAACAACACTAGAATTTTCTGATAATGGTATAGGAATAAGTGAAGAAGATTTACCATTTATCTTAAAAAGATTTTACAGAGCTGATAAAGCTAGAACTGGTACAGATACAAAATCCTTTGGACTCGGTTTATCCATAGCTAAAACTATAATTAAAAACTATAATGCAGAAATTAGCATAGAAAGTAAATTAAGCAAAGGCACTAAGTTCACTATACATTTTCCATATTGACTATATAAAAAAACTTAAGGGACTATAGCTAGTCCCTTAAGTTTTGAAAATTTTATTTATTATTGGAAATATTATTTTACTTATTTTGCTTTTTTAAGATGTCTTGAAATCTATCAAGTCCTAATATTAATGCTCCACCAAGTATAAAGTATATAAAGTTAAATGTACTTAAGTTCATTGGTGCTTTTGGTACTTCTAAAGTTGTTGGACCCATAAATACTGCATATATTGAACCTATCATTAAACCTAATATTAAATATATCATTTGTGATCTGTAATTAGCTAATGAATACTTAATAACCTTTATAGTTGTTAATATTCCTATTATTACTCCTAATCCAAAAACAATTAATATTGGTACATATTGTAGGTCTAATTTTAGAACTGCTTTTATGGAACTTATTATTGGTACATATAAACCAAATATTAATAATAGTGTTGAACCAGATATTCCTGGTAAAACCATTGCTGATATTGCTATCATTCCACATATAAACACATATATTATTGTGCCTATTGAAAGTTTTGACATTGCTAAATTTATTCCCTCATCTGCTGATGATGGATTAAAATATGTTATAGCAACAACTATTATTACACCAATTATTAAGAATACTATATTAGCATATTTATCCTTAATATTATTTTTTTCTGCTTTTATTATAAGTGGTATTGAAAATATTATAAATCCAGTAAAGACTGAACTTATGACATATATATGACTTTCAAATATTGATGACAAAAATATTACTGAAAGTACCATACCAACTATCCAACCAATACCTAACTTAAATAAAAAAATTATAGATTCCTTTTTCTTTTTTCTACTACTACTTTTAGAAGTTAAAGAATTTAATGAGTCTATAAAATTATCATAAAACCCTAATATAAAAGCTATTGTTCCACCTGACACTCCTGGAACACTATCTGCTAGGGCCATGAAAAATCCCCTTATAAAATTTATAACGTACATCTCACTAGTTACCTCCTAAATTTTCTTAAAAAATTAGCAATTAATATTAAGTAACTTTCAGATTAAAAAATCTATCCACATACCTAATAATATATATTTTAACAGCTTTTTTCATTAAGTACTTGTTAAGTTTAGATTAATTTTTTTTAATTATTGCTAACTTTATATATATGTATAGAATTATTATAGGCATATTTATGCAACAAACTCAAAGAATAATCAATAAATTTACATAAAATTATATTTTTCCACAAAAAAATGCTATAATTTAATAAATAAGCTTGCAATTGGAGGGAATAAAAATATGTCATATTCTATGAATGGCAATAGGGATAATATAAAGTATAGTTTTAAGAATGATTATAGTGAAGGTGCTCATCCTTCTATTTTAAATTCTTTAATAGAAAGTAATTTAGAACAAACTCCTGGTTACGGTTATGATAAATACTGTGAAAGTGCGAAAAACTTAATTACGAAAAAATTAAATAATGAGTCTGTTGATATTCACTTTGTACCTGGTGGAACTCAAGCAAATCTAATTGTTATTTCATCAATTTTAAGACCTTTTGAAGCTGTCATTGCTACTGGTTCTGGACATATAAATGTTCATGAAACTGGAGCTATTGAAGCAACAGGACATAAAGTTTGTGCTGGAAAACTTAGAGATGATGGAAAATTAAGAACTGCTGATATAGAAGAAATATTAAAAGAACATACTGATGAACATATGGTAAAGCCTAAAATGGTTTATATATCCAACTCAACAGAGGTTGGAACAATCTACAGTAAGGAAGAATTAAAAAATATCTATGATTTTTGTAAGAAAAATGACCTTTACCTTTTCCTTGATGGTGCAAGACTTGGTTCTGCTCTTTGTTCAGAAGAAAATGATTTAACTTTAGAAGACTTAAGTAAATACACAGATGTTTTTTACATAGGTGGAACTAAAAATGGTGCTTTAATAGGTGAAGCTATTATTATAAACAACCCTGAGCTAAAAAAAGACTTTAGATTTTACATAAAACAAAGAGGTGCTTTACTGGCTAAAGGAAAAATATTAGGAATACAATTTATAGAATTATTTAAAGAAAATTTATTTTTTGATTTAGCAAAACACTCAAATGTAATGGCATCAAAACTTAATTTAGGGCTTAGAAATCTTGGAATAGAATTCTTAAACAATTCAACAACAAATCAAATTTTCCCTATAATAACAAATGAACTATTAAATAAAATTCAAGAACTTTATGACATTACTTATTGGGCTTCAATGGGTGATGATAAATGCTGCATAAGATTATGTACTTCATGGGCAACAAAAGAAAATGCTGTAGAAGAATTTATAAAAGATGTAAAAACACTTTTATCGTAAATTTAATCTTTTAACATTATATTATTATTTAAGTAGTGTTTTAAAAATTATAAGTAAGAAGAGGATGTATCAATTATAGATACATCCTCTCTGCCTTTTATCTAGTCAGATATCTATCTCGTAACCTTTTTATTTTTGAAAAGGTCTATTATCAAGAAAACTCCTCTTCCAACCAAACCAATAATTCCAATAAAAAAGAACATATATGCTATAGGAATTAAGAAAAATGGCTCTACAAGAGTTCCATCTGGCATTACCTTACTTCCAATTAAATTAAAAGCTACTATACAAAGAAAAGCCAATATAAATGGACTTGAATATAAAATGTTTTTCTTCATTAGTTTTCCCCCACTATCACTTATTTTTCATTTGCTTTTAGTATAACAACTATTTTTATTATTCTCAACATTTTTTTATCGAAAAACAATAAATAATTATTTCTATAAAGCAATTTTAATATTATTTCATAACTAGAGACTGTAATACTCTTATCTTCATTCCATTATTGTCATGATTTAAAATTATTTTTCCCATTTATCACCTTTAAAAATCCTCTTGAATTTATCACTAATTAGTGATAAAATAAAACCATGGAAAAAAGTAATATAAATAAAAATATTCTTTCATTAGGTGCTTTAATTGCTTTTAGAAGAGCTAATAATAGACTATCTAAAAAGGAGGCAATAGCCATTAAAGAAAGTGGCTTAACCATAGGTCAATTCGCTGTTTTAGAAATTCTTTATAGTAAAGGAGATTTAACAATCTGCGACATCATAAATGGCATTTTAACAACCTCTGGTAATGTCACTGTAGTAATAAAAAATTTAAAAAGAGATGGATATGTAACACAAATTCCTAATCCAAATGATAAAAGGTCTTCTTTTATTTCAATAACTGATAAAGGAATTGAACTTCTAAATAAAATCCTTCCCGACCATTTTAAAAATATTGATGATAGCTTTTCTAACTTAAGCAAAGAAGAAAAAAAAGAACTAATAAGATTATTAAAAAAAATACAATAAGAAAACACTCTCTTTACCTTTTACTTGGATAGCTAAATAATATTAAATTTATTTGCTATCCATAGGGTAAAGGAATAATAAATTATAACTAACAAATACTAAATAAGAAGTTTATTTTATTCAAATATCACTAATTAATGATATTTTAAAATTTATATATAAAGGAGTCTTATATATGATAAGAAAAATTGACAATAAAAACATGGGTAAAAGTAATTTAGGTTGGCTTCAAAGTTCATTCCACTTTTCATTTGCTGAATACTACAACCCACTTAATATAAATTTTGGTTCTCTTAGAGTTATCAATGATGACTTAATTCAACCTCAAAGTGGATTCCCTACTCATCCACATAGAGATATGGAAATAGTTACTTACTTAGTTTCTGGTAAATTAACTCATAAAGATAGTATGGGTAATGAGCGTACTCTTGAGCGTGGAGAAGTTCAATACATGAGTGCTGGTACTGGTGTTTATCACAGTGAATTTAATATGGAAGAAAATGAAGATTTAAGATTACTTCAAATCTGGGTTTTCCCTGATGCTACTGGTTATGAACCTAACTATGGTGATATGAAATTTAATTGGGAGGACAGAGTTAACAACTGGCTTCACATGGTTTCATCAACTAAAGGAGATGCTCCTATAAAAATTCACCAAGACATGAATATCTACTCACTTTACTTAGAACAAGGCAAAACTGCTACTTTTAATATTGATAAAAATAGACAAGCATACTTAGTTCAAATTGAAGGTGACTCTATAATCAATTCTGTTGAACTTAATGAAAAAGATGCTATGGAAATAGTTGAAGAAAACTTAACTATAAATGCTAAAAGTAATTCACATTTCTTAGTTCTAGAAATGAGAAAAGTAATTTGAGATTAATATATAGACTATAAATCTCACTCCCTAAAATTATTTAACCTAAAAAAGAGGATGTATCAAATTACAGATACATCCTCTTTGCTTTTTACCTAGCTATATAAATTCTCCTGTTATGAATATAATTTTACGCTACTTGTACATCTTCTTTAACTTCTTGTATTTTTTTAAATGTAGGTATTATAAAGATGCTAAATAACACTGCTAAAAATGATGCAAAAATTAAAATGTACAGTGCTAAATTTGAATGTTTGTTCCATAATGCACCTATAGTTGTTGTTCCTATAAAATCACCTACATAAAAAGATAAATTAGCAGCTCCATTAGCTACTCCTCTAAATTTGTTTATAGATATTAAATTTACTGTAGTTGGTATTAAACTAAATAATATATTATATCCTGTAAGAATTACTAAAGCTCCAAAACCTACAAATATTATTTTGCTACTTCCTAAAAATAATAAAGTTCCACCTAGAAGACATAAAGTTGCTATAACTGCCAGTTCCTTTCCATATCCTCTCTTTATAAATCTTGTTGAAAATCTCATTATGACAACAGCTATTATTATAGCTGGTGTAAATACCATCCACATGTTTCGAATACTTGTTATTCTACTTATATATTCAGGGATTATAAACATTCCTGATATTCCAACAAAACCATTTATGAAAGCTACTACTATTATTCCTAAATAACATTTATTTTTTAATATCTTTCTTAGATATGCACTACTTTCCCCCTTCTCTACTTTCACCTTTACTTGTTTTTCCTCATTTCTATTCTTCTCTTTTTCTAAATCCTTTAAGAAAAATAAAATCAAGAAAAACATGATTATTATTACTATAGATGATAACATCAACAATTCTCTTACTGACATAAATTCTCTTAATATAGGTCCTCCACCAAGTGCACAAGCTGATGATATTCCAACAATTACCCCAACTATACTTATAGCATCTGCCCTCTTTTCAAAACTTATACTTCCTGAAAGCCAAGCATAGCCAGCTGAAGTTATAGCACCTGCTCCTTGAAGTGCTCTTGCTGCTACAAATACATAAGCATTATTAGCAAAAGTAGCAATAAGAACACCTATTATCATTATTCCAACCCCTACTAAAATCATCTTTTTATATCCGTACTTATCACTCCATGAACCAAAAGGAATTTGAAATAACCCTTGAGTTAATCCAAAAATACCTAAAGCTATTCCTGCTAAAGTTAAAGTTCCGTCAGCTAAAGAACTGCAATATACTCCAACAAAAGGAGTAATTAAATTCATAGCAATTTGTCTAAATCCTAAAGCTAAGCCTATAAGTATTATAAATACTATCTCATCTTTAGTGAATATTGTCTTTTTCATTTTCAAAAAACCTCTAATCTATTATTTATCATTAATAAAAAAATCCCCGACAATTTTCAATAATAACAATAAATGTTTTGCTTGTGAATAAAGATATTTTAATAAAATGTTATCTTATAACAATTATAAATTGCAGATTTAATACTATCTGTAACTTAATTAATCTATATTTAGATTTTAAATAAAAATGTTTGTAAAAGTAAAAAAGTTATATAACTTTTTTAAGTTACATAACTTTCTTTTCTTCAAAATTATATAATTATAATCTCTAAACACCTGTAGCATATCCTGTATTTGTATCTACATACCAATAAGGATTCTTATATCCTTTCTCCTGCATTTCTTTAGTATAGACATAGTAAAGTCCAGCTCCTTTTTCTCCTGCATGAAGCACTACCCTAGTTATTATTGGTGTTGTAGCTTTTGGATTGGTCTTTTTACAATAATTATTTTGTTGTTCTAGCATTTGTTGAATATATTTTGTTGCTTGTGCTGTTGAAAAAGGTATAGGACCTTCATTTACTTTAATAGTAAAGGCTATTGATGCTTTCTTTAATTCATTTGCAGTGATATTTTCACTAAGTGCTTTAGTTCCATTCACTTCTATAAATGCATTTATAAGTTCTGAATTTGGTATTGCATCAAGCCATTGAGAATCCCATAAAGCTCCATATGCCATGCAGAATCCATTATATCCATATTGCCATTGTAAAATCCACTGTCTCATAACATAATTTAAATCATTATTTGAAATAGGCTTTCCAGTTCCATTCTCAACAATAACAGTGCTTAAAGGAAAACCTGAATTAAAATTAGGTGTTATAATTTTAACTTCTCCATTATTTTGAGTATTACTATTTTTATTTGTTATATTATTATTACTGTTTTCATTTAATTGGTTACTATTACTCATAGTATTATTTTTATTTATATTCTTAGTTGAATTTTCCTTACTATTAATTTCACTTCCTGTATTATTAGAATTTTCTTCATTGCCACTACCATTGGCTATATTATTGCTATTGCCTTCTTTGGATGTATCAAAATTATTCTCATTAGAACTTACATTCTTTGTACTAGAATTATTTGAAAGTACACTATTGCTTTTACTTAAAAGTGCATTATTACTTTTGGTTTCGTTCTTAGCTAAGTTACTTTTCTTTATAGAATTTCCCACATTCGAAACTGATAAGCTAGATTGCTCTCCACTATGCCCTACCATTTCATAATAATATCCACCTGCTACACAACAGATACCAGCAACTGCAATTACTATTCCAATTAACGCTTTTTTCATTAGAATTTTCCTCTTTTCCTAACCCCTATAATTAAATTATAAAGCTATAACTAGTTCCAATATTTACATTAAAATTGCAAAAATATTTCTAATTATCATAATATCTATTTATTTCTTATTCTTTTAAGACTTTCATTCATCTCATTAACATAATTCTTATACTTTTTTTTATAATAAAACCAAATTATAAAGATAAATATAAAATATAATATAATAAATCCAATTGCACTATACATAGTTCTAGGAATCCAACCTAAAATCCATGCTAAAGGAAAAAACGGTAGAAATATTATCCATTGAACTATATTTTGCTTTAATATACTCCAACTATCTATAAAATATATGATTGATGTTCCATAAAAGTATCCACCCATTAGCCCAAATGCTATATTTTCAAAGAGTAAATCATTCCATACTATTGTACTTTTAAAAATACATAGTGAAATAGTAATAAATATTTGTCCTATAAAAACCCCAATTGGTATTCCCTTTAAAAATCGTTTTATGTACTCTTTAAATAAACTCAATTTATTTTCCCTCCATTCCCAAATATTCTTTAACTTTTTTAACATATCTCCTAGATATACTTTCCCGTTTACCATTTACTAAATTTATAATAAGACTACCTCCAAAAGATAATTCAATATTATTAATTTTTTCAATATTAACAATAGCAAACTTTGAACATCTAACAAATGACATATTCTCAAGTTTCTCTTCAATCTCATATAACTTCATTTTCACTTCAAAACTACCTTCATCTGTATCTGCAAGTATTTTTTGTTCATTACTGTAAAAACAAATAATATCACTTGGATTTAAAAAATATATTTTATCATTCTTCTTTCCAAGAAATTTTTTACTTTTCTCATTCTTAAGTTTTTCTAATACTTCAAGTACTTCCTCTGTAAGTTTTTTAGACTTTATTACTACAGAAGTCTCATCATATTTCTTATTTATATCTAACTCAATTTTCAAAATACTACCTCACTATTTATTTTATTAGTTTAATTTTCTAAAGAATAAAATTCACTTTTAAACCTTTATTTATAGTATTTTGGGAAATATAATTTTTGTTTCATCTTTATACTTAATGTATTCTTTTCCTAAATTTCTTACAAGAGCTTCTTCTTCTACCTTTATTCTATAACCATATATAATAATTAAAACTAAAATTGAAAAAAATATATTAAATATATTTCTAAATGTTACTGTTATCCCAATAATAGATATAATACCTCCTAAATAAGCAGGATGCCTAATATATTTATAAAACCCTCTTTTTATGACTTTTTGATTTTTTCCTACATAAACTGAAAGTGTAAATCCTTTGCTAAGTAAATGTACTGAATAATTTCTTATAAATATTCCTACTAAAATCATAAAAATCCCCACTAATTCAACATATTCTGGTAATAATTTATTTATAATAGTCCAATAAAAATTCATAGAAATAATAAACCATACACCAAATACAATCAAATATAATGATCCTCTGTCACCTTTATACTTTCCAATTGAATTTTTTCTACTTTTCCAATATATAAATATTTCTGATAGTACAAATACACTAAATGCTATAACAAAACAATAGTAATAAAAATTATTTGTAAATGTATCATTATAAATAAATTTAATATCCATATTATTCATCTCCTTATATAAGCTTCTAATATATTATATATCTAAAATATTTATATTTAGGTGTATTTATACAAGTGGTATATATTCAAAGGTAAGCGGTTGTATAATTCTTATCAAAAAATTTTAAAATAAAATATAATACTTTAAACTAAGAAAAAACTCTATATAGATATGTTTTACAAATCTACATAGAGTTTTTAATACCAAATCGAAGATTTGGGGTGTCAATTATCTATTGTCTATTTTTTCTGGGTATAAATCGTGATTTACTAATCTATCAAAAGCAACTTTTTCCCACATAGTTCCTGGTTTACCATAGTTACAATAAGGATCTATTGATATTCCTCCTCTAGGAGTAAATTTACCCCATACTTCTATATACTTAGGATCCATTACTTTTATTAAATCCTTCATTATTATATTCATGCAATCTTCATGGAAATCTCCATGATTTCTAAAGCTAAATAAATATAATTTTAATGATTTACTTTCAACCATATTTACATTTGGAACATATGATATATGAATTGTTGCAAAGTCTGGTTGACCTGTTATTGGACAAAGGCTTGTAAACTCTGGGAAATTAAATTTAACAAAGTAATCATTATCTGGATGTTTATTTTCAAAAGTTTCTAAAACTTCTGGAGTATAACCAAATTCATACTTAGTTCCTTTGTTTCCTAATAGAGTTACGCCTTCTAATTCTTCTTTACTTCTTCCTGCTGACATATCTTGTACCACCTTTCAAATTGCTCTCATAGATAGAGGTTATAATACCCCTATCTTCTATAAATAGGACTAAACTTAATTATTTTTATATCTTCTTAAAAATTCTTTATATCCATTGTTTCTTAAAGTACATGATGGACATTCTCCACATCCATCTCCTTTTATTCCATTGTAACAAGTTAATGTCTCATTTTTTACAAGTTCTAGAACTCCTAAATCATCTGCCATTTTCCATGTATCAGCTTTATCTATCCACATTAATGGTGTTAATATATCAAAATCATAATCCATTGCTAAATTTAATGTTACATTTAATGATTTTATAAATACATCTCTACAGTCTGGATATCCACTAAAATCACTTTGTGATACACCTGTTATAATTGTTCCTGTTCCTTTTTGTTTTGCTAAAACTGCTACAAAACTTAAGAATAAAAGGTTTCTTCCATCAACAAAGCTATTTGGTAATTCTCCTTCTGGCTTTTCTTTATCAACTTCAATATCAACTCTTGTTAAAGAATTTGGCGCAAGTTGATTTAATAAAGCTAAGTCTAATATATAGTGCTCAACTCCATATTTTTTACAAATTTCTTTAGCACAATCTAATTCTTGTTTATGTTTTTGTCCATAGTCAAAAGAAACTGCTATAACCTCTTTAAATCTTTCCTTTGCCCAAAATAAACAAGTTGTACTATCTTGTCCTCCACTAAAAACTACTAGTGCTTTATCTTTATTCATAAAAAATCACTCCTAACTAAATTTGAGAATTCATTAATAACTCTTGTCTTAAAAGCATATCTTCTTTAAATCTACCTTTAAATGTACTTGTTTTAGTTACTGTTCCTGGTTTCTTTATACCTCTTGCAGTCATGCATGAGTGTTCACCTTTTATTAAAACTGCAACATCTTCACAATCTGTTGCCATTGCTATTATTTCTGCTATATCATTACCTATTTTCTCTTGTAATTGAAGTCTTTTTCCAACCATGTCAGCAATTCTTGCTATTTTACTAAGACCAATTACTTTCTTTTTAGGAATGTAGGCTACAGTAACAGTCATGTTATACATTAAAGCTAGATGATGTTCACAAAAACTGAATATAGGAATATCATTCATAACTACCATTCCGCTTGATGATTTTTCTTCATAATCTTCACCAAAACATTTTCCAAACTTTTCTGCAATTTCTTCATTAGTATAGTTTGTTCCTTCTAGAACTTCCTTCATCATTCCAACAACTCTTTTAGGAGTTTCTTTAAGTCCCTCTCTATCAGGATTTTCACCTACTAATTCTAATAATTCTCTAACTAGCTCTTCTGCTCTTTTAGCCTTTTCCTCATTATTCCAAATATTGTCCATATTAAACTCCCTTCATCATAGGATCCCAAATTACCTTATGCATTTGAATTTGCATTCTTATATCAACTAATTTATTTTCAAGTAAAAATTCAACTATTTCTTTAGGCTCAATATCTCCAAATACAGGACTTACAAAAATTTCACTTTTTCCTTCTGATAATTTTGTAGTACTATAAATATTTTTCATCTTTTCTAAATCTTCTTTACTTCCAACTACAAACTTAACACAATCTATAGGTCTTAAAATATTGAAATTTTCCATATCCATAGTTTGTTCCATTTTACTAGATGGCCCTTTATAGTCAACTATGAAAGAAACATTATGAAATTCATCTATGTACTCTTTTAAATTTATTGAACCATTAGTTTCTACGCTTATATTATAACCTAAATTAACTAATTCTCTTAATAAAGCCTTTGAATTTTCTTTGTTCCAAAGAGGTTCTCCCCCTGTTAGGGTAACATTTTTAATATCCTTATCTAATTTAGAAATTATCTCTTCTATGGACATTTCCTCACCTTGAGTCTTTTCTAAGGCATAATCTGTATCACAATAACTACACCTTAAATTACATCCAGCTAATCTTATAAAATTTGTAAGAGTTCCAACTCTATTGGCTTCTCCATCTATACTTTGAAATATTTCTACCACTCTCATTTATATGTCCTCCCTATAAGTTGCAGCATTATTAGGAGTTTCATAAACTGTTATATAATCAACCTTAAAGTTTTTTTCTTTAAGCTCTTTATTTAATAACTCTTCCATTTCATAAAAGAATAACTTTGACATATTTTCAGCAGTACTTCTGCATGGAATTTTCACCATTCTAAAATTCATAGCTTCACATGCCTTAACAAAGTTTTCTTCTTCTGCTGTCATATGGTCATAATCAGTTAAAATTAAAGCATGATCATAGTTATTAAAATAGGTTTTTATGATATTTTTAATATCTGTAAAATCTATTATCATACTATCTGAACTTCCACCTTCAATTAACTTTTCAGCTTTTAATCCATACTTTACTCTCCATCTATGTCCATGTAGATTTCTACATTTCCCATTATGCCCTCTTAAAAAATGACTTGAATCAAAACTTTCTTCACACTCTAATAAATAACTCATATTTATTCTCCTTATACTTTATAATTGCTTACTCTTTTTTTTCACAATAAAAAAAGAGCATTGCTGCCCTTATAAATAAAAGTGAACCACAAAATAAGAGTATTAATGAAAGAATTTTTTACAAAAAAACGCCTATTAGCATATTAATAGGTTTCATTAATATTCTTGGGTCCTAGTTTTATTTATAGACAGGATGGTTTCGAACTGTCTTATTTATTTTTCTTTACTCAAATCATATCATCTAAAAAAAAAATATTCAAGAAAAAATAATATTTATTCGTCAATATTTATAATTAATCTTGTGATTTTAACTAGAATATACTCTTTCATAAGCTCCAAATATATAGCTTTTAATCATCCATTTAGCCTATATCAGGTAACAATTCTACATAAACATCTCCAAATTCCTCTTTTAATACTTTTTCTATTTCTTTTTGAATTCTTTCAATGTATAAAACTGCTATCCAATGTTCTCTAGGTTCAAAATATATTGATATCCAAATTTTCCTTCCTGTTCTTATAACATCAAAAGTAGTATTTTTTAATTTTTCCCTTTTTAAAATATTTTCTGTTTTTTCTTTTATTAATTCCATAGTCTCATTCTCTGGAGCAAATAAAAACATATCACTAAAAGCTGGTATTAGAAGTTTTATTGGCATTGGTAACATAAATATTGCTAGCAATATAGCTATTACCTGGTCTATATAAGGATAAATTAATTTTACAAAATTAGAATCATGAAAAACTATAGGAACTAAAAATGCAACTCCCATCCCTAAACTAGATACTATATCTACAATCCATCCATTTAACTCCATTTCAATAAATTTAGAATTTATATTTTTATTGCCTTTTTTCATAAATAAAACAACAAAAATACTCACAAAAGCAACAACTAATTGAAAGCCAGCTATAAAGTCAAATTCAACAATCTTTCCTCCACTAATAATTATTTGTATATTATTTATTATTAATCCAATAGTAACAGCAATCATTATAAAACTTTTTAAAACAACAAATATAGATTCAAATTGTCCATAACCATAAGGATGTTTTTCATTTAAAGGTTTGTACAACATAGGTACTAATCTCATAGAAATAATAAGCATCATAAATTCAGTTCCATCATAGACAGCATCCATGAGAACTGCTTGTGATTTGCTTATTATAGAAATTATAGTTTCAACAATTATAAACACTCCACATAAAATCATTGATATTTTTAATATATTCTTTTCTGCTTTAAGCTTTTTAATCATGAAAATATCATCGCTCCAAACTTTATTCAATCTTATAAACGTACACTTAATTTAGGTGAAGTTTTGACTCCATCTGAATACTTAGCCCTAGTTATCAGATAAAAAAATTTAACTTCTCCATTCTAAATATATATTTTCAAAATTAGATAAGTATTACATATACTAATCAGCCCTTAAAAAGTTTGCAAGAAATTCTATTAATAAAAAATTAATGAATTTAAATAACATTAAATTATTAATAATTCCTATATATGTATGCTTTAATAATTGTATAATAAATACAAATATTCTAAATAACAGAATTTAATGTTTGAGTTTAAAGCCAAAATAAATTAAATATAATTCTAGTTTTTAATTTATGCGCATATTAAATTTAAACTTCTAAAATATAAAACAATTTACTTTATATGCACTTTTTATTATTAATTATGTATTTTTATACTTATCATAATAATAATAGTCACTTATTTTTTTAATTATAATATTTTTTAAGTTACTTTATTATTTTATTATTTCCTCTTAATAATACTAATTTACTTACTCTTCTTATGCTTAATACCACTACTAGTATAAATAAACTTATTTTTTAGTTTTGCATTAAATATTAATTTACCATTACATTTGTTAATGTTTTATTAAGTTAAATATTTCTATCTAATTTATAAATATACTTTTTAAATGAATATATACTTCTCACTAAAAAATAAAAAATAAAGTAATTTGTAATTTAATATTATATTTATTATGATGTATACATAAGGTCAATAAAACTATTTACAAATTAAATTAAAGCATTTAAATCTCTTTTAAGTTGATTTAAATTGTAAATACCAGAGACTGAATATATGGTTAAATTTAATTATTAAAAAGGAGTGATTTCTATGTATATCAGATTAGCAACAGGTGAAAAATGTCTAAAAGGTGGACTATGGAAATTAATTGGTACTCATGAATACAGAACTCTAAGTGAAGGCGATGAAATGCCAACATATCGCGGAAGAATGGTCCTTTGGGAAATGAGCGTAAAATAATTAATTATACTATATACAATACATATAAAGTAATATCCACGTGCTCTTCAAAATAAAACTATCTTTGAATATAAATAATATTTTATTGACAGATATATACTTTTTATCTATCAATAATTACACAAACTCTAAATAATATAACTATTAAATTACTAAATAATTAAATACTGTAATTAAAATTACTAATAATCTAGAAGTTCTTCATTTCTAATTAAAAGTTATGTTAACTAACTATTTAATCCTATTTTAATTCAAGGATTTTAAAAGTTTTAATAACTATTATAAAAGAAATGTTAGAACTTCTTTATTTTTTCTTATTTTCTTCTTTTAAAGCATTTTTTTATTAATTTATCATTTTTTATTTCGTATTTTTAATAAAATCAACCTTTTAAATATATTAATTATGATAAAATTACTAAAATTTATTTCTTTACAACTATTTTATATTAATATATTATAAAACCAATTAATCACGAGAAATTAAAAAGCTATGAAAAGAACCAGTAGCAAAATGAAAATTATCAGAGATAGATTCCCCTAGGCTGTAAGGAATCTTTAATGGAAATTTTGTGAATGCCTCTTTGAGCTCTACCTCGAAATCACAGTAGACGGTAGCGGGAACTCCCGTTATAGAGTTAAGGTATGTTGGTACCTGAATTAAAGATGTAATTATAGTATAAAATTCACTTATATATTGCTAGGAGTGAATTAATTCTAGTTCTCTTAGAACACTGTAATTATAATTAGAGTGGAACCGCGGAATTTTACTTCTGCCTCTAAATAAATAATTTAGAGGTGGAAGTTTTTTTATACCCTAAATTACCCATAGCTAAAAATTATCATCTCGTAGACTTTAAAATAATCAGAATATTCTGACTATATTAAAAACTTACTAAAGATTAAATTTTGAAAGGATGAAAAAAATGAAAGAAAAAAAATTAGGTCTCTTCGGTCTTACTGCTCTAGTTATTGGTGGAGTCATTGGTGGTGGAGTTTTTAGCTTACCATCTCAACTTGCACAAGATGCTGGATTATTTGCTATTATATTAGGATTTATCATAACAGGAATTGGAATTTTCTCTCTGGCTTTTGTTTACTCTAGCTTATCAAGAAAAAGACCCGACCTTACAAATGGAATTTATAGATACAGTAAAGATGGTTTTGGTGATTATATGGGCTTTAATGCAGCTTGGATTTATTGGCTAAGTTCTACCTTTGGAAATGCTGCTTATGCTACTTTAGTATTTGGTTCATTATCTTATTTCTTTAATATATTTAATCCTAACGGAAATAATTTAGCATCTATAATAGCTGCTTCTCTATTAATTTGGTTAGTTACATTATTAATTCTTAAGGGTGTTAGACAAGCTTTGCTTGTAAATATAATAGTTACTATCTCAAAAATAATACCTATTTTTATATTTATAATTATTGGACTTATTGCTATCCACATGAAAAATCTTAGCTTTGAGTTTTATGGAACTAGTTCTTTAGGCTCTATCTTTGGACAAGTAAAAAATACAATGATTGCTACTCTCTGGGCATTTGGTGGTATAGAAGCTGCCGTTGTACTATCTGGAAGAGCTAATAAAAATAGTGATGTTGGAAAAGCTACGGTAATGGGTCTTATAAGTATAATGGTTATTTATATTTTAGTCACTATAATTTCTTTTGGAGTAATGAACAGAGAGCAAATTGCTAAATTAAATGATCCTTCTATGGCTTATATTCTTCAATATGCTGTAGGAAAATGGGGAGCTATACTTATAAACATAGGTCTTATAATTTCAATACTTGGAGCACTTTTAGGTTGGACTATAATAACAGCTGAAATGCCTTATTCAACTGCTACTGATAAGCTTATGCCTAAATTTTTAGCTAAAGAAAATAAGAATGGAACACCTATTTGGTCATTAATACTGACAACTGGATTCACACAAGCTTGGCTTCTATTCTCCTATTTCTTTAATAGTGGTTATGAGGTTCTTTATTCAATTGCTTCTACAGCAGTATTAATCCCGTATTTTTTAAGTGCTCTTTATTCCTTTAAGGCAGCCCTTACAGAAAAAACTGGAATTAAATTATTAAAAATAAAAGATATGATAATAGCATCCATAGCTCTTATTTATACAATATGGCTATTATATGCTGATAATTTAAAGTATATCTTACTTAACCTTATATTATTTGCAGCTGGACTTGTATTCTACGGATGGAATAAAAAAGAACAAGGAGAAAAACTATTTTCTAAATGGTATGAAACCTTAATAGCCATAATCATAATTTGGGGAGCTTTACTATCAATTTATCTCCTTGTCACTGGAAAAATATCAGCAACAAGCTAGAAAAATATGATTAAAAGGACTGCCATAAGGCAGTCCTTTTAAGAATTAAATCTATAGCCAGTACCCCATATAGTTTCTATATATTCAGGGTTAGTTGAATCCTCTTCTATTTTTTTCTAAGCTTTTGTATATGAACTGCAATTGTTGCAGTATCCCCAAAATAATTGTCATCCCATATATTACTTAATAACTGATCTTTAGTAAATACTATATTAGGATTTGATGCTAAAAATAATAAAAGTTCATATTCCTTTGTGGTTAATATTATTTCCTTTCCTCTAACATAAACTTTATGTGAATCTGTATGTATCTCTAAAGCTTTTATTGTTATTATTTCATGATTTAATTTTTTTCCTGTTAATCTTTCATATCTTAATATGTGAGATTTTATTCTAGCCACAAGCTCTGTTGGACTAAAAGGCTTTGTTAAATAATCATCAGCTCCATAACCTAACCCCTTTATTTTATCTATATCATCAGTTCTTGCTGATACTATGATTATGGGAACTTCAAATTGTTTTCTAATTTCTTTAACTATATCAAATCCACTTTTATTAGGTAACATTAAATCAATAACTATTAGGTCATAAATACCTTGCATAGCTTTTTTTAATCCTAAATTTCCGTCTTGAATTACTTCTACAGCATATCCATTCATTTCAAGATAATCCTTTTCAAGTTCTGCTATATTTAAATCATCCTCTATAATTAATATTTTCTTTGCTTTCATAACTACACATCCTTTTTCTCATGTTCAACAGGTAACTTTATAGTAAATGTACTGCCATCATTTAATTTACTTGCAACAGATATTTTTCCACCATGAGCTTCTATAATTTCCTTAGCAATGGCTAACCCCAATCCTGTACTTGTAAAATCTTTAGTTCTCTCTTTATCTATTCTATAAAATCTATCAAATATATTATTTATTTTATCTTCCTCAATACCAGGTCCATTATCTATAACATCTATATAAATAAAATCTCGATTTCCCCTTAAGTTAATTTTAATCTCTAAGTCCTCTTTAAATCCACCATATTTTATAGCATTATCAATTAAATTTCTTAGAGATCTATATAATCTCTTTCCATCTAAGCTTACAAAAACATCATCTTTCACTGTATTTAAATATGAAAATCCTATTCCTTTTTCATCTAACATAAAAGTAAATTCTTCAACAATATCCTCAATGTAATGCTTAATATTAGTTCTTGTAAAAGTAAAATCTAATTTCTGCATATCTAACTTGGAAAATAAAAATAAATCATCAATTAATCTATTCATATAAGCTGCATTGCTTCTTATGGTCTTTAAATAACTTTCTACTTTTTCCTCTGGAACCACATTTTCAAGAAGCCCTTCAACATATCCATTTATAGATGTTATAGGAGTTTTTAAATCATGAGAAATATTTGCAATAAGCTCTTTTCTATTATTTTCATATTCCTTCTTAAGCTTTTCCCCCTCTTCCAACTTACTAGCCATTTTATTAAACTCTCTAGTTAATATTCCTACTTCATTTCTCCAATTTCCTTCTATCCTAAAAGAATAATCTCCCCTAGATATTTTTCTAACCCCTTCTTGAACTTTAGCCATAGGGATAACAAATCTTTTTTCCACTCTAGTTATCATATAAATAATAGTAAATTCATTAACTGCTAAAATTAAAGTAATAATTATTGTGGTTGCTCTCATTCCAATTATTTTAAACATAAAAAGTACAATAACCAAGGTTATTATTAAAGTAATCCTCTTAAAATGATGCATATATTTGCTTAAAAAATATAATTCTCTCATTCTTTTATACATTAAACGTCTTCTTTTATGCATCAATTTATGCATCCGTTTATGTTTTTCTCGTCTCTCTTTATGGTTATTTATATAATCATTATGATTATGCATGCAATGATTATATTTATCATAGTTATGTTCATTATGTCTTTGCATAATATTTAATTCCTCCTATATATATCACTATATATCACTACTCTTAATGCTCTATATTTCCTTTACAGCTAAAAGCATAAATAATAATTCTTCTCTTCTATAAATAATCTTGTAATTAATTCTTATTTATTATTTAATCTTACTCATTTTCATCAATAAAGCAACTTATAAATTATAAAAGACTGCGTATTCTCTAAAGTCAGATATTTTCATCATGTCCAACTTTAAATTTACACAGTCTTTCACACATTACTTATTATACTTATGAATTTTTATAAAGTCTTAGGGAAAGATGCTTAAAGTATTATTAGTAATTTAATGCTACTTTAACATTTAAGCTTTTTTGTCCTAAAGCTTCTATTTCTAAATTTACTATTTCAAAATCTTTATTTAACACTACTTTAGCATTTACTTTATCATAGTCTGAAGCCATTAATTCTTTAAATATAGCATGTTTTACTTTAAACATTTCTTTGATGTTTTCGTCCATACCTTCGTGGTCATGATGTTTATGCTCACATTTATGTCCTTCTTCATGATATTTTTTGAATTTTTCTCTTTTCTTCATTAAGATATCTTTCATATCTAATTCTAAAACTTTATTTTCTCCATCTTCAGATACATTAATATCATTTAAAGTTTTGAACATCATTTCTAACTTAGCAAATTTATTAAATCCTTTTCCTTTTCCACATTTACCATGATGTCCGTGGTGTCCATGATGTTTGTGATGCATATCTTCCATACTTAAAACTTTTTTAACTGCTTTATCAACCTTTAATTCTCCAATTTCAGCTTTAGCTACTGCATCCACACTCATAGTTCCATTTACTTTATCTTTTTCAAAATTATTTGTTATAGTTGCAAATTCCTTATCTCCATCCTTTGCTACTATTTTAACATTTCCTACTACCTTTTCTTTATTTTTCATAGCCCCAGCCATTTTATATAATACTTCTAATTTATTCATAATCAATTCCTCCAATTCTATTTTTTAATTTATTTCTTATTAGTCAATGATTACAATTAAATTATCTTTTATCTTTAGATATTTCTCTCTACACTTTTATACATATTTTCTAAATTCACTTTAAATATGTCGTTTTCATTGACCTTAAGCTTATTATAGAATTAGACCTTAAAATAATAATAAACCAATTATAAAAATTTTATAAAATTTCATAAACTTTTGTAAAAAAACTATATCCAATCTATAACTTCTCAATTAGATATAGTTTCACTCTTTATATTTAAATTTAAATTTAATTATCTATTTCTATTAAACTTCCATGATTATAGGAACAATTATAGGTTTTCTCTTTGTTTTTTGATAAACAAATTCACCAACTTCGTTTCTAACTTCATTTTTTAACTTTGACCATTGATAAATATTTTTACTAATGCATCTTTCAATACTATCACTTGCCAAATCTCTTATCTCAGTTAATAATCCTTCTGAGTCTCTTACATAAACAAATCCTCTTGTTATAACATCTGGTCCTGATACAACCATCTTACTTTCCTTTTCTATAACAAATATTATGCTTATTATTCCATCTTGGGATAAAGATTTTCTATCTCTTATAACGATATTTCCTACATCTCCCACACCTAGTCCATCTATCATTACTTTTCCTGCATGTACTTTACCTTCTACTTTTGCTTTTCTTCTTGATAAACTTAATACATCACCATTTTCTAAGATAAATATATTTTTACTATTTTGACCTAATCCTTCTGCGAGTTCTTTATGGCTCATTAAATGTCTTAATTCACCATGAACAGGTGCAAAATATTTTGGTTTCAATAAAGAATGCATTAGTTTTAATTCTTCTTTACACGCATGTCCTGATACGTGAATTGCAGTTATTGATTTACAAATTACCTTTGCTCCTTTTTTTGTTAAATCATTTATTATTTTTGATACTGACTTTTCATTCCCTGGTATAGCAGTAGCTGAGATTATAACTGTATCATCATTTTTAATACTTATATGCTTATGTGTTGAATTTGCTATTCTAGTTAAGGCTGACATAGGTTCCCCTTGACTTCCTGTTGTAACTATTGTTAATTCATTATCTGCATAAGCATTTATATTAGCTAAATCTACTAAAAGTCCTTCTGGAATATCTAAATATCCTAAATTTTTAGCTACTTCTGAAATTTTCTCCATACTTCTTCCACTAAAAGCTATTTTTCTTTTATATTTTAGTGATGAGTTTATAATTTGTTGCATTCTATGAATATTAGATGCAAAAGTAGCAACTATTATTCTACCTTTAGCTTTTCCAAATAAATCATCTAAAGTCTCTCCAACAGCACTTTCAGACATAGTATATCCCTCTGTTAAGGCATTAGTACTATCTGCCATTAATAATAGAACTCCTTTTTTCCCTAATTGTGCAAGTCTTTGAAGATCTATTCTTTTTTTATCTATAGGTGTAAAGTCAACCTTAAAATCACCTGTATGCACTATAACACCTTGTGGTGTATGAACAGCTATAGCACAACTATCAGCAATACTATGGTTAGTTCTTATAAATTCTACCTTTAGTTTATCTAATTCTATTGTATCTCCAGCCTCAACACTTCTAAGATCACATACATCAAGAATTTTATGTTCCTCTAGCTTACTTTCTATTAACCCTAATGTTAATCTTGTCCCATAAACAGGCACATTTAGATTTCTTAATACATAAGGTAAAGCCCCTATATGGTCTTCGTGACCATGAGTTATAAAGAATCCTTTTACTCTCTCCTTATTTTCAACTAAATAAGTAACATCTGGAATAACTATATCAACTCCATACATTTCTGTGTCAGGGAATGATAACCCGCAATCTATTACTATAATTTCATCACCATATTCTATTGCAGCAATATTTTTCCCAATTTCTCCAAGTCCACCTAGTGGTATTACCTTTACATTATTTTTTTCTTTCATGTCTCCGTTGCTAATAATCTATAAAAAATTAAAAATACTATTCTCCTTTATATTTTTTTAAGTTTTATTTTTTTATTGCAACAGTTCACCTCCTCTTATTTTTTGATATTTAGTTTAATGATTAATACTTTTTTATACTTAATAATAAATTAAAGTTCAACATATAAATTAAGACTCAATTCAGGTAGTGTTTTAATCTTAACTGAATTTTAGCCAAAATTACCTAAAGACGCGTATTTGTTTATTTCTACCTTATAAAAGATTGGAGCATTACAGATACTAGTCATTAGATAAATAAAATATGTAATTATTAACTAAAAATTTTAATAGTAATTTTTTAAATTTCTAAATAAACTTTTAGTAGAACTTACTTGAAAATGTTTCTCAATATACTTTTAATATACTCCCTATTATTTTTAATAAGTTCTTTTTTGTATTATCTATAAAAAACTTTAAATATATATAAAACTTATATCCATTTAAAGTTTTTTATTTTTCTAATTAAAAATTCTATACACTATTAACTATAAACTGAATATGAAATAATATCTAGCTTATTTTAAAATATTTTATAGAAAATAAAAAATTTATTTAGAATATTCTTCTAAATAAATTTTTTTAAAAGTTACTTTGTAATTAAATGATATGTTTTTTTATACTTATTTATATAATATATAGAAAAAATTATAGTTAATACTTCAGCGAAAGGTAAAGTCAACCATATCCCATTTATATCTAAAAATCTAGGTAATAAAATAACACCAATTATTACAAAAACAAAAGTTCTTAAAAAGGATATTATTGCTGAAACCTTTCCATTCGAAAAAGCAGTAAACATTCCTGAAGTATAAATATTTGTTCCTATAAATAAAAAGCTTATAGAGAATAATCCAAAGCCATCCTTTGTAATTAAATAAATATTACTTCCTGGTTTAACAAAAGCACCTATTATTTGTGGAGATATAATATAAGATAGTACAAATACAAATATAGAACTTAAAATTATCATTTCAAAGGAATATCTAATAACTTTTCTTAATTGTTCTCTATCATCATTTCCGTATTTATAACTTATTATAGGTGCTGTTCCTGAAGAAACACCTAAATAAACAGAAATAAGTAAATATTGAGCATATAAAACTATAGTTATGGCTGCTACTCCTTCATCTCCAAGATACTTAAGCATTGCCATGTTAAATAAAAATACTGTAATAGCTCCTGATATGTTTATTATCATTTCTGAAGCTCCATTTAAAGAACTTTCTAAAAGCATTTTAAAATCATAAACTGGTTTAACAAAATGAAGAGAATTTTCCTTATTAAAAAATACAAATACACCAATTAAAGCTGGTATAATCTGTCCTATGGCTGTTGCTAGAGCTGCTCCACTTATGCCCATATTCATAGGTCCTACAAATAAATAATCAAGGATTATATTAGTAACTCCTCCTATTAAAGCAAGAATAACTCCTATCTTAGGTTTTCCTATTACTACATAAAAATAATCAAATATCATCTTTATAAAAGTTATTGGCATAATAAGAACTACTATAAGTAAATATTCATTACAATATTCTAAAACCTTACCTCTGCCCCCTAAAAAAGTACTTATATCATTTAAAAAGAATATCATTACTATAGCTAAAATTGCTCCAATTACTAAATTAACTAAAATTATAAAAGAGAATTCTCCCTTTGCCCTTTCTTCCTTTCCTTCTCCTAAATGCTTTGCTATAATAGCACTTCCTCCTGTTGCAAACATTATTGAAATAGCCCAAATTATACTTGGTACAGGAAGAACTATATTTAAAGCAGCTAAAGCCTCTCCACCTACCAACCTAGATACAAAAATACCATCAATTATTGTATAAAGCGACATAAATACCATCATAATTATTGTTGGAAGAATAAATTTTAATAATGATGCTCTAGTAAATTTTCCTTCTATCCCCTTACTCATTTTATCCCCCTCTTTCTTTGATTAAGACTTAACTCATCCTCTATTATTTGGTATTATAAAGTATACAGCTACTATACAGTCAAGGGGTGAATTTTTATGACAGGAAAAAAAGATAAGCTTTTAAAAATAAATGACTTTGCCAAACTTTGTGGCACAAATAGAAAAACTTTAATTTACTACGATAACATTGGATTATTCTCTCCAATACTTAGAGATACAAATGGTTATAGATATTATTCTTATCAACAATATGATAACTTCTCCATAATCTTAGCCTTAAAAGAGTTAAATATGCCACTATGTCATATTAAAGATTTTATTGATAATAGAAGTCCTGAACTACTAATAGATACTTTAAAAAAGCAAAAAGATGAAATAAAAAAACATATAGCTAACCTTACTAAAGTCTCCTCACTTATTGATTCCATAATAAACATAACAGAAACATCTAAAGATATTGATGTTGATAAAATTTATTTAGTTGAAGAAGATGAAGAGCACTTTATATTAAGTAAAAAAATAAATGATGATACAGAACATAGCTTTCTTCAAATTATCTCTGATCTTTTAAACTATTGTACTAAAAAAAATATAAATAATAATTTTAATCTTGGTGCAATACTTTCTAAAGAGAATTTGCTTAAAAATGATTTTTCTAAAATAGATTATCTTTTTGTAAAAAGTCCTAGAAAAGCATCCTCTAAATACTCCTACACAAAACCAAAAGGAAAATATGTAATTGGATATCATATTGGTGATTATAAAACTACGTTTTTAACTTATAATAAACTTTTAAAATTTATAGATGAGAATAACCTTAAACCCTGTGGAAACAGCTATGAACTAGAACTTTTAAATAACTTAAGTTATTCTGATACAAACAACTATGTAACCAAAATATCTATAAATGTTGAAAATAAATAAAATAATTTAAATGAATTTCACCATCTTTTTATTGTTAAACAATAAATTAAGTGTTATTATATCCTTATTAAATATCGAAATTTTTAGAGAGGTTGATTGAAATGGACAAAACATACGGTTCAAAAATATTAAAATATTTATCAATTACAGGGATAGTATTAACAATTGCACTATTAATAGTTTCACCATTTATAGTTACAGCTTTTTTCAAAAGCAATTTTCAAATATTAGACCAAAGCCTTATTATTAAGGTTTGTGTAGCACTTGTTGCTCTAGCTCTACCATATATATTATGTTTATTTAAATTAAAAGACCTTTGCAATTTAATTATTAAAGATTCTTCTTTTTCATTTAAAACAGCAAAGAATTTAAAATTTATTTCTTATTGTGCTTTTAGCGAGTTATTTATTTTTATTGCTATTTCTTTATACCTTAAACTTAGTACTGAATTTTTTAAATATGTTTTATTAACAGTTCCATTTATAATAGTTGCCTTTGTTTCCATAGTTCTTGGATTATCTTTTTTAGTTCTTTCTCAATTATTTAAAAATGCAACTGAAATAAAATTAGAAAATGACCAAACAATTTAAGAAAGGATTGTTATTATGCCTATTTTAGTAAACTTAGATGTTATGATGGCAAAAAGAAAAATGAGCTCTACGGAACTTGCTGAAAAGGTAGGAATTACAATGGCTAATCTATCTATCTTAAAAAATAATAAAGCAAAAGCTGTTCGTTTTTCTACTCTAGATACTATTTGTACTGTACTAAAATGCCAACCTGGAGATATTTTAGAATATGTAGAAGAAGATGATGAAAGGTTAAGATAGCTATATTTTCTAAATTTCATTTAGCAATCTTATTCTATTAAAAATTTAATAGCTCAAAACATGTAAAAGGTGAATTTCCCCTATTTCTAGGTGAAATTCATCTTTTTTAATACAATATAATAAAAATTCCACTCTTAATAAAATATGATTGTCCTCAAACTTTTAATTATATTTTTTGTTTTTTTATAAGTAAAAAATCAGAATTTTGTGGTAGGCATTTATTTTATATATAGAGATAATTTGTGCAATTATCTAAATTTATTAAAAATTAAAATAAAAACTAAATTTTTTTGCTATTTCCTTTTATACCTTTTTCAACATTTTCATAAACATTTTTATAGATAATTAAACTAACTAAATCACCTTATTTATAAATACTTCATATATGATATTCTTTATTTAAATACATCTATTAGCTTAACTATAAAATATTATATAAAAATTTAGAACCATTATTTTTGAAGTAATATTAATTAAATATAAAATGAGGAGGTGAATGATTGGTAAAATTTTGAATATAAGATAATTTTGCTAACCACAAATTATGAAAAATAATACATTAATAACTATAATATCTCATAATGATGTATATAAATTTGAAAAGGTTATTGAAAAATTTACACCACAAATTTATCAAATTATAAAAAAATATTATACTGATAATAATAAAATATATAATGCTTTTTATAGTGTATTATCAGAAATTTGGTGTAATAATATTTCTTCCTAATTCGTTGATATTGATTTTCTTAAATATATAGAAATACAAGTTAAGAATCTTATAACAATAAATAATTATAATTTATTTGAAAAAAAAAGAACCTTTCCATCTTTGACAGATAGCACACTTTCTAATGAAGCAATTATTCAACGTTATTTATTATATATACGAGAAATTTTAATAGAAAACTTTAAAAAAGAAGTTCAATCTGATAGCATATCCTTTTCTAAAATATTATCATTAAGAAATAAAATTATAGGCTCTAATGGCTATGTATATAATAGAACTTTAACATGGAACTATAGACTATATATTTATTAGACAAATATAACATATATATTAAGCCTTTAAATATGATATATGAAACAATATTAGATAATCCCAAATATACAAAAATAAAAATTTCAGATATAAAAAGTTTTAAAATTTCAAATTCTAATTTTTCAGAAAACCCCTTTATTATTAAATATACCGAAGGAGATGAATTGCTCATCCAAAAATCTAAAAAAATAGAGTTTATTGAACTAAAAGAGTATTTACTTAAAGTATTAAAAGAAAATCAAATACAACAACTATCAAATTAAATTTTATAATAAATACTAAAATCAACTATTATAATATTTTTATTTTTTTATTATCTATATCAAAACTTACTATTCATTATGAATAGATTTACACTAGTTGTTTTATCCTTTCTTATGATATATTACATCGTAAAAAAGCGAATAAATAAATTTATATCATTTAATGGAGCTATCTCATTGTGATTGCTCCTTTTTTATTAATTCAAAAATCACCTCTTAATAAAAAACTATCTTTTTCAAACTTTTATATTTATTATAAATAGAATAATATTATTTAAAATCTTCCAACTATTTATTACATTTAATATAATAATTTTCTAAAATGTATAAAAATAAAACTATTGTAATATTTTGTATTATATGATAATATATTGTTGGAAAGAAAAAAAAGGGGGAATTTCAAATGAAATTTAAGAAAACGATTTTAATTATTAGTACTTTAGCTATTTTACCAACTATTACTGTCTATGCAAAAGAAAGAACTCAAAGTTCTACAGGATACTTTTCTAGTGGCTCAAAGAAAGAACAATGCTTTGCTAATCTTGAAGTTGGAAATCACAGAATTTCTATGAATAAAGGAAATGGAAAATCTTTTTCCCTATCTCTACGAGAAACAAGAATAAATGCTTTAGATCCTGCTGTAGCAAGATTAGAAACAAATGCTACATCTGCTACATCATCATATGCTAAAACTAGACATGCCGAACATTATATAAGATTTGAAAGTGGACAAGGTGCTGGCTATGCAATGATAGCACACTAATAAAATAATAAGAAAAGTACTATTTTTATGGTACTTTTCTTAGTATATAGGAGATAATAATGAAAGTTTTTAAAGTATCAAATTTTTTATTTAAAGTAATTTCTAGAAGTTGGTTTTTATTTTTAGGAATTCTTTTTACTGTATTTTTTTTTAACCTCAACGTATGTAAACTATGTTACTAATCAAAATTTAGGATATATAAATTACATAAAAACACAAGAATTTTCACTTCTGTCTTTAGCTTTAAGTTGTAGTGCTTCAATAATATTCGGATTGAAATTAAAAGATGAAAGCATCAATTATTTAATTAGTAATAAATTTAATTATTTTATGTCAGCTTTAATAGCATCTATAAAACTTGGTGTATATATATGTTTAATCCCCTTATCTTATATATTGATGTATATTTTTACTCATAAGGGAATTACAATGCCTTATATAATAAATGGACTTATCGAGTTTACCTTTACTTACATTTTATGTATTATCTGTACAAGTATGCTAACTACAATTATATGTTTTCTTTTTGAAAAAACCATTATAAGAGTTATTACGTCATCTATTATGATTTTAATTACTTCTTCTTTTAATAATACTTTTTTTACATCTAATAAATTTCTAATGGCTATATTAAATATTTTAAATGTCCATGAAGATTTTGATTATTCTTTATTTAATAATTTTTTAGGATTTAATCATGATATTAGATATATTTTAGATAAACTCATTATGTTATTTATTTTACTTATTATTTTATTAATAATATCAATTAAGTTTTATAAAAATACAAAATATTTAAAATTTATAAAGAGTTTCATTCTAGTATTTACAATATTAACAATATCCTCTTTTATAATTTTATATAATTCATTTACTCTTATAAATAATACTGAAATTTTTTCTTATAATAATAAAATTCATCAAGATATATCAATTGAAGAATATAAAATGAATTTAAACTTTGGTTATAAATTAAAAAATGAAGCAACTATTAAAATAAAAAATAATAGTGAAAATAAGATAAAAGAAATTTCTTTTTTATTAGATAACATTTTTAATATTAATAGTATTAAGTTAAATGATAAAAACTTAAAATTCACTCATGAAAATAATAAACTTAATATTACTTTAGATAATGATTTAGAAAAAAACAGTATAGCAAATCTGCAAATTAATTATAGTGGAAGGGTTAATTATATTGATTCTATAGGAAATCAATATTTAATTGCAAATACTAATAATATTCTTTTACCTACTGATTCCTTAGCATGGTATCCATCTATAAAACAAGATAACGATATTAAATTTGATTTAAATTTAAATTCAAAATTAAAGATTAAAAGTAATTTAAATTTAGATGCAAAGAAAAGTACCTTAAGCGGTAATAGTAATTCAGTATTTTTAATAGCTGGAAATTTACAAACAATTAATATAGATGGTTATGAAATAACTTTTCCTTTAGATACTGATATAAATGAATTATATACCTTATTAGATTCTTTAAAGAATGATATAAAATCATTAAATTTAACAGAGAATGAAAAAGCTCAAATAAATAATAGAAAAAAAATCTTATTTTCCCCTATACAATATGCAACAAATTCATTAATTCAAGTTGTAGATGGGACTATTATATCTATAACCTAATAATGGAGGAAATAATAATGAATGTATTAAATATAACTAATCTTAATTTTTCATATGATAACAATAAAAATAGAATTTTAAAAAATATAAATTTTTCTATAAATGATGGTATTATTGCCCTCTTAGGTCCTAATGGTGCAGGGAAAACAACTCTTATGAAAATTTTAGCCACAATAACCAAAACTAATAAGGATGAAGTTTATTTCAATGACATTTCTTATTCTAATATAGAAAGTATAAGAAAATATATAGGTTATTTACCTCAAAAATTTGAAACTTATACTCAAGTTACTGGAAGAGAATTTTTGAACTTTATTTATGATATAAGAGGTTTAAAAGATAATAGATCACAGCATATTAATGATATTATTGAAATGGTTGATTTAGAAAAATTCGTAGATAAAAAAATCAAAACATATTCTGGTGGCGTTCTAAGAAGATTGGGAATTGCACAAGCATTAGTAGGTAATCCTAAGTTAATAATAATAGATGAACCAACTGTTGGGCTTGATCCAGAACAAAGAATTTTATTTAGGAATTTATTATCTAATATAAGCAAAGATAGAATAGTTTTAATATCTACTCATATAGTAGAAGATATAGAATTTTGTTCTAATAATTTACTTATTATAAATGAAGGTGAAATACTTTATCAAGGAGACTCTAATGAATTAATAAATAAATATAGAAAAAAAGTTTTCCTTAAAGAAGTTAGTAAAAATGAATATGAATATATGAAAATGACTTTTAAAATACTTGATTTTAAAATAGATGGTAGTAAATATATTGTAAAATATATAGATAAAGAAAATGATGAAAATTTTTCTAATATTTCTCTAGAAGATGCATATATATGTTGCATAAATGGGTATTAAAATGAAAAATTATATCAATAACAATATAAATTTTAAAATCCTAGGAATAAAAAATTTAATAATGTTTTTAAGTAGTATAATGTTTTTTATATTTCTTAAAATATGTATAAAACCATCAATTTCAAGTGTATATTTTTATACTGATATATTATTACCAATTTTATTTTCTATTATATCAATATATTTATTTAAAGTAGATTGTACTTCAAATTTAAATGAAATAATTTTAATTTATAACAAAAAAAAATATAATAAAATTCTTTTTAAAAGAATTTTAGAGTATATATTCCTATCCATGTTAATAATATTATTAACCACTATTGTTTTATACTACAATATCGATAAAACAAGATTATTTATGGAGATGCCTAAAAACTTCTTCATCTTATTTTTAAAAACTATACCAAATACAATATTTTTAATTTCTTTTTTATTATTTATATTAAAGATAACAAAAAATTTAATTTCAACATATACTATTTTCCTTGTATTTCTTTTTCAAGAAATTGGAGCAAGAGGCACATATACTTATCCATTTAATGTATTTATTAATTTTAGTTCTAGAAGCAAATTTACTGATTCATTATTCATTATGAATAGATTTACACTAGTTGTTTTATCCTTTCTTATGATATATTACATCGTAAAAAAAGTGAATAAATAAATTTATATCATTTAATAGAAGGTTCAAATGAACCTTCTATTATTTTTTACTTAACTTAATATTATATAAAAATTAAATACTATTACTTAATAAATATCTTAATTTAGAATCTTGTATAAATTATTTTTAAATTGATTAAATTATAATGGAAGCTTATTTTTAAGGAGGATAAATTTATGAAAAAAAACCTTCAAGAAGAAGAAATTGAAAGAATTTATGGAAAAGTTAGTCCCTTTGAGTTTAAAGATAGATTAATCAGCCTTGCTACTGGTAAGGAAAAGAAAAGTACTAGAGCATTACTTGATGCTGGTCGTGGTAATCCTAACTGGATTGCAACTACTCCAAGAGAAGCATTTTTCACCTTTGGAACTTTTGCTATTTCAGAATCTAAAAGAGTCTGGGATGAAAATGACCTAGGAGGGATGCCTCATAAAAATGGTATTTATGATAGATTTAAAGAGTTTGTAAAAAACAACCCTAATGCCCCAGCTATAGATTTATTAGATAAAATCATTGATTATGGTGTTTTAGAAAAATCCTTTGATAAGGATGCTTTTGTCCATGAACTAACAGATGGAATAATTGGTGACAACTACCCTTTTCCTGATAGAATGCTAAGACATGTAGAAGCTATAGTTCAAGATTACTTATTTCAAGAAATGGACTATGGTCCAGACCTTCGTGGAAAGTTCAATATATTTGCTGTAGAAGGTGCTACCTCTGCAATGTGCTATATTTTTGATAGTTTAAAAGCCAATGAATTATTAGTTAGAGGTGATAAAATAGCTATAATGGTTCCAGTTTTCACCCCTTATTTAGAGATTCCTATTCTCCCTAGATATGGACTTGAAATAGTTCCTATAATTGCAACTTCAGACCCAAAAGAAGGTATTAATCAATGGCAATTTACAAAGGAAGAACTAGATAAATTGAAAGACCCTTTAATTAAAGCATTATTTGTAGTTAACCCAAGTAACCCTCCATCTGTAGCTTTAAATTCAGAAGGTAGAAGTTATATTGCTGACATAATTAAAAATCATAACCCTAATCTTATGATAATTTCAGATGATGTTTATGGAACCTTTGTTACAGGCTTTAAATCATTGATGGCTGAACTTCCTTATAACACTATTGGAGTATATTCTTTCTCAAAATATTTTGGTGTTACAGGATGGAGACTTGGAACTATAGCCCTGCATGAAGATAATGTCTTTGACAAACTTTTAAAAGAAATACCTGAAAAATATAAAGAAGATTTAAAAAGTAGATACGGTCATTTAAGCACAACACCTGATAATATAAAATTTATAGATAGAATTGTTGCAGATAGTAGACAGGTAGCTTTAAATCATACAGCTGGACTTTCAACTCCACAACAAGTTCAAATGGCATTTTTCTGTGCTTTTGCCCTATTAGACAAAGAAAATAACTACAAAAAACTAACTATGGATATATGTCATAGAAGACAAAAATTATTCTATGATAGTTTAGGAATAAAATTAATAGATGATCCACTAGATGCTGCTTACTACTCTGAATTTAACTTACTTGCTTGGGCAAAAAATAATTATGGTGAAGATTTTGCAAAATATTTAGAGGAAAATTATAAACCAGTTCAAGTTCTTTATAGGTTAGCAGAAGAATCTTCTATCGTTTTATTAAGTGGAAGTGGATTCCAAGGTCCTGAATGGTCAGTTAGAATTTCTTTAGCAAACTTAAATGATGAAGCTTATATGGAAATAGGTAGTGCCTTAAGGAAAATATGCCAAGATTTCATAGATGCTTTTGAAAAATCAAAATCTCTTTAAAAACAATAAAAATTACTAAAAAATTAAAGTGACTTTTTATAATTATTTTCAATCATATATTTTTACCTTTATAATATCAACTAAAAATTTTTCAATAAAAGATTGGATTTAATTCTATCTTAAAGTAGTTTTTTTATTTAAAATTTTTAATTATGAGGGAAATTGTATATTTACATATTATTAATATAAGGCTATATTTCAAGGCTTTTTATTCATAAATGTTACAAAAATTATACATATATATAGATATAAATATATATGTATATAATATATATATATTTTAAATTATATGACTTTAAAGCTATAATAAATATAGTACTAATAAATGTAAATCTACTATATATTTCTATTTTTATAAATTGGGGAAATTTTTTTATATTGTATATTATATATAATATAATTAAAGTTCATAATTATTATACAATCAAACTAACATATATTTTTAAGTACTAATTAACATTTAACTTCAGGAGGTATACTATGAGTAAGTTAACAACTACCAATGTTGAAAAATTTTCAATTGAAAGAAAAATTATATCTTATATGACAACAAAATCATGGCAAAATATACCGCATGTATCTTATATGTATGAACCAGATATTACAAATTTTATTGATGAATTTCAAAAGTTAAAAGCAGAAAATAACTCGCTAAAAAATGTTTCAATTAATTCCTTAATGCTAAAAGTATTCTCTGAAGGATTAAAATTTGCACCAAAATTAAATGCTCATATATCATATAATCATAATACTGATGAAGGTGAAATTCGTACAATTAAAGATATTAATGTAAATATGCCTTGGATTTTACCAAGTGGAAAAATGATGACAATAAGTATAAATAATATTGAAAAATTGTCTTTATACGAAATTAATAAACATATTAAAGATTTAAGTCAAAAAATTTCTAATATGGATACTCAATCTTTATCTAAGTTTTTTTCTGACAAAATAAACTACAATATTATAGATAATATAATAAATGGAGAACGTAAAATATCTAAAGATGATAACGGTGAATTACCTTTAAAAATCGGAACTATAACTATATCAAATATTGGATCTATATATAAAGAGCAAAGAGGTGCTATTGCTTTATTAGATATTATCCCTCCACAAGTTTGTGCAATAGGATTTGGTGCAATTTTAGAAAAACCAGGTGTATACATTGATGAAAATGGAGAAAAAGCTATTGGTATTCGTAAGGTATTACCAATATGTCTAGCATTTGATCATCGTGCATTAGATTTTGGTGAGGTTATACCTTTCATAAAAAAATTAGATAATATATTTGAAAATCCAGATATACTAAAAAGCTTCTAGATAAAAAGAGTGTTTTAAAAAGGATGTATCTATAAAATTTCATACATCCTCTTAAAACACTCTTATTTTATCTATTAATTAAATATTACCTTCTCCAATGTCTACTACTAGATTGATGATACATATGTCCTTGATTATATTGTTGTCTTGCTTGATATTTTCTCATTCCATGATTAATTACTTTACCAGCTACATACCCCTCTACTGCACCTTTAACAGCACTATGTACTAAACCATTTCCTGTACTTTCATGATATGCATAATTGTTATTATAACTGTTATAAACCTCATATTCATGTCTTCTATGATTTATTCCTAAGAAAATAAATATTATAGCAAGTACTGCAATTACTGCTATTATAAATTTTTTCATTTGTTCTCTCCTCTTTCTTCTCTTTGATAATAAATATATTATACCTAAAAAAATATTATAGTCAACTAGAAAATAAAGTATAAAAAAACTCTTTTATTTTATAATTTATAAATTTATTTACTATTTAGTTATATCATTGAAATATTTTTACTATATTATAGGATTATATTCAAATTTTATATTGGAGTGATGTTGATGAAAAATTTATTTAAAAACTTTTTTGGAGAAATATCACATAAACTAATGAGTTCATTAATGAGTTATTACGATTAATATAAAAAATAAGCTGTACCGAATTTATTGTGTACAGCTCATTTTTATTTAATTAGCTTTTTTTACTCTAAAAAATTTCATTACCTCTGTAAATTTACTTTTATTTTTAGAATTATAATTCTCTTTACATTTTTCTGCTAGATAATTAAATTTATTAATTTTTTCCTCTATAGCAATTTCTTTATATTCTTTAGAATATAAACAGTTTAAATCCAATATTAATGAATTTTCTACCATTAGCACTTCGTCTAAATATTCATTGCTAAATTGAGTACTTAAAAAGTTTCCTTTTCTAATTAAATGTCTTGTTATAATATCTAACTCATATATTTTTTCTTCATTATCATTTACATTATTCTTTATCTCATTATTTAAAAGTTGAAAACTTTCTAATAAATTATCTATAGAATTTTTAGAACCATAAGGATATATGTATTTTATTACAACATAAACTGCTATACTTCCTACAAGTACTAAAGTAATTCTTTCCATAGATAATACATAAACATTATAATGCTCAAGTAAAGTAAATCCTGCTATAGCTGAAAAAGTTATAAATATAGCCATCTTATCATAGGTTGGTATGCAAAATACTACATAGATACAAAGGAATATTAATGATGTTATTACAAGAGTTGATTGAGTTATATTAAAAATAATTATAACAGCAATAAATCCTAAAACAGTTCCAAAGATTCTATCTCGAGCTTTTTTAATTCCCTTTTCCACAAAAGGAACGTTATCAATTATGATAGTATATAATATCCACTTCCCTAAAGGAATATTAAATTTATAAACAACAAATACTGCCAAAGCAATTAATATACTTCCTTTAATAGCATGATTAAATTTAAAGTCTTTCATAGAAGGATTAAATTTATATGATAAATTATACTTTAAACTATTTCTTGTAAGAATATTTTTTATTTTAAATCTTTTATTTAAATATTCTTCTTCAAATATTTTATTTTCTATGTATATTTTAATTTCTAATAAAGCATTTCTTAATAACTTTTCTTTATGTCTTACAAAATTATTTTTATTTTCTATAACCTTCTCTAATATTTCTTTAAATTTTTCTCCTTCAACATTTCCATTATAGAAATCTTTTAAAGAAAGTAAAAATTCCTCACTTATAATATTTTTATTTTCCTTATCTAATTTATTTTCGTTTGCCACTATAAGCAAATTAACTATTTTATAATCTAAATATGCTTTATTAATAACATCATTATCATTACTATTATCTATTTTATTATAAATTTCATCTCTTATTAATCTTAATGACTTTGATCTAGCTTTAATTTTCCCTTCATCACTCTCACTAGATGCTACACAATCAATAGATGCATTTATAGTATTTTTTATATTATTTTTAAAATCTTTCTTAAAAGCTAAATAATATAAAATAAATGTCATACATATTCCATAAAAACTTGCTCCTATTCTCATTGGAAGTTGATTTAATCCAATAGGAAATGTAAGTATAAGAACATAATAAGACATAAATGCCATAGCCTTTGATATCTTATTCTCATAGGTATAAAAATAATAAACTAAAAATCCTACTATAAAAGTAATTAATGTTCCAATATATATATTAAAAGAAAATACTGATGCTCCTATGGTTAAACTTAAACATATGAGCACATTCTTTAAGAATATTTTTATTTTATTTTCACTATAGTCTTCATTTCTTATTCCAAAAGTTAATGCTACAGCTGAAATATAAACTATCATTTCCTTAAGAGTAAACAAATAATAAAATGGTATAAATCCAACCAATGTTATAATCCATGCTCTAAAGGCTAACATTTTAGACATTCCAATCTCCCCTTTGCAAAAAATAAGAGACTGCTTTTCACAGTCTCAATTTAATTTTCTTATACAGGAAGATTATAAAGTATGGAGTAACTCCAGAGTCAATAGTAGAATAAGCACTCTCTAAGAATATTTGAAGCAAAACTAATCAACTTTTATTAATAACTCAGTAAAATAGACTACATCTTTATTTCGTGGTATATAACTTTTAGTTTTTACTAAAATACTATTTTCAGAAGATTTTTTAAAGCTTCTTATAGTAGAAACATATTCGGCTATTTCTCTTTCATTTCCTAAAAATTTAACTTTTACAAATTTGCCATTAAACTCTTTTTCCTCTTTAAAAATCTCTGAATTATTTTTTACCTTTTCTAAAAAACTTTTATTAGCACTACAGCTCTCTATGTACATATAACCACTTTCAACTTCTATAGTTGAATTATTATTTATTAAATTATAAGCTAAATAATACTCAGCCTTTTCAACACCATTATCAAGCATATTGGAAAATCTTTTACAATGTGTTCTAGTTATTAAATCTTTTATTTTTACTTTTAAAAATTTTTTTCTATAAGAATACTCTTTTAAATTTTCAATATTATAATTATTTTTAAATGCTTTTATTTCTTCTATATTCTTTTTGCTTTGCTTCACTGAAGCCTTTACCTTTTTTAAATCATTTATTTTTTCTTCTAGAACTTTTTCTTGTTTATCAAAAAACTCATAATAAACATCTAAATCTTTACTTTTTATAAAATCATTTATATTTTTTATTGGTATTTCAGCATAACGTGCTTCTAATACTACTGATAATAAATATAAATGTTCTACCTCATAATACCTATATCTATTCTTAGGATTTATTCTTGGCTTTATAAGTCCTATTTTATCGTAATATCTTAAAGTATCTATGCTAACATCAAAAATTTTACTTACATCTCCAATAGAATAAAATCTCCCCATTTTTTACTTTTCTCCTTTGTATCTCTTTAAGTTTACTTATCAAATAAACCTCCTCCGTTATTACTTCTAATACTTCCTGAGGCTTTCCCTATTGTTTTTTGAGCCTTCCCATAACTTTTTCCATTCATCCCCTTTTTCTTTTTTTCCTCTATTATCTTTTTCATCATTTCAATATTCTTGTTCATCTACTTTTTCTCCTCTCACTACAATTACATATTTAATTTAACTAAAATTTTTATTCCATCTCATCACTTAGTAATACTTATACAAAACTATAATACTATTCACTTCCACTTTATAAAATATGTAAGTTTACTCATATTCTAGTTATTAAATAAAATTACCTCTTACTCATAAGACATAAAAAGTATTACAAGTATTGACTATAGAATAAATCTATTTAATTATCTTCACTATATTATTTATAACAGATATCTGTCAAAATGACTATTTTATCTCATAGCTAGATAAAAATCAAAGAGGATATATCTGTAGTTTGATACATCCTCTTCTCCTTACAAACTTATAATTTAAATATGGTATTTCCTTCTTTAATTGTCTCTATAATTTTTATATTTTTTAGTTCTTCTACAGGAACTTCTAATGGATTTTTGTCTAAAATTACTAAGTCTGCTAATTTTCCAACTTCTAAGGAGCCTTTTATATTTTCTTCAAAACATTGATAAGCTCCATTATAAGTTACTGCCCTTATTGCATCCATTACTGAAATTTTTTCATTTTCACCAAGAACTCTACCACTTTGAGTCCTTCTATTTACAGCATTATGTATTGCTAACATCATATTAGGCATTGCAACTGGTGGATCTTGATGGAAAGTAAAATTCATTTCTCTTTTTAAAGTAGAATTAGCTGGGCTTATTTTTTCAGCCCTTTCTGGCCCTAAAACAGAATCATAATGGTAATCCCCCCAATACCATATATGGTCTAAAAAGTAGCTTGGTATCATACCTATTTTTTTCATTTCATCAAGCTGATTATAAGTTACTGTTTGTGCGTGAATCATAACAGGTCTCAAATCTTCCTTACTCCCTGTTACTTCCATCGCTTTTTTATAACAATCTATAAACTGTTGAGATGCAGCATCACCATTACAATGTACATTTACTTGCCATTTATTCTCTATACAACTTTTAAAATATTCAATTATAGTTTCATTTTCTTGTATTCTATACCCTGAATAATTTTTATCCATATCTTTTGGTACAACATAATATGGCTTTGTTAACCAAGCTGTTTTTGCCTGTGGAGAACCATCAAGCCATGCTTTTCCACCTAATAATTTATAATGATTATTATATTTTGCATCTATAGTTGCCGTATTTTTTAAAAGCTCCTTAGTAAATTGCTGAATAGCATATCCTATAATATCTATTTTTATCATATTATTTTTTGATGCTATCTTTAATAATTCATGATTATTTTTATCTATACTGGCATCTTGACAAGTGGTCACTCCATAAGATGCATATAACTTTTGTGTTTTAACTAAAAAATTCAATAAAGTTTCAAAGGTTGGAGCAGGAATAATTTCCTTCTTTTCACTATCTAAAAATGCATTTTCTTCTAAAATCCCTAAAGCTTCTTTACTCCCCTTAACAGTTTGTACTATTCCTCCCTTTGGTACTTCATAATCTTCGCCACTATACCCTAAAAGCTCTAAAGCCTTTGAATTAACAACTGCCACATGCCCTGATGCATGAGTTATCAATATAGGTATCTCTTTAGACACCTTATCTAAATCAAATTTGTTTGGATGTCTACCATCTTCAAAACTTGAATTATCATAACCTAAACCAATAATCCACTCATTTTCCTTTTGCTTATTACTTTTAATATATTCCTTTATTTTTTCTATAAATTCATCTATAGATTTTACCTCTTTAAAATTAAGTAACATTAATGATTGAGAAAGAGCTACAATATGTCCATGAGGATCTATGAATCCTGGAAGTATTGTTTTTCCTTTAAGGTCTATAAGCTTTGCGTTTTCTTTTTCTTTAAGTACTAAATCATTAGAACCAATTAACTTAATTGATCCATCTTCCACTACAATACCTTCAGCAATAAAATTTTTCTTATCAACTGTAATTATATTTCCATTAAAATAAATTTTTTTATTCATAATAATATCCTCCCAAATTTATCTAAAAGCTATAGGCTGAAATACTCCTCTTCTATAAGTAGTAGCTTGATTATTATTTCTTTTCCTCAATATGACTTCACATCTAAAAATAACACAAATTTTTCCTTTATTCTTATTACAATACTACTATTTTTTTACAACTAAATCAATACTCTCCATAAACCTTAACTTTCTTTACTTAATAATTAAAAACTATATACAAATTTAAAATAAATATTCTCATACTTACTTCTATCTAAATTTCGCTAAGTATTTAAATTCAATTAAAGTCTCATTTTAATCTAATTTTTATTTCTAACTTATAACTTAAATAATACTTTAATTTGAACACTTTAAAAATTTCTTTCTAAACTTATAAAAAATGAAAATATTATAGCCTCTAATTGTCAAATAATAAAAAAAGCTAAATCAATAAGAAATTTCACCTTCTTATCAATTTAGCTATTCTATATGAATTAAATTCCTCTTACAACTACATCAAGTTTTCCTGTTTCTGGGTCTATAACAAGCCCATGAATTCTTACTTCCTTTGGCATTAAAGGATGTTTTCTAACTACATTAACACTTTCTTTAATGGCTTCTTCTACTGATTCAAATCCGTGCAACCATTTTTTCATATCTAACCCTGAATTCTCAAGAGTAGAAAATACCTCTTCTGATATTCCTCTACTTTTCATTTTATCTATAAGGTCTTCAGTATTTAAATTACTCATTCCACAATTATGATGCCCTACAATTATTATGTCTTCTGCATCAAATGCATAAACAGCAACTAAGATACTTCTTATGGCACTTCCAAAAGGATGAACTATAGTTCCACCTGCATTTTTAACCATCTTTGCATCACCATTTTTGATATTCATTGCCTTAGGTAAAAGTTCTGTTAATCTTGTATCCATACATGAAACAATTACTACCTTTTTTTCTGGTAACTTAGATGCTTTATAATTTTCATATTCTTTATTCTCAACAAATTCTTTATTAAAATCTAATATTTCATCTAATATTAATTTCTTCTCCATAGTACACCTCTTATCTTTGGTATTTTTTTAATTATACTATATAAAGACTTTTTATTCATATAGTGACTTATAATATAAAATAGAGAAAAGTCCTTTTAGATGAATTTCCTTAAAGAAATTTAAAGTTTTTAGTTCTTAATTATATATCCATAGCTTTTATCCAAGTCTTAGCAATTATTTTATGACCTTTTTGAGTTGGATGAACTCCATCTCTAGTTAAAGTCCTTGCATTGACACCATTACTTACAATTTCCTTAAATATATCATTTAATGGAATATAGGTTGCATTATATTTGTTAGCTAATTCTTCTACAACCTTTATTTTGGGATTTAAATCCTCAAACCACTCTTCTTGTCTTCTACTAAGTGGTATTAAAAATGGACTTAATATAACTAAAGATAAATTTTCATTACTTTCAACGCTTTGTTTTAATATATAATCATAATTCTCTGTAAATTGTTCAATTGTTGTTACAATTCCTCTGTCATATCTCCTCCAACAGTCATTTACACCTATAAGAATAGATAATATGTCTGGATTTATTTCTATAGAATCTCTAATCCATCTTTTTTTAAGTCTTGTTGTAGTATCGCCATATATTCCTTTATTTAGGCATGTTATCTTTTCTCCATAATTATTTTTTATATATTTTCCTATCATTGAACAATAACCTACACCCAAACTAGATTTTATCATTTTTATTCTATTAGCATAGGTTATACTATCCCCTTGAAATAATATCCTATGTTCTTTATTATGTTCTATCATCTTTATCATCTACCCTTTGCTACAATTGAAGTTAAATTTTCAATAAACTTATTGAATTTACCACAAACATAATCCCTTGATAAAATAAATGTTATTATCAAAGAGCCTATAAATGCGACTAACAACTTTAATTCATAAAATGAAATCATAGAGCTTACACCTATTAATAAAATAACTAAATAAGTATGAAGTATATAAACTGGAAAAGTATTTTTTCCTATTTTACTTAAAACACATTCTCTTGTTGGTGCTAAATTTATTAAGGCATAAATAGATGTAAAGCCAATTATATAAGATACCACCGAAGAAATTATGCTAGGTATGGTACCCATATCAAAACTATTATATGGTCTATCTGCCCATAAAATCTCTGTAGGCATAACCTCTGACACTCCTAAAAATATTGCAAAAGCACCAACTAAAATTAATATTATTATTGAAACTACTTTACTTTCATTTTTTATTTTTCTAATCTCAATCTCACTTGAAAAGTATCCAGCTAAAAAGAAAGGCAAGAAGGCTATGGTTCTAGAAAGGGACATCATAGTTCCAAAATCACTAAATAATCTTGCAATAACCCCAAAAACTAAACTTAATATAAACACCCTTTTTATCTTTAATAAATCTGGAAGCATCATTTTCCACAAAAACATACTTAATATATACCATAAAGCCCACCCTGGAATTAGAAATGAAAAAACATCTATTTTACCAGATAAGAGTGCTATAGTGTTCCAAATAGTATTAAAAAATAAAAATATCATTAAAAGAGACTTTGCTGCTGTATTTCTTCCTTTAATTATATTTTTAGAAAAATATCCTGATATAAACACAAAAACAGGCATATGAAATAAATATATAAAAATGTATATAACTCTAGCTATAATAAAATCATCTCTCATTAATTCCATAGAATGCCCAAACACCACTAAAAAAATTAATATTCCCTTTAAATTATCTAACAAAATATTTCTTCTTGAAACATTCAAATCTCTACCACCTTTAAATTATTATTACCTTATTTAGTTTTTCTATTTTTCTTATACTTATTAAATAAATTATACTTTTCTATTATTTATAATAATCCAAAACAATTAATTTTTATTCCTTTTTTAACCTTTGTATGCTCTAATTTTTAAATTTTATTATTTTATTCTCCATACTAATTTCTATTTTTAAATATTTAAATATATAAAAAATTAAAAAAATCTAGCAAGAAAATACTTAAATTTTCTTGCCAGACTAATTTCTTAATTTACTAAATGATAATGCTATTATCTATTGTCAACAGTTGATTCTGTTATTGCTAGAGCTATAGCTCCTATTACCCCTGCTTTTTCTCCTAATAAAGCCTTCTCAACCTTACAGTTTTCAAGGATTGGCTTTAAGCAACGTTCTTGCATTACCTCATCAATTTTGGCAAATACAGTTTTACCACCTTTAGTTATCCCTCCACCAATTATTATTTTATCTGGATCAAAAATATTGGCACAATTAGCTACAGCTATTCCTAAATAAGACAATGTTTCTGAAAGAATATTTTTTGCTTCTTCATCACCATTTTCTGCTTCAAAAAATACTTCCTTAGCTGTAACTTTTTCATATTTTTTCAATGAGGTTTCTTTTTCTTTACTTAAAGATTCCTTAGCCATTTTTTCAATATATATTCCTGAACTCATAGACTCTACACATCCTGTATTACCACATCCACATTTTCTTCCCTTTGGCTCTACAGTTGTATGCCCAACTTCTAAGGCATTTGATGTACTTCCTCTATATATCCTTCCATTTAATATGGCTCCTCCACCAACTCCAGTACTAGCTGTTATATAAACCATATTATCTGTCCCTTTACCTGCACCAAAAATATATTCTCCTAAAGTTGCAGCATTAGCATCATTATCTAAGAAAGTTGGAATTTTAAATTCCTTTTTTATAGCTTCTACCACGTTAAAGTTTCTCATTGGTAAATTTGGTGGACAAACAATAATACCATTTTTCACATCTAACGGACCTGGTGAACCTATACCTATAGCTTTTATTTTGATTGTCTCTATGTCCTTAGATACATTCTTTATAGAATTAATTATCTTCTCCATTATTTGTTCTGATCCCTTATGAGCCTCTGTTGGAACTATTTCCTCACTTATTATATTCCCTAAATTATCTCCTAAAGCTGTATAAATTTTTGTTCCACCTAAGTCAACTCCAATATATAAATTCTCCATATTTCCCTCCAAATAATTAAATCACTGTAAATTGTTCTTCTTTATCGAAAATATGAATTCTTGAAGTATCTAAAACAAATTCTATTTCAGATAAGGCATCTAATCCATCAGTAGTTGTAGTTTTAATTATTATATTTCTTCCTTCAACATTTAAATGCAAGAATGTTTCTGCACCTAAATTTTCTGATACATCAATTTTCTCCTTAAACACTACATCTGAAGCTTCTATATCTTCTCTTTTACAACTTATGTTTTCTGGTCTAATACCTACTAAAACTTCTTTATTTTCATATCCATTTGCTCTTAATTTTCTTGTTTGTTCTTTAGTAAGTTCAACTTCTTTATTTAATACTTTTAAATATATTTTTCCATCTCTTGATATAGTTTCACCATATAAAATATTCATTTGAGGACTTCCTATAAAAGTAGCAACAAAAAGATTTGCTGGATTATTATAGATTTCCTTCGGTGTAGCAATTTGTTGTGCAACACCATCTTTCATAACTACTATTCTTGAACCTAAAGTCATAGCTTCAGTTTGGTCATGAGTTACATATATAAATGTTGTTTTTAATTTTGAATATAATTTTGCTATCTCTGTTCTCATTTGAACTCTCAACTTAGCATCAAGATTTGATAAAGGTTCATCCATTAAGAATACTTTAGGATGTCTTACAATAGCTCTTCCCATAGCAACCCTTTGTCTTTGTCCTCCTGACAAAGCCTTTGGCTTTCTATCTAAAAGATGTTCCATATCTAATATTTTTGCTGCTTCTCTAACTTTCTTATCAATTTCATCCTTTGGTGTTTTTCTAAGTTTTAAAGCAAATGCCATATTATCATAAACTGTCATATGAGGATATAAAGCATAGTTTTGGAAAACCATTGCTATATCTCTTTCCTTAGGTTCAATATCATTTACTAATCTATCACCAATATAAAGTTCCCCATCTGATATTTCCTCAAGTCCTGCTATCATTCTTAATGTTGTTGACTTACCACATCCTGATGGTCCAACAAATACTATAAATTCTCTATCGTTAATTTCTAAATTAAAATCATTTACTGCCTTAAATCCATTTTCATATTGTTTTGTTATATTCTTTAAAACTAATCCTGCCATTCTTTTTGCTCCCCCATATCTCTATAAATTATTAAAACTTAATCTATTTATCCTCTTGCAGTTATATATTAACTTGCTATCCATAGAAACTCTAAATCCTATTAATTTTCCATCTTTATTTATATAAATTATTTGTTTATTTCCTTTATCATCTTTAAAAGATGCATTAATTATTTTAGCACCTTGTTTTATTGCCATATCTTCTTTAGTTACATCAACAACTTCATTTATATTTATAGTAGCTATTTTCTTTCTAGCTTTTTTATTTAATATTTTACTTATAACAAGTTCATCTTCTGTTAGTTCATATTCATATTCTAAAAATATATTTTTTCCTACCACACCAAGAATAAGATATAGGAAAAATACTATAAGTCCAAAAGCTACTCCAATAAACACAGAACCTAATATTGCTGCCATAATTAAAGTCTCTCTTAATAGTTCGAATCTTTTTACTTTAACACCATAATCTTTTCCTAGAAATTGCTCATAAAAACAATCCATCCTATCACCATTCCTATAATTTATTTAATATACTTCTAAATCTATAATAGTTGTATTAATTTTCTACCTTATGTTCACCTAAGAAGTTAGCCAATGCTCCTACAAGATTTGCATCTTTTTTATGCATACAAGTTCCTATTGTAGGTCTTACCTTTGCAATATCTATTTCCTCCATTAGGTAATCTATTTTTTCATTAATTCTATCTATAAAATCTTCTCTCTCTGATATAGCTCCACCAATTAAAATTAACTCTGGATCATAGATGTATTGAAGATTAAATATCCCTTTTGCCATGTTTAGATAAAATCTATCTATTATTTCTATACAAAATTCATCTCCTGTTTTAGCCATTTCAAATACTCTTTTTCCATCAAAACTTTCATCTTCAAAATGAGCTCTTGCTTTTCTTACAAAAGACATCGTTGAAGCAACTTCGCTAAAGATTGAAAACTTCCCATCCTTTTCTTCCATTAGCATATATCCAAATTCTCCACCATGAAGATGTTTCCCATGATGAATTTTTCCATTCTTAACTATTGCTCCTCCAATACCTGTTCCACATACTAAAAATAAAATATCTTCTATTTCTTTACCTGAACCACTAAAACTTTCAGCTAAAGCTGCACAATTTGCATCATTTTCAATACTTACTGGTAATCCAGTAGCATCACCTATAATTTTTTTCCAGTTAGGTCCATGAATACAAGGCACCGCACTTGCTCCACCAACCACACCTACTTTTGTATCTACTGCTCCTGGAGAACTTATTGCTACTCCTTTTATGTTATGTTCTTTTCTAATTTCTTCAATCCACTTTAGTAAGCTTTGAGTAAATCCTTCTAATTCATGATTCACTTCTAAAGAATCTCTACAAATTATATTTCCTTCTAAATCTAAAACTCCAACTTTTATTGCTGTTCCACCAATATCTATACAAGCTATCATGACCTGTTCCTCCTCAAATTCTATTAATTAAATAAATTTCTTGTAAAATGGGGCTGTATAAACCAGCCCCTAAGTTATGATTAATTTAAAATTATTTGTTACTAGCTTTCCATGCATCTATTTGACTTTGCATTTCTGCAATAATCTTATCTAGACCTTGTGCTTTTAACTTAGCATTTAATTTTCCTAAATAATCGTCTATATCAACTGAACCACTGTAAAGAGTAGCTTTAAATTCTTCTAAAACATTGTTTACAGCTGCTATTTCTGTAGTAACTTTTTGAGAATTAAACTTAAATCCTAAAGCTGGTGATAACTTAGCTTCATCATTGAACTTTTTAAATTCATCCCACTTAGTTTCTGGTTCATTTTCAGTTACATAAGTTATAAATAAATTTCCTAATGAGAAATAAGGTACATCATAGCCTTTTTTATTAATTAATTTAATTTTGTTTTCACCAATTTTTTCATAGTGAGTTCCTTCTAAACCGTAGTTAAGAAGATTTCTTATTTCTTTATCTGTATTTAATAGATTTAAGAACTCTATAGCTTTTTCTTTATTTTTAGAATTAGCTGAAACTGCAATCATTGAACCTGTAGTTGAACCATTTGTTATCCAAGTATCTGTTATAGTACTTGTAACAACTGGATATTTTAAAGTCTCACTCCATATTTGATCAGCGTATGGTTGTCCATCTCCCTTAGTTACAAATCTCTTAACTGACTTATCATCTTGAGTTGTTGCAGAATCTGAATTTATATATCCAGCTTTATAGTACTTTCTTAAAGTTTCTAAAGACTTCTTCATTTCTGGTGTTTCAAACATATTTTTAACTTTTAATTCACCATTATCATCTAAAGATATTCCTACTGGATCAACTAATTGATCAAAGAATGTAGTGAATGAGAAACCTTTTGTTATATATAATGGAACTACATCTGGTTCCTTTTCTTTTATAAGTTTTAACCATGGCTCTAAATCTTCTAAAGTATGAATATCATTTACAGGTATATTGTATTTATCTACATATTCCTTAGTAAATGCCCACATTGGAGATACCCCTAACTCCTTTTGTGTTGGAACAGCATAAGTTTTTCCATCAATTTTAGCACCATCCCAGAATCTTTGGTCGATTGCAGCCTTCATCTCTTTACCTAATGTATCTAAATATGGATCTAATTCAAGGAATGCTCCTTTTCTAGAGTTCCCTAAATAGTCTCCAGCCCATGAACAAGTAAATGCTAAGTCATAATCTTCCCCTGAGTTAACTATAACAGACATCTTTTGGCTATAATCACCAAAATCTATAAATTTCATATCTAGGTTAACACCTATTTTTTCTCCTAAATATTTATTTGCTTCAGCAATTACCTTATCATAATCCTTTGGTTGACCACCTATTGTATACCACTTTAAAGTAGTTATACCATCTTTACTAGCAGTTGCTTTGCTATCTGATCCACAACCAGTTAATAATGTTGTTGTTGCTAATAGCATACACGTAGCTAATGAAACTATCTTTTTTAACTTCATTACTTTTACCCCTCTCACTGATTTAATAACGTTTACACTATGATTATATTATATATATATAACCATTTATAGTGTACAATTTCCATATTTACTTGACTAAATCTAACTCCTTAACTTTAATAAAAAAATTCTCCCCCCAAATGAGATTTTTTTATTTATAAACACCTTAAATATTTACAAAGGTATTTAACCACTTCTACAATTCTAATTAACTCACTTTCTTTATTTCTTTTTTTCCAAAGTAATTTATATCTGTATAACCATGTTTCCATTGCAGCTGCTAAGTCATTAGGAGTATTAACTGGAATGCTTTCTTCCTTTTTAAACTCTTTTCTAAGTAAATGTAAAGCAAAATCATTAATTAAAGCTATGCCTTGAGCTGAAATTAAAAACTCATTGAAATCTAAAGATTTATCTTTATTTAACTTATAAGAAATCTCCTTTAACTCCTCTTCTAAACCTCTAGCTATAAAATAATTTTCTCTTATTTTAATTGGATTATCTCCCCCTATAATCTCTAGCAATTCTTTTTCTTCTATTCTTTTTTCCTTCCATCTCACAACTTCATGCCAAGTTATACTTTGACACTTTGATAACCTCTTTAATATATCTACAATACTATTTGATTTATCATTATATTCTAAAAATGAAATTCCCTTAAAACTTTCCTCTTGATTTATTTTTTCATGTGGATTCCAGCTTAAAGCTGCACTATGAATCATCAAAGGTATAGAATTAGCAAAAAAGTTTATATGCCCATAATCACCCCAGTCTGTAGTTAACACACCATTGGCTGAATACTTTACACCATAAGAAATCATTCTACTTATATTTTCGTAACCTTGATCTATTAAATTCATAAAATGATTCCATCCTGCAACACCTGGACAGACATACTGATTTATTCCTGTTTCAGCAATTATTTTTGTGCCATCTTCACTAGCCTCATGAGAATAATTCCAATTAAGACATGTAATATCATTTCCTATCTTATTAAATAAATCTTTATACCTTAAAATAACATCTCCCCAAAATAAAACTTCCTTATTATGCTTTTTACCTATAGTTATAATTTTATTTAGAAAATCTACATATAACTCCCCACTACTCATCTTGCTAAGTAATTTGGCACTTTTCCCCTTTCCTAAATCAAAAGTCTCATCACAACCAATATTAAATTTATTTGATGAAAACAAAGGTAAAAACTCATCTATCATTTTTTCTATTAACACTAAGCTTTCCTTGTTACTAACATCAATAGTATGATGAGCCATTCTATCAAAAAATGAAAACTCCTTTTCATCAACATCTAATTCACAAAACCTTTTACAACTTTCACTTCTTAAAATCTCATATAAATGCCCGAAAATGGCTATTGATGGTACTAATTCTATATGTCTTCTCTTACAATAATCATCTAGAATCAAAATTTCTTCTGCCGTTATAGGGTCTTTATCGCACCATACTTCAGTAAATTCACTAAAAGCAAAGCTATGCTCTATATAAAGCTGTAATTGATTTATCTTATAACTTGCTAACTTATCTACTAACTCCTTAAGAGTTTCTAAAGTAGGTACCTTTCCCCTTGTTATATCGTAATAATATCCTCTATTCTTAAAGTAAGGACTATCTTCTATTTTTAAATTATTTAATTTAGCACCTTGATTTTTTATTATTTGAATTAAAGTTTGTACACCATAAAAAATTCCTGCATCTTCTGTTCCTATTATTTCAATATAATCTTTTGTTATATTTAACTTATACTCCTCTTTTCCTAATCCTTCTTCTTTTATTAACCTTATGGTATTATTCTTAAAATCCTTCTCATAAGCTTTCCTTATACTTAATTTAAAAAATAATATTTTCTCTATATTTTTCTGAAGAATTTTTGCTGTTTCTAAATCTCCAAAACTACATCTGCTACTAAGGACTATAGAATCATAATAATTTAAAGTAAAATTCTCCTCTCCCATAATAATTTTTCTTGGTACTGGTTTTAAATACATATTTCCTTCTCCCTTAATACTTACAATTTATATTCTTAATATATATATATAAACTTATTTATTAATAGAATTAACGGGTGCTGTATCAAATATCCCTTTATTTTTCATCTGCCGAGATAGCTATATAGGTGCAAAATGCTGTGACCATTGAACTAGTATTAGAAGCTCTTTATTTTTGAACAATAGTTTCGTAAAAAAATTTCCATTGTTTGAACAAAGTGAGTTTGGAAATTTTAGAAACTGTTGTAGAAAAAATATTAGAGCTTCTTTACGTAGGTGAGTGGTCACAAATAGTGAACCTATATAGCTAGATAAACGTAGACTTAATTCAGGTGGAGTTTTGACTCTATCTGAATGCTTAGTCGTAGTTATCTAGAAGTGTGAGGCTGTTTATCTCCTACTATAGAAGATAGGAGTATTACAGCCTCTAGCTATCAGATAAAAGGCAGAGAGGATATATCTATAATTTGATACACCCTCTCCTAATGTCTTATATTATTTTAATTTAAACTTGAAAGTTTTTATTTCGAAAGGTTTTATTTCAAAATCAACTTTATTTCCTTGAGCCTTTAATTCTTCTAAATCCCTTTCAATTAAGTTACATTCTCGAATTTCTTCTATATCTTTAAAGAATTCTAATGTAGCTTTAGTTCTCTTATTGTGGAATTCATACATTCTAACCACTAAGTGATCTGAATCCTCAGCCTTCTTAATAACTTCTATAATAATATTTTCCTTATTAACATTAACTAAACTTAAGCAATCTTCTAATTCTCCATCATGAGCTTCTTCAACCTTTGCATATAAAGGTGTGTTTAACTTATAAGCTTCATTTGCTGTTTTAGCCTCTTTCCAAGTTCCTTCGTGGCTATAAACTGAGTATGTGAAGAAATGTTCTTCTTTATCAGCATCTGGATTTGGATCACAGCTTGATTTAAGCAATGTTAATCTCATATTACCATCTTTAATGTCATGTCCATACTTACAATTATTTAATAGAGATACACCAAAGTCTCCCTCTGAAAGGTCTGCCCACTTATGTCCACAAACCTCAAATCTAGCTACATCCCATGATGTATTTTGATGAGTAGGTCTTGTTACATTACCATATTGAATTTCATAAGTTGCTTCCTTAGCATTAATGTCTATTGGGAATGCAGCCTTAACTAAAATATCTCTTTCCTTCCAATCAGCATAAGTATCAAAATCTACTCTTTCTAAATCATTATAGATATAAACCTTTTGAACTATTGTTGATTCTAAGAATTTTCTTTCAATCTTTAATGTACTTCTAACTGGTCCTCTTTCAATAACTTCAATATTTTGTACATCATTAATTGGCCACATTTTTTCTTTATAATAAATATCTATATCCCAGTTATCAAAACACATTGGCTTATCTTCAAAAGCTTGAATTTCGTTAGCTATAGCACCATCCTTTAATAATTCTCTATCTAGTTTCTTATTAATAAATGAAAGTATTTGTCCTTTTTCATCAAACTTAATCTTGAAGAAATTATTTTCTGCCTCTTCTGTTGTTAATTTAATTTCACTTTCAGCATTTTTAGTTGCCTCAATTATTTTAAATGACTTGTGTCCATTAGCTGGTATATTTTTAGCAAAGAATATTGCTTTATTTCCTTCTATTCTTTGACATACTAATTCTTCTCCATCAACATCTAAAACTGCTGGATTAGTTATATCTTCTGGAATATCAAAAGTAGCTATATCACTTCTTTCAAATCCTAATGTATTAGAAACAACTACACTTCTTTCCTTTAAGCTAATCTTTGAAGTTACATTAGCTAATCCTTCATTGATTAATCCTTTAGCATTTCCTATTAATTCTTTATATTCAACATCTGTTACATCATAAACTTCTTTAATTGATGAACCAGGAATTATATCATGGAATTGATTTAATAAAACAGTTTCCCATGAATCAAAAATACTCTTTTGTGGATATTCATTTCCAAGTAACATAGACATTGAATTAATTTTTTCAGCTGCAGTATACATATTTTCACATACTCTGTTATCTCTCTTATTTCTTGCCATTGAAGTATAAGTTCCTCTATGATACTCAAGATATAATTCCCCTACCCATTTAGGTAACTTTTTATTTCCTCCAACTTTTTCTTCTAGTCTCTTAAAGTAATCTAAAGATGTACCCATTTTAACTCTTGGAGCACCCGGAATACCCTTTGCTAATCTTCTTCCATTTTCAAGCATTTCTAAAGTAGCTCCACCGCCACCGTCTCCCCATCCAAAGGAAACTAATACATCATTATTTAAATTTTTATTTTGGTATCTTCTCCAAGCTCCCATTATTGCATCTGGTTGAATATGTCCATTATAAGTTGTAAAATGTGATTCTCTATCTTGTCCTGGTACTGTTGCAGTTATAAAGTGAGTTAATACTTCTGATCCATCTATACCTTCCCACATGAAAGTATCATTTGGAATTTTATTAAATTGATTCCAAGCAATTTTAGTAGTCATAAAATAATCAACATCTGATTTCTTTAATAATTGAGGTATAGCTGCTGAATAACCAAATACATCTGGTAACCATAATATTTTATTATCTACATTAAACTCTTCCTTAAAGAATTTCTTTCCATGCATTATTTGTCTAACTAATGATTCTCCTGATGTTACGTTACAATCAGCTTCAAGCCACATTGCTCCTTCAGGCTCCCAAACACCTTCTTCTATTTTCTTCTTAACTTTTTCATAAATTCCAGGATGGTCTTCCTTTAAGAATTTATATAATTGTGGTTGAGATGACATAAATACGTACTCAGGATATTCTTCCATAAGCTTTAATACAGTTGAAAAACTTCTTGCAACTTTTTCTCTAGTTTGTGCTACAGTCCATAGCCAAGCTACATCTATATGAGTATGTCCAACACAAGTTGCTATTACATCTTCATGTCCACAAAGTTTACCATAGAATTCTTCCATTAAATATTTATTTGCTACCTTTAAGCTTTCATCATATTCCTTTGACTTAGGTCTTCTTAAATCAATTAAGTTTACCCCTTCATTTAAAACAGTTATCATGTCTATTCTGTTTTTATCATCTTTATCTAATTCCTTACAAACATCTACAGGTACTTTTAAGTTCCAGTAAAGCTCTCTTGCTTCCATATCTATTACAACTAATTTTCCATGTAATGTAGCTTTTTTATCTGCAAGCATTCCAGCATAAGCATGTAAATCTATATCGTATTTTGTTCCTGGTACAGCATCATGAGTTAATATTATTTCTCTATGATTTATATCAACTCCTTGAATTTGCTCTCCATTAACATATAGAATGAACTGAGGGTTTGTAGCATCCCAACCTTCTTCAAAAGTATGGAAATTTAAAGCTATAGTTTCACCAGCAAATTTTTCAGGAACTTCTACTGAACATTTAAACCATCCATGACAGTCTCTTCCTCCCCATAAGTCACCTGTTTTAAAATCTCTCCATCCATCAGCTGGCGCATTTTTTATTAAATCAATGTTATGATAATTTCCATCTATATACTTGTAATTTTCTAAATTTATTTGATCTCTATATACATGTTTTGAAAGTTCTCCACAAATTTTATCAATTCTTTCTAATAAATAATACATAAAACACCCTTACCTTTCTTTATTCACCTAGTCTATTTTAATTAATTAACTAACTTTTTTTATTATTACTCTTAGGGCAAGCTATATTGCCCCTAGCTTTTTACTTTACTACCTTTGTTAATAATTACCTCATAGTTGTCTTTTCAAACCAATATTATTCCTTAACAGCCCCAACTGTAAGTCCACTTACAAAATATTTTTGGAAGAATGGATAAGCAAATACTATTGGTAAAGTTGTAATAACAACAATAGCCATTTTTGCACTTTCTTTAGGTAAATTCATTGCTGCAGTAGTTGCACTTGTCCCCATCATAGCTGTATTATTAGCTAAGAATTCCATAGTAGTTTCTAATTTAATTAATAAATACTGTAATGGAATTAATGAGTTATCATCAATATATAACATTGCATTAAACCAATCATTCCAGAAACCTAAAGTTAAGAATAAAGCTATTGTAGCTATTGCTGGAAGTGATATTGGTAATACTATCCTTAAGAACAATGTAAGCTCAGAAGCACCATCAATTTTAGCTGATTCAATTATTGCATCTGGTATTGTAGTCTTAAAGAATGTTCTTAAAATTATGATATGGAATGAGCTTACACATATAGGTAATATAAGTGCAAAGATTGTATCTTTAATCCCTAAAAATTTTGTATTTATTAAGTATGAAGCAACCATACCACCTGAAAATAGCATTGGTATAAATATTAATTTAGTAAAGAATTTTTTGTATGCAAAATTCTTTCTTGATATTGCATAAGCAAAGGTTGTCATAATTACAAGTCCTAATAAAGTTCCTAATACTGTTACTAATATTGTTATTCCATAAGCTCTTATAATCTGACTTCCTGAACCAAATATATATTCATAAGCTTCAAGGCTCCACTCTTCTGGCCAAAACTTATAACCATTCATTTGAAGACTTTGTTCACTTGTAAAAGAAATTATTACAACAAATAAAAATGGTATTATACACATAGCCGCAAGAGCTGCAAAAAGTATGTTTAATAAGAAATTTGTTGGTTTTGATACTGAATTAAACTTATTTATTTCATCAGCTTCACTACCTTTATTTTTAAAAATCTTTTTAAAAAAAGATTGTTTTTTAACTGGCTTTTTAACTACCTTAATTTCTTTTTCTTTTAATGCTTCCATATTTCACACCACCTTTCTTAGAAGAATGCATTTTCTTCATCAACTTTTTTAACTATAGCATTAGTAGTAAGAATAAGAATTAATCCTACAAAAGATTGATATAATGCTGCTGCTGAACTCATTCCTATATTACCTAAGTTTGTTAAACCTCTATAAACATAAGTATCTATAACATTTGTCACAGGATATAAAGCACCTGAGTTTTTAGGTAATTGATAGAATAATCCAAAGTCTGATCTAAACATTCCCCCAACTGATGTGATAAACATGATTATCATAACTGGCTTTAATAATGGTAAAGTTATATACTTGATTTGTTGCCACTTCGAAGCCCCATCTATCATAGCTGCTTCATAGAAAGATTTATCTATTCCACAGATAGATGCTAAATAAACTACTGTTCCATACCCTACACCTTTCCATTGACTCATAAAAATAATTATGAAAGGCCAATACTTGGCTTCAGTGTACCAAGATACCCCATCTTGTCCCATAGAAGTTAAAATTGAATTTAAAAATCCTTTTTCAGGACTTAAAAATGCATATAAACAGTAACTTACTATAACCCAAGATAAAAAGTATGGTAAAAACATTGCACTTTGATAAAACTTAGATAACTTTTTATTTAAAAGCTCTTTTAGCAATATGGCTAAAGTTACTGGCAATGCTATTCCTAGAAAAATAAACACTATATTATAAAGTACTGTATTTCTAGTAATTATCCATGCGTCTGTACTTTTGAATAAGAATTCAAAGTTTTTTAATCCTACCCATGGACTTTGAAGTAAACTTTCAAAGAAATTTCCTCTAATCTGCCAATCCTTAAAAGCTATTAAAATCCCGAACATTGGTAAATAAGCAAATAGTATAAACCAAATAGTTCCTGGTATAGTTAAAAATAATAATTCCTTATTGTCTTTAAATCTTTTCCATCTAGAAACTTTCTTCTTTTTGATGACTGCGCCTTCAATGGCCATAAATTCTCCCCCTTTTTGTAAACGTTTCTTTCCATGATTAAAATATAACATTTACAAAAAAACATTAATAGCTGAATTATTTTAGATTTACTGTATAAATTTTAGGTAGTAAAAAAATTACCTATACCTATATAGAATTAGTCCCCTAAATCAAGAAAATGAAATATAAACTTTATCCAGTTATAAAAAAAATAATACTGAAAATTAAAACTTTCAGTATTACTTAAATAAATTTTATATAGTTGTCTAATTTAACTTTTAATTCTTTTAACTTCTCTCTACTTTCTTAAAATACTTTTTATTTTATTGAATTTTTCAAATGTTTCTTCAACAGAATTAAAATTAATTATATAATTATGATTATTAGTTTTTATAAAGATTGATTTTTGAGTTGAATTTTCTATAAAACACTTTACATTACCATAATTTTCAATATTTTCATCTCCAAAAATTTTATTACCAATTGTTCCACCACCATCATTTGAAACAATCTTTAAATTACCATCAACTAAATCTACACCTTCTATATCACTTAAATTTATTTTAGCATCACCCCACCCTTCTATTATTATTGAGCTCTGAGAAATAGCAATATTAAAAGGTGTTTTTGTCATTTTAGAAAAATAAACTCCTAGATATACAACTAATATCATTGTAATACAAAGTAAAATTAAAATAGTTATAACAATTGGATTTTTTTTAAGTTCATTCTCCATTAATTTTACCTCCTCTTACTTTCATCTATATACTCAAACTTATCATTAATTAATTTAATTGCTAAATTTAAATCTATTTTAAAATATATAGTAATTAATCTAACACTAAACCAAAGTATAAATAAAATATATGACTTTCTATGTAAAACATATTTCTTATCTATACTTGCTGATATTGAAATTAATATAATATCAACTAAAAATAAACCAATTATAAGTTTTCTATATACCTTATTTTTTTTTTATAACTAATTCTTCATGGAAATCAAACTCCATGATTTTCAACTAATTGTACAAATACTTAATACACTCTTTCTTTTTAAGAGTCTTTTGTATAAAAATTTATTAACTTCATAACTTCCTCTTCTAATCCTCCAAATGATGCTATATCAAATAAAAAGCTACTACCTACTAATAATTTATTAAATTTATATGCAAGTTTCATTCCTATACCATATTGTTTTAATACTATATCTTCATTCTTTAAACTCACTTTTATCATATCAACACCACTAAATTTAACTAGCTCATAATTAGAAATATTATCCCAACTTAATAAAGTTCCTGTTTTATATATACCTTTAAAAAAGAATCCTTTTTCATTTAAAATAAAATATGCTTCCTTATTTTTAAATTTTAATATAATTAAAATCAATGAATAAATAAAAAATACCTCTAGCATCAATAATATAAAAATTAAAAAATATTTAAATACTAAATAAAAATTACTATAATTCTTAAAATAATTAAATGTACATAATAGAAAATAAAATCCTCCAAAAATTAAAAATATAAATAACCCTATTGCTCTTCTCATACTATTTTTATCTTTTCTTATACTTAATTCTGCCTTCATAATAAAACAAAGCTAACTTTTAGTTAGCTTAACTCCTTATTTAAATCCTGCTCTTCTTGTCCCATTGATAATTCTTTCATTAAGAATATTATCTTTTATTTAAAAATCAATTTAAATGATATACCTTAGTTTACTACAATATACAACTTATATAATTTTAATCTCTATATAAATAAAAGTAGCCCACCCTAAATTAAGTATAATTTTAAGTCAATTAATTATGCCTCCTATTCTTATACTAATATCAAATTAATAAAGTATTTTTAAAAAAAATTATAAATATTTCACTTAATGTTTATGGTAGTAAAATTTATATAATAAAAACTCTTTTATTTTATCTTACTGATATACTTCACTTAAATTCGAATAAATTTATAATTAACATATTTTTAAATAAATAATTAATTAATTAATTAATATTAAATTATTATATTCTTTAACCATTACCATAAATAGTTTTATTATATCAATTATTAAAAAAGTAAAAATTGATTTGCTAATAAAATATAAAATATAATAAATTAAGTCATATTTTATTGAGGAGATGTACTATGAGCTTTTTAAAAAATATATTTAATCATAATAATGAAAATTTAGAAAATAAATTAGAAAATAAAGAAGTAATTCACTATAATAACGGTGATAAATATGAGGGGCAACTTTTAAATAAGAAAAGAAATGGAAAAGGGATATATTATTATAAGGATGGTGATAGGTATGAAGGAGAATTTATAAATGATAAAATGCAAGGTAGAGGAATATATTATTTTACAAATGGAAATAAATATGAAGGCGAGTTTTTAGATGGGCATAGAACAGGTAAGGGAATAATTTATTATAAGGATGGTGATAGATATGAAGGTGAATTTACAGATGGGAAAATGCATGGTAAGGGAATATATTATTTTAAAAGTGGAAACAAATATGAAGGTGAGTTTTTAGATGATGATATAACAGGTAAAGGAATAATTTATTATAAAGATGGTGATAGATATGAAGGACAACTTTTAAAAGGCAAAAGAAATGGAAAAGGGGTATATTATTATAAGAATGGTGATAGATATGAAGGTGAATTTACAGATGGAAAAATGCATGGTATAGTAATATATCATTTTAAAAGTGGAAACAAATATGAAGGTGAGTTTTTAAATAACAATATAACAGGTAAAGGAACATATTATTATGAAGATAGTGATAGATATGAAGGACAACTTTTAAAGGGTAAAAGAAATGGGAAAGGGATATATTATTTTAAAAGTGGAAAAAAAGTATATGGAGAATGGAAGAATGATTTAGAAAACGGAAAATTCATAACATATTATAAAAATAAAGGTACCTTCAAAGAATTATATGAAAATGGTGTACTTATAAATAAAACTCTTATTGCACATGAAGATTTAATTAATAATATTTCAGAAAATACTGGAGAAAAAGTAGGAAAAAAAATAAATAATGAGTTAGAGGATTTGTTAGATGAATTAAATTCACTTATAGGTTTACAGGAAGTTAAGGAAAATGTAAATACATTAATTAACTTTTTGAAGTTACAGAAGGTAAGAAAGGAAAATGGATTAAATATCACTTCTATAACTTTACATCTTGTATTTACAGGAAGTCCAGGAACAGGTAAAACTACTGTTGCAAGATTAATAGCTAAAATTTATAAGAGTATGGGTTTATTGAAAAGTGGACATTTTATTGAAACTGATAGATCTGATTTGGTTGGACAATACATAGGAGAAACTAGTCAAAAGGTAGTTGCTAAAGTTAATGAAGCCTTAGGTGGAGTTTTATTTATTGATGAAGCTTATACTCTATATAAAGAAAATAAAAATGATTTTGGACAAGAAGCTATAGATACTTTATTAAAACTTATGGAAGATAATAGAGATAATCTTGTTGTTATAGTAGCAGGTTATGAAAATGAAATGAAGAATTTTTTAGAATCAAATCCAGGTTTAAAATCACGTTTTAAAGAATTTATTCATTTTAACGACTATTCTGCTATAGAATTAAAAAAAATATTAGATTTATTATTTACTAAAAATAAACTTATGTTAACTAATGAAGGAAGTATGTTAATTACAAAGTATTTTGAAGAAATAGTTAATAATAAAGGGAATAACTTTTCTAATGGTAGATTTGTTAGAAATACTTTTGAAGAACTTTTAAGGATTCAAGCTGATAGATTAGCTCAAGATAAAAACATTGATTTACACGATATTAGTACTATTCAAACTATTACTGAAAAGGATGTTCATATCTTGATTAATAAGAATATCTAACATATTAAAAGTTAAAAAAATTTATTAGCAAGTTGATCTACACGACTAAAGTCATGTAAGATTCAACCTTTTGGACCTCTATTTTGATTAACTATATTTGAAGTGATGGAGTTATCTAATATATCATTATTATTAATTTTATTCTCAATAGATTTAACTATTAAATCATCAGGTATTTTTATATTAAATTCATTTAAAACATCTTTTATAATCTCTGCAGTTTCCTCAATTAATTGTTCCGTAGAAATATTACTGTATTTTTGTGTAACATGACTTATAGTAATTTCAGACAATTTATCTATTATATTCAAAACATTACCAATACCTGAATTTGGAACAATTGATTGAGCAATTTCGTCTATAATATTAATACTTTTAACTAAATCTTTTTTTACTTTTTCAATTTTAGGAAGATTTTCAATTAAAAAATTTATATGCTTTTTTATTTCTATTATAATGATGATAGCTACAAGTATAGTAATAATCCCTAGTCCTACAAATTCTATTATTATACAATTATTCGTAGTAAACATAAATTACTCCTTAGTTATTATTATATTCTGCAAATAAGAACATTTGATATTCAGCTTTTCTTCGTCTCAATAAACCATATAATTCTTTGCCATCACAATAACTCCATGCTGTAAAATCTCCTTTAATAATTGAATTATTATCACAGGTTTTAAGATTAGCAATTAAATCACTTCCCATTAGTGCATTAAATCCAAGATTATAACTAAAATCAACTAAAGCATCTAATTGATATTGTGTTAAATTATATTGACCTAATGAATTTGATATTTGTTGTGCTAGATTATTTAATGTAGTAGTTAACATCTCTAAGGCTTGTTCATAAGTTACTGGTTCAGGCTTTTTATTATATGTGCAATCACCAAAACCTACAGTCCAATTTCCACCAGCATCTTGATATGGAGTAGAACTAAATCCCTCCCATGATGCAGTAAATTTAATTAGATTTTCTGAAACATTAGAAGGAGTTTTAGATACTTGTGTATATAATTTATAAATATATCCTTCCATAGGTTGAGAAATATGATACCAATCTTTTGTTTCATCTAAAATTTTAAATCTTTGCCCAAAGTCTAATACTCCAATAATATTAGAGTTTTCATTACTTTCAGCTCTTATATTTAAACCACATGATGATATTACTGTTCCATAGGAACATAAATTACTAGGAATATAAGCCCATTCCCCTAATAATTCATTACATATATTATATATCTCATCAGTTACTATATCACTTTGAACCCATGCTCCATTTGAATTACTATATATATATAAAGGAATATTTCCAGGTAATAAAGAAAGAATAGACTTAATGTCTATTCCATCTTTCATAATTTTAGTACAAATAACTTTACTCATATTTAACGCTCCTTTACTTTAAATGATATTCTACTGTAAATATTAAAATAGATAGAACTGCCCCTACAAAAGTTATTCCTAACCATTTTAAAGATGAAATTAAACTATCAAGTTTATCACATAAATTAGATAATTTATCTCCAAGTTTAATATTGTTACTTTCTAGAGACCTAATTCTACATTCATGATCTTCAATTGTAGACTTATATTCTTCCATTAACCTTGTGCTACTCCTATATTATGTGAATTAGTAGAAGATCTATTTTCATCATTAATTAATTTACGCTCTGGAATAAGATATTTTTCCCCTGTTATTTTATAATATTGTTCTGCTGTTAATCCTCCAGCTTGTACTAGTTGTTGTAACTGTTGTGCATCCCATAATCCTAATTGATAAAATTCTTGTATTGTTTCAAAACTCATATTATTACCTCTTTCTTATTTTCTTAATGATATTTCAAATAAAGCTGTTGATAAAGCCTTAATTTCCTTCTTTAAACTAATTGCATTTAATACATTTTCCATTACACCTATTGCTAACCCGCTAGTTTGATGTTTTAACTGCTCGGTTGTTAGCTCGTTTTCCATAATTGCTGTTGCTAGCATTTGATCCTCTGTGTATGTTTTTTTCTTTACTATCTTTGTTAAAATTAAGTCATTTATTGTAATTGGTCCTATAAAACTTAAAGGGTCACGTGAAAAACTAATATTATAATCATTTAATAATTTACTTAATTCAAAAAACAATTCATCGTGTCCATTTATATACTTATAAGAATCATTATATATATTATCTTTAAGTTCTAAATTACATACATTAATAAGATATTTTATTTCAAATTTTTCATTAAATAAAATTAAGTTTTTCATTTATATCTCCTTTCATATCTAATTTAAAATTATTGCTGTTGCCGTATATGTGTTTGGAGTATTTGAATTTGTATTTGGAACTATATTTATATTATTAAGCAATAAAGCTTCAATTTCTTGATTGAGTTCAAGAGTAAATTCTGGATTTTGATTAATCATCATAGTTTGTAATCCGCTTATACCCGGTAAATTATTATCATTATACGTCAATGATAACTGTCCACTCCAATCTACATTATTTGAACATGGCGTAAGTTGAACAGTAATTACTCCAATCCCACATTGAGGTGGTGTTGTAGAATTTACTACTCCCCCCATACTCATCGTCCAGTACTGAATATTGTAATTTAAATATTGACCTCCAGAATTTGATAACACAAATTGACCACTTAATTGCGCTGGATTACTTGCTGCATTTCCTCCATTCCATATTTGTTCTCCACTTACTTGAAGTACTCCAGATGATGAAAAGTTGACATTTGCCAACATTTGTAATGTATCTATACCATCCTTAACCGGTGTTACATTGAATAATCCATTATTCGTAATTCCATTTTGCAACGTAAACGTATCTGTATTTACTTGAAGGTTCATTATTCTTTGACCTTCACTATTTTCAAATGTTATAAAACCATTTTGTTCAGTAATATTTAATTCATCATTTACTATAGCTGTACTATTGAATGTAGAAGTTCCTTGAAAATTATTATTTCCTTCTAGTTGTGTATTACAAATTACTTGCAATGTATCTGTTCCACTACTAACTGGTGTTACTTGTACTAGGTTATTACCTGTTTGACTGTTTTCTATTACAAATTGATCATTATTTACTTGTACCTGAACAATATTTGTTCCCTCAGTATTTGTAAATGCTATAAAACCATTCTTCTCAGTAACTTGTAATTCATTATTTACTACAGCTATACTATTAAACGTGGGATTCCCTTCAAAGTTGGTGTTACCTTCTACTTCTATATTACATATAACTTCTAATGTATCTGTCCCACTACTAACTGGAGTTACCAATAATAACTCATTATTTGTAATTGCATTTTGTAACACAAAACTATTTATATCATTATCTATATCAACTTGAAGGCACATTATATTTTTACCTTCAGTATTTTGGAAAATTAAACTTCCTGTCTCGCTAATTTCAAAGTTATTATTAATAGTTGCCGTATTATTAAATGTAGAAATTCCTTCAAAATTACTATTTCCTTCTATTTGTGTATTGCAAATTACTTGCATTGTATCTGTTCCAGTAGTAACTGGTGTTACTGATAATAACTCATTATTTGTAATTGCATTTTCTAATACAAAAGTATCTGTGTTTACTTGAATATCCATTATATCTTTACCAGTACTATTTTCAAATGTTATAAAACCATTTTGTTCATTAATCTGTAATGCATCATTTATTACAACTGTATTATTAAAATTCGTACTACCTAAATTCAAACTATTATTTTCAGAATTAATGTTCAACATACTATTAATGTTTGCTATATTCTTACTTGCAGCACTAATTTCACTTTGTAATGTTTGTGATTCCTCATTCGTTTCTTCCATTAGTAAGCCTAACCAACCACATACAGTTGGATTACTTCGAGTATCTGTAATATTTCCACTAGCTATATTACTTACTCCTGCTTGTACTAAAACTGTTGCTAATTGTAATTGGTATACTCCACTAGTTTTAATTAATGTAGGAGCTACTGGATTAGGACTTGGTTCACCATCTAATGTTTTTATTAGAATATTACGTGTATTCAAATTTAATTCAATTACTATGCTAGTTATTCTACTATAAGTTGAATTTGCTGGATTTATAGAAATTGCTAAAGGGGTAGTATTTGCATATCTATAACCATTTATAAATGCAATTCCCGTATTAACTAAAACCTCCATTCCAGTGCTTGCTTCAACTAACAGAGTATTTTTAGCTGTATATGCTATTCCATTACTTAAAAAACTAGCAAAATAAGCTGCCCAGTTTTCAGCATTATAAACTCTATCATAGCTTCCATTAATAAGTTCTGCATTAAAAAAACTACTTTCTTGTGCCATTTTTAAAACCTCCTTAGTATTGCTTATTTATTTTTTCTAAAATTGTTGGTAGTGGATAACCAAATGTTAATGAAATTTGTTGACCTTGTACACTCCAAGTTTCTGTTACTGCGGTTATAACAAGATTTTCATCTAAATCCCAATCTTTATTAATACAGCTAATTTTATCCCCAATATAGAAATTTTTCTTATATTTTATATCAATATGCATATTTAATTGACCTGTAAAACTCCTTGTTATTTCACTAGTTGCTAAATATTGTTCTCCTACTGCATTCATAATACTTTGATAATTATCAGATGTTAAATCTAATTCAGCTCCATTAATTGTAGAATTATCTCCATTTATTCCAACTTCAAATCTATTTAAGCCTGTGGCTGTAGTATCTCCAACAACAATTAATTTTGAAGTTTCAGTTTCTTCCAATGATCCATACACATAAGCTACATTATTAAAATTAACATTAGTATGAGTAAATGATTCTCCCATAATATTATTTAAACTACTTGAAAATATTATGGGAGTATTATTTTCATTATTTCCTAGACATAAGTTTTTCCCTTGAAACAATCTTACTATATATGTTTTATCATTCGGGGCCATTAAAATTTCTAATCCAATATAAAATTGAGATAATAGAGCTGATAGCGCTGATGACAAAGTTGAATATTCACTTTGAGGACAAAAGGTAGTCTTTAAATCTATATTATTATCTTCTAAATACAAATTGGGGATAATTCTATTTGGATTAGATGGCTTTATACATTCAATGTTAAGAACTTTAGAAATAATATTACTTATAGAATCTGTAATATTATAAGTTTGAGTTAGTACTCGTTGATTAAACCAAGCAAACAAACTTTCTCCTTGTATTTCTAGATTTTCTGTCCCCTTACTATTAATTTTGATTTGCTTATAAGTAATAACATAAGGTTCTAGTAAATAATTAGATGATTTTAAGACATTAGTAGTTGCTTCAGTAATTAAATTACCTACTTTCAATAGGTTCATAGTATTAGTAGTTACAGGAACAGTTAGCTGGAATGTTCCTGCTTTAGAAAGGTATTTAGTTATTTCTAATGTTTCTATAGTATCTATTATCCCTAATACATTAAAATTTGTATCCCAAATAGTAATATAAAAATCTTCTAATGAATTCATTAAAATACCCCCCAATAAGCTTGTGTATAAGTTATGTTTATATTTAAGTTATTTTTATTTGCTGTATCTTTACATGAGTAAGTAAAAGTATTTAACCCTGGTTGAAGCATCAACCATGATGAAGTTTGAAAATCAAAATCAGAGATTATACTCTCTCCATTTAATACTACCTTCTTACTTCCAAATTCAGTTGTTATAATGAGTACGTCACCAGGTTGAAGTGTTGTATTAATTTTTAACTTTTTACCATCTTGAACTCTAACAATTTCAGGATTTTGTATTGTGGCTAAGCTTGTAATAGTAAAAGACATAGGTATTGGAACATTACATTCATTATAAATATTAGTTAATGTATCATTATCCTTATGCCCATAAATAAATCCACTTTCAGGTATTGAAATAGGAAATTTAAATTCATTTACATATGGACTTAAAGAAACAATGGTAGGTTCTAAAGCATACCAAAGAGTATTGGGTGCTAATATATCTATAGAAAACTTCACAAAGTATCTATTGTTATTATCATGTCCTACTCCCCACTTAACTAAACTTTGACACTTCCCTGTCAGAGTAAACTTATTATCTAAAATTATTTTTATAGATGAAAAAGGGCTGGTTAAGTTTAATAAGATTTTTTTCTTATTACTTAAATCCAGCTCTGATTGACCTATTGCAGTTCCTGTAATATTAATTGTTCTTGAATTAACATTTGTAGAGTTAACATATTCCCCTATCTGCTTAATTGTTTTAGAGGTATTATGTTGTACTACACAATTATCATGTATTATTTCATTTAAAATAAAATTTTGTGAATCAAATACTAATGATATATCAGTATTTAAATTAATTAATTGTACTTCCATATATACCTCCTAATAAAATCCATTAGCTAGCTTCCTACTAGCATCAATCATTTGTCTCTTAGCTTCAAATGGGTCAATAGGTTCGGGACTATAAAAGTTATATATATTTCCGCTCCCCGTTTTAGCAATTCCTTGGTTATAAAATTGAGCTTGTTCAGCAGTTAAAATCATTTCTCCTTTATGAAGTTCCGCACGGTAACCATCCCAAGGTACATATGCCAAACCAGTAGCATGAGAACCATCTGCTGAGCTAAATGCATTCTCAGCCCAAGTTATAGCATGTGATACATCATTATCTAATGAACCTATCGCACCACTTAACCATCCAGTTACCCCACTCCATGCTCCTTGTAAACCATTTAGCAAAGAATTACTTAAATTACTTCCTGCTGAATTCATGGAAGTAGATGCATTACTAGCTGCTTGAGGTATTCTTTGTACAGCATTTTGCCACCAGCTATTTAAAGAATTAAATCCACTTTCCATTCCTGTTGTAGCACTTTGCATATTATTACTCATAGTACTATTAAGTGCTCCTGAAATATTTCCTAATTTAGTAGGTAATCCATTAGCACCATTTTGCATTATATTATTTACTGAATTCATACCTGTTTGAGTAGCATCATTAACAGAATTCATTGCAGATGAAGTAATAGCTCCTAAAGGAGAAAGACCACTTCGTAATGAATTTGCTGGTATATGTGATTGGCTATTAAAGTTACTGTTTATATTATTCCAATTATCTGAACATATTCCTGATACTTTGCTCATATTTGATTGAGCAATTCCAGATAATGATGATAAGTTAGAATTAGTAACACTTCTTATAGTTGATAATGCACTACTTGTAGTCCCCTTAATATGATTCAAGTTCCTTGAATATACTTGAGACATTTTATTCATATTAGATTTTGTTATATTTGACACTGAATTCAAATTAGTATTAGTAGTAGTTTTTACTGTACTTAATGTACTTTTAGTTTTTCCTTCTATCGCATTTAGTACATCATGAGTTATATTTTTTATTCCTAAAAAATTATGTTTCCATGCTTCATGTAGTGCAAATGTTCCCGCTTGCATTGCCATCATACCTTCACCAACACCTGGTATTAAATCACAAATTCCCCCTAGTGCATCCATTACTGGTCCACCACCATCTGCAAATATACTAAGAGCGTCTGAACCAGCACCAAGCACCCCCTTAAGTTTACCAAATAATCCAGTACTATGTTCAGTTACTTCTCCGAGATCAACTAGTGGATCTTGAGCTTCCTCAGTAACCTCGCTAGCATCAGCAATAGAATTTTTTAAAAGGTTTGTTTGTTTATCTAAATCATCATTTTTTTCAGCAGCATCAGAACTTTTATTACCCATATCTTCAATTGATTCACTTAAATTATTATTTTCTTTATTAGCATCTTCTGCACTATCACCTGATTCACTTACAGCTTTATTATAATTTTCAAGCTCTTCACTAGCATCTTCTGTAGTATTACCTGTTTTACTTACAGCTTTATCATAATTTTCAAGCTCTTCACTAGCATCTTCTGCAGTATTACCTGTTTTACTTACAGCTTTATCATAATTTTCAAGCTCTTCACTAGCATCTTCTGCAGTATTACCTGTTTTACTTACAGCTTTATCATAATTTTCAAGCTCTTCACTAGCATCTTCTGCAGTATTACCTGTTTTACTTACAGCTTTATCATAATTTTCAAGCTCTTCACTAGCATCTTCTGCAGTATTACCTGTTTTACTTACAGCTTTATCATAATTTTCAAG
>CAUWDH010000013.1:0-81523 GCA_963557775.1 uncultured Sarcina sp.
GATTACAAAACTCCAAATGAGTTTGAAAAATTATCTAAAAATATAGCCTAGTAAAGTTCGATTTTTTGTGTCCAAGATATTGACATAAGTCCAATGAGGGTTATATAAAAATAGATACTGAAGCTTTTAATTTCAGTATCTATTTTTTTGAAGAATTTTTTTAATAATTAATAATTATTTTTTATATTTTTTTGAAACTTGTCATTTTTATTTTTTTGTTCATTTAACACTCTATTTGCTGTTTTTTCAGCTACTTTTTCGCTTGGTTTTTTTATAGTTTCCATTTAAAACACCTCATTTTGATAATAATTATTTTTCATTATTTTTCATTCTTTTTTGGGCTTTGTCCATTTTTCCTTTTGCTACATCTAATGTTTGTTCATTTACTTTTTTAGTTGAAGTTTTCATTTGTCACACCTCATTCAATATATAATTTTGCTAATGATAGTTTATAGTATAAAAATTAATTTAAATTAATTATTATATTATACTTATAGTGTTTCATATAAAAAAATATATATGTTATGTAATGTATGGACATGTATCTTTAAATTTATTGATTATGATTAATTTAACTGAATTTTAACAAAATAAGAAAGTAAGTAATAAGTTCTGAAAATATATATTTTATAGCTATGCAATAAAGAGTGGCTATCTGGCAAATATAATATTGATTGAGGTGATTTTCTATGATTACAGTAAATGAATTAAAAAAAATGAATAAAATAAATTTTGCTAGAGTTATAAGAAAGTTAAAGAAAAAAGATTTAATAATAATATTAGAAAAATACAAGCTTAATGTAAATACAAGTTTAAGTATTGAAATTTTACTTGAAACATTATATAAGTGTGTAAATGGAGAAATTAATCCAAAAAATGATTTTTATAATGTGTATAAAAGAATAGATTTAGAACTAAATGATTTTTATAATAAATATAATTATTCTAGTGTCTTAATAAAAATAATAGAGTGTGATAATATTAAATCTTTAAAAAAGTTAGAAAATAATATAAATGATGATTATAAAAATATAAGCAATGAAGTAATTCCTAAGTTTAAAAATAGAGAAAAAGAAGTTAAATTGAAAAGGGGAATAAAAGAATTAAATACTTATATTAGAGATTATTTACAACCTGAAATAGAAAGACAAAAATTTCAACTTCATATAATAAAAAGACGAAACAGAGAATTGACATTTGATTCTATTGATGAGAGTTTAATAAAAAGAATAAAAGAATAATGTTTAAGATAAAACTTTATATTGATAACTAAGTATTTTCATATAGATTTTGAAAATACTTAGTATCTTAAATAAAAATTTAAACTTTTAAGGCTTTAAAATAACTTTTATACAATCATCTTTTTTCTTATCAAAAATATCATAGGCATATTTTCCTTTATCTAAAGAAAGTTTATGTGTTATTATATCTCTTGCATCAAATTTTTCTTTTTTTATTAGATTTAAAATAGGGTCTACATAGGCATGAGCTGGACATTGCCCCATTTTTATAGTAATATTTTTCATAAAAAATTTTCCAAGAGGGAATCTATTATATCTATTTCCGTAAACTCCAACAATAGATAATGTTCCAGCTTTTCTGACAGCATTACTAGCTATTTCAATAGCTGATTTACTACCATCTTGTATTTTTAATGCAGTTTCTATTTTTTCAGCAGTTGACATTTTACCATCCATTCCTACGCAATCGATAACAACATCAGCCCCTCCATTAGTTAAATCTTTAAGATATTCACTTGTTCTATCTACAGAGCTTAAATTGATTGTTTCTACTCCAGGGTATTTTTTTGCATGTTCTAAACGATAATCAACACAATCCACAGCGATTACTCTTTTAGCACCATAGAATATAGCCCACTTTATAGTTAATAAGCCTACTGGGCCACATCCTAGAACTACTACTGTGTCTCCTGATTTTACACCACCATTTACAACTCCCCAATATGAGGTTGGAAGAATATCTGTTAAGAATAAAACTTGTTCATCCTCTAAATCTTCTGGAATTAAAGTTGGTCCAATATTTGCATATGGTACTCTAATATATTCAGCTTGCCCTCCATCATACCCACCAAAGGTGTCACTATAACCAAATAAACCGCCAGGGTTACCGTGACCGTTAGAATTGTCACATTGAGAGTATAAATCATGTTCACAAAACCAACAATGCCCGCAAGAAACAGGAAATGGAATTATTACTCTATCTCCTTTTTTTAAATTTACAACTTCAGAACCCACTTCTTCTATAATTCCCATTGTTTCGTGTCCTAAGACAGTTCCTTTTTCTAAATTTGGAATTCTTCCATGTAATAAGTGTAAGTCTGATCCGCATATAGCAGTAGAAGTAACTTTAACTATAATATCATCTTTTTTTTGAATTTTAGGATCTTGAACATTTTTTACTTGAACATTTTCTTTTCCTTCATATACAATTGCTCTCATTATCTATGTACTCCTTTATATAATTAAGATTATACTTTTAATTAAGTATAGAAGTATTTTTTGTTATAGAGATGTTACTTATACAATATGATAAAAATATATATAATTTATTTTGTTGAATAAACAAAATTTGTTAAATAAAAAATATCTATTGTTATATAATTTTTTAATCTAATAGATTTTTAAATTTAAAATTTAATTATAATAAATTCAAATTTTATCCTTACTTAGATATATATTACTTGTAATAGAAAAATATAATATATATAATAATTATATTAAATAATTTTTTAAATTATATTAAATAAAATATTAAAATAATGGAGAGAGATTATGAACAAGACAGCAAAAGCTATTGCTATAATGATGGCAGTTTCATCAATAGCAGTTGTAGGTACACCTATAATAAAAAAAGATACTAAGGTTGAAAATGTAAAGGTATTAACTAAAAATAATAATAGTTCTATTCAAGGTAATATAAAAATTAATAATGTTTGGAATCAAAGTTTATTTAATGTAAGCATAAAAGATGGAATATTAAATATAACTAAAGGGTGGTCTGAGGTGAATCCCTATGCTAGAGGAAATTTAGTATTTACTATAAAAGAACCCAATGGAACTATATTAAAAACAGTATCGTTCAAACATGGAACTTATCCAGAAAATGAAGCTTTTAATGAATTAAATGGATATAAATTAAAGGTAGGTAATATAATAAGTATAACTTCTAATACTGGATCTAAATATATTATTAATAATGCAAGTGAATCCAAAACAGTAGCATATCAGTATACAGGTTCTGGATTAAAGCAAATAACAGAAAGTGCTTATGATATTAAAGCATTAAATAACGGTGGTGAAAATACAAAAGTTTTTTGTAAGGTAAAACCCAATATTGAAGTTACTTTTGTAGTTAATAGAAAGAAAACTACAGTAATTTCAAATAGCGAAGGATTAGTCAATGTAAATTTAAATGCCAGTATAGGAGATATAATAACTATTCAGCCTTATGATGAATTAGAAAGTACAGTTACAGTAAAACCTAACCCGAATAGTTATATACTTCAAGATGAAAATATAAATATAAAAGATGTTTGGAATTATGGCATCGTTAATATAGGATTTAATTATAATAATACTTTAAAAGTAATTAATGAAGGTGGAGAAACAAATCCTTATTATACTGGTAATGATGCGATGACTGTTTCTTTATTAAATAAAAATGGTGAAGTTATATCAACTAAGACATTTAAAGGGGGCGTTGTAGCTGGAGAAGCTTTAATGAAAGAGTTAAATGGAAGAAAATTCGAGTATGGTGATTCCATTCAAATAATATCTAATTCAGGAGAACATATTAATAGTAATAATAAATCATATAAAGGTAATATTTTATTTAAGCTAACTAAAAAAGGTATAATTGCAGAAAGTTTTAATAATAAAAACTTTAGTGCTTTATATTCAACTGATGGAACTATTGTAACTGGAACAACGTTACCAAATTCTACGGTAGTCATAACTGCTAATAATAAAGAATATACGATTACTTCTAATAAAAATGGTGAATTTACTTATAACTTAGGTAATGATATAAAGGTAGGAAATTTAATATATATTAATACAAATAAAAATACATACCCTGAAATTGTTACCTTAAATGCTAAAGAGTTTAAAATTTTCAATTATAACATAAAGATATATAATAATTGGGGGAGTTTAGTTCAAATTCTTAAATTTAATCCAAGCACTATGAAAATAGATGCAGAAGGATATAATGCTTTTTTAGGGGCTAATGCTGTAGGCAATGCTATTCAAATGGAAATATATAATCCTAAAAGTGGACAAGTTGTTGCTGGTGGAATGTTTGCTGGGCAAGAAAATACAACAAAGTTTCATGATGCTTTTAATGAGAAATCATTTAATTATGGTGATGTTATTTCTGTATGCTACAATCCATCACAATCTAAAGCAACTATAAATGATAATAATACTAGTATCGGATATACATCTCAATATATTCAATATTACGAAATAACACCTAGTGGATTAAAACCTTATACTAATCAATTAACTGTTAATCCTTTAAATATATTAACTAAAGATAGTACAAAGAGTTTTACTTTAACAGGAAAATCAATTCCTAATACAGTTGTAAGTGTTACTTGTAATAATCAAAAATTTACAACTACTTCAGATAATGATGGTCAGTATAGCATTAATATAAATACGAAAGAGCCAGTTACTTTAGAAACACCTATAGTTGTATCTTCTTTTAATACAGTACCTGTAACTACTTATCCTTCTTATAAAAATAAACTTCAAAATTCCTCAGGAATATATATTGTACAAAGAAGTGCTGGAAAAGACTTAGGTGAGCTTACTTTTAATCCTGTTACAATGAAGACGCAGTGGGAGGATTATGGAATGGAAAATGGTATAAATCCTAAGAATCCAACAATTTATAGCAAAACTCCAAGAACTTCTACTAATAAAACTTTGTTAGATAGTAAATACAATGGAAAAGTATTTTCAATAAACATAAAAAATTCCAAAGGAAAAGTAATATTAAGCAAATCTTTTAACGGAAATAACACTGTTGCAGAACTAATAAATTCAATTAATAATATTTCATACAATTTTGGGGATAAAGTAACTATATATGCTAAACCAGGAATACTACATGTAAATGCTTGTAATAATGGTAAGGCTGTTACTTCTAATAATGATGTGAAATCAGTAATTATAACACAAAATGGATTAGTAGATGGCGTTAAAGGGCAAAGAGTTTATAGCATTCCTTTCAACGTGTCAGATTATTATGCAGAAAAAGGTATGGTTTCTACTGGATTAACTGCTAGTGGATGGGATTCTAGTTCTGAAGGACAAGCAAAAAGCATTGTAATGAATCAAGCTATGAAGAAAGCTGTAAATAATGCAATAAAAGGATGTACCACAGACTATGAAAAAGCTAAGGCTATATATAAGTTAGTGTCACCAATTCCTTATATAAGTGTTGGTGGAAATACTATTAATACTTGGGAACATGGAGGAGTTTGTTATAATAAAGCAAAACTCTATGTTGCAATGTGTCAATATGCAGGTTTATGTTCAAGAGTTGTAACAGGATATGTTAATACACCAGGACCATATGAAACTTATGGAGGGTATCATTCTTGGAATCAAGTATGGTTACAAGGGCAAAATAGATGGGCTACAGTAGATACAACTTGGCATATGTTTGATTGTGGTAAATTTGTTAATTCAAGTAGACATAGTTTTTCTGTTCAAGTAACTGCGTGGAATCCTAATAGATCTTATGAAAGTTATTTTGTAAATGATCCTTCTATGGCTTGGTATCATACAGGAGAAGTTTGGAATGGGTCATTATATTATAATTTTAATTTAGGAAATAATCCTGCATTTAGGAATTTATTTAAAGATATTTATCCATCAAATATAGAAATAGTAAATGGATGGGGAAGTAACGCTGCGGATATACAATTAAATCAAACAACTCATACATTTATAGTTAATGGATCAAATCAATATTTAGGTGGATGGACTTCTAATCATTTTATGAGTATTTCTTTAATTGATGGATCAACAGGAAAGATTGTTTCAACATTTAATGCTAATGGGAACACTCCAACATCATCACTTGCACAATACTTAAGTGGCAAATCTTATAAAGTGGGAGATATATTAGAATTTAAGTATAATGTAAATCAAGGTAATTTAATTGTTTCAAATAATCATAAACAAATTAACGTAAATAAAGATAAAAATACTCAATACGTAAAAATAACAGTTAATGGTTTTGAAATGGTCAATTCATCATCTATAAAATAATACTATTATAAATTAATAAAAGAGCTAATTTTAAGCTATTTAAAATTAGCTCTTTATATATTAAATGATTTAATTAAAGTTTTCGTATTATAATTTTAAGCAAATATATTATTGTTTATTTAGATAAGTAATTTTGTTATTTATATTATTTTGAATTAGTATGAAAATTAATAATAAATATAAATAGGAAAAAATAATGAGTTATTTGAATTTAGTATATTTAGAAAATATAGAAGAGTATATTTATTTATATTGTTAGCAATATATTTTATGTTACTTGGATATAATAAGTTATATAAATTGGTTATAGTTTAAAAATAGAAGTACTTAGATAATTTCAACTAAAATTTAGATATAATTTTAACTTTATCTTAAATAAGTTTTAGTTTATCATTTATAGGAGGATTATATGAGCTTTTTAGATTTTAATAGAGATGATTGGGTAAAATATTTAGCAAAAGTTAAAGTTAATGAAAATGGTATTTTAACAGATAAAGAACAAGATGCTTATGATAAATTTCTTATAAACAAAGCTTATGATGATATAGAAAGAAATAATTATCATAAAGAAATTCAAAAAGATATAGATAATGAAATTATTAGAATAGCAGAAAGAGGAGAGAATATAGATAATCTAGAAATGTATAAAATTTATGCTGATGAATTAAAAAATAATAAATATAATATTGAAGAAGATGAAGTTTTAAACTCTGAATTTGAATGGTAATTTAAAAAAAGGATTTAGGAAGAGTAGCTAAATCCTTTTTTTATTTTTAAATTTAGTGTATTATTGAAAAGTATATTATAAAGATACTTGTAAAAAAATACAATTTTCTATCTAATACTTTAATAAAGTATAAAATATTTTATGATTAATTGAACCTTTACATCTCATAATATATAATTTAATAGATGTTTTAATATTAATATTAGTATATATTAATATTTTAGGGGTCAAATTTATGGAATATTTTGATTTAACAGCAGAGGTTTTACAAATTAAAAATGAGGTAATTAATTTAAGAAGATATTTTCATCAATATCCTGAATTAGGGCTTGAAGAATTTAATACTTCTAAAAAAATCAAGGAATTTCTTGATTGTGAAAATATAAAAAATTTTTCAGTTTCTAAAACAGGAATTTGTGGGATAATAGAAGGAAGTAAAAATTCTACTTCAAAAAAATGTATAGCATTAAGAGCTGACATGGATGGACTTCCAATTAAAGAGAAAAATACATGTATATACAAATCAAAAATTATTGGAAAAATGCATGGATGTGGACATGATGCTCATATGGCAATTTTGCTTGGAGCTTCTAAAATTTTAAATAAAAATAGAGATAAATTTTCAGGAACAATTAAATTAATATTTGAACCAGCAGAGGAAACTGTAGGTGGTGCAAATCTTATGATTGATGAAGGAATTTTAGAAAATCCAAAAGTTGATATTATAGTTGGATTACATGTTGAAGAGGAACTTAATACTGGAGAAATAATGATAAAAGAAGGTTCTGTGAATTCAGCATCTAATCCATTTACAATTAAGATAATGGGAAGTGGGGGGCATGGTGCATATCCTCATAAAACTATTGATCCTATAGTAATAAGTTCTCAAATTATATTAGGATTCCAAAGTATTATAAGTAGAAGAATAAATATTGTTAATCCTGCAATAATTACTGTAGGAAGTATACATGGAGGCAATGCACCTAATGTTATACCTGATGAGGTTGTTTTAAAAGGTATTATTAGAACAACAGAAGTAGAGCAAAGACGCTTTATAAAGAAAAAACTTTTTGATACTGTAGATGCTATTTGTTCTTGTAATGATGCTAATTATAGTATTGATATAGAAGAAGGATATCCTATTCTTAATAATGATTCACAAGTTACTAATTTAGTTATTAAAAGTGCTAGAAATATTCTAGGAAATGAAAATGTTAAGAATCAAAAATTTACTAAGCTAGGGGTTGAGAGTTTTGCTTACTTCTCTAATGAAATTCCAGCAGCTTTTTATTTTTTAGGTGTAAGGAATGAGAAAAAACATATAATAGAACCAGCTCACAGCCCAAACTTTAATTTAGACGAAGAAGCGTTAGAAATTGGAGTAATGTTACAATGTAAAATAGCTTTAGATTATTTAAATAATTAAAGTTAAATTATATATTTTGTTAAAGATTAAATTTATTTCAATATATGAGAGATAAATAAACATTAAAAGATAAGAAAAGAAAAAACAATAGGAGTGATTTAATGAATATAGAAATAGGATCAAATGAAGCAGGACAAAGATTAGATAAATTTTTAAGAAAGTTATTAAAGGATGTTCCATTAAGTGCAATTTTCAAAGCTCTTAGAAAAGGAGATATAAGAGTTAATGGAAAAAAGCAAAAGGAAAAGTATATTTTAGAAGAAGGGGATCAACTTGTAATAAAATATATTCAAAGTAATGCAAAAAAGAATAAAGCAAAGATTTTTCAAATGGTTGATTCAAGTAAAATTAGAATTGTATACGAAGATGAAAATATGGTTCTTGTTGAAAAGTGGCCTGGAGTATTAGTGCATTCAGATAAAAAAGATGGTCCACCAAGTTTAAATGATTATGTGCTATCTTATTTGTATAAGAAAGGAGACTATACTCCAGAGTCAGAAATTACTTTTACACCAGCTCCTTGTAATAGATTAGATAGAAATACATCTGGAATAGTATTTTTTGGAAAAAACTTTGAATCATTAAAATTATTAAATGAAATGATTAGAGAGAGAACAGTAAAAAAATATTACTGTGCTTTAGTAAAGGGAAGAATAAAAGATGGCAAATATGAAGCATATATTACTAAAGATGAAGAGTACAATAAATCAACAGTATATAATGAAAATAAACCAAATACTAAAAAAATAGCTATGGATGTTAAAACTTTAGAAAGTAATGGGGCTTATTCTTTAATAGAAATAGAATTGATAACTGGTAGAAGTCATCAGTTAAGAGCTCATCTATCATTTTTAGGAAATCCTATAATTGGAGATTTTAAATATGGAGATAAAGAGTTAAATTCATTCTATGAAAATAAATATGGATTAAATTATCAATTCTTATATGCCTATAAAGTAGTATTTAAAGATGTACCAAATAAATTTAGTTATTTAAAAAATAAAACAGTAGCCGAATCATTACCACCTATATTTAAGAAAATAAAAAGAGACGTATTTAAGTTCGTAATCTAATTTTATAAAATAAATTTTATTTAAGGGGTTAAAATTATGAAAGAACAATCAACAACTAAGGGTTTTGCTATGTTGTCTCTTGCGGGTATCATTGCTAAGATATTTTCTTTAATTTATGTGCCAGCATTGACTAGAATTTTAGGTAAGGAAGGTATGGGGATATACTTCCAAGTTTATGATGTTTTTGTATTTATTTATGCTTTATTAAATATAGGAATGCAAACAGCAGTTGCAAAATATGTTTCAGAATTAGGAGCTATTGGAAACCATAAAGATGCACTGAGAAGTTTTAAAATATCTAGAACTTTATTATTTTTAATAGGTAGTTTATTTACAATGTTTCTTATATTTAGTTCACCAATTATAGCTAATATGATTCATAATAAGGATATTACTTATGGTTTGATGCTTATAGCTCCAGCTATATTAATAACTTCATTGTTAGCTACTTATAAGGGATATTTTCAAGGTATAAATCAAATAAAGCCTGTTGCAATAGCATCAGTACTAGAGCAAATTGCTAATGTTTTATTTAGCTTAGTATTTGCAGCTATACTTATAAAAATTTCTATTCCACTAGGTAGTGCAGGAGGAACTTTAGGGACTTCATTGGGAGCGTTAATTGCTTTAGCTTATTTAATTTATATTTTTCATGTATTTAGATTAGATAAAATAGCTAGGGAAAGTCATAATCCATCAACTTCTAGAGTTAGAACTAAAAAAATTATTAGAACTATGGGATTGTATGCTTTGCCTATAATGCTTAGTTCAGGTCTTCAGAATTTTGGAAATGTAATTGATATGGCTAATGTACAAAGTAGGCTTGTCTATGCTGGGTATACAACAACAAGGGCTAATGAAATGTATGGATTATTGGGGCAATGGAGAACATTAATTAATATTCCTTTATTATTTGCAACTTCTCTTGGTTTAGTTATATTACCAGTTATATCAAAAGCTAATGTACTTAAAGATAGGGCAACAATAAAGGAAAAAATGTCTTTTTCTTTTAGAATAACATATTTATTATCTATTCCAGCAGCTTTTGGACTAACTGTTTTGAGTAAAGAAGTATATAAGTGCATATATGGAAGTACAGATGGACATTTAATGATGGTTTTAGGGGCTATAGTAGTAGTTCTTATGTCTGTTGTACTTATCCAAAATATAATTTTACAAGGATTAAGTAATTTTTATTATGTTATCTTCACATTAATTATAGGGCTTGGAGTTAAATTTATAACTAATTATATTTTAGTTGGAAATCCTAAAATAAACATATATGGTGCAATAGTAGGTTTTATTCTATGTTTTCTAATATCAATGTTGCTTAATAATAGAAAATTAAAAAAAGTTCTTAACATAAAAATAAGTAATATTAGATTATTTATTAAACCATTACTAGCATCTTTATATATGAGTATAGGGATAATACTTTTTAAAGTGGTAGTTTATTCATTTATTGATATAAATACTTTAAATCCAGTTATAGGTGTATTAATGCTTTTATTTATGGTTATTTTAGGTGGTGTTTTATATTTACATGGAATTATAATTCTTGGAGCAATAAAAAAAGATGATATTGTTTCATTATCACCATCTTTATATAATAAAATTCCTAGTTTTATTAGTAAAAAGTTTAAATAAAATACTAAAAGGAGGTTAAATATAACCTCCTTTTAGTATTTTATTTAACAACAATTTTTTTATTCTTAGTGGACATTATCAATAAGAAAAATAATAAAACTGTTAGTGAAGCTATTAAAAAACTTTGAATTCTATAATCTAGTGTTGGAGTTAAAGAAATAATTAATTTAAAAATATTAAATGCAAAAATAGAAGCAAGTGTATATATTAATATATTAATCATCGATATTTCTATATTCACAACTTTATATACTTCATATAAGTTTAATATTAATGAAATAATTGATACTATAGCCATCGTTATAGCATAAGACATTATGTTTATTGATGGAATAGCTGTTAAAAAGAATAATAGAGTTATTTCTAGTATCTCTGTTATTATTGTATTTTTTAATATTATATTTGGTTTATCCAATCCATTTAAAATCCCAAACATTGTATTAGAAGCAAATAAAAAAGGCATTGAAATAGAAGCTGCTCTAATGTATAAACCTAAATCATCCCTTTTAAAAAATAAATATCCTAAGGAATTAGGGATACATAAACAAAGAATTGTAGTACATATTCCTATAAGAAATGATATTTTTATTACATTTTTTATTCTTCGAGAGGCAAATCTCATATTATCGTTGCTTAAACTTTTTGATAAATCAGGTATTATTAATGTATTTAAAGATCCTATAACTATTAAAGGAAATGTTACAATTGCTAAAGCCATTCCTGAATACTTACCTATTAAAGCTAAAGCTTCTGAGTATTCAAATCCAGCTTTCATTAATTGACGTGGAACTATAAGTGTAGAAATAGTTGAAAAGGTACTTATTAAAAAACCATTAAGACAAAGAGGGATTGATGTTATTAATACATCTTTTAAAAGTTCCTTTTTACTTTTACACATCTTATAATTAATAGGTATTTTTCTAATTGTGTATTTAAAAGCACCGTAAAGTAGAATAAGACTTTGAAATTCTCCAAGACATATAGCTAAATAAGCTAACATAACTAATATTTCTAATTTATCGGTTTTAAATATTAATAATAATATAAAAATTAGTACAATTCTAAGAGATTTTTCAAAGATGTCTATAAATGCTGGTATTTTTATTTTTGTCATTCCATAAAAATACCCTTTCAATATATTGGATAAAGCAATACATACCATTGCTGGTGATGTTATCATTATTGCTTTAACTGTTCTAGGATCTTTAACCCAGTATTTCCCTATAGTTGGAGAAAGAAAAAATACCAATATTCCTATTAAAAAGGCCCAAATAAAGTTAAAGGTAGCAACTGTTTTCATAGTTTTTAAAATATTATTAAAATCATTTTTGGCTGAATAGACTGCTGTTATTTTTGAAATTGAGGCAACTACTCCGGCAGTCATAAGTGATATAAAGAGATTGTAAATTGGTGTTACTAATCCATATAATCCAACACCTTCCGGACCAAGAATTTTAGATAAGTATATAGAAAATACAAAGCCAAGTACACCAGTAGTTAAATTTGATGTTGTGAGTAGAAAAGAATTTCGATAAAAATTATCTTTACTCATTTCTAAAGTACCTCCTTTCTAATAGAAGTTTAACAGTAAAGAATATTCTGTAGATATATGAAATATTCTTAAAAGAATAAATATTATGTTTTTAAATACATAATTTTTTTTAAAACTTAATCATATAATTTATAGATATTAATTTAATTTGGTGGGAGATATGAAAAAAATTAGTAGTGTAATAAGTGCTATAACATTGATTTTTGTTAGTTCTTTTTTTAATATTAAATTTAATCAAAATTATATAAGCGAAAACTATAATTATGAAATATTATCAAAAAAATTAGAAGGAGCTAAATCCTTTGATTTTTATCATAACGGAGAGATTTATATTTCTCAAAATGATGAAATAATAAAAATAAATAAAGATAATTCAAAGGAAAAAATTTTAAAAAAAGATGGACAAAATATTGGAGATATTAAGATAAAAGATGAAAAATTATTTTTTATTTTAGATGAAAAACTTATGTATTATAATTTAAAAACAAAGGAAGAAAAAATAATTTTGAATAATATTCCTAATTATAAAAATGTATATAAAAATAAGTTGTTAATAGTGGATAATAATTTATTTTTAACTATAGATTCAGCTACTAATGCTGGAGTGCTTAGTAAAGAAGAATTAAATTTAAACCCTAATAATAAAGGTGAGCAATATCCTATTAATTTAAAGTTTAATGAAAATTATACGTCTTCTTTTTCAAAAGAGAAAGAAGTAGATAATGAGAAAAAAACAATTAATAAAACCTTAGGTACTGCTTCAGTGTATAAAATAGATATAAATACTTTTGAAAGTGAATTATTTGCTTATGGTATTAAAAACATTTTAGGGATTGATTATGATTGTGATAAAAAAATATATATTACTGTAGGTGGTATAGAAGAAAGTGGAGCAAGACCTTTATATGGAGATGTTGATTATATTTATACTTTAACTAATACATGGTATGGATGGCCGGATTATAGTGGTGGAGATCCTGTTAATTCACCTAGATTTCGAGAAAAGGGAAAGGTAAAACAAAATTTCTTATTAAAGGAACATCCTAATATTCCACCAGCACCTTTTTATCAAAATGAAGAAATTAACTCTTTAGGAAGATTAACTATAGATAGAGCAGGTTTATTAGGAGCAAAGGATTCTATTATAATTTATGATAAAAGTAAAGAAAGCTTAATAAATCTTAATAAATCTGGAGAAAAGAAAGAAATAATAAAAATAAAAGATAGCTTCCTTAGTGATTTAAAATTTTATAATAATAATCTTTATTTTTTAGATAATAAGAATGGATATTTAGTTGAAATTCAATGTGATACTAAAAATATGACCTTAAATAATATTTTTTTTGCATTATTAGTAATTACTTTAATATTGGTAATAATAACTATAGGTTTCTTTTTAAAATTAATAAAGAAAAAATAAATAAAGCAACCCTTTTAGGGTTGCTTTATTGTGGTAAAAAATGTAAAATCAATTTAGATATAAGTTATATCAATATATCGAACAAAATTCAATTAGGGGTGAGATTATGAATATTAAAGGGAAAAGATTATTTGTTGATTTAACTTTTTTTTCTCCAAATGGAAATGTATTGGATATAAGCAATGATAATACAGGGATTATATATAATATTACTAAACATAATAATGATTTAGTTGATATAGATGATTGTAAGTTATCAGAAGAAATATTTTATGATAGTTGTGCAATTTTTTTTGTTTGTAGTATGATCAGTAAGTTAGAGCTAGAAACTATGTTTAATGATATAAATAAAGTATTAAAGGAGAATGGTGAAATTTATATATGGGATAGAGTCAAAGAAAAAGGAGAAATTGTGAGAGATGATATTCATGCACTATTACCTAATAAAACAACAAAAAACTTTAAATATATTAATTTAAACCCTTTTACAGAATTTAAATTAGATAATATAGAAAAAATACTTGAAAAAAATTTTTATATAGCAGAAACTATTATTTGGGATAGGATAATGTATCTCAAGCTTAATAAGAAAGGAACGAAAAAGGATGAAAATATTATTAGTAGGAATAAACTCGAAATTTATACATAGTAATTTAGCTATAAGGTATTTAAAAGCTTACTCAAAAGATTTAAATTATGATTGTATGATAAAGGAGTTTTCTATAAATGATAGAATAGAAAATGTTTTAGAAGGAATAATAGAAGAAAAAGCAGAGGTCATTGCATTTTCCTGTTATATTTGGAATATGGAGTTTATAAATAAACTAGCAGTACTTATAAAACTAATAAATCCTAAATTAGAAATATTATATGGTGGACCAGAAGTTTCATATGGTGCTAAAGAATATTTAGAAAGTCACCCGGGAGAATATTTAATAGAAGGAGAAGGGGAAGTAACTTTTAGAGAATTTGTTGAATATAAATTAGGAAATAAGAATTTAAATGATATAGATGGTATTTATTATAAGGTAAATAATGAAGTATTATTTAATAAAAAAAGAAAAGATATGGACATAAATGATCTTGTATTTCCTTATGAAGAAAATGAAGATATAGAAAATAAAATAGTTTATTATGAAGCAAGTAGAGGATGCCCATTTAAATGTTCTTATTGCTTATCATCAGTAATGCATGGTGTAAGATTTTTAGATATAGACAGAGTGAAAAAAGAATTAACTTATTTTATGAAAAAAGAAATCCCATTAGTTAAATTTGTTGATAGAACGTTTAATTGCAATAAGAATTTTACTAGAGGACTTTTAGAATTCTTAATTGAGCAAGACACAAAGACAAGATTTCACTTTGAAATAGCTGCAGATATACTAACAGATGAAGAAATTGAATTATTAAATAAAGCACCAAAAGGAAGATTTCAATTAGAAATAGGGGTTCAAACAAGTAATATAGAAGTTCTTCATAATATAAATAGAGTTATAACCTTTGAAAATCTTAAAGATAAGGTTTTAAGAATAGCTAAGAATGGGAATGTTATGCAACATTTAGATTTAATAGCTGGTCTTCCTGGTGAAAATATGGAATCTTTTAAAAAGTCATTTAATGATGTACATTCTTTAAATCCTGATGAAATACAATTAGGCTTTTTAAAATTATTAAAAGGATCATCAATGAGATTAGACGCTGAAAAATGGGGAATAGTATATTCACCTTATGCACCTTATGAAGTAATAAGAAGTAATGATATTAGTTATGAAGAACTTTTAATGTTAAAAAAAGTTGAACATATAACTGATAAATATTATAATTCAGGTAGATTTAAGAATTCTCTTAAATTAATATTGGAAGAATACACATCACCTTTTGATTTATATTATGATTTAGCGAATTATTTTATAGAAAAAGGATATTTTAAAAGAAGTTTATCAAATTTAGATTATTATAATGCATATTATTCATTTTTTAAAAATAAAATTAAAGTTGAAGACCTAATTTTATTTGAAGAGTTATTAAAATATGACTATTTAAACTATAATAATAAAAAATGGGTACCAGAGTTTTTATTTAGAGATATTACAAAAGAAGAAGAACGTAGTATAAGAGAAGTTGCTAAGGAAAAATTTAATATTAGTAATTTAAAAAAATATCATATAGAAAAATTTAGAATAAATATATTAGAATATTTGAATAAAGATGAATATTTATTAGAAAATACTTATATTATTTATGATGAAAATAACAATCTAACAACTTTATATATATAAGATATATGACATTAATTTTTAGCTTACATTTTAATAAGATGTAAGCTTTTTTTTATTTTATAAATAAATATAGTTTTAAATTGTAGAATTTTAGCTAAAAAGCTAGTAATAGTGCTGGTTGTATGAAGTTTCTAAGTACAAAAGGGAAACAAAATGTAAACAATGATAAAAAGTGCAGAATTTACAAAATAAGTCATTGAATTAAAAATTTTTTTGTGTATAATAATAATTAGATTAAGTGTTAATTAATACTATATAAAGTATTAAGATATATTTTATTAATGTTTTAAAGGTGGTGAAATTTTGGCGATAGAAGTAATTAATGAAATTAAAAAAGCTGAAGAAGCTGCAAAAACACTTATGAAAGAAGCACAAACTGAAGCTAGGGAAATGATAGCTAAGGCAAATCAACAAGGTGAAAATGAATTTAAAAAAATAGTTGATGAAGCTAAAAATAAAGGTGAAGAAAAAATAAAAAAACAAGTTGAAGTTGCTAATAAAGAAGCTGAAACGATGTTTGATGTTGGTAAATCAGAATGTGCTAAGATACAATCAGTATCTAAGAATAAGATTGATGAAGCTATTAAATTAGTGATTGAGAGGATTGTGGATATTCATGGCAATAGTTAAAATGAATAAATTCACTTTACTTACCTTTGAAGCAGAAAAGGAAAAGCTACTTGAAAAAATTCAGGGCTCTTTAGAGGTTGAATTTATTAATCTTCAAAATGATGATTTAATCGAAAAGAATGAAATTCTTGAAAGTTTAAAGAAAGCAGATGTTGATTCTGAAACATCAATTATTGAAGAGAATGTTTCTAAAACAAGAAATTCAATAGATTTTTTAAAAACTTATGTTGCTGATGAATCTGGGATTAAAGCTATGAAAAAAGGAAAAGAAAGTTTAACTTTGGATGAGCTTAAAAATTCAGTTGAATCAAGTAATTGGGAAGAAATTTATTCTGAAGTTAAGGGGCTTGAGAATTCACTTTCAAAATTAGAAAATGAAAAAAATAGACTTGAAAGTGAGATAGAAAATTTAATACCTTGGAAAAACTTTGATGCTCCATTAAGTGAAGTAAATGAATTAAAAATGACATCTGTGTTTTTAGGTACTTTACCAAAGCAATATAAAGATGCTATATCAAATGAAATGAATTCTATTTCTGAAAGAAGCTATTTAGAAATAATTTCAGAAAATAACCAAGATATTTTTATTTTTGCTATTACAGTAAATGATGATAAAGAAAAAGTTGAGGAATTTCTTAAAAGCTTTGGATTTTCACCATTTCAAACAAAACATACAGATATCCCAAAAAACATCATAGATAGTTTTAGAGGATCTATAAAAGAAATAGAAAATGAAAAGACAAAGCTTAAAAATGAACTTTTAACCTTTGAATCTCAAAAGAAAACTTTAGAATTAGCTTATGAATATTATGAAAATTATCTGCTTAGGAAAAAAGTAAATAAAAATTTACTTAAGACAGATAAAACAGTTTTATTCCAAGGCTGGATTCCAAGTAAAGACAATGATCTTTTAAAAGAAAATATTGAGAGTATTGTGGGAGACACTTATTATATAAGTTTTGAAGATGTTAAAGAAGAAGAAATAGAAGTTGTACCTATTAAATTAGAAAATAAAGGACCAGCGGAAGTTTTTGATTCAATAACAGAAATGTATAGTTTGCCAAAATATAATGAGATAGATCCAACACCACTATTAACTCCATTTTATATCATATTTTTTGGTATGATGGTTGCTGATTTTGGTTATGGATTAGCATTATTTTTAGGAACTGTTGCTGTTTTAAAATTATTTAATTTAGATGATAGTATGAAGAAGTTTATTAAATTTTTCATGTACTTAAGTATTTCAACAGCAGCTTTTGGATTAATATTTGGTACTGTATTTGGTATAGATATTAAAGAAAGTTTAGGAATTGGATTAATTAGTCCAAGTAAGGATACTAATATGTTACTATTGTTAGCTGTTGGCTTTGGAGTAATCCAAATATTCTTTGGATTAGGAATAAAAGCATATATGCTAATAAGAGATGGTAAACCATTATATGCATTCTTTGACGTTGGTTCATGGGTTATGCTTTTAGTAGGGCTTGCAATGTTAGTTGTTCCTAACTTAAAAGTAGTTGGAATTGCTCTTGCTGTTATTGGTTCTATAATAATAGTAGCAACACAAGGTAGGAATGAAGCTAGCACAGGAGCTAAAATTGGACAAGGGCTATACGCTTTATATGGTGTAACAAGTTATGTAGGTGATTTAGTTTCTTATACAAGACTTATGGCTTTAGGAATTGCAGGTGGATCAATTGCAGCAGCATTAAACCTTATTATAGGAATGTTACCTGGTTGGTCAGTAATAATTGTTGGACCATTGGCCTTTATAGGTGCTCATATATTCAATATGCTTTTATCCTTATTGGGAGCATATGTTCATACTGCAAGATTACAGTATGTTGAATATTTTTCAAAATTCTATGATGGTGGAGGAAGACCATTTTCACCATTATCTACAATAAACAAGTATATAACTTTAAAAAAGATTAAATAAATTAATTTAAAAATTATACTAGGTGAAATTTAGGAGGATTAAAATTATGGAAACTTGGATTAACTTTTTTACACAACATGGAGGAATGATTTTTGGTGCTTTAGGTATAGCTTTAGCTGTAGGTATGTCAGGTATTGGATCAGCTAAAGGGGTTGGAATAGTTGGTGAGGCTGCTTCAGGCTTAGTTACAGAAGAACCAGAGAAATTTGGTAAAGCCTTAGTGCTTGAATTATTGCCAGGTACTCAAGGATTATATGGATTCGTTATAGGTTTCTTAGCTTTCAATGCTATGAGTAAGGGTATTAGTTTACAAAATGGTATGTTCTTATTATTTGCATGTTTACCAATAGCTATTTCAGGTTTATGGTCAGGTATTGCTCAAGGTAAAGCAGCAGCTGCTGGAATTCAAATACTTGCTAAAAAGCCAGAACATACAACTAAAGGTATAATCTTAGCAGCTATGGTTGAAACATACGCTTTATTAGGATTCGTTATATCATTCTTATTAGTAAACACAATAAAATAATTAAAAAGATAGTAAGTTTAAAGATTGGAGAAGTGGTTTAATGGCAAATTTAGAGCAAATAACTTCTAAAATCAAGCAAGATTCAGAAAATCAAAAGGAAGCTATCTTAAAGGAAGCTAAACTTGAATGTGAAAAAATAATAGAAAAGAAAATTTCTTCAGCTAATAAATTAGCTGAAGAAATTCTTAAAAAGGCAGAAACTGAATCTATTGATAGAAAGAGTAGAATATTATCAAGTGCAGAATTAAAGATAAGAAATGAAAAATTAGAAGTAAAACAAAAAGTTATGGATAGTATATTTTTAAAAGCTAAAGAAAACTTAAATTCTATGTCAGAAGTTGAGCTGAAAAATTTTATAAAGAATAAAATATTATCTTTAGATATAGTTGGTGATGAAAAAATCATTTTAAGTAAAAACAATAAAGAATTATTGGATTTAACTTTCATAAATGAAATAAATAAAGAGCTTTTACTTAAGGGGAAAAAAGGTGAAATTTCACTGAGTAATTTAGAAAGAGAATTTAATGGTGGATTCATATTAGAGAAAAATGGAATAGAAATAAATATGACATTTGATTCTTTAGTAGATGCATCAAGAGATGATGTAGAATTTGAAATAGCGAGGATATTATTTAGTTAAGGGGGATAAGGTATGAAAGAAATGCAATTCACCCAATTATTACCAAGACTTAGGGTTTTAGAAACCAAACTCCTTGATAAGTCAAAGATTGATAGACTTATAGATAGTAAGACATCCAAGGATGCATTAAAGGTACTTCAAGAAACAGATTATGGAGCACATATGGCTGATATTAATAAGCCAGAAGACTATGAGATAGTTCTTTCAAGAGAATTAACTTATGTATATGAAAATTTATATAAGATGTGTCCTGTAAGAGAAGTTATAGATGTAATGGCAGTAAAATATGACTATCATAATCTTAAAGTTTTAATTAAGGGGAAGATATTAAATAAAGATTTTTCCTATATGTTAATACCGATAGGTATATCAAAAGTGATAGATTTAAAACAAGCAGTAGAAACTGAGTACTATAGAGATTTAAATCAACTTATGAGAGAATGCATAGAAAAAGTTGTTCAGGACTTTGAGTTAAATAAAGATCCTCAAAGAATAGATACTATAATTGATAAATATCAATTTATGCATATTAAAGAATTAGAAAATAAATTAAATCATGATGGGATAGCAAAATATATTGCTATGCAAATTGATTTAACTAATATAAAAACATTATTGAGAGTTAAAAAACAGGAAAAAAATAAAGAATTTTTAAATTCAGTATTAATTCCAGGTGGAAAAATTGATAATGAGAAATTAATAATGTTATTAAATGATGCTACAGAAAATATTTGGAGTAAATTAAGTTATACTGATTATGGAAATATTATTAAAGAAGGTGTTGCTGAGTATTTAGAAAGTAAGTCAGTTAGTTCCTTTGAAAAATTAATTGATAATTATATTATGAATTATATGAAGGATTCTAAATTTATTACATCTGGAGCAATGCCAGTATTAGCATATATTTATGCTAAGGAAAATGAGATTAAGCAAGTTAGAACTATAATGGTAGGTAAGCTTAATAGCATTTCTGAAGAAGTAATAAGAGAAAGGCTACGTGATGCTTATGTATAAAAAAATAGGGGTTGTTGGTGATAAAGATTCTGTTCTAGCATTCAAAGCATTAGGGGTAGATGTTTTTCCTGTAATTGAAGTTGAAGAAGCTAGAAAAACAGTTGATAAGCTTGCAATGACAGATTATGCTGTAATCTTCATAACAGAGCAAGTGGCAAAAGATATAGAGGAAACTATCGAAAGATATAATAATAAAGTTCTTCCAGCTGTGATATTAATTCCGAGCAATCAAGGAACTTTAAACATAGGATCAAAGAGAATTTCAGAAAATGTAGAAAAAGCAGTTGGTGTTAATATATTATAGGAAGGTAGGTTGGATAACTTGAAAAGTGGAAAAATTGTTAAAGTAGCAGGACCTCTTGTTGTAGCTGAGGGAATGGATGAAGCTAATATATATGACGTTGTAAAGGTTGGATCTAAAGGATTAATTGGTGAAATTATTGAAATGAGAGGCGATAAAGCTTCTATTCAGGTATATGAAGAAACTTCAGGAATTGGACCAGGAGACCCAGTTGTAACTACTGGAGAACCTCTTTCAGTTGAACTTGGACCAGGGCTTATAGAATCAATGTTTGATGGAATACAAAGACCACTTGATGCTTTTTTAAAGGCAGCAGGAACAAATTTCCTTTCAAGAGGAGTACATGTAAAATCATTAAATAGAGAAAAGAAATGGGCTTTTGAAAGTTCAGTAAAGGTTGGAGATAGTGTACAAGCTGGAGATGTAGTAGGTGTAGTACAAGAAACTCCAGTTGTTGAACATAGAATAATGGTTCCTTTTGGAATAGAAGGTACTATAAAAGAAATTAAATCAGATGAATTTACAGTTGAAGAAACTATAGCTGTAATAGCTACTGATAAAGGTGATAAAGAAGTTCAGTTAATGCAAAAATGGCCAGTAAGAAAAGGTAGACCATATGCAAGAAAATTGAATCCAATAGAGCCTATGACTACAGGACAAAGAGTTGTAGATACATTCTTCCCAGTAGCTAAAGGTGGAGCTGCTGCAGTACCAGGACCTTTCGGAGCTGGAAAAACAGTTGTTCAACATCAAATAGCTAAATGGGGAGATGCTGAAATAGTTGTTTATGTTGGTTGCGGTGAGCGTGGTAACGAAATGACAGATGTTCTAAATGAATTCCCAGAATTAAAAGATCCTAAGACTGGTGAGAGTCTTATGAAAAGAACTGTACTTATAGCCAATACTTCAAATATGCCAGTTGCTGCTAGAGAGGCTTCAATTTATACAGGTATAACTATTGCAGAATACTTTAGAGATATGGGTTATTCTGTATCAATAATGGCTGACTCAACATCACGTTGGGCTGAGGCATTAAGAGAAATGTCTGGAAGACTTGAAGAAATGCCAGGTGATGAAGGTTACCCAGCATATTTAGGTTCAAGACTTGCTGATTATTATGAAAGAGCTGGTAAAGTTATAACTTTAGGTAAGGATGGTAGAGAAGGAGCTGTAACTGCCATAGGAGCTGTATCACCTCCAGGTGGAGATATATCAGAACCAGTAACACAATCAACTTTAAGAATTGTTAAGGTGTTCTGGGGATTAGATGCACAGCTAGCATATAAGAGACATTTCCCATCAATAAACTGGTTAAGTTCATACTCATTATATTTAGAAAAAATGGGTTCATGGATGGATGAAAATGTTGCTGAAGATTGGTCAGCATTAAGAAATGAAGCTATGGCATTACTTCAAGAGGAAGCTAACCTAGAAGAAATAGTTAGACTTGTTGGTATAGATGCTTTATCAGAAGGAGATAGATTAAAGCTTGAAGTTGCTAAATCAATAAGAGAGGATTATCTTCAACAAAATGCGTTCCATGAAGTTGATACTTATGCATCATTAGGAAAGCAATATAAAATGCTTAAAGCAGTATTAAGCTTCCAAGTAGAAGCTAAAAGAGCTTTAGATGCAGGAGTTTATTTAGATAAAATATTAAAATTACCAATAAGGGATAGAATTGCAAGAAGTAAGTATATTCCTGAAAATGAGATAAATAAAATAGACGATATTATTGTTGAATTAAAGCAGGTTATTGATAATTTAATAAGCGAAGGAGGAGTTCTTGATGCTTAAAGAATATAGAACAGTTACTGAAGTAGTTGGACCTTTAATGGCTGTAGAAGGTGTTGAAGGTGTTAAATATGATGAATTAGTTGAAATAGAGTTACAAACAGGAGAACTAAGAAGAGGAAAAGTTCTTGAAGTTAATGGCGATAAAGCTATGGTTCAGATATTTGAAGGATCTTCAGGTATCAATGTAAAAGGAACTAAAGCTAGATTCTTAGGAAGACCACTTGAACTTGGTGTATCAGAAGATATGCTTGGAAGAGTCTTTGACGGGATGGGACGTCCAAAGGATAATGGGCCAAAAATAATTCCAGAAAAAAGATTAGATATTAATGGTGAGGCTATAAATCCTGTGGCTAGAAACTTCCCTTCTGAGTTTATTCAGACAGGTATTTCTGCAATAGATGGTCTTAATACACTTGTTAGAGGACAAAAGTTACCAGTTTTCTCTGGTTCTGGTCTTCCACATTCACAGCTAGCTGCTCAAATAGCTAGACAAGCTAAGGTTTTAAATTCAGATTCAAAATTTGCTGTTGTTTTTGGAGCAATTGGTATAACTTTCGAGGAAGCAGAATTCTTCGTTGAGGAGTTTGAAAGAACAGGAGCTATAGATAAGTCTGTATTATTTATGAACTTAGCATCAGATCCAGCGATTGAAAGAATTGCAACTCCAAGAATGGCTTTAACAGCTGCTGAATTCCTTGCGTATGAAAAAGGAATGCACGTTCTTGTAATATTAACTGATATAACTAACTACTGTGAAGCTTTAAGAGAAGTTTCAGCAGCTAGAAAAGAGGTTCCTGGAAGAAGAGGATATCCTGGATATCTTTATACTGACCTTTCTACTCTATATGAAAGAGCAGGAAGAATAATAGGCAAAGAAGGATCTATAACTCAGATACCTATATTAACAATGCCAGAAGATGATAAAACACATCCAATTCCCGATTTAACTGGATATATTACAGAGGGACAAATAATACTTTCAAGAGAATTATACAAAAAGGGTATAATGCCTCCAATAGATGTTTTACCTTCATTATCAAGACTTAAAGATAAGGGAATTGGTAAAGGAAAAACAAGAGAAGATCATGCTGATACTATGAACCAATTATTCTCTTCTTATGCTCAAGGAAAACAAGCAAAAGAACTTGCAGCAATATTAGGAGAGTCAGCATTATCAGATACTGATAAAGCTTATGCTAAATTTGCAGAAGCTTTTGAAAAAGAATATGTATCACAAGGACTTACAACTGATAGAACTATAGAGGAAACTTTAAATCTTGGTTGGAAACTTCTTAAAATATTACCAAAATCAGAACTTAAGAGAATTAGAGATGAATATTTAGAAAAATATATGCCTTTAGGAGAGGATGAGTAGCATATGGCACAAAGATTAAATGTCAATCCTACTAGAATGGAACTTTCCAAGCTTAAAAAAAGATTAAGCACAGCAACTAGAGGTCATAAATTATTAAAAGATAAGCAAGATGAATTGGTTAGACAATTCATCGATCTTGTTAAATATAATAATAAGTTAAGAGCTGATGTAGAATCAGAGCTTGGAGCTTCATTAAAGGATTTTGTTATGGCTAGAGCTGGAATGAGTTCAGAATTCTTAGAAGAAGCTATATCATATCCGAAGGATAATATTACAGTTGATGTTGGAAGTAAAAATATAATGAGTGTTAATGTACCAGTTATGACTTTTAAAAGAGAGTTAGATGGTGATGGAGGAAGTATTTATCCTTATGGATTTGCTAATACTTCAGCAGAGCTAGATGATGCTATAGGAAAATTACATGGTATATTACCAAAACTTTTAGAATTGGCTGAAGTTGAAAAATCTTGTCAATTAATGGCTGATGAAATAGAAAAGACAAGACGAAGAGTAAATGCTCTTGAATATATGACAATTCCTCAATTAAAAGAAACGATAAGATTTATTAGAATGAAATTAGATGAAAATGAAAGATCAGCGCTTACTAGACTTATGAAAGTAAAATCTATGATAGCTGAAAGATCTTAAAAGGCACCCTTTTGGTGTCTTTTTTGTTTATAAAAAAAGACAAATGTATATACAAGAAGTAAAAAGTTTTAAATGAATATTGTTTTTTACATGTTAAAGCATATTAAAATTATTTTTTTTATGTTATAATTTGTATAATATTTACAGTAAGGTTAAATAAAGGAGGTATGTCTTTTGAAGGAAACGATGCTGCTTACTACCATGGAAGAAATAAAGACTTATTCTGATCCATATAGACTTAGAATAATAACTTTTTTAAGAAATAGTAGAGAAGAAGCTACAGTAAAAGAAATTGCTGACTATTTAGGAGAAGTTCCAGCAAAAATTCATTATCATATCAAAAAATTAGAACGTGCTGGAATAATTGAATTGGTTAGAACTAAAGAAGTTAAAGGTATTATTGCTAAATATTATTATTTAACAGCTAATGATTATTTAATAGAAGGTGAAGAGATAAATACTCAAACTAAGAGAATATATAAATCACAAGTACTTAACATAGTTAATGAGTATTATGATAAATCAAAAGAAAAATCTATAGAAACTTTAATTAAAAAATTTAATAATAGTGAAAATAATGCTATTTCAATAATTTCTCGAGATATAAATATAAATGAGGAACTTTTTAAGGAGTTTGATCAAGAGCTTAGAAATTTAGTAAAAAAATATGAACTATTAGCTAGCACAAATAATAATAAAACAAAATGTCATATATTTTCTGTTTGTTTAAATCAAGGATAAATAATTGATTTTTGCTTAATATATAAATTACTTTCTGTCAATAATAAATATATTATTAAGAAAGGATAAATTTATGTTTAAGTATTTTATTGCAATAATATCTTCATATGTATTAGTGACTAAGTTAATTCCAATTTTTATAAATATAAGTTTTCAATTAGACTTTACTGATAAACCAACAGAAAGAAAAAAACATGAAAAAAATACACCATTAGTTGGTGGAATATGTATGTATATATCTTTTTCTATTATGTATTTGATTTTTTCATATAAATATAAAATCGAAAAATCAATTTATATTTTATTAGTAGCAACATTAATATTATTAATAGGATTAGTAGATGATTATTATAAATCAAGAAAAAAAGAATTTCCTATAATGCCTCGAGTAATAGTTCAAATTTTATCAGCTTCATTGATTTTTTCTATAGGAATTGTTTTTAAAGGATTTACTAATCCTATAAATGGGAAATTTATATTTTTTCATCCTATAATTCAATATATTTTTACTATAACATGGATATTTGGATTAACTACAGTAATAAATTGGAGTGATGGAATGGATGGAATAGCAGGGAGTATAGCTTCAATCTCATCTATTACACTTTTTTTTGTATCTTTAGTTAAGGTTCAATCAGATTCTGCAATAACAGCAATTATACTGTTAGGTTCAGTATTAGGATTTTTGAAATTCAATAAATATCCAGCAAAAGTGTTTATGGGAGATTCTGGTGCTAATTTTTTGGGTTTTATATTATCTATAATAGCATTAGAGGGAAGTTTTAAACAAGCGACATTAATATCAGTTATTATTCCATTTATAATTTTAGGAATACCTATTTTTGATAATATATTTGTTATAATAAAAAGATTTATAAATGGAAAAGAAATATACAAAGCAGATAGATCTCAAATACATTATAGACTACAAAAAAGAGGATTAAATAAAAAGCAGATATTTATCTATATATCTATACTTAGTGGAATGCTTAGTATTATCTCTATAATATTAGCATTATTAAATATATAAAAAAGAATGCATATTTTCATGCATTCTTTTTTTATTAATATATGCATAAAAATACAATAAAAATTTATATATATTTATATAATTAGGAACTTTAGTTAAAAAATATGCATAAATATAAAAATATACTTGTTTATTATAAAAAATAATATTATAATAATTATATTACAATATATGGAAATGAAAAGAGGGTAATATTATGAAAAAAATTAATAAAGTTATATTGGCATATTCAGGTGGCTTAGATACATCAATAATGATTCATTGGCTCAAAGAGAATTATGGATGTGAAGTTATTGCAGTTGTTGGGGATGTAGGACAAGGTAGTGAGGTTAATCCATTAAGAGAAAAAGCCCTTAAAACAGGAGCTTCTAAAATATATATTGAAGATTTAAGAGAAGACTTAGTTAATGAAGTAATTTTCCCATCTCTTAAAGCTAATGCTACCTATGAAGATAAATATCTTTTAGGTACTGCTTTTGCAAGACCATTAATAGGTAAAAGATTAGTTGAAATTGCTTTAAAAGAAGGAGCCGATGCTATAGTTCATGGATGTACTGGTAAAGGAAATGATCAAGTAAGATTTGAAATGGCTATAAAAGCATTTGCACCCAATATGACTGTTATAGCTCCATGGAGAACTTGGGAACTTAAATCAAGAGAAGATGAAATAGCTTATGCTGAAGCTAGAAATATAGATATTCCATTGACACGAGAAACTAACTACAGTAAAGATAAAAATTTATGGCATTTAAGTCATGAAGGACTTGATTTAGAGAATCCTTCAAACGAACCTAATTATGAAAAAATTTTAGAATTAACAGTTACTCCTGAAAAAGCACCTAATAAAGCTACTTATGTTACAATCCATTTCGAAAAAGGTGTCCCTACTAAAATTAATGGTGAAACTTTAGAACCAGTTAAAATAATAGAAAAATTAAATGAATTAGGTGGGGAAAATGCTATAGGAATTGTTGATTTAGTTGAAAATAGATTAGTAGGAATGAAGTCTAGAGGTGTTTATGAAACTCCAGGTGGCAGTATTTTATATTATGCACATAAAGAATTAGAAACATTAACCATAGATAGAGAAACTTTACATTACAAAGAAGGAGTAGGCAAGAAGTTAGGAGAACTTCTTTATTATGGTCAATGGTATAGTCCTTTAAGAGAAGCTTTAATGTCCTTCGTTAATAAAACACAAGAATATGTTACTGGTGATGTTAAATTAAAATTATATAAAGGTAATATAATAACTGCTGGAATTGATAGCCAATATTCTTTGTATGATGAAGATATTGCTACATTTGATGAGGATGAAGTATATAATCAAAATGACTCAGAAGGTTTTATAAATCTATATGGTTTACCATCTAAGGTTGTTGCAATGAAAAGAAAAGAGTATTTTAAGTAACAATATGAATGGGAGATGATGTAATGGAGAAACTTTGGAGTGGAAGATTTCAGAAAGATACTTCTAAAGAAGTAAATGATTTTAACTCTTCTATTAATATAGATAAAGTAATGTATAAGGAAGATATAGAGGGAAGTATAGCTCATGTTACGATGATAAGTAATTGTGGAATTATAACTTTAGAAGAGGGAACTAAAATAATAGATGGATTAAAATTAATTTTAAGAAAAATAGAAAATGGAGAATTAACTTTTAATTCAGATAATGAAGATATTCATATGAATATAGAAACTCTTTTAATTGAGGAAATTGGTGAGGTAGGTAAAAAACTTCATACAGCAAGAAGTAGAAATGATCAAGTTGCTTTAGACATTAGGATGTACTTAAAAGGTGAAATACAAAGTTTAAAAAGTTATATATTAAACTTCCAAAAAGTTATTCTGAAAAAAGGAAGTGAAAATTTATACACTATAATGCCAGGATATACACATCTTCAAAGAGCACAAGGAATTACATTTGCTCATCATTTAATGGCATATTCTGAAATGCTAAAGAGAGATTATGAAAGGTTAGAGGATTGCTATAAGAGGATGAATTCTATGCCTTTAGGTTCAGGAGCTTTAGCTACAACAACTTATCCTATAAATAGAGTTATGGTTAAGGAATTATTAAATTTTGATAGGTTAGGAGTAAATAGTATTGATGCTGTATCAGATAGGGATTTTGTGTTGGAATTAGCTAATAGCTTATCTATGATTATGATGCATTTATCTAGGTTTAGTGAAGAGATAATACTTTGGTGTTCTTCAGAATTTTCTTTTGTTGAGTTAGATGATGCATACTCTACGGGTTCAAGTATTATGCCACAAAAAAAGAATCCTGATGTAGCTGAATTAGTTAGAGGAAAAACAGGAAGAGTATATGGAAATCAAATGGCTCTATTGACAATGATGAAAGGAATTCCTCTTGCTTATAACAAAGATATGCAGGAAGATAAAGAATTAATTTTTGATTCTATAGATACAGTAAAAGTTTGTTTAAGTACTTTTAGTAAAATGGTTGATACTTTAACTGTAAAGAAAGAAAATATGAAAAAAGCTTGTAAAGAAGGCTTTATAAATGCAACCGACTTAGCTGATTATTTAGTTAAAAAAAATATTGCATTTAGAGATGCTCATAAAATATTAGGAGAAATGGTATTGTATTGTATAGAAAATAAAAAGCATTTAGAGGATTTATCATTAAAGGAACTTAAAAGTTTTTCAGAAGCATTTACAGAAGATGCTTATGAAGTTTTAAATATAGTAAATTGTGTTGAGAATAGGGATGTTATTGGTGGCCCAAGCTCTAAGCAAGTAATGATTAGATTAAAAGAACTTAAAGATTATATAACAAAGAAGGAAATAGATGAGGAGTGATTATTTTGATAAAAGTTGGTGTCATTGGGGTAACCGGCTATGTGGGAGCTGAACTTTTAAGGCTTCTTCTTAATCACGAAGATGTTTCTGTAGAAGCTATTAGTTCTAGAACCTTTAAAGACGAATTAATAGCTTCTGTATATAAAAATTTTAATGGGATACTTGATTTAATTTGTGAAGATGAAGAAAGTGTTATATCTAAAAGCGATATTATTTTTGCTGCATTACCTCATGGATTAAGTGAAGAATTAGCATCTAAAACTCTGAAACAAGGAAAAAAATTTATAGATATTGGAGCTGATTTTAGACTAAATAATGAAGAAGATTATATTAAATGGTATAATAAAGGATTTAATTATAAACCTCTTCATAAAAAATCAATATATAGTATACCAGAACTTCATAGAAATAAAGTTATAAAAGGCAATTATGAAATAATAGCAAACCCTGGTTGTTATCCAACATCTATAGCTTTAGGGTTAATTCCTGCAATTAAAAATAATTTAGTCAATGAACAAAGTATAATAATTGATTCTAAATCTGGTGTTACAGGAGCAGGTCGGAAGTTATCTTTAGAAAGTCATTTTGTAGAATGTAATGAATCTATGAATGCTTATTCTTTAGGAGGAATGCATAGGCACACACCAGAAATAGAGCAAGTCATAAATGAATTTTCTAGTAAGGAAGTCAAAGTTACATTTACACCTCATCTAATTCCTATAAACAGAGGAATTTTGTCTACTATATATTTTGACTTAAAGAAAGAATGTTCACTTGATAATATTCACAAAATATATTCTAAATTTTATGAATATGAATATTTTATAAAAGTACTACCTTTAGGAAGTAATGCTAAAATTAAAGATATTAAAAATTCGAATTATTGTAATATATCTATTCATAAAGATAAGAGATGCAACAGAATTATAATATGTTCTGTTATAGATAATATGATTAAAGGTGCGGCAGGACAAGCTATACAAAATATGAATTTATTAATGGGAATCGAAGAAAATAAAGGGTTAAAATCTATTGCAACAGCTTTTTAAAAAAAGGGGGCTTTCTTATATGAAAATAATAAAAGGTGGAGTAACGGAACCTTTGGGATTCTTAGCTTCAGGAATTCATTGCGGACTAAAGAAAAGAAAGGAAAAATTAGATTTAGCACTTATATATTCAAAAAAAATATGCAATAGTGCTGCTGTTTATACTAAAAATATAGTTAAAGGAAATCCTATAATAGTAACTCAAAGGCATTTATCAAATGGTAAAGCTCAAGCAATTATAGTAAATAGCGGTAATGCAAACACATGTTCTGGGAACGGCGGTTTAGAAAAATCTTATAGAATGGCAAAGATTACAGCTGATAGTTTAAATTTGTTAGAAGAGGATGTTTTAGTAGCCTCTACAGGAGTTATAGGAGTTCCTTTAAATATAGAAGCTATAGAAAATAACATAGAAAAGTTAAAATCATCTTTAAGTATGAAGGGGAATATATATGCAAGAGAAGCAATAATGACTACAGATACTATAAAAAAGGAAGTAGCAGTATCTTGCAAAATAGCTAATAAGATAGTAAAAATAGGAGCTATGGCTAAAGGATCTGGAATGATTTGCCCTAATATGGCAACAACGTTAGGGTTTATTACAACTGATATAAATATAAGTACTGAATTATTACAAGAAGCTTTAATATATTCTGTAAATAAAAGCTTTAACAGAATTAGTATAGATGGTGATGAAAGCACAAATGATTCTATAATAATATTAGCAAATGGATTAGCTGATAATAATGAAGTAAATGAGAAAAATTCAGATTATTATGAATTTCTTGATTCACTAACTTATGTGTTAGTAGAATTAGCTAAACTAGTAGCTAAAGATGGAGAAGGAGCTACAAAACTTTTAGAAGCTGTTGTTTATAATTGTAAAACAGAAGAAAATGCAGTTATACTTGCAAAAAGTATAATAAAATCTAATTTAGTAAAAGCAGCTATGTTCGGAAAGGATGCTAACTGGGGACGTATACTATGTTCTTTAGGGTACTCAGGGATAGAGTTTGATATAAATAAAATAGTATTAGCAATAGAAAGTTCTAAGGGATATATAGAATTATTTAAAGAAGGTATTCCTCTTCAGTTTGAAGAAGAAAAAGCAACAGCTATATTGGATTCAACTGATATAACAATATTAGTTAATCTTAATGAAGGAAAAGAAAAAGGGTTTGCTTTTGGATGTGATTTAACATATGAGTATGTTAGAATAAACGGAGATTATAGAACCTAATAAAATAATAATCAGCAAATTCAGTGATAGGTAAGTTATCACTGAATTAATTTTATTATATTAGGAGGAATTTAATATGAAAATATCTAACTTAACAAGGGCAAATACATTAATACAGGCTCTACCATATATACAGGAATATAGAGAGAAAGTGATTGTTGTAAAATATGGTGGTAATGCAATGCAGAATTTGAGTTTAGAAGAAGCGGTAATAAAAGATATAATTTTAATGAATTGTGTAGGTATAAAGGTTGTATTGGTTCATGGGGGAGGACCAGATATAGATAAAATACTAAAAAAAATTGGGAAGAAAACAGAGTTTATAAATGGATTAAGATATACAGATGAAGAAAGTATGGAAATAGTTCAAATGGTTTTAGCAGGGAAGGTTAATAAAGAATTAGTTTCACTTATTAACAAGAATGGTGGCAAAGCATTAGGGCTGTGTGGTATAGATGGTGCTATGATAAAAGCTAAAAAAAAGGTATGTGATATAGATTATGGCTATGTAGGAGAAATAGAAGAAATAAATACAGAAGCTATAAAGAATGCATTAGAAAAAAATTATATAAGTGTAATATCTACAATAGCTTATGGTGAAGATGGAAAAGCTTATAATATAAATGCAGATATAGCAGCAGCTAAAATAGCAGGAGCACTTAAAGCAGAGAAACTTATAATATTAACAGATGTGCAAGGTATATTAAGGGATATAGAAGATGAAGATACATTAATATCTAATATACATTTGAATGAGCTAGATAGTATTATAGAAAGTAAGGTTATAAAAGGTGGAATGATTCCTAAAATAGAATGTTGTAAAACAGCTATATTAAATGGTGTTAAGAAAGCACATATAATAGATGGAAGAATTCCTCATACAATATTATTAGAACTTTTTTCACATAATGGAGTGGGAACAATGATAGAAAAATAATTAATATCAAGGGTGATTATTAATGGTTAATAAAGAACAATATTATAAGTACATTATAAATAATTATAAGGTTCATGATATAGTAATAGAATATGGAAAAGGATCATATTTATATGATACTAATAAAAAGAAGTATTTAGATTTAACTTCTGGAATAGGTGTTAATTCTTTAGGATATTGTGATAAGGAGTTTATGGAAAGATTAAAAAATCAATTAACCAAAATAACTCATACATCTAATTTATTTATAAATGAAAATGCTGTAGAAACAGCGAAATTACTAGTTCAATTAAGTAAAATGGATAAAGTATTTTTTTCTAATTCAGGTGCTGAAAGTAATGAATGTGCAATAAAGATAGCTAGAAAATATAGTTATGATAAATATGGATTTGGTAGGGACAAGATATTAACGCTTAAAAATTCTTTTCATGGAAGAACATTAACTACTTTAAAAGCAACTGGTCAGGAAAAATTTCATAAATATTTTTATCCATTTCCAGAAGGATTTATATATGGAGAAGCAAATAATATAGATAATATACTGTTAAAGTTAAATAAAAACAATGTTTGTGCTATTATTATAGAACCAATTCAAGGTGAAGGTGGAGTATTTCCTTTAAGTTATGAATTTATTACAAGTTTAAAAAAGGTTTGTGATGAAAGAGATATAATATTAATATTTGATGAAGTGCAATGTGGAATAGGTAGAACTGGAAAGATATTTGCATTTGAAAATTTTGATGTAACTCCAGATATTGTTACCTTAGCAAAAGGATTAGGTGGTGGTGTTCCTATAGGAGCTGTTATTTGCAATAAAAAAACTTCAGGAGTACTTAATTATGGTGATCATGGATCAACTTATGGAGGAAATCCTTTAGTTACAACGGCAGCTAAATATGTTTTAAGTAAAATTTCAAATATTAGTTTTTTAAATGAAATAAATGAAAAATCAGCATACTTAATTAATGCTCTAAAAAATATTAAAAGTGATAATATCATAGAAGTAAGAGGCATGGGATTAATGATTGGAATTGAGGTAAAAGGCAATCTTAATGAATATATAGATAAAGGCATTGAAAAAGGCATTTTATTATTATCAGCAGGAAGTAATACTATAAGACTTCTTCCACCACTTACTATAACTATAGCTGAGTTAGAAGAGGCTATATCAGTATTAAAAGAAATTTTATAGAATATAATTAATGAAAAAATGTTAGAAATATGTTTTAATATAATTATGCATTTTGTTAAAATATGATTTTAACATTTTTTTATTTGAAAGGAGAATTATAATGGCAGTTAAAGAAATAGTTCAACTAGGAGCAGAGTGCTTAAGAAAAGTATCTCAAGAAGTTGATAATATAGATGATGTTAAAGGACTTATAAAAGATTTAAAAGATACTCTAGCTACAGTTGAGGGAATAGGTCTTGCAGCTCCACAAATATCAGTTAATAAAAGAGTTATATATATAAATTTTGGAGATGGTGAAAACGAATATGTATTAATTAATCCTAAAGTATTAAAAGTATCTAAAAAAACTCATGAAGATTATGAAGGATGTTTAAGTTATGTAATGCATGAGGGATTAGTTGAAAGACCTGTAAAAGTAAAAATAGAAGCTTTAAATGAAAATGGTGAAAAGAAGGTTTATGAAGCAGAAGACTTACTTGCAAGATGTTTTTTACATGAAATAGACCATTTAGAGGGTATAATGTATGTTGATAGAGCAAGTGAGATGTATGAATTAGTAGATGAAGAATAAAATATGATTTATAAATTAAACTAAAAATCAAATTACTAAAAGGTAAGCATACGCTTACAAGTAATTTGATTTTTTTGTATTAGTATAGAATAGGTGATGTTATTGGAGAAAAGAATTTTACATGTAGATATGGACGCTTTTTTTGCTTCAGTAGAAATTTTAGATAACCCTAAATTAAAAGGAAAGCCTATAATTGTTGGAGGAGAAGGGGGAAGAGGTGTTGTAACAACTTGCTCTTATGAGGCGAGAAAATATGGAGTAAAGTCTGCTATGCCTGGATTTAAGGCAAAAGCTCTATGTCCTGATGGTATATTTGTGCCTATAAGACATTATAGATATAGAGAAATTTCAAATAATGTTTTTAAGTTACTTTATGATATTACAGAAAAAATAGAACAAGTTAGTATAGATGAAGCTTATTTAGATATAAGTGATTTAGAAGAATCAGCAATGGATGTGGCTATGAAAATTAAAAATCTTATAAAAAATAAGATTGGATTAACATTGTCAGTAGGAATATCTTATAATAAATTTTTAGCAAAAATAGCATCAGATTGGGAAAAGCCAGATGGGCTTATGGAGATAAAAAAAGAAAATGTTAAAACATTATTAGGACCCTTAGAAATATCAAAGGTATATGGACTTGGCAAAAAGTCTGTTAAAAAGTTAAATAATATAGGAATTTATACAATTAATGATATGTATGAACTTCCAAGAGATATATATTCAGAATACTTTGGGAAATTTGGAAATGAAATATATGATAGGATTAGAGGCATAGATAATAGAGAAGTTATAAATAAAAGAGAAAGAAAATCTATTGGTAAAGAAATAACTTTAAAAGAAGATACAAAAAATGTAGAAGAACTTAGTCATTATTTAATGGACTTTTCTACATATATAGAAGACTATTTAAAAAAACATGGACTTAAAGCAAAAACAATAACATTAAAAATAAAGGATAGAGATTTTATTAATCATAGTAAAAGTAAAACTTTAAACTATTATTTAAAAGATAAAGATAGTATTTATAATGAATCAATTAAATTATTAAATGAAATCATCATAGAGAAAAAATTGCGGTTAATAGGTATTAGTGTATCATCATTAGAACAATTAGACAACGAGCAATTGAGTCTATTTAATATTTAAAATTGACAAGGAAAATTTCACTAATTATAATTTATAATTAGTGAATAAGGAGTTGAAAATAATGGAAGATAAGTTACTGCTAGAAGAGAAAGAGCATTTAAAAGAATTAAAAAATTGGATTAAATTAGAGGAAAGTAGAATCGGAGTAGAAGAAGCTGGATTAAAAGAACGAATATCAGCTTTAGAAAAAAAGAGTAAAGGTGCTTATAACCAAGAGCTTGACATTAATAGAAAACTATATAATATAGTTAAGAAGAATGTTGAGAATTATAAAGAATCTAAGGATAAACCTTATTTTGCAAGAATAGATTTTAGAGAGCGTAGAAAAGAGCCAGAAAGTTTTTATATAGGTAAAATAGGATTAGGAGATGTGCAAGATGGTGAAGAAAAAGTTATAGATTGGAGAGCTCCTATTGCAGATTTATATTATAGTGGAACACAAGGAGAAGCTTATTATAAGTCCCCATCTGGTGTTATTGAAGGGGATTTAAAATTAAAAAGAAAATTCCTATATGATAGTAACAATGATATTGAAAAATATTTTGATGAAGGAATAAATGAAATTATATTAAAATCAGTAGAAAATTCTGAAGAGGGAGAAAATTCATTAATAGATGAATTTTTAAAAGCAAATCTAGAGGAAAGCACTGGAAAAAAACTTAAAGAAGTTGTTGCTACTATCCAAAAAGAGCAAAATGAAATAATTAGAGCTGATAAGAGCTTTCCAATAATAATTCAAGGATCAGCTGGTTCAGGAAAAACGACAGTAGCTTTACATAGATTAGCATACCTTATGTATAGATATAATGAATCTTTAACCAATAAAGATATTTTAGTGATTGCACCAAATAAAATATTTTTAGATTATATATCAGAAGTTCTACCAAATTTAGGAGTAGATTTAGTTCCACAAAAAACTTTTGAAGAATTAGCAATAGAATCTTTAAAATTAAAAGGAAAATTAATAACAAAGGATAAGAAATTAATAAAAATATTAGAAGCTGATGAAGAAGATCAAGAGAAGATAAAATTTATGAAAAATACTAGTAAATTAAAAGGATCTCTAGCTTTTAAAGAAATACTAGATAGATATATAAAAGTATTAGAAAAAGATGATAGTTCAATAGAAGATATAACTATAAAAGGTTATAAACTTTTTGATAGTAAAGAAATTAAAAGATTATTTTTAAAAGATTTAGTAAAGTATCCTATCAATAAAAGAAAAGATGAGATAAAAAGATATTTTGAAAAAAAACTAGGTGATAAATTATTTGATGTATTAGAAAAGGTTGATTTTAAATATGAATATGTTATAGCTAGAGCTAAAAAAACAATAGAAGATGAGAAAGAACGAAGAAAAGAAATTATAAGAATATATGATGAAAGAGATATAGAAAAAGAAAGTATAAAAAAAGATGGAAAAAAGGAATTTAATTCTTATTTTGAGCAATGGAAAGGAATAGATACTAAAAATATATATATTAACCTTTTTAAAGATACTGAAACTTTTAATTTAGTGACTTCTGGAAAAGTACCAAGTAAATTATATGAATTTATTAAAGATGAATTAATTTATAATAATGAAAATAATATAATAGATTGTGATGACTTAGCAGCAATGCTTTACTTACAATATAAAATAGATGGTATTAAAGAAAGTGAAATGGTGAAACATATAGTTGTAGATGAAGCACAAGATTATTCACCACTTCAAATAGAAGTTATATCTATGAAATCTTTAGGTAAAAGTTTAACTATAGTTGGTGATATAGGTCAAGGTATTTATTCTTATAGAGGGATAAAAGATTGGAACTCTATAATGGCATCAATTTATGAAAATAAAGGAATATATAAAGCATTGACCCAAAGTTATAGAAGTACTGTAGAAATTATAGAATTTGCCAATAAAGTGTTAAGAAAACAAGAAATTTATCCCAAGCCAGCATTACCAGTTTTAAGACATGGGGATAAACCGCAAATAAATGAATTTAAAACAACAAAAGATTTTATAATACAATTAGATAGTATTGTTAATAATATGATTTTAAAAAATAAAAAATCAATTGCTATAATAGGAAAGACTTATAAAGAATGCAAAAAAATAAAGGATGCTGTAAAAAAATACTCAAAGCATAATTTTAAGTTAATTAAAGAAGACGATAAAACTTTAGATTTAGATTTTATAATAATTCCTTCATATTTAACAAAAGGACTAGAGTTTGATTGTTCTATTGTTTATAATTTAAATAGTGAAACTTATAAAAATGTTGATATGGATAAAAAATTACTTTATGTTGTATTAACAAGAGCTTTACATTATGAATATATTTTTTATAATGGAAATATATCAGAATTAATAAATGATTAAGATATTAAAAAAGAAAGGTGAATTTTAAAGATGAAAGAAAATATAATGGCCTTTAGAGATGAAGATGGGAATAAGGTAGAATTTGAAGTAGTAGCAGAAATTTATTTAGATGAAGATACTGAAAATGAGAAAAAATATATTTTATTATCTCCATTAGAAGCTGAAGAAAAAGAAGAAGTTGATATGTTTATATTTAGAGTTGACAATAATGAGAATGGTGAAGAATATAATCTAGTAGAAAACGATGAAGAGTTTAACAAAGTGAAGAAAAAATATAAAGAATTAGCATATTAGTAAAATAGGTGATAAAATGGAAAAACAATCAATTATAGAATTTTTAGAAGATAATAATTTAACTGATATAGAAGAGATAGAAATTGATAGCCAAGATGAAGTTATAGCAATTAAATTTTTCTATGATTTTGATAAAGATGAAATAAGTGCAGCAAAGTCTTATGCTAGCGAAGAAACAGATTATGATGAAAATGATACTCAATGGATAGCAACTGGAATAATTCCTTATTTAAATGATTTAGCTTATGATAATGTAGCAGAAATAAATGAAGATTTAATGGAGGAATTTGAATTAATATCTAGATTTAAATCAGAAGATATAAGTACTAGTGATTATACATATCAAAAATTCTATTTAGTCTTAACAGAAGATGATTCTATAGATTTAGAAGATGTTATAAATAATATATAAAAAATAAAATAGCTTTCTTGACAATTTATAATTATTTGTTATAATTAAATCATGAAATGAGTCCTAAAATGTACGCGAAGCTTATATATTCAACCTACATTTTGATATCGGGATTTGTAAAAACTTTAATGATACTATATTCCCATCCTAACGGATTAATATGGCAGGAAAAAGTAGAGATTAAAGTGAACAAAACCCACCTGCGAGGAGCAGGTATGAATAAATAAGTGTGACGGCATTTCGGGAATTAATTTAGAAATTAAACTTTGCTTAGGCAAAGTTTTTTTTTGCCCTAAAATACTTTTAAATCAAATTATTTACATTATTTTACTATTAAGTTATAATTAATTTAATTAAAGGGGGCAAGAGAAATGAAAAAAATAGAAATGAGTAATCCATTAGTTGAAATGAATGGAGATGAAATGACTAGAGTTATTTGGGGATTAATAAAAGATGAATTAATAAATCCTTATATTAAATTAAAAACAGAATATTATGACTTAGGCTTGGAGAATAGAAATAAAACTGCTGATAAAGTAACTGTGGATGCAGCTAATGCAACTAAAAAATATGGTATTGCTGTAAAATGTGCAACTATAACTCCAAATAAAGCTCGTTTAAATGAATATAATCTTGATGAGCTTTGGAAAAGTCCAAATGCAACAATAAGAGCTATTTTAGATGGAACTGTTTTTAGAAAGCCTATAATAGTAAATAACATAAAACCTTATGTAAACGGATGGAATAAACCAATAACTATAGCGAGACACGCTTATGGAGATATATATAAATCAACAGAAATTAAATGTAATAGGGGGGATTCAGCTTCTATATTAATAGAAAAGCAAAATGGTGAAAAGGAAAAAAAATTAATTTATGAATTTTCTGAGTCAGATGGAATAATAATGGGAATGCATAATAGTCGTAAATCAATTGAAAGTTTTGCACATTCTTGCTTTAAGTATGCTTTAGAGTGTAAAGAAGATTTATGGTTTTCAGCAAAAGATACGATATCAAAAATATATGATCATGAATTTAAAGATATATTTAATGATATATTTAATGATTATTATAAAGAGCTCTTTAAGGAAAATGATATAGATTACTTCTATACTTTGATAGATGATGCAGTAGCTAGAGTAATAAAGTCAGAAGGTGGGTTTATATGGGCATGTAAAAATTATGATGGAGATGTTATGTCGGATTTGATAGCGACAGCTTTTGGATCTTTAGCAATGATGACATCTGTTTTAGTATCTCCTAATGGATATTTTGAATATGAGGCAGCTCATGGAACTGTCCAAAGACATTATTATAAACATTTGAAAGGAGAAGAGACCTCTACCAATTCAGTAGCAACTATATTTGCCTGGACTGGAGCTTTAAAGAAAAGAGGTGAATTAGATAGTATTGATGAATTAATAACTTTTTCAAGTAAATTAGAACAAGCAACTATTTCTACCATAGAAAGTGGATTTGTAACAAAAGATTTAGCTTTATTATTAAAAAATGAATGTAAACAAATTTTAAATACGGAAGATTTTATTAAAGCTATAAGAAATCAGTTAGAATTAATATTATAGAATAAAAATAAGATGAAGAAACATTCTTCATCTTATTTTTATTCTATTTTATCAATTATAATTTTATTGTTAATTTTTTTTACTGTTAAATTCCATTGAAGAAGTGAATTTTCATTTTTATTTGATTTTGAGCATTTTCTAAATCTTAAATTCCAATTCATTTCTGTAATATTTCCTTTAGTATCCCATTTTGAATCTTTAAAAAAGGCATCTTGAAATACATAATAAAAATTATCTTTATTTATAATATCAATATCATGGATTACTTTATCTTGCACATTAGTAGAAAATATATCTGGTAAATCATAAAGGTTGTAAGGTAAAGTTATTATATTAATAAAATTTTGAATTATTGAATAACTTTCTAGGTAAATTTTTTCATAAGAAATATTTTTAAAATTATTATTTATTAACATATATTTTTCAATATTGTCTTCTGTATGATCTAAAGAAAAAGAAATAATTTTAGGAGTTTTATTATTATTCGAATCAAGTATCCCTAAAAAATTATTAGTAGAACAATAAACATCTTTAAAATATTCTCCATTCCATTTAAATATATGATTTATTGGTATGTTATTTTCACTAGATTGAATTATTATTTCAGGAATTTTATCTCTAGATAAATCTATAAAGTTAATAGAAATAGGCCAAATTTCATTTGAGATTCCTAAAGTATTTAGTGGTGATTTAACATCTAAAGAATAATTTTTATTATTAATATTACATGATATGATATATTGATTTTCTGATGAAGAAGTTATGTATACAATATCCTTTTTATTATCACCATTTAAATCAATAAAGAAATTTTTACCGTCATTTGTAACTGAAGATGAAAATGTTAATATTGATTCATCTTTTGAATTAAGTAAGTATATTTTTTTTATGAAATAAAGAGAAATTGAAAAAAATATAATTATTAGAATAATTAAAGAAAATAATAAAACCTTTTTTTTGCTAAATACTTTAAAAACCATTTCTTAAATCACCTCACAATAATTATATGTATAAATATATAATTAATTCATTTCTTATGTAATTAAAAAATAAAAAAAGGCAAATAGTATTAATTAACACTATCGACCTTTACTAATTACATATTTTCTTTACATGTTTCACAAATTCCATAAAAATAACTTTGAGAATTTAAAATTTCAAAATTAGATATGGCAGAGGCTTTTTTATTTAAATCTTCAACATCTAATCCATATAAATCAACAACCTTTGAGCAATGTAAACATTGAATGTGTGAATGATTAGATGTAGTAGCATCATATCTAAAGTTACCTTCACCAAGATTAAGTTCTATTACTAAATTAACCTCTACTAAAGTTTTTAATGTTTTATATACAGTTGCTAAACTCATTGTAGGATATTCTTCTTGCAAAGCCTTATAAATAGTTTCCGCAGATGGATGCTCATTAGTATTTTTCAAATATTTATAAACAGCAATTCTTTGTGGAGTAAGTTTAAGCTTTTTCTCTTTAAAGATTCTTGTAATATTATCCATAATATTCTCCTTTTCTAAAATAATATTTTTAATCTATTTTATTTTATAATAATGATTATTAGTTGTCAATTATTATTAGATGAAAAATAAGTTAATATTAATTGAATAAGAATATTTATTAAAATAAAAAGAATATTTTTATAAATTTGTTTATAAATATATATTTAGTAAAAATTTCTTTTATTTTTAAAAAAATTACAATATAATATCATTAAAGATAACTTTATAGGGGGAAGTGGTCAATATGGAAAAATGTCCTTTTTGGTCTAGTGGAAATAGTATATTTATGTGTAATAAAGAATGTCCTATGGATAAAATTGATGGGTTATGTTGTTTTCAAATACTATTTAATAATGATTCTATAGAACATATAAGTGAATTAGAGGAACTTGAGTATATAATTAATTAATTTTGGGGGTTGTTTTGAGTATTTATAATGAGATTTTAGATTTAAAAAAGAAAAAAAATGCACTTATATTAGCACATTATTATCAAAATAAAGAGATTCAAGATATTGCAGATTATGTCGGAGATTCATATTATTTATCTAGAATTAGTAAAGAAAGTAAGAATAAATTTATTGTTTTCTGTGGAGTTGATTTTATGGGGGAAAGTGCTAAAATACTATCCCCAGATAAAAAAGTGTTGCTAGCTAACAGGAATGCAACTTGTCCAATGGCAAATATGTTAAATGTAGAGGAAGTATTAAGATTAAAAGAAACTTATGAAGAGGTTGCAGTAGTTACTTATATTAATTCTTCTTTAAAACTAAAAACTATATCAGATGTTATAGTTACATCTTCAAATGCAGAAACTATAATAAAAAAGCTACCAGAAAAAAATATTATATTTATACCTGATAAAAACTTAGGATCGTATTTAGCAGAAAAAATCAGTGACAAACATTTTATATTGTTAGATGGATATTGTCCAGTACATGAACATATAGACATAAGTGAAGTAAAATCTATAAAAGAAAAATTTAATAATATAAAAATAGTTTGTCATCCTGAATGTGATAAGAAAATAAGGGATTTATCAGAATTTATAGGAAGTACAAGTGAAATAATAAGTTATGTAAATAACTTAGAGGAAAGTGAAGTATTAGTATTAACAGAAAATGGAGTTGATGTAAGTTTTAAAGATAAAAATTATTATTATAAATTAAAAAAGGATATAGTTTGTGCAAATATGAAAAAAACTACTTTAGAGAATATTAGAGATGCCTTACTATATGAAAAAAATGAGGTTAAAATAGATAAGGATTTAATGGAAAAAGCTAAAAAACCATTAATAAAGATGCATGAATTAGCTTAATTTCTTATAGAAAATAGATTACTTGATAATCTTTTATTTAACTTAAGAAGTTTTTAGAATTTATGTTTAATTAAAGAGGTGAATATAATTGTGTAAAAAAAAGGCTATAGCATTGCTTTTATCTACTGTTGGAGTGGCTAATAGTTCAATGATGACTTTAGAAGCTTATGCTGATGAAAATAAGGAAGATCTAAAAAATGAAAAAACTAATGAGGAAAGTAGTTTTAAATTTTTAACTGATGAGGAAAAGGATAAATTAGATATAGATATAAAGGAAATTCAAAATTTCAATGAAATTGAGGTAGAATCAGAAAAATTAGAAGAAATAAAAAAAGTTGAAAAGAAGAAAGAAGATAAGTTAAATACGAAGAGTTCTTTAATTGGAAAAGTGATAAATGTATCATCTAACTTAAGAATAAGAGAGAATGCAAGTACTAATTCACAAGTAAAAGGAACATTAAAAAATGGTGAAGTATTTAATATTGAGAAGAAAGAGAATTCATGGTATAAAATAGATTACAAAGGAATTAAAGGATATGTTCATAGTGACTATGTAGCTATAGTAAATGAAAGTAATAGTAATAATAATTCTAATAATACAGTTGGAGAAATTACTAATAATATAAATGGACAAGTTGGTCAAGTTTTTAATGTTAGTAGTAGTTTAAGAATAAGAGCTGAGGCTAATATTACTTCAACTATACTTGGATATTTAAGACCTAATGAGAAAGTCAACATAATTTCTGAAAGTAACGGATGGTATAAAATAAGTGTTGGATCTATTAAGGGGTATGTTTCAGCAAGTTATATAAAAAAAATATCAAGTGTTAATACTCCGGAATCATTAAAACCAAATGAAAGTAATTCAAATAATAATTCAAATAATAATGGATTAATATTATTTGAGAAGTATAGAAATGCTAAATTAAAAAATGTTTCTACTAATTTAAGAGTTAGAGCTAATCCATCGACTAATAGTGCTGTATTAACTTATTTACTTCCAAGTGATACTTTTAAAGTAGAAGGAGAAGTTAATAGTTGGTATTACGTCAATATCAATGGGAAAAAGGGATATGCTCATAAAGATTATGTTAAATTACTAGAAAATAATTCTGATAGTAGTAGCGGAAGTGGAAATGGTTCTAGTAATGAAATAAGTAAAACTTATGGAAAAGTATTGAGTGTAATGAAAAGTCAAGTAGGATCACCTTATGTTTTTGGTGGTGCTGGTGAAACAATAACAAGATCATTATTAAATAAATTAAAATCTCAATATCCTACAATGAATTATAATTTAGATTCAAAATATATAGATAGTAATTATAGAGCTTTTGATTGTTCTGGACTTATGCAATGGGCATTCAAACAGGTGGGGATTAATATAGGAAGATCCACTTATAACCAGATAAATAATGGGGTAGAGGTAAGCTTAAATAATTTAAAAGAGGGAGACTTATTATTTTATTCGGATTTTAATCATGTAGGAATGTATGTAGGAAATGGTCAATGGTTAGAATCTCCAAGATCAGGGGAATTTGTAAGGATTTCTAATGTTCCATGGAATAAAATAGGAAGAGCAAGGCGTATATTGAAATAATATATAAACTAAAAAAAGACTGTCTTAAAGTGGAATAAAATTCTTCTTTAGAGATAGTCTTTTTGTATTTAAGTAGTAGAATATCATTTGAATCTCTTTATATCTTGTTTATAAATGGTAAATAGTTCTGTTATGAGATAATTACTTTTTATAAGTTTTAATATCATTATTTTATTGGAGTGTTTTTATGGGAAACAGTTGTGTTTTTTAAAAAAACATGTTAATATATAGTAAAAGTAAATAAATGGAAAACTAAATAAAAATAAGGGGCGATTTTTATGAAGTATATTAGTACTAGAGGAAGAGATGTTGTAGAGTCATCTATGGAAGCAATAGTTAATGGGATAGCAGAGGATTCTGGATTATATGTTCCGGAAGTTATACCTAAGCTAAATGAGGGAGAATTAAGGAGGCTTTCTAGATTAAACTATAATAATTTAGCGTTAGAAATAATTTCCAAATACTTTTTAGATTTAGAAAAAGAAAATATAGCAAAAGCAATAAATAGGGCTTATAATAATAGATTTAAAGTTGAAATTAAAAATAATTTTTTAGAGTTATATCATGGACCAACTCTTGCTTTTAAAGATGCAGCATTACTTTTACTTCCTTACTTACTTAAGTTATCTAAGGAGAAATTAAACATTACTAATAAAACAATAATATTGACTGCAACTTCAGGAGATACTGGTAAAGCAGCTTTAGAAGGGTTTAAAAATATTAAAGGAATAGATGTTTTTGTTTTGTATCCGAAAGATGGAGTAAGTGATATTCAGAAGTACCAAATGGTAACACAAGAAGGGAATAATTTGAAAGTAATAGCTATAAAGGGGAATTTTGATGATGCACAAAGTGCTGCTAAATCAATATTTTTAGATGAAAATATAAAAAAGATTTTAAAAGATAATGATTTAAATATATCATCAGCTAATTCTATAAACATTGGTAGATTAGTTCCTCAAATAGTTTATTATTTTTATGCATATTTCCATAAGGTTAATAATAATAAAATTAAATTTGGTGAAGAGATAAATATTTCTGTCCCTACTGGAAATTTTGGAAATATATTAGCAGCTTATTATGCTAAACTTATGGGGCTTCCAATAAAAAAATTAATATGTGCATCCAATGTTAATAATGTTCTTACAGATTTTTTTAATAATGGAGTTTATGATATTAATAGGCAATTTAAAATAACAGAGACACCTTCCATGGATATATTAATAAGTTCAAATTTAGAAAGATTATTGTTTGAAATAAGTAATAGAAATGCTTCAAAAGTTAGCATGTATATGGAAAATTTAAAAAATAATTCTTATTATAATATAGATGAAGAAATGAAGAAAAATTTAAAAGGATTTTATGCTAATTATTCTACTGATGAAGAGGTGAAAAAAAGAATTGATGAAGTTTACAATAAATATGGATATTTAATAGATACACATACAGCAGTAGCCTATGATGTATATATGAAGTATATAGCAGAATCAAAGGATAATAGTGAATATATAATAGTATCTACAGCCTCTCCATTTAAATTCGTAAGGAGTGTTTTTAATGCATTAAGTGTTGATACTATAGGAAAAACTGATTTTGAATTGATAAGAGAACTAGAAAAAAAATATTCACTTTCTATTCCAAGTGGCATAGAAGACTTAGATAAAAAAGAGATAAAACATACTATAGAATGTAATAAGGATGAAATAAAAGAACTTATTAGGGATTTGCTTATGGGGGTATAGTACATGAGATTTCAAGTTAAAGTACCAGCTACTAGTGCCAATATTGGAGCAGGATTTGATGTTATGGGAATGGCACTTAGCGTATATAATGTGTTTGAAGTGGAAGAAATAAAGGAAAATTCAGAAATAATATTTGAAGGCTTTGAATTAGAATATTCCAATAGAGATAATATATTTTATAAGTCTATGATTTTGTTATTGGATAAATATAAGTATAAATATAATGGATTTAAAATAACATTAAAAGAAAATAATATTCCTATAGCTAGAGGACTTGGAAGTAGTTCATCTTGCATAGTTGGAGGTTTAATAGCTGCTAATAAAATAATGAAAAATAAAATTACTAAAGAAGAATTAGTCAAAATAGCGACTGATATAGAGGGACATCCAGATAATGTATCTCCAGCTATTTTAGGAGGCTTAGTTGTAACTGTTGTAGAAGATGATAAGCTGTATTATAATAAAGTAGATATAAGTGAAGATATAGTTTTTTCTTGTTATATTCCCAATTTTAAAGTATCAACAGAAGAGGCTAGAAAGATACTACCTAAAAAAATAAAATTAAGTGATGGTATCTATAACGTCGGACATAGTATGCTTACTTTATTAGCATTTATAAATAAAGATTATGATTTGCTTAAAATATCATGTAGGGATAAATTTCATCAAAATTATAGAGGATCTTTAATAGAGGGGTATGAAAATATATTGTGTAAATTTGATAATTATGGTGCAATGGGAACATTTATAAGTGGTTCAGGGCCTACTATAATAGGGATTTTTAAAAGTGAATATATGGGAAATACCATTAAGATGGAAAAAGATTTAAAAAATGAAGTTAAACTTATTAACTTAATAGTAGACAATAAAGGGGCGCAAGTAGAGGAAAGGTGATTATGATGAGTAGTCAGTTATTAGTTATTGATAAAAAGGTTTTACCAGAAGTATTTGAAAAAGTAATTAATGCAAAGAAACTTTTAAAAGAAGGAAAAGTTAAAGAAGTAACTGAAGCAACTAAACAAGCAGGAATTAGTAGAAGTGTATATTATAAATATAAGGATTATGTATTCGAATTTGCAGAAACATCTCAAGGTAGAAAAATAATTTTTAATATGACAGTTACACATAAGCAAGGAGTTCTTTCTAAGGTTCTTAACTTACTTTCAAAATATAATGGCAACATATTAACTATAGATCAAGGAATACCTATAAATAATTCAGCACATGTTAGTATAACTATGGATATTTCTTCAGTTAATAAAGAAATACAAGAAATTTTAGATGAAATAGCTGAAGTAGATGGAGTAGAGAAGGTTGAATTCATAGCTATGGAATAATAGGTTAAGAAAATAGGTAAAGTAGTGCTACTACTCTACCTATTTATTTTTGAATAAAATTAATTTTAAATGAAATAAAAGTTAATCTGTGGTAAAATATATTATCTGAGAAAAATTATTTTGAAGGGAGGTTCTTTTATGGAAGTTTATTTTGACAATAGTGCGACAACAAAGCCTTATGAAGATGTTTGTGATGAAGTATTTAAAGCCATGAAAGAATATTATGGAAATCCTTCTTCTTTGCATAGTTTAGGATTAAAAAGTCAAAGAAAGCTAATAGAAGCTAAAGAGATTATTGCTAAAACTATAAATGCATCAAAAGAAGAAATACTTTTTACTTCAGGTGGAAGTGAAAGTAATAATACTGTATTAAGAGGTTTGGCTAAACCAGGTTTACATATAATAACAACAACCTATGAACATCCGAGTGTTCTTGAAACCTGTAAAGAGTTAGAAGAAAGTGGGGTATCTATTACTTACTTGAAAGTAGATTCTAGCGGAAGAATAAATTTAGAAGACTTAAAAAATAATATAAGAAAAGATACTGTACTTGTTTCTATTATGCATGTTAATAATGAGATAGGTTCTATTAATGATTTAAAAGAAATATCAAAGATAGTTAGAGAAAAAAGTAGTAGAGCAAAATTGCATGTAGATGGAGTTCAAAGTTATGGTAAATTTAAAGTTGATGTTAGAGAGTATGATTTAGACTTCTATTCTGCATCAGCTCATAAAATTCATGGACCTAAGGGTGTTGGATTTTTATATATGAAAAAGGGAACAGTGTTAAAGTCATTAATAACAGGTGGTTCTCAAGAAGCTGGTAGAAGAGCAGGGACTGAAAACTTATATTCAATAATTGGATTTGCAAAAGCAGCTGAAATTACTTTTAGAAAAATAGATGAGAATTTCAATAAAGTAGAAAAATTAAAAGAATATTTTATAGAAAGACTTTCAGAAATAACAGATATAAAAATAAATAGTAATAATGATAAACTTACAAGTCCATATATACTGAATGTATCATTTTTAGGAATAAGAGCAGAAGTATTACTTCATATTCTTGAAGAAAAAGGTATATTCGTATCTACAGGATCAGCCTGTTCATCAAAATCAATTTCAAAAAAAGGAAGTCATGTATTACATTCTATAGGTCTATGTCCTAAAGAAATCGAGGGAGCTATTAGATTTAGCTTTTCTGGAGATAATACTTTAGAGGAAGTAGATTATACAATTAATGCATTAAAAGAAGCATTAGTATTTTTAAGGAGATTAAAAAGATGAAAAAGTTAATATTAGTTAAATATGCACCAGAAATATTTTTAAAAGGATTAAACAAAAATAAGTTTGAAAATAAATTAAGAGGTAATATAGAAAAAAAACTTAAAGATATAGATTATAAGATAATAACTGATCAAGGAAGATGGTTTATAGATTCAGAAAATTTAGAAGTTGCCATTGATAGAGTAAAAAGAGTCTTTGGTATAAAAGAGCTTGTTTTAGTAACTCAAGTTGAAGCTACTCCAGAAGCAATATATGAAGAAGCTTTAAGTAAAGTAAAAGCAAGTAATGCTAAAACTTTTAAAGTTGAAACAAATAGAGCTAATAAAAAATACCCAAAAAATTCTATGGAAGTATCAAGAGAAATTGGTGGTTATATATTAAAAGGTATGGCAGGTGGAATATCTGTTGATGTAAGAAATCCAGAATGTCTTTTAAAAGTGGAAATAAGAGAATTTGGATATGTTTGGACTAATAAAGATATAATAAAAGCCGTTGGAGGTTTACCTTATGGAATGAATGGTAGTACAATGCTTATGTTATCAGGAGGAATAGATTCTCCTGTTGCAGGATACTTAATGGCTAGAAGAGGTGTTGAATTACATTGTGTTTATTATCACTCACATCCATATACATCAGAAAGAGCAAAAGATAAAGTTAAAGAACTTGCAAAAATTTTAGCGGGTTATACAGGAAAAGTTAACTTAAATGTAGTACCATTTACAGAAATTCAAATGGCTATAATAGAAAAATGTAAAGAAGATGAATTAACTATAATTATGAGAAGATTCATGATGAGAGTTGCATGTAAATTAGCAGAAAAACATAAAGTTCAATCTGTATCAACTGGAGAAAGTATAGGTCAAGTTGCATCTCAAACTATGGAAGGCTTAATAGTAAGTACTGATTGTGCTGATAGACCAATATTCAGACCATTAGTTACAATGGATAAAGAAGATATTATGGATATTGCAAGAGAAATTGGAACATATGAAACATCTATCTTACCTTATGAAGATTGTTGTACAATATTTGTTCCAAAACATCCAAAAACTAAACCAAGATTAGATGACATGAGAAAATCAGAAAGTGTTTTAGATATTGATGCATTAGTAGATAAAGCAATAGAAGAAACAGAAGTTTTCGTGTTTTAATTATTATAAGGCTATATTTAAATATAGCCTTATTTTTTATAATTTTAATATATATTTACATAAATTTTCTGGTTTCAATGATGCAGGAATATTATTTAACTTTAGAATATCCTTTTTGTAGTATCCATCCCAAGGATAAATAGCTATTAAATCATCACCGTAAATTTCAATAATATATTTTCCTTTTTTTTCAATATCTATATACATTTTATATAAGGACTTTTCAGGAAGATAATCTTCAGTTAAAGAAGCCTCTTCTATTATTTGACCATTTTTTAATTCATTAGTTAAATCAGTAATTAAGTTTAAATTTTCTTCTTTCAATATGACTTCTTTATAAAAACTAGTTTCTAGTATTCTGACTGAAAACTTTGAATTCTTCATATCATTAATTAAATTTTCTGTATAATAAAGCTCTTTAGGCTTTTTAGTCGAAGTAGTATATTCCTCTAAGGTGCATCCTTTTAATAAAAAGGATGAAAAAGCTATACATAAACAAAGATAAAAAATATATTTTTTCATTTTTAATACCTCCTTATATATCAATATTTTATTTATGTAAAATATAGAACTTGTTTTTTATCAGAATCAATATTTTTTAGAATATGTTATATTTTTGAATTTAAAGTAGTATAAATTTATAGTAAGTAATTATAGGAGAAGATTTATGTATTTAATAGCAACTATTGGACCAAGATCCTGTGATAACGATACTATAGATAAAATAATATCTGGTGGAGCCAATGTTATAAGAATAAATTTATCTCATGGAAACTATGAAAATATAGATAAAGTTGTAGGATATATACGTAGAAATTACTTTTCGGTTAAATTATTAATGGATATACAGGGAAACAAAATAAGAGTTTCTAATAAAATTGCTGATTCTTTTTATGTTGATAAGGGTGATGAAATTTATTTTTGTAGTGAAGATGATATTGAGGAATTGTATAGAAAATACAGTGAAAAAAGATTAATTCCATTAAGTATTTCAAGAGATAGGCTTTTAAAAAAAGATTTTAAAAAAATATATATGAAAGATGGAACAATGGAGTTCAAAGTAAAAAGTATAGAGGAAAATTATATAGATACATTATCATTAAGAGGAGGTATGGTTAGACCTGAAAAAGGATGCAATTTGCCTGGTATAGATAGAAGTGGATGGGGCATTACTGAAAAAGATAAAAAAGATATTCAGTTTGCTATTAATGAAAAAGCAGATATAATTTGTTATTCTTATTGCTCTAATGAAAAAGATTGCGAAGAATTTAAAAATGCAGTTTTTACTTCATTAAGAAGAGGAGATTTGATACCGAAGTTATTTGGCAAAATTGAAACTAAAGAAGCTGTGATGAATGTTAAGGCTATGGCTGATAAGTTAGATGGATTTGTTATAGCTAGAGGTGATTTAGTACCAGAGAGTAATTTAATATCTATTCCTATAATACAAGAAAAGATAGCCTATGATTTATCTAAAAAAAATAAAGAGCTTATAATAGCAACACATATATTAAATTCAATGAAATATGGAAATAAACCTACAGTTAATGAATTAAATGATATATATAATATGGTAAAGAAAAATGCAACAGGATTTATGCTAACAGGTGAAACTACAATAGGAAAAAAACAATATGAAGTAGTAAAAACACTTGATAATATTTTGAAATATTATACTAAGATAACAAAAAAGATAAAGGCAAACTAGCCTTTATCTTTTTTCTATGTACTTATTATTGTTTTTTAAAGTTATCTTTTGTAACTTTACATAAAGGACAAACCCATGTATCAGGTAAGTCTTCAAAAGATGTTCCAGGAGCTATTTCTTGTGAAGGATCTCCTTTTTCTGGATCATAAACATAACCGCATACTAAACATATATATTTATCCATATTAATATTCTCCTCCTTAATTAACATTTTAATTTAGCTTTTCCGTTATAATAGAATATTATTCTATAAATCTAAAAAGGATTTTTAAACTTATTTAAAAGTTAATATTTTATAAGCATAACAATTTTAAAAATAATAAAATTAATAGTTATATATTAATTTAAATAAGATATAATAAATATAGGGGTGAGATTATGAAAGAGATTAAAGATACAGTTGATTCAAGAGGAACTCAGCATTAAATAAAAAAGTAACCAAGAGATCTAAATTTTTAGGTCTCTTTTTATATTCCAAAATAACCCAAAAAAGGAACTTGATAAGCTGATAATATGGAATAATTAATAACAAATTTAGGATTTCTAAGTGATTGTATATTTTATATACAACTAGTCAACAACAAAGGGAGGATAATAAAAGAGAAGAAAGATTATTTATGCAGTTAGATAAATTTGGAGATAGCTTAGACAATTTTAATACTACTTTAATTAAGAGTGATACTAGATTAGAAGCTATAAAAAGGGGTTAGAGGAAGAAAAATAATATAACTTTAAATAATTCACAAAAATATGTTAATATACATATTTTAATTTAGGAGGCGAAAAAATATGTTACCAATTGAAAAGAAATTAATTAAATATAATTTTTCAAAAAGAACAGATAAAATTAAATATATAGTAATTCATACAACAGGAAATACTTCTAAAGGAGCAGGAGTTGAAAATCACTTTAAATATTTCAATGGTGGAAATAGACAATCTTCAGCTGATTATTTTGTGGATGATAAAACAATAGGGCAATTTGTAGAAGATTATAATTATAGTTGGCATTGCGGTGATGGTAGAGGCCAATATGGAATAACAAATAATAATTCTATTGGAGTAGAAATCTGTGTTAATTCAGATGGAGATTATAATAAAACAATTAATAATACTATAGATTTAGTTAAATATTTAATGGGAAAATATAATATTTCAATAAATAATGTTATGAGACATTATGATGCTTCAAGAAAAAACTGTCCAGCTGAAATATTAAGTGGTAAAAACGGGATAACATGGAGTGAATTTAAAACTAGATTAACCCAAAATAATTCAGTAGATAATAAGGAATATAATGCTACAATAATAAATGTTAATTCTTATCTAATGGTTAAGTCGTCACCTACTTCCAATATCGAAATAGGACAAATATATAATAATGAAAGAGTAAAAGTGTTAGAAACAAATGGGGATTATAAAAAGGTTAAATATGATACAAGTGCTGGACAATTAACAAAGGAAGGATGGGTTACAGGAAAGTATGTAAAAGAAGATGAAGTAAAGCCTGAAGAACCAGAGAGTACTAATAATATTTATAGAATTTTTGTTGATGGCGCTCAACAAGGAACTGCTTATGCAGATCATAAAAATATTTTAGAGATGGTCGAAACTGCTCTTAAAAATAATGCAGCTATTATAGAAGTTAAGAAAAAATAAAAATTATTTTAATAATATAAGTAATATATTGAAAATAATACTAAATATTAATATTATATATCTGAGAGAGTTATAATAGCCAATAACTTTTAAGTATTAATTAAAAGTTATACATTTAAACTTATAAATACAAATTTATATTTATAAACTATATCTGTTTATGTTTATATTATAAAAATGTGGTGATTATACTTTTTACAACACTTTTATAAGTTTAAAATTAGTAAAAGCAATGCTAAAAACTGTATTGCTTTTGTTTTTTATTTGAGTAACCGTTTACAAATATTTGAATATTATATAGTAAGTTAACATTTTGAAACTTTTAAATATTATAAAATTAATCTATTCCATAAATCTTTCAAATAATAGTACCAATTTAGCTTAACACTTTCTTTTTTATAATATAAACTCCTAAAGATAAAAATTAAAGCTAGTAAGGATTTTTCCTACTAGCTTTAATTTTTTACAAGTAGTTTCTATAAATATAATTAAAGATATGTATACTTTTTCTAATTTAAAATTTATAATTCATTAAAAATTTCATTATTGAAATATATATAAGCAGTAATAAAATAATTAAAGTTATACCACCAATTACTAAAAGAACTAAAAGATTAATATCCATATAATCACCTCATTACAATTATTAGCAAATTTTTAAATGCTTATTCTATTTTAAAAATATAGCTTTAGATTTAATGGGCTTGATGGATTAAATGAGTATAAAGAAAGCGACAAGAGGAAAGATGGTAAAGTTAATGCAAGAAGACTATTTTAATGATTAAAAACATAGTTGAGAATAGAAAGTTTAGGACTACTTATGTATTGATTTTTAAAACAGTTTAAATACTTATTAGAGCCTTTACTAAGAACTGGTTGTAATTTTTTGCATCTTAGTAGATGTCAAAAGGATAATTATAAACTATTAAAAGAAGAAATTGGAGATAAATTTACTATTGATGAACTTATAAAAATGCCAGCGTTTCATAGTTTAAATATAATTAGAGGAAGAGAAAAAACTACAAGTACATTCATAACTAAGCTTCCAAAAGAATTAAAATAACAGTCGAAAAATGTAAAATATAAGTTAACGTTTAATTTAATCTTAACATTTAGATTCAATAAATTTCAATTTAATCCATTTAAAATCTAAAATTTTTATATATAACTTACCAAATTTACAACATAAATTTTGGATTAAATCACTTATATTCACTTATATAAACTTTAATTTTTTTTGCTCAGCTGACCTCCAGCTGACTTTTATATAAAGAAAGAGCCTTTAGGAAAATAAATCCTAAAGGCTCTTAACCGTTGATATTACTATGGTGCCGAAGATGAGATTCGAACTCACACGAGGGTTACTCGGAAGATTTTGAGTCTTCTGTGTCTGCCATTCCACCACTTCGGCTTAACAATAAATATAATATCACAATTACAAAAGGATAGCAATAGTGAATTTATAATAATTTGTTAATATACTTTATTATATTTTAAATAAAAGTATTGTTACTTTTTGATAGATTTGTTAAAATAGATTTGGGGTGATTATATACCCCAGTGGGACTATTAACATCCCATATAACTTAATTAGAGGATATAGCAATTTAATTGTTTGTTATATTTAGTTATCTTGTAGGGAGGAGAAAAAGAAGATGATGTATTCAAGCGAAGTTCAAGAAATGTGTGTAATTGCTAAGGGACCAAACCACGGCCCAGCACCAATCCCTGTAGAGGGTAAATGGGTACAAGCTAAAGAAGTTAAAGACATATCAGGATTAACTCACGGAGTAGGCTGGTGTGCACCTCAACAAGGAGCTTGTAAATTAACGTTAAATGTTAAGGATGGTATAATCGAAGAAGCTTTAGTTGAAACAATAGGATGTTCAGGAATGACTCATTCTGCTGCAATGGCTTCAGAAATATTACCAGGAAAAACAATATTAGAAGCTTTAAACACAGATTTAGTTTGTGATGCTATAAATACTGCTATGAGAGAATTATTCCTTCAAATAGTATACGGAAGAAGCCAAACTGCTTTCTCAGAAGGAGGACTTCCAATAGGAGCTGGTCTTGAAGATTTAGGAAAAGGTTTAAGATCACAAGTAGGTACTATGTACGGTACTTTAGCTAAAGGTCCTAGATACTTAGAAATGGCTGAAGGTTATATAACAAAAATAGCTTTAGACGAAGATAATGAAATCATTGGATATAAATTCGTTCACTTAGGCAAAATGATGGAATTTGTTGCTAAAGGAATGAGTGCAAACGAAGCTATGGAAAAAGCTACAGGACAATATGGTAGATTTGATGATGCTGTAAAAACTGTAGATCCAAGACATGAATAATTTAAATTTAAAGGAGGATTTTTAAAATGGCATTATTTGAAAGTTATGAAAGAAGAATTAATCAAATTACTCCTGTACTAGAAAAGTACGGAATGAAAACATTAGAAGATGCTAAAAAAGTATGTGATGATTTAGGAATAGATCCATATACAATTGTTAAAGAAACTCAACCAATAGCATTTGAAAATGCTTCTTGGGCATATGTTTTAGGTGCTGCTATAGCTATCAAAAAAGGATGTACTAAGGCTTCTGATGCTGCTGAAGCAATCGGAGAAGGTCTTCAAGCATTCTGTATTCCAGGTTCAGTTGCAGACGATAGAAAAGTTGGGTTAGGACATGGTAACTTAGGAGCTATGCTTTTAAATGATAATACTCAATGTTTTGCATTCTTAGCTGGACATGAAAGTTTCGCAGCTGCTGAAGGTGCTATAAAAATAGCTGAAAAAGCTAATAAAGTAAGAAAAGAACCATTAAGAGTTATCTTAAACGGTCTTGGAAAAGATGCTGCTATGATAATATCAAGAATCAATGGATTTACTTACGTTGAAACTAAATTTGATTACTTCACTGGAGAATTAAAAATCGTTAGAGAAAAAGCTTACTCAAACGGTCCAAGAGCTAAAGTTAAATGCTATGGTTCAGATGACGTTAGAGAAGGTGTTGCTATAATGCATCATGAAGGTGTTGATGTATCAATTACTGGTAACTCAACAAACCCAACAAGATTCCAACATCCAGTTGCTGGAACATATAAGAAAGAATGTGTTGCTGCTGGTAAGAAATACTTCTCTGTTGCATCAGGTGGTGGTACAGGAAGAACTCTTCACCCAGATAACATGGCTGCAGGTCCAGCTTCATATGGTATGACTGATACTATGGGAAGAATGCATTCAGATGCACAATTTGCTGGTTCATCATCAGTTCCTGCTCACGTAGAAATGATGGGATTAATCGGTGCTGGTAACAACCCAATGGTTGGTATGACAGTTGCTGTAGCAGTTGCTGTAGAAGAAGCAATGAATAAATAAAATATAACTGTACACGTCATTTTGTAAAAAATTAAATGATGTGTGCAGTTTTTTCTGCACTAAAAGGAGTGCTTTTTTATGAAAAGATTAATGGTAATAATAGTATTACATTTAAAGAAGGTTTTGAAGCGTATATAAATAATTGTAAAGTAAGAAATTTAAGAGAAGGTACTATAAAACATTATAATGAATGTTATAAATCAATAACTAGATTTATAGATGAAGATTCTATATAAGTGATTTTACTATTGATACGTTTAATAGTTTCATAAAGAATTGTAGGAAACTAGATATAAATGATATCAAGAATTGAAAAATATGATAACTCACCAACCCTAAGTAACTTCATGAAATATATTGAGACGATTGGTGTTGACTTAGTTATCCAAAATATAGATATACACTTAATAGTAAGACTAAAAAATAAACAAATAGAGAAAAATTAACATGATAAAAAGCCTAAATTTGCTTTTAAGTTAATATTACTGTAAACTCTGATTAAAGAGATAATAAACTTATCAATAAAGGGAATTTTCTCGCATCTTAAAAGATGAATGCCTTGATTACGGCTATGATTGTTGAAATCGTTAGTATTAGCGGTACTAACTCATTTAAAATTTCATTACAATCTTTGATAAGTTTTATTATCTTTACTAATATTAATATCAGAAAATAGATTTCACTTATATAGAGATAAGTAGTGATTAACATTGCTTATCTTTTTATTTTGTTTAAATTAAATTTTTTTTATATATAAATACTTATTTTTTAATATAGTGGTGTAAATAAATAATAGTAAAATACGCCATTCATTTAATGAAGAGCCACATTTAAATTCTATATTCTCATCATCTAAAATTTCAAAATTTATTTTATTACTTTTACACCAATCAAGTTTTAAGTAAATTATATGTTTTCCTGTTGGTATATCTATTCTTTTTGTTTTACCACATTTAATTTTCCCATAAACTTGCCCATCTATTATAATCTTATAATTTCGCTCTGTATCAAGTAAGTTATCTCTATGTAATATCAACATATGCACAACTCCTTAACTGTAAAAAATTAGATATATAATGTATCATAAATAATTAACTAAAATAAATTAATCCATGACCAATAAATTAATCCACGACCTAACTCTCTTTCAAAAAGTCCAGTTGAAGAAATATCCATGTAAAGTTTGCTAACTTTAGGGCTAAGATTTTTTTCATATTTAAATTTATAAAGTGCTAATCTTCTTAAATGTTCGGCTAATCTCATAGTTTGTAGTTTAAAATCTTTCCCTTTTTCAACTGCATTTTTAAATTCAATAAGTATGATACGCTCATCTTCGGTAGTTTGCTTATCTAAAATTAAATTATAAATTTCTTCTAATAAAATATTTTCTGTTAAAACTTGTTTTTCTTTTCTATTCAAGTTAATCACCCACCTTAAAAATTCTTTATTTAATAACCTAATATAGTTTAATTCTACTGAAAGATAATTAATCAATACCTATAATTAAGTACTAAGACTAAAAAATAAATAAATAAATAGAGATAAGTTAATATGGTAAAAAAGCCAGATTTCTGAGGGAGATAAGAATCTGGCTTTTTATAAATGTTATTAGTTATAAGTGAATAAATGAAAACGTTCGATATAATTTAACTTTATATATAATTAAGATGTATTTGGTTACAAGTACATTATAATCTTAATAGATAAAGATAATCAATATCAATTATGCAATGTTAATAGAATGTTGTTATTTTTAACAAATGATAGATTATTTGTAAATTATTATTAAATTTTATTAATATAAGTAGTATAATATATATAGCAAAAAAATTAAAAAAATAAGGAGAAGAAATAGTGGTAGCAAGAATAATAGCAGATGATAAAGAAGTTTATTATAAAGTTAAAACAATAGCAGAATATGTTAAAGAAGAAAAGGGCCTATCTGCATACAGAGTTAATAAAGTTGTAAAAGAAAATAAAATAACAACAAAGTTAGTTGGCTTTGGGAAGAGTAGTTTTTTAGAAGAATTAGAAGCTATAGGAATGATATATTCTATTAGAATAATTTTAATTTATCCCCTCCATTTTTTATCCCTTTTAATTATTTTATGTTCTAACCATATGATAAGAAATTAAATTTTCTTCAACATTACCTAAATATAGTCTTTATAATCAATACTAGTTAGAATTTGTCCATAAAATCTATTTTTTTTTCATTATATTTTTTCCAATTTCTTGGTAAAGTATAGATGTAATTTAAATTTATTTTAGAATTAATGAAAACCTTTAACTTTTTATTACCTAAATTTCAAGGGGGATATTATGAAGCTACGTAAAAAAAGTAAGAACAAAAAAGTATATAAAAAAAGGGGAAAAAAACTTAAATTATTAATGGCTGTATTTTTATCATTTTCTATTGCCTCTTCTATGGTGAGTTGTACATCTAATCAAAAAAAGAATATAAGCGAATTTAAGTACACAATAAGTAAAGAAGTAACAAATCCAGAACTTATAATGAATAATCAGCCAACTGCACCTCATTGGTTTCCGTCTGAATTGTTAAATTGGAATCCTAATAATGATAAAAATATTAATTTTAATAAAAGTACTATAAAATTAGCTAAGAGAGTTGATAAGGAAAAGCTATTTCCTGTAAACGATACACAAAGTAAAGAAAGAGAAGTAGTTGCAATTTCTATAATGAATAGTAGTACAAGTGGAAATCCATCGCAAGGAAGCAATAAATTCTCATCTAATACATTTTCATATTGGCAATATATAGATAAAATGGTTTATTGGGGAGGATCATCAGGTGAAGGACTTATAGTTCCTCCAAGTGCTGATGTTACTGATGCTGCTCATAAAAATGGAGTTCCTATTTTAGGAACTGTTTTCTTCCCAATGACAGAACATGGTGGAAAAATTGAGTGGTTAAATGAATTTTTAACTAAAGATGCAAATGGAAACTTTCCAATGGTTGATAAACTTATAGAAGTTGCAAATACTTATGGTTTCGATGGATGGTTTATAAATCAAGAAACACAAGGAACTGAAGAAGAACCATTAACAAGTGAACATGCCGCTCTTATGAAAGAATTCATAAATCAGTTTAAAGCTAAATCTAAAGAAAGTCTTGAACTTATGTGGTATGATTCAATGACTAAAGAGGGTAAAATGGATTGGCAAAATGCTTTAACAGATGAAAATAAATTTTTCTTGGTTGGAGAAGATAAAAAAGCTATTGCAGATAGTATGTTTTTAAACTTTTGGTGGACAACTGATAAGCTTGCTGATCAAAATCTTCTAGAGGCTTCAACAAAAAAGGCTACTGAAATAGGGGTTAATCCTAATAAATTATTTGCAGGAGTGGATATTCAACAAAATGGAATAAATACACCTATTCGTTGGGATTTATTTGAAAAAGGAAACACTTCTTTAGGATTATATTGTCCTAGTTGGACTTATTCATCAGCTCAATCCATTGATGATTTTCATGCTAAAGAAAATAGGCTTTGGGTTAATGAGAATGGTGATCCATCTATAAAAACAATGGCAGCAGATAAAGAATGGAAGGGTATTTCTACCTATGCTATAGAAAAAACAGTTGTTAATAGTTTACCGTTTGTTACTAATTTTAATTTAGGACATGGATATAATTTCTTTATTAATGGTGAAAAAGTTTCAGAAACAGATTGGAATAATAGAAGTATGTCTGATATTATGCCTACTTATAGATGGATGATAAAAAATGAAGGTAATAATAAAATAGATGCTAATATAGATTATGCAAATGCTTTTTATGGTGGAAATTCAATTAAACTTTCTGGGAATTTAGAGAGTGGAAAAACATCTACAATTAAATTATATAGTGCAGATTTAAAGCTAGAAGATAAAGTTTCCTTTAAAACTACTATTAAGTCATCTAATGAGATTAATCTTGATTTAATATTAGAACTACATGATGGTTCAACTGAAACCTTAAAATCTAAAGATAAAGTGACAGCTGATACTTGGTCAACTATATCTTATGATGTTTCAAAACTATCTGGAAAATCTATAAAAACAATTTCCTTTGGAGTATCTTCAGATGAATCTGTAAGTGGATTACAACTTAATCTTGGTAATATTTCTATAACTAAGGATACTAAGAAAGCCTCTTCAACTAATTTAAAAGTTGATGATAAGATTTTTGATGAAGATAGTATGTTTGCGGGAGTAAAATTATCATGGGAAAGCAATAAAGATTCTGATACAAGTCATTTTGAAATTTATCAATCTAATAAAGATGGAACTAAATCCTTCCTTGGAGTAACTCCAAGTAATAATTTTTACTTGAATGCTTTACCACGAGAAGGAGAAGAAAATACAACTAATTTTGAAGTTATTGCTATTAATAAAAATGGAGAAAGAGGAACTAGTTCAAGTGCTTCTATGGAATGGCCAGATAATAGAATTCCTAAAGCAGAATTTAAAGTTTCAAAAACATTAGTTGCTCCAGGTGAAGAAATAGCTTTAGAAAACATTTCTTCTTCAAATTCTGAAACTTTTGCTTGGGAATTAAAAGGAGCTAAAATAGAGAGTAGTACTGAAAAATCACCTAAAGTTGTTTATGATAAAGAAGGTGATTATACAATTAAGTTAGTTGCTAAGAATAAGTCTGGAGAAAATACTAAAGTCCTTGAACAAGTAATAAAGGTTACTAACGAAGCTAAAGAATTAGCTAATTTATCAGAAGGTAAAAAAGCTGAAGCTTCATCTTTTGTAAACAATAACGAAGCACCTCAATTTGCATTTGATGGAAAAACAGATACTAAATGGTGTGCTACAGGAAAAGCACCACATTCAATAACTGTAGACCTTGAAGATGTTAAAGTCATAAGTGAAGTTGCTATGGCTCATGCAGAAGCAGGTGGTGAAAGCGATGGAATGAATACAAAAGCATATACTATTGAAGTTAGTGAAAATGGTACAGACTTTACAGAAGTAGTTAATGTTACTAAGAATTCAGCAGCTAATACATTAGATACATTTAAACCTGTTAAAGCTAAATATGTAAGAGTAACAGCTATAAAGCCAACACAAAATTCTGATTCAGCAGTAAGAATATATGAAATTCAAGTTAAAGGAATTAAATAATATTAATAAGAAATAAAACTAAAAAAACTAATCATATCATTTTCCAAGTAAATTTAAGATATGATTAGTTTTCTTGTGTTAGTTGGTGTATTTCAAATTTTAATATAATGTTTTTCTTATGATATAATATATATTATTTAAATTTATACTTATATTAAGAGGTAAAAATGAACATACAGATATTTGGAACTAAAAAATGTAATGATACTAAGAAAGCTGAAAGGTTTTTTAAGGAAAGAAGAATTCCTTTTCAGTTTATAGATTTAAAAGAGAAATCTTTAAGTAAAGGTGAACTTCAAAGTGTGAAAAAGGCTATTGGTCTTGAAAACTTAATTAATAAAAAATCAAAAGATTATGCTAAATTAAATATGGATAAAATAAGAGGGGCAGAAATACGTGAAGAAGTACTTTTAAAGAATCCAACTTTATATACTACTCCTATTGTAAGAAATGGAAAAGAAGCTACTGTAGGATATGCAATAGATATATGGAAGACTTGGGAATAATACATAATTATTTTCTTTTAACTTAATTAATACTTTAAATTTATTCATATATTTTAGAGAATTAAAGTAAATTTAAAGTATAATAATTATTTTAGGAGATTTAATATGGCTATTTATATAGTACTTATAATAACATTTATTCTTTTGGGGATATTAAGCATATTTAAGGGCATTAAAGAAGGATTAATAGCCTCAGCTATATGTGGAATTACAACAGGAATTATAGGAATAATCCATTTTGCAATTAATAAAATAAATGTTTTATTTGGTAGATATGACCTAACAATTAAAGATTTTTTTGTATGGTTACTTACTATCGCTTTAGGTATGTTAATTTTTGTCGTATTATCATTTGTAATAAAGGTAAATAGTAAATCTATAAGTACAGGGCATAGAAAAAAAAGAAAATAAAAAAAGACTATACTTAAAAGTATAGTCTTTTTTTATTATTTATTAGCATAAGTTTGTACTATAAATTCTTTAGCTTTTAATTCTATAGAATCATCTAAAGGCTCTAGATTAATTTCTTTATTGTATTTTTTTTCTAAAGCTAATTTTATAAACCTATCAGCAAGTTCTGGATTTTTTGATAATAGTGATCCATGAAAATAAGTTGCAAATGTATTTTTGTATATACATCCTTCAGTTCCATCTTCTCCATTATTACCATATCCAGCTAAAACTTTTCCTATAGGTTTTAATTCTTTTCCAAGATAAGTTCTACCAGAATGGTTTTCAAATCCAACATAAGTTTCATTAAATTCCTCATTATGAATAACAGTATTTCCAATAAATCGAGTATCTCCAGCTTCAGTATATACATCTAAGATATCTAATCCATCTATTTTTTCGCCATTAGCCATTGTATAGTACTTGCCTAATAATTGATATCCACCACATATTGCAATTAATACTTTCCCATCTTCGATATAATCTTTTAAGGAATCAACTTTTTCACCAACTAAATCTGTTGAAACAATTGATTGTTCAAAGTCTTGACCGCCTCCCCATAAAACTATGTCGTGATTTTCTTTGATAAAAGTATCTCCCATAGAGATATTTGACATATTGACAGTTATACCTCTAGCTTCAGCTCTATATTTTAATATTAATAAATTTCCTACATCTCCATATACATTTAAAAGATCAGGGTATAAATGACATAAATTAAGTTCCATTTTTATCAACTCCTTTCTACCTACCATAATTTCTCTATATAACCTTTTGAATGTAGGTATTTTCTAAAGTTTATCATAGCAGTATAGGTAGCTAATACATATATTTTATCTTGTGAAGAATTTTTAAAGCTTTCAACTAATTTTTCGTACTCTGATTCCATTATAAATCTAGAAGGATCTAATCCAGCTATTTTAAGCCTTACAGCCATATCGTATAATCTTATTCCAGATATAAATACTTCATTAATATTCATTTTAGCTAGTTTTTCAAATTTAACATCCCAAATCCAAGATACGTCTTTTCCATCAGCATAATTATCATTAAGCATAAATGCTGCTGAAAAAGAATTAGAGTTTAAACATAAAGTTTCTAAGGCTTGGTTATAACCAGCAGGATTTTTTACTAGAATAATTTTTAGTTCTTTATTATCTATTTTAATTACTTCTTGTCTACCAAAACTTGAACTTTGATTAGTGAATGATTTTTCAATTACTTCATCTGATATATTAAATTCTTTAGCTATTGAATAAGCACATAGTGCATTATATATATTGTATAACCCTGATTGTGTTATAGTGAATTGTGATCCATTTAATTTTACTACTGAACCGTCAGGATTTAAATCAACAATATCAGTAACTTTATATGTTAGATTTTCTCTTTTAAACCCACAATTAGAACAATAAAAGTCTCCTAAGTGATTATAAGTTATAAAATTATATTCATAAGGTGATTTGCAGAATTTACAAAACTTAGCATCAGCATTTACGTCTATTTTAGTATCAGTCATTGGTGATTTTTCAAAGCCATAATATACTTTTTTGTTAGGAACATCTAGTTTTGCTAATAGTGATTCATCTCCATTTAATAGTAGAGTAGTTTCAGGAACTTTAACAACACCTTCCATTATTTTACTTAATGTAGTATAAACTTCACCATACCTATCTAACTGATCTCTAAATAAATTAGTAATAGTAATTATTTGAGGGGTTATATGTTCAGTTATAAACTTAACATTAGCTTCATCTACTTCTATAACAGCATATCTGTTTTTATTTCCAGAAAATTTATAATGTTCAACAAAAGAACTAACTATACCTGGATACATATTAGCTCCTGTACTATTTGTTATTACATCAAAACCATTTGCTTTTAATACATTATAAATCATTGATGTAGTTGTAGTTTTTCCGTTTGTTCCAGTAACTAATATTACATTATAGTTAGCTGCAACCTTTTTTAATATATCTTTATCCATTTTTAAGGCTATTTTTCCTGGATAGTTGCTTCCACCTTTAAACAAATTTTTTGCCAATGATTGAGCCATTTTTGTTGTTAATATAGCAATTGTACTTATTTTAAACACCGCCTAACTTTTAAGTATGTAAATTATGTTAAATATTTATTATATCTCATATTATCTAAATAACATTAAATATTATATATTATATCATGAGGAATGTAAATTGCATTATTTACAGTGAATTAACATAATAATTTAAAAAATATTTTTTTATTTAACATTATACATAAATAAGTAAATAGACATACATATAATTAATTTAGTATAATAGAAATGTTTAACAATAAAATATAAGGGGAGGAAATTAATGAATTTTTTATTTATTTTTAAGGCTATAATTATAGCTATAGTAGAAGGGCTTACAGAGTTTGTTCCTGTTTCTTCTACAGGGCATATGATTTTAGTGGGGGATTTAATAAACTTTAGAAATTCTACAATACCTCAAGCATCTCAATTTGCTGAAATGTATGAAGTTGTAATACAATTAGGTGCGATTTTAGCTGTTGTAGTTTTATATAGGAAGAAAATTTTCGGTTCTATTGTTGAGTTTTTTAACTATATAATTGGGTTTATAAAAAAAGATAAATCTTTAGTGAAGAAATCAGAAACTGGATTTAAATTTGGCATAAATGTTATTTTAGGAAGTCTGCCAGCTATGTTTTTTGGGTTAGTTTTATATGATAAAATTAAAGGACTATTTAATACCGATTCAGTTGCTATAGCTTTTATAGTTGGTGGTATTTTATTAGTAATTATAGAAAGCTGGTATATGCAAAATAGAAAAAAAAGAAGAGAGGCTAAATCTGTTGATGAAATAACTTATAAACAATCTTTATTAGTAGGATTTTTTCAATGTTTAGCTATGTGGCCAGGAATGTCTAGAAGTGCTTCAACTATAATGGGAGGATGGGTTGCTGGTTTTAATACAACTGTAGCAACAGAATTTACTTTCTTTTTAGCTATTCCAGCAATGATTGGATCTTCAGCTTTAGATTTATTGAAGTTTGATTATTCTATAATGAATTCAACTTATTGGGTAGCTTTAATACTTGGATTTATAGTAGCATTCATAGTTTCACTTATTGTAATAGAAAGATTTATAAGTTACTTAAAGAAAAAGCCTATGAGAGTTTTTGCTGTTTATAGGGTTTGTGCTGGTATAGTATTAGCAGTATTATTGTTTACAAAAATAATTTAATAAGTATATATGACCTATATAGGTTTTTCTAAAAGATTAACCTATATAGGTCTTTAATTATATTCATAATTAATTTCATAAATTTTACATTGCAAGAAAGTATTTCCATGGTATATAATTTTAATAGGTACTATTAATTATATTGCCTGAATAAAATTAAATTGGTCAAAAAATTCTTAACCTGTAATATTTAAGTGGTAAGAGGGGGAGAACACATGTCTAAAAAAATCAAAAAAATAGCTTTATTAACTGGAGGAGGGGATTGTCCTGGACTTAATGCAGTTATAAGGGCAGTAACTAGAACAGCTATACTTCAATATGGTTATGAGGTGATAGGGTATAAATTTGGGTATAGAGGGTTATATAATAATGATTATATTAAGCTAGATTTAGATTCTGTATCTGGAATACTTCATAGAGGTGGAACTATATTACATAGTTCAAATAAGGATAATTTATTTGACTATCAAGTAATTGAAAATGGCAAAACTATAAAAAAAGATGTATCAGATAAAGCTATAGAAAATATGAAAAATATAGGGGTAGATGCGTTAGTTGTTATAGGAGGAGATGGAACGTTAACTTCAGCTAGAGATTTTGCTAGAAAAGGTGTTAATGTTATAGGTGTTCCAAAAACAATAGATAATGATTTATTAGCAACGGATGTAACATTTGGATTTAATACGGCTACAGAGATTGCTTGTGAAGCTTTAGATAGATTGCATACAACTGCTGAGTCACATCATAGAATAATGTTATTAGAAGTAATGGGAAGAAATGCTGGATGGATAGCTTTAGATGCTGGTATTGCAGGTTCAGCAGATGTCATATTAATTCCAGAAATCCCTTATGATATTAATAAAATTGTAGATAAAGTTAAAGAGAGAGAAGAGGCGGGGAAACAATTTACTATTATTGTAGTAGCAGAAGGTGCAAAACCTAAAAATGGTGATGTTGTTATTGCAAAGATAGTCGATGATAGCCCAGATCCAATAAGATTAGGAGGAATAGGAGATAAAATAGCTGCTGATTTAGAAAATATAATTAAAAATCATGAAGTTAGAAGTACAACTCTTGGCCATCTTCAAAGAGGTGGTAATACATCAGCTTATGATAGAATATTATCAACTAGATATGGTGTTAAAGCTGCTGAGCTTATAAATGAAGGGTTATTTGGTAATATGGTATGTTTAAAAGGACAAAATATATCTTATGTAAATTTAGAGGAAGTTATCGGTAATACTAAATGTATAACTGCTAATGATGAAAAAGTTGCAGCCGCTAAAATGTTAGGAATTAGTTTTGGTGATTAATATTATTTTAAAGTTAATTTATACTTGGTGATTTTTTAGTTTGCATTTAATTATTTATATGATTTTTCTTATAAAAATATTGGATAATTTACTAATAATACTAGTAAATTATCCTTTTTTACATAGTAGAAAATCTAATTTATATTAAGAAAATTTTTTGTTATATATTTATTCTTTTTGTAGATACTAAAATTAGATAATGAAAAAACACGAATATTAAACAGGAAAATATTATTTTTATTCATATATTTAATTGTTTATGATATAATTATTTTAGAAAAATTTAGAAAATAATTTAGGAGGGGATTAAATGAAAAATTTATATAATAATCCGTTGAATTCTAGATATTCATCACCAGAAATGTCATATATCTTTTCTGAGGATATGAAATTTTCAACTTGGAGGAGATTATGGGTAGCTTTAGCAGAGGGGGAAAAAGAATTAGGATTAAATATAACAGATAAGCAAATTGAACAGTTGAAGTTATACATAAATGATATAAATTATGATGTAGCTGAAGCAAAAGAGAAAGAAGTTAGGCATGATGTAATGAGTCATGTTTATGCTTACGGAAAACAATGCCCAGATGCAAAAGCAATAATACATTTGGGAGCTACTAGTTGTTATGTTGGAGACAATACAGATATTATTGTTATGAAAGAAGCTTTAAACTTAATTAAAAAGAAAATTATTGCAGTATTAAATAATTTGAAAAAATTTGCTTTAGAATATAAAGATATGCCGACTTTAGGTTTTACACATTTTCAACCTGCTCAATTAACTACAGTAGGAAAAAGAGCTACATTGTGGATGCAAGATTTAGTTATGGATATGGAAAATTTAGAGTTTCTAATTAGCACTTTAAAACTTAGAGGTGTGAAAGGGACAACTGGAACCCAAGCTAGTTTTATGAATTTATTTGAGGGAAATGAAGAAAAAGTTAAAACTTTAGATATGATAGTAGCTAAAAAGATGGGATTTGATAAAAGCTTTGCTGTAACTGGTCAAACATATCCTAGAAAGTTAGACTCTATAGTTTTAAATACTTTGTCTGAAATAGCTCAAAGTGCATATAAATTTTCTAATGACTTAAGATTACTTCAAAATATGAAGGAAATAGAAGAACCTTTTGAAAAGAAACAAATAGGTTCATCAGCTATGGCTTATAAAAGAAATCCTATGAGAAGTGAAAGAATGGGGGCTTTAGCTAGATATGTATTAGTTGACGCTTTAAATCCTGCTATTACTGCTGCAACTCAATGGTTTGAGAGAACCTTAGATGACTCTGCAAATAAAAGAATTGCTATGGCAGAAGGCTTTTTGGCTCTAGATGGTGTCTTAAATCTTTATATAAATATTTCTGAAAGAATGGTAGTTTATGATAAAGTTATTAAAACTCATGTAGAAAACGAATTGCCTTTTATGGCCACTGAAAATATAATGATGGAATCTGTTAAACGTGGTGGTGATAGACAAGAACTTCATGAAATAATTCGTGGATATTCAATGGAAGCTGCTAAAAGAGTCAAGGGAGAAGGATTACCAAATAATCTTATAGATAATATAATTAAGGATGAAAGATTTAATTTATCTAAAGAAGAAATATTGAAAATAATTGATCCTATAAAATTTACAGGAAGATCTTCTAGTCAAGTTATTGAGTTTATAGATGAGTATATAAATCCTATATTAGAAAAAAATGAAGAGGTTTTATATATAAAAAGCGAAATAAATGTATAAAAAATTTTTTTCATAAAAAACTATTGAAGAGGTGATTTTTTTTATGAAATTAACTATTAAGTCTGTAGAACGAGATAATAACAACAAAATAATAAGTTATACATTATCAAACGGCAAAACCATTTCTGTTTCTGAATATGAGAATATGGTAAAAAATAGAGAAATATAATATTAAAAAATAGGAATTGCATAAATAGCTTTATATGCAATTCCTATTTTTATTTAACAAATGTTTTTTTTATTATTGGTGATAATTCTATTATATTATTTTTTAAAAATAAAAAGAGATGTTATATATAATGTATGCAATACATTACTTAGTAATACTTTATGTATTGCGTAAAGTAGAATTAAAAACATATAAAGGTTTGAAGTACTGTGACTATAATGAGTGATTAGGAGTGATTTGAATAACAGAAAAAATCAAGGGTTAATTTAGAGTGGTTGTATTACAATTTTATGTATGTAATTTAAGTTATTTTAAAGTAAAATATATAGATTGATTCTGACGAAAAAATAAATTTTAAAAATCAATAATAATGTTTTTTCTAATTTGTATCAGAATTGAAATTTTATTTTTGATATATGAGGTTAGTTTGAATTTTAGAATTAAAAGAAGAAGGATTTGTTTTGTAACTGATTTTATATAGATACAAAATAGAAAATGTTGTAGATAATTTCTATAGATATAAATATGATTCATATAATATTATAAATTTTAATTTCGCTAAATAATAATTTAGCGAAATTAATTTTATGAAGAAATAAATCTTTATAAAGTGTTGAAATTACTATATTTATGAACTTCGTTTTTATAACGAAATTTTAAAATGAAAACGTAATAATTAAACTTCTAAAATAATATATTATTTCTATTATGAATTCACATAAGTTTCTACATTAAAATAAAATTATTATTCAACAATTAGCTTTACTCATAATACAATTTAAAACTTTTCAATAATTTTTAACATGGAGATTATGTTATAATTTACTTATACAACTATGTTGAGGTGTTACATAAATGAGTGAAAAAACTAAAGTTTCTAAATATAAAGATTATAAATATGATGAAGATATCCAAAAGATATTGAATATTAAACTTAGCGATAAAGAAGAAAAAAAACTACAAGAAATATGTGAAAGTTTTAAAAAAAGAAGTTTAAACCGTAACTACGAATGTTTGATACCAGATTTATTTATTTTTTGTGAAAAATACAAATTATCAACCAAAGAATTAGCCGATATATATAATGTAAGCCTACGAACTATACAGATTTGGCTTAAAGAACTTGGTTTAAATAAAAGTAAATCTAAAACTAAAAAGATTAAAAATAATAAAAAAGAGAAAGTAACTATAAGTGAATCTAAAATTGAAAATAAAAATAATTTTATTGAGGATTCTTATGATTTTTTTTATAATATGCAGTATCAATTTAATCAAAAAGGCCCACAATCACTTTGGGATTTTCTAAGTTACTTAGAAACTATAAAAGGTAAATCGTCAAATACTATAACAGCTTATAAAATAGATTTAATTTTGTTTTTCAAATTCTTGAAAGCTTACAAAAAAGGCTTGCCTAAAGGTGTTGAATTATTAGAACTTGATATAAGCGACTTGGATGATGAGTTTGTAAAAGAAGTAAAACTTAGAGATCTCTACGCTTTCTTGAGTTATGTGGAAAAGGCTAGAAAAAATAGTAACTACGCAAAATCTAGAAAGGTAGCTGCTTTGAAATCGTATTTTAAATTCTTACAAACTAAAATAAAACTAATAAGCGAAAATCCAGCTAATGAACTAGAAACTCCTAAAATAGAAAAAAGAAATCCGATTTATTTAACTTTAGAAGAAAGTTTACAACTTCTTAAAAGCTTAGATAAAGCTAGTAAAAATTATGATAGAGATTATTGTATATTAATATTATTTTTAAATTGCGGTATGAGATTATCTGAACTTTGTAATATAAAAATAAACAAATTCAAAGAAGATAAATTATCTATAGTAGGGAAAGGGGATAAGGAACGTGTTGTATACCTAAATAAAGCTTGCATAGAAGCTATTAATAACCATTTAAAAACAAGAGATACTTCTAAAGTTGATGATGAATTTAAGGATTATATGTTTCTTTCCTCTAGAAATAGACCTATAAATAAAAGAACAGTAGAGTTATTAGTTAAGAAATATTCAAAAAACGCTGGACTAGGTGAGAAATATACACCTCACAAATTAAGACACACGGCAGCTACATTGATGTACAAGCATGGGGAAGTAGATATACGTAGTATACAAAATATTTTAGGGCACGAGAATATATCAACAACACAAATATATACACATGTTGATGATGATGATTTAAGAGAGGCTGTTAATAAAAATCCTCTAGCTAGCATATGAAAAATAGAGTGGGTCTCCCCTACTCTATTTTCTTTTTATTCTTCTAAGGCCTGGAGCTAATTCTTCTGTATTCTCTTCTAAGAATAAATCATCATTAAAATCCATATCTTCTAGATATTCTATATGTTCAAATGCATCCTCGTATTCCAAGTCGTAATCTTCTAGTTTTACTCCCCAATCATTTTCGATCTTTTCTAACTCTAAATTCTCTAGAGTAAAATTAGAATCAGTTAATTGACTTTCTAAAAAAGCGTTCTCTTCTTCTTTTTTAGCTATGCTATCTATATTTATTGCTTTAATATCTATACCTTCCATTTCTAAGCACTTTCCGCAGTTATTGCAAGGTTTTCCTCCGATTATATCACAAATATCATCTTCATTAATAATATGCATGTTATTCATTCCTTTCTTAAATTGTGCTTTATATTATAACAAATAAAACTATCAATGTTAACTCTTATTTTCTAATGTCTTTATTTTAAATTCTAATTCTTTTATTTCTAAATTATGCTCTCTTTTTAAAAGGTTTATACGCTCTTCTAATTCAATTTTATATCTTTCTGAATATTTGCCCTCTAAAATATCCAATTCTGTCTTATGGTCATTTCTGAGTCTTTCTATAAGTAATTGATATGATTTCTTCTCTTCTAATAATTCTTCGATTCTTCTTTTGTTTATTAAGAATTCTTTTTTTAGTTTATTTGAATTCTCTTTTTCTTCTTCTAACATCTTATTTAATTGTGTTATTTTACTTTTTTCTTCTAACAATTCTTCTTTAATCTTTAATAAAGATTCATCTATTTTTTCTTGATCCGCTAATTTCTTTTCTAGTTTTTCAACTTTATTTTTTAGCTCTTCTGATAAATCAAAATTTCTATTAGCTAATTGAGTCAAAGTGCTTTTGCTTTCTTCCAAATTTTCCAATTCTTCTTTGTATCTTTTTTGTTCTTCCAATAAGTTTTTAACTTTTTCCTTTAATATTTGTTCTTCTTTCTGTTTAGTTTCTAATTTTTCTTTTAAAGTTAAAAGAGCTTCATCTTTAGATTCTAATTTTTTTATAAAAGATTCTTTTGCTCTATTTTCTGCATCTTCACTTAATTGCAAAGAGGTTACGAAAAGTCTATTTATTTTGTTTACGTAATCTTGAAAACTTTCTATTTCTAATTGACGTGTTACTAATGTGCTTTTAGATTGCTCTGTTTCGTAAAGATTTATAAGAGCATCTAAACATTGTCCTTGATTTCCAAATTCTGATGCGGCTATTTCTTTAAATTTAGAAAATGTATCTTCATCTACCCTAAAAGATTTTACTTTTAATTCTTTATTATTCATAATATTCTCCTTACTTAGTATTACAATAAGTATTACTAAGTAAAGTAATACTTATTGTAGTTTAATGATAACATTATGATTTCGATTTTGTCAAATAAAGGATTTAAAAATTTTATAAAACTAAACACTATATGTACTATTATAATTTTTTATAAAGAAGAACATATGTTTGATATAAACTTATACTTATGATATAATGAATACAATAATGTTATGAGGTGTGTATTATGGCAGATCAAATTACTCAAAAACAAAAAGAAGTTTATGATTTCTTATTAAAATATACTAATGATAAAGGGTACCCGCCTTCAGTTAGAGAAATCTGCGAAGCAGTTTCGTTAAAGTCAACATCAACTGTACACGGGCACTTAAAGAGATTAGAGAAAAAAGGGTATATATATAGGGATCCTACTAAACCACGTGCATTAGAAATCGTTGAACTAGCAAATAAAAAGGAAATGATTTCAATACCAATAGTAGGACAAATTACAGCAGGAGAACCTATTTTAGCTGTTGAAAATATAGAAGATAATTTTCAATTACCTATAGATTATGTTAAACATAATAAAGATTTATTTATATTAAAAGTCTCTGGAGAAAGTATGATAGAAGCTGGAATTTTAGACGGAGATTTAGCTATAATAGAAAAATGCACTACTGCACTAAATGGAGAAATAGTTGTTGTTATGATTGGTGAAGAAGCTACTATAAAAAGGTTTTTCAAAGAAAAAAATCAATATAGACTTCAACCAGAAAACAGAGACATGAAGCCTATAATAGTTAAAGAATGTTCTATATTGGGAAAATTAGTTGGTATTTATAGAAATTATTAAAAAATGACTGTTTTAAAATAGATTTTATTCTATTTTAACGCAGTCATTTTTTTACTTATTGTACCAATTTCTTATTATTTCTTTACTTTCATTACAAGGATAATACCAATGATCGGTATTGTTATTTCCTATAGCAAATACAGAAAATCCTAAAATCCAATCTTTTTTTGAAAATACCTCTTCATAAGCTTTAAAACAATTTGCTTGTTCTGTATTACTAGTTATACTTGAAATATTTTCATTCCACGGCTCTATAGCAGCACCAGCTTTTCTTGGAAATCCTAATTCCCCAAAAAATATTGGTTTATTCCACTTTTTATGGAGTTCATATAATTGACTTACAACGTCTTGTTCTCTATTATATCTGGTGGTCGAATACAAATCATTTTTTAGTTGCTCTACAGTATTATACTCATTATTAGAAAGTTCAAAATAAGCAGCAACACTTATAAAATCGACTTTTGACAATGTTTCATTATTTAGTACATTATCAAAGTTTTTATAGCTATTTTTATCCCATTTAGCTGTATACCACCAAGAAACTTTATATGTTATAAATCCTTTAAAATTTTTTCGAATATAAGCTATTATATTATCCCAATAAGTAGAATAAGAATATAAGTTAACAAAATTGGAAGCTACATTAATAGCAAAAACATTGTAAGGAATCGCCACTTTATTCAAAATTGGTTTAATAACATTATTTTCCCAATTTTTAAAAAATAAATTTTTATCTGTTGGATTAAAATTAGTTTCATATTTAGAACCATTATCAATCCAAGGATATGGTTCTAAAATAATCTTAATATTAGTCCCCTTTAATTTCTTTATTAATTCTATAGCTCTATTCAAACTCCAATTTTCAATTTCTACCTCATTAGAATTTAAAGATTTTATATTTACAACTATAGGAATATTTATTGTATTTAAATTCATAGATTTTATATCATTTAATGCTTGAGGGATTGTATAATCTGTAGCAAGATCTCCAGATTTTAAATCTTTATAGTGACTTATATTTTTATAACTAGAAGTTTTTCTATTAATATAGTTAAAGCCAAGAAAAAAAGTTACTATAATAATTATTATAATAGAACCTATAGTAATTGTTTTTTTATTCATATATTCTCCCTTCAATAATTAAAGCTATATTATTAATCTTAATAGACTATAATATAGCTTTAAATGTTCTAATTACATTTTTTGAATTTTTTTCTAAATAATAATCCAATTATAATAAATATTATAATTAATGTTATTATAAAGATAACTATAGACATATTTATATCAAATTTTTTAGATTTGTTAGATTCTACTTGATCTTGAGGCAAATCAAAACTATAATTAGTTACATTGCCACTGTTATCTAAAATAGAAACATTATCTTTAAGCTTATATATATCTTTAGGATTATTTAAAATATCACTAGCAAGTTTTAAATCTTCTTCTTTAGGACTTGATATAACTAATAATCCATTAGAAGAACTAAATGGAGATTTTAATAATTGTAAAGTAGTTATATTTTTACTGTAATCAGGTAATAATTGAATTTTAGGATTGTTTAATTCATATCCAGTAAAATCTTTATTAAATTTAAGATATAAAGAATCATTTACACTTTTTATTACATTATTATTAGCTGGGGTACCTAACATTATTATATTATAATTATTCATAGAATTATTATAATTATTATAATTATTAGCTGTAATAACCTTTATATTTCCATTATTATATTTAGAATATCTTCCAATGTAGGACATAATATTTGCTGCAATTGTTAAATTATTATTATTTAAATCATTAGGCAATACAAATAAAATATTATTAAGTTGATTATTTTCTACAAATGGATACGGATAGTTATTAAAACTATAGTAAGTTCTATTGCTAGTTGGTAAACTTACATAAGATCCATCAGATATAAAAGCCCATGGATTTTTATCATCTCTTGCTGTACATTCTTTAGCATTTATAGCCAAGTTAAACTCTATTCTAACATTATAATTATTACTTTGAGTTACATCTTTAGGAATACTAAAACTAACAGAATCGTTATCTGCATTTGCTTCCGTTAAATTTTTACTTCCTATAGGTATATTGTTAATATAAGCTGTTATAAGTGATCGATTAAAATCTAAGTCTTTAGCATATCTAAATTTCAAATTAAGTGTAGCTCCATTTTGAACTAACTCATTTGGCGGAATTGAAAAATTATAATTAGCAGTTTGAAGTAAAGGTCCTCTTAATATTACATTCCCATATCCTAAATTCTTAAAACTTAATAAGTCTCCTTTTTTAGAGTCGTCTTGTATATCATCAACATTTAAAGAGCTATTTATAAAGATGCTACTTTGATTAGCTTGTTTTAGTAATGTTGGATTATATAAAAATTTAACTGCCTTATCAATTGTTGAATCATTTCCTACAATAAGCAACATATTATAATCAGGGCTAATTGGATTAGCCATATTTTTTATTAATGTTTCACCTTTAATAGAATCAAGTTCACCTTTAGTCAATAACGAACTTACGTTTGCAGGTAAATTATTTTCATTAGCTATAAATATAATATTTTTATTTTTAAAGTTCTCCATAGAATCATAAGTAGTAAAATTAATCTTAGTATTTGCATTCCCACCATAATTCCCTAAATAACTACTTAACTCCATAGCAGCTGAAAGTGTGCTAGAAGTTGGATTTTTAGGAGTAACTATATTAATAGTACTATTAACTATAGTATTATCTATAAATGGATAAGGAAATTCATTTAAATTAAACTTTGAAGCTCTATTGCTATAATTTAAATGGACATAAGAATCTTTACTAAATTCTATCCAGTTTGCTGTATTTGAATCATCAGCACATAAATCATTACTTATTCTTCTATGCGTTTCAATGGTTATTATATTATCTCCTGATTTAAGCAAATCTCCTCTTATAGGAACTTTTATTTGTTCATTATGATTGTTTTTTCCTTCTAATCTAATAGAATATATGCTTATTCCATTTACTTGAACTGTTAATGTTGATTGATCACTAATAGTTAACTGACTTTGAGTAAAAATAAGGCTTAAAAATGAATCATCAGGTTTCCAATTTTTTTGAATATAAAAAGAAAAACTTTGTGATCTAGCTACCCCTACAGATTTTAAATCATTATTAAACATAAAGTTTATAGAATTAAGGTTTTGATTAGTATTAGCAGGTTCTTGACTCGTTGCTGCCATAGGATCAGCATAAGCTTTTTGTTGTGAAAAAAATGTTATGGATGAAAATGTAATAATAAGTGATACTATAATTAAAATAATTTTTTTCATGTTACTTTTCTCTAACCTTTCATTTAGAATCTTTCAGTTTTATACCATTTAACCTCTCTCTTAAATAATTTATCCTTAATAAATTGTATAAGACTATTAATAGCAACTATCAACCACAGTTGGCAATAAGTAAAATACATAATTGGAACTAAAATTAAATTATCTAGTGTACTTTCTCCTTTTTCTATAGCTAATGTTACATATATCTCTAAAATAAAAAGTATATAAGCCAATATCCATAGTAAGGTAAAATTACCTGATACACTTATCTGAATATCAGTAAATATACTTAAACAAAATAATATATCAGATATTATTACTGAAAATAAAAAGAAAAAGTAAACACCAAAGAAATAAACTATGTCAAAGGTAACTTTTGAAGGTTTTTCACTTAATAATACCTTCATATATTTGCTTATAACATATATATTTCCCTTTGCCCATCTTGTTCTTTGTTTAAACCAAACTTTTACAGTTTCGGGTTCTTGTTCCCAAGTTACTGCTAAAGGCATAAAAGCAATTTTATAACCTAATTTATAAATTCTAAAACTTATTTCTGTATCTTCAGCAATAGCTTTAGTATCCCATCCTCCTAATTTATTTATTATATCTCTTCTAATAACAAAATTTGTTCCTGGTATAGTACAAAGATTAAATAAATTCCATCTACCACCTTGGGACATCCATTGAAAACTTAAAGTTTCTATATTTATAAATCTAGTTAGAATGGAACTTTTTTTATTTCTAGTTCGAAATTTGCCTATTACAGCACCTAAAGAATTATCATAATGTATTCTAGTTATTAAATATTTTAAAGCATTTTTTTCAGCTGTATTATCTGCATCATAAATTGCTATATAATCGCCATTTGAGTAATTAAAGCCTATATTAAGAGCATTAGATTTTCCCTTACCTCCAGTTATTTTATCTGTATTTATAACTTTTAAATTATTTCCATCATAATCATTTTTCACTCTTTCTAATTCATCTTTTGTTTTATCAGATGAATTATCATTGATTACTATTATCTCATATTTATCTTTAGGATAATTTAATAACAATAAAGAACGTACTGTGTTATAAATAACCTTTTCTTCATTATGTGCTGGTATCATTATAGATACTGTAGGACAATTTGAATCTTCAATTAAATTAATATCTGACTTAAGTACTTTTAAGTAATATATATAACCATTGAGTGCTAAAAGGATATTTATAAGTAATAAAATCCAAATTGAAATTAATGAAAATATAAAAAGTACGTTAATAATTTCTAATTTCATAAAACTCACCTTAAAAACTTCTTTTTATTTAAGTATCTATAATATATAAAAATAATTAAAAAAACAATACAAAATCCCCCAATTATTATTATCAATATATTATTTAATTTTCCTATAATTGAAGTTGATTCAGTAAATGAACTTGAATTTTTATAATTTGTAGATACTATGCCCTTATCATTTTTTACATATAAACCATTAAAATTTGAAACACTAGAGAGCTTTTTTACATCAACAATTATGGGATTTTCAGATTTTATACAAATAACTATTTCTTCGACTAATTTTAAATTAACATTAGAGGGAATAATAATATTTGAAAAGCTTCCATTAGGTAATGCTGAAAAATAATATTTCAACTTTTGAATGTAATATTCACTTTCTAAATTTTCAATATTTAAATTATCTATAATAAAAGTATTAGATGCATTCACTATTTTATAAGGAAAATCTGATGCATTAAAATAATTTGAAGTTGAATTTCCTAATAAAAATAAAGAAAAATTATTTTTTAAATTTTCATAATGCTGAAAATTATTTTTAGATAAATAAATTCCCATAGGAGGTATATCATTCTTCAATAAATTTGGCAATATATCATTATAATTAATATTAGAATTATCACTTAAAATTATACTTCCACCTAAATTTTGAATCTTATTTAATGCGTTCATTATATCTTTTGAATAATTTGATATTAAATTACTTGGTACAATTACCCAAAAAGAAATATTCTCTCTATGTAGATAATCTGAATATTGTAGTACATTGCTAATATCTTTCATATTATCTAATTTTAAAGTAAATGAGATCTCTTTATTGTGAGATATTTGAGGAACATTAAAAAATTTGTATAAATTTTCACAAAATATATTCATTAATATTTTTGAATCAGGCAATACTGCAACATACATTATATTTTTATATTCAAAGATATAAGGAAAATTCATACTTCCATTGCTAAAGGTACTTTTTATAATTAATTTACTTAGGTTTTGAAAATTATAAAATGTATTTTGTATATTTATAGGATAAGTATTATTCTTAAAAATAACACTAGTGGCAATAGAATTATTTTCAGTAATATTTGCAAAAGGATTATAAACATTAATTAACTTATTAATTCCTTTTCCAATCCAACATATTGGTATATTAGAATCTTTAATATTTTCTAATAAAACAGTATTATTAATTTCCTCTTCAGAACTCACGATAATTACTTTACTATAATTATTAATTAAATGATCGCTATAATTATTTATATTTATAGTGGTAACATTATTAGAAAAAGCTTCACTGATAAATTTAATATTATTTAATATTTGAGAGTTATTTAATTGATTATTATAAATTATAAGGGTTTTTCCATTTATAGGATCTGCAAAAGCTTTATCGTTATTAGTTATAAATAATAATGATAAACTTAAAGTTATTATAAAAATAATACTTTTTTTATAAATCATATATTGTTTCCTCTTCTGCTTTTTCTTTAAATTCAAAGGCATTTTTAATATTTTTATTATATTGAACTGTACCTATTTGTAAATCTATTACTACATTTTTTCCACTACTTTTAAGTTTTAAATTCTCTTTTGATATTTTATCTTTTATTCTATTTTTTACAATTTCTGAACCTTTTATATCTGTTTCTATCATCAATATAGCTAATGTATGATCTTCTAAGTTATATATAGAATCTTCTAATCTAGTAGAATTTTCTAAAGCTCTTGAAATACTATCTAGTAATTCATTAAATTCACTTTGAGTTAATATAGATTTTATTTGATTTAAAAATGGTAATTTAATTATCATAAGAGATAGGTTAGTATTATGCCTTATGGTTCTGCTTATTTCTCTTTCTAAATCTAAGTAAAAAGCCTTTATATTTTTTAATCCAGTTTTATGATCTATAGTAACTAACTCTTTATATTTATTTATTAAGTTAAAATTTTCATCTGCTATTTCATTAATTGATTCAGAAATTTTACCTGTTATAAAAGCTAAAAAAGGTATTATTATCCACATATATACAGTTAGTGGTAATTGTGTTGAAAAAGAAAAACTATAGTATATTTCATAACTAGAATAAATAAATATTATAAATATACTACTTAATAACCCCCAGATTAATTTTTCAAAATAGGCTATAAATAAAACAATTATTAAAGAACCAAATAATATAAAGTTATTCAATGAATCAAAATCTTTTGATAAAAATACAAAACTAAATAATATAAAGAAAACTAAAATAAAAAGAACAAAAAATAAATCTAGCTTTTTTAACTTGTTATTCATAATCCCCTCCTATATTTTTTTATTTTACACTCCATAAGTAATTTTAGTGTTTTTTTATTCGACATACAAGAATAAATCTTGTTAATAATTAGTTAATAATATTACTTTTATATTGCTTTAATCGAGTAGGAGAAAATAATTATTTTATTTCCCATCCTCTTACACAACCGTGCGTACCGGTCTGGTACACGGCGTTCTTTAAGTTTAGTAAATGTTGGACCTATGTCAATATCTTGGACATAAAAAATCGAATTTTACTAGGCTATATTTTTAGATAATTTTTCAAACTCATTTGGAGTTTTGTAATC
>CAUWDH010000014.1:0-75893 GCA_963557775.1 uncultured Sarcina sp.
CAGAGAAACCAGAAACTCCAGATGAACCAAATAACCCAGAGGATACAGAGAAACCGGAAACTCCAGATGAACCAAATAACCCAGATGATACAGAAAAACCGGAAACTCCGGATGAACCAAGTAACCCAGATGATACAGAGAAACCAGAAACTCCAGATGAACCAAATAACCCAGATGATACAGAAAAACCAGAAACTCCAGATGAACCAAATAACCCAGAGGATACAGAAAAACCGGAAACTCCAGATGAACCAAATAATCCGGAGGATACAGAGAAACCAGAAACTCCAGATGAACCAAGTAACCCAGAGGATACAGAGAAACCAGAAACTCCAGATGAACCAAATAACCCAGATGATACAGAAAAACCAGAAAATCCAGGTAAACCAAGTAATCAGGAAGACTTAGGAGATCCAGAAAATCCTAAAAAACCAGAAGATTCAGATGAATTAAATAAACCTAATGGACAAGGTAATAATATTCAAAATGGAGCAAATATTAATCAAATATTAGGTGGTGAAAGATTACCTAAAACTGGAGATGTAGGAGTAATGCATTATTCTATATTTTCTATGTTAGCTATATCAGCTCTATTTAGTATAAATAAAAAGAGAAAAAATAAAAAGTAAAAAATAAATAAAAATAGCTATCTCAACATTGAATTTCTATAACTCCTTCATAGGAGGGGGATTCGCATTGAGGTAGCTATTATTTTTTAATTGACAGTGAGAAACTGTAATATTCCTATCTTCTATAGGAAACTTTATTCGCATTGCTCGCTGAGTAAGTTCTTTAGATAGTCACTTAAGTAGAAGATAAATGGTCTTAGCTTTCTAAATAATAATCACTAAGTATTGAAATGAAATGGAGTTGAAGTTTCACAGGAATTAAGTTTATGTTTATCTGAATTAAGTCTACGTTTATATTTATAATTCTTCATGAGAAACCAGTTTTCCATGGATTATAGTTCTAGAATCATTTGTTTCATAACTACAGGTAACTAATGTTAGTAGCTTGTCTTTTTCACTTACAGTAATATCTTTCTTTAATGAAGAATTTTCCATTATATTTTTTGTATAGTTAGAAATTGATGATTTATCTTTGTATTTATTTATAGAATAATGATGGCTAGCATCAGAATTACCATCAACTATAGAAATTGAAAAAACTTCATAGGTATATTTATTTTTTTCATCTGAGATATGTATTTGATTATTTTCATTAAAAAAATTTTTATCTTTAAATTTTTCAAGGTTATTAAATAACTTTTGGTTTTTCATATTATGTCCATAGATTAGGGTGTTAAAGTCGCTTTTATAGTTATTTCTATAATCTAAAAATATTGTTCCAGAATCAGAATCATTTTTAAAAAAGTCCTTTTGTAAGTAGTATGAATTATCTGTACTTTGGACAACTGGGTAGTTTATATTAGTATTTTCAATTTCCATCCATAATTTATAATCCCTATTTAAACCTTTTAATTTTTTATAACTTTCATTTTCATTTGGTGTTTTAGATTTAATTTCTTCTACTTGCTTATAAAGAGTTTCCGATTTTTTGTAATCTATAAGTTTAGTGCTAATTTTGTAGGTACAATAAATTAATATAGTTCCTAGTAAAATATTTAACGTTGATTTTAGTAATTTATTCAATGTAACTCCTCCACAAATATTTACATCACTTTTATTTACAATTATATACTAAATATCCATATTATTAAATAAAATAACTGTGACTAAGAATAAATTTTACTTTGAGTGAATTTTAATGAAAGTATCTAGACGTAAGTATTTATCATGTGTTTATAGAAAATAAGAGATTTTAAACACTAGCCATGAGATAAAAGTAATATAAGAATAAAGGTATATTTTATTTCTATAAAAAATATAAATGCTTAAGGGGTGAATTACATGAGAAAACACAAAAAAATTATAATTATAATTTTGTTTTTAATCTTAGGTATTATTTCTTTTTTTGTAGGAATGGGAATTTCTGTTCTTAAGTCTATGATTAATAAAGTTGAAAGAACTAATATTGATAATTCAAATTTAGGTATAAATAGTGATATAGACAATCAATATGATGATGTAAAAAATATTGCTTTATTTGGAATTGATAGTACAGAAGATTCAGGACGTTCAGATTCTATAATGATTCTTACAATTAATAATAAGGATAATAAATTAAAAATAACTTCTTTAATGAGAGATTCTTATGTTAGTATAGATGGACATGGAAAAGATAAGTTAAATCATGCTTATGCCTTTGGAGGTCCTGAACTTGCAGTAAAGACTATTAATAAAAATTTTGATTTAAATATAAGTGACTTTGTAACAGTAAATTTTTCATCTTTACCGAAGCTTATTGATGCTGTTGGTGGAGTTGAAATTGATGTAGACGGAGAAGAGCTTAAATTTATTAATAATTATATAAATGATTTAAATTTTAAAAATAAAACAAATTATGCAACTATTAACAAAACTGGATTACAACATTTAAATGGTACACAAGCTATGGCTTATTGTAGAATAAGATATACATCGGGGGGAGACTACAAAAGAAGTGATAGACATAGAGAGGTATTAGAAAATTTAATCCAAAAATCTACTTCTATATCAGTATTAAAATATCCAGAATTATTAAGTGAGCTATTGCCTATGCTTAAGACTAGTCTTTCCTCAGGAGAGATAATGAATTATGGAGTACAAGGTGTAAAGTTAGTTAATTCATTAGAACAAGATAGATATCCAAAGGATGAAAATTCTGAGGAAGCCATGATTAATAATGTTTATTATTTAAAATTTGATGAAAGAGCAACCATAGAGGCACTTCATAATTGGATTTTTAATTAAAAAGGGAAAAACTCTTTAATTTTTCACATTTAAAGGAAATTAAAGGATTTATAATGGAAAATAAGGTGGTAATTAACATTGGATTTTTACTTTATAGAAGAGTAGAGTATTATGAGGAGACTGCCTATGAAATAAAATAAAAAACTTAATTAAAAGGAATATAGAAAGTTATATTTAGGAGAGGAGTAGATTGTTTTGAAAATGGTGGAACTTTGGGAGAAAACTAAGGAGATTTTAGAAGAAGAATTATCTAAGAATACTTTTGAAAAGTGGATAAGCCCCTTAGAGATTGACTGTGCTTCAGAAGGTGATGAACTTATTTTAATAGCACCAAGTACTTTGAATAAAAAAGAGTTAAAGAAATACATAAGTTTTATTGATAATACGATTTTTTATAATTTTAATTTGTATAAGTTAATAACAGTTGTTTTTGAGGAAGAGTAAATTTATAAATAATAACTTTATAAAGGTTGCTATGGAGCAAATATTATAGGCAATAAAAATAGAGAGGATGTATTTGTAATTTTATACATTCTCTCTTATGTTTTATCAATTGAAATTTAATTTAAAGATAATATTTAGAAACTACGTTCTTTCTTATTATAAATTTTCATTAAGAAATATAATGGTATTGCTATAATAAGTCCTCCAAGTCCCCAAATGATTTCTTGTGATGTTGATTGGAATAGTATCCAAATACTTACTAGTACAGCTATTATAGGAATTATTGGTCCTAGTGGTATTTTAAAGGAACGTTCCATTTCAGGTTTTTTCCATCTTAATACTGGTACTGCTAGACATGTTGGCAGATATTGTGCAAATCTTGAAATTGCACTTATTAAGGCTAAGTGTGTAAATGAACCAGATAAAGCTATTGGAATTGTTAGAACTACTGTAAGTATTATAGCTAGGTATGGAGTTTGAAATCTACCATATTTAGCTAATGATTTAGGTAATAAACCATCTTCTGCAAGTGCAACTGCCATTCTTGGAGATGAAAATGAAGATGCTACGTTTATTCCTATAATTGATACTAATACACCAAGACTAACTAATATTCCACCCCAAGAACCTAAGAATAAGGAAGAAGCTGTTGTTACAGGTGTTACATCTTGAGCAAGGTTAGGTCCTAAAATACCAATAGATACTGCTTGTATAAGTACATATACAATTGAAACTAAAATCATTACTATAACTATAGCAATAGGTATATTTTTAGATGGATTATCCATATCCTCAGCTGCAAGAGCAATACTTTCAAAGCCAGTAAAGGCAAAGAAAATTAAAAGAGCTGCGGCACCAAATGAACCATGTGTATATACTCCATGTGGAAATAGAGGAGTAAAGTTATGTAATTTCATAAAGAAAACACCGGCAGCTATGAATATTATAAGAGGAATTATTTTTCCTATAGTAGCAATATTCATTATTATTTTAGTAAAATTAACTCCAACAATATTAAGTACTCCTAAAGCTATTAAGAATAGGACGATTATTATATCCTTTGTCATACCGTATTTAGCTGCTGGCCAAAATACTGATAGAGCAGTAGTGAAGCCAACTGCCATTGTAGCCCAAGCTATTACACAAATGGCATAAGTCATAATACCAACTTCAAAGGCTGCAAAGTTACCAAAGGCTTCTCTAGTATAAACATAAGGTCCTCCATTTCTTTTGAATATTCCACCCATTTCAGCGAAACAAAGTGCTATGGAAATTGCTAAGAAAGCATCAAATAAGATTACATATAAGCTAGCAGGACCTATAAGTTTCATTGCTTCATTAGGAAGCAGGAAAATCCCACTTCCAACAATTGCATTAAACCCTAAAAGTATAATACTAAGAAAACCTATTTTAGATTTATTTTTTCCCATTGGTTTACCTCTTTCTTTTTCATTTGTTTAAAATTATATTTAATAGTATTGTTACTTAAATATCTAGTTTTATTTATTAATTGAATTTATAAAGTATTTAAATATATTTAACATTGAATCATTTTTAGAAGATAAAGCTTCAGGGTGCCATTGAACTCCCATTACAAAGTAGCTATCAATTTTTTCTATAGCTTCAATAACACCATCTTTAGATGTCGCTACAGCTTTAAAACCAGGAGCTAAATCTTTTATTGCTAAATGGTGTAATGAATTTACTAGGGCTGTTTCGCCTAATATGCTATATAACATTGAAGTTTTATCAATGTCTATTGTATGGCTAACTTCAGTTCCATGATTACTTTGAACATGATTTATATAAGTTCCTTCCTTTAAAGAAATATCTTGATAAAGGCTTCCTCCATTAACAACATTAATAATTTGATGACCTCTACAAATTCCTAGAAGAGGGATTGATTTTTCTATAGCTTTTTTTGCTAAATAAAACTCAAATTCATCTCTTTCTGAGCACGTAGTTTGAAGTAATTTATGAGGCTCTTCATTATATCTTAAAGGATCGATATCATATCCCCCAGAGATTATTAAACCATCTATAAGTTCAAGATGTTTATCAAGAACTTCTTTATCTGTAGTAACTGGTAAAATAATAGGAATTCCACCAGCTGCAATTACAGAAGAAATATATTCATCAAAAATTTTAATTCTTTTACATCCAGCAAAAGGAGGAATATCAGTTGCTATTTCTACATTTGCGGATATACCTATAATTTTATTTTTCATATTGTACCTCCATTATTTTTTAAATTGTATAAAAAAAAAGAACTATAATCAAAAAATAGAGACGAAGACAAACTTCGTGGTTCCACTCTACTTTAGACAAAAGTCCCTCATTAAACACATCATTATAAATGCTTCAAGCTATAACGGGCTTTACCGTATATCCTTACTAAAAATTTGGGGATATAAACTCCATAGTGCACTTTCACATAAAATACATGTTAGAAACTTCTCAGCTATGGCTTCCTCTCTGTAAACTGCAAACTTTATGTTACTTTTCTATTTCATAGTTTTTTCCGACTATCTTGATAGGATTTTCAGTTTTCATAAATTAATTATATTAATTAAATTTAAAACTGTCAACAAAATCAATTGAGAATAAGAAAAAAGTTAATTGGTTCTTATAATATATATTATGATATGTTGGTTTATATAGTTACAAAATATAGGCTTAAGTTTACTTAATATAATTAAAGTTTTATTTCATAATTAGGATGTAATAGCTTTATTTTCTATAAGTAAGAGATAAATAGCGTTATCCTTTTGGATAAGGTTCATGTTTAGGAAAACTCTTTTTTAATAAGTTGAGTTTTATTTAGAAATGTATTTATTTTGGATATTAAAAATAAAAGTGACTGAAAGTAAAAAGATTTTTTCTTTTTAAACAGTCACTTTAAATTTATTAATCTATTACATCTAGAGCATTATTAGAGTTTGTATCATGTTTTAAAAAATAATTAGATATTATAAAAACAATGATAAATGGTAAAACCCATGAAAATCCTAAATCGCTAAGAGGTAAATAAGAGATTAAATTTTTAATACTAGGTACTTTAGTACCTATAAATGTTAAAATACTAAAAAGTAAAGTTGTATATGTACTATACTTAATTGTTAAATTACTTTTTAATTTTGAATCAAATAAGTTAAGTAAAATTATTACTATAGAAACTGGATAAATTATACTAAGTAAGGAAGCAGAAAAAGAAATTATCTTATCTAGTCCAAAATTAGCTAAAAATATGCTTACTACAGACATTATTATTACATTAACTTTGTATTTTAGTTTTCCATTAGAAATTCTTTCAAAAAATTCTCCACCTGCTGATAACAGTCCTATAGAAGTTGTTAAACAAGCTAATCCAAAAGCTATACCAATAGCTAAAGTTCCAAAGCTTCCTAAAATAGATTTTGATAAGAAGATTAATAGTTGAGAGTTATTTAATCCATTAGCTAAGCTTACAGTTTTTGAACCTAAGAAGATTAATCCACCATATATAATAGCTAGTCCAATAATTGCTATAATTGAAGCTCTAAGTGTAACACCAATCACCTCTTTATTTTTATACCCCTTTGATTTAACAGAGTTAATTATAAGGGTAGCAAAAACAATAGAAGCTATAGCATCCATAGTTTGATATCCTTCAATTAATGAATAAGATAATGGTTTTGTAATTGTACTTTGAGAAAAATTACTTATAGGATTTATAAATCCTTTTGCTAGTAAGACAACAAGGATTAGTAATAAAATTGGAGTTAAGTATTTTCCAATATTCTCAATAATTTTTGTAGGTTTTAAAACAAAAATTAAATTTATAGCAAAATAAATTATAATAAAGATAAATTGATTAACATGTTGAAAGTTTGGTAAAATTGAAATTTCAAAAGTAGATGCTGCTGTTCTTGGTATAGCAAGTAATGGACCGATTAATAAAAATAGTGTTATAGAATAAATTTTAGAAAAGGTTGGTCCAACTTTAGCAGACATATTTTCAAAATTTCCATTGTTTTTAGTACAAGCGATTAACCCTAATAGAGGAAGACCAACACCCATTATGGTAAACCCAATAATTCCAAGCCAATAATTATTACCTAGGCTTTGTCCAAGTGTTGGTGGAAATATTAGATTACCAGCACCAAAAAACATTGAAAATAAAGCGAAACCTATGATTATGTAGTCTTTAGTTTTACTATTCATAATATAATTCTCCTTTTCATAAAATAAGCTTTAGTTCAGCAATACTGAATTTTTTTATCTGGATTAATTTATCTAGGTAAAACAAGTGTTTTAAAATTTAATTTTTAAAGGCTAATTCTAATAAATTTGTTTAATCAGAGATAAATATTCCTTAAGGTAAAAAAATTATTAAGTTATTAATATTAAATTAATAATATCAAAATAAATTTATCAATTCAATAAAGAAAAAGTTAAAAAAATAATAAAATTATAATAAAACAGTTATTGAGAGAATATTATAATTTTTTGAAAGAATGCTATCTATATGATAGGATAAGTGTATGAAGTGAGAAGTGAGAGCGGAGAGAAAAAATATAAATTAAGTTCCGTTATCATTGAATTCTTAATTTGCTTTGTATTAAAGATTAATATAAACTGAAATTTAAGGCACTATTTAAATTTTAGTTAAGTTATCTAGGGGCTTATATTATTATATTCAGCTTAACATATTAAAATAGATGAATATTAGTCAATAGATAAAGGATTTAATATCATATGCAATAAATTTGGAGGAGTATTAAATGAAAGTACGTAAAGCAATTATTCCGGCTGCTGGATTAGGAACAAGATTTTTACCAGCAACAAAGGCACAACCTAAAGAAATGTTACCTATAGTTGATAAGCCAACAATTCAGTATATTATAGAAGAAGCTATAGCATCAGGAATTGAGGAAATTTTAATTATTACAGGAAGAAATAAAAAGTGTATAGAAGACCATTTTGATCGTAGTATTGAACTTGAGTTAGAGCTTGAGAAGTCAGGGAAGAATGAGCTTCTAGAAATTGTTAGAGATATTTCGGATATGGTTGATATTCATTATATTAGACAAAAGGAACCAAGGGGGTTAGGACATGCTATAAATTGTGCTAAGGCCTTTGTTGGAGATGAGCCTTTTGCTGTTCTTTTAGGAGATGATGTTGTATATAGTGAAAAGCCTTGCTTAAAACAACTTATGGATTGTTATGATGAATATAAAACATCAGTATTAGGAGTTCAAGCTGTTCCAGAAAAGGATGTAAATAAGTATGGAATAGTAGATGGTATACACATTGAAGATAGAGTTTATAAGGTTAAAGACTTAGTTGAAAAGCCAAAGTTAGAAGAGGCTCCAACTAATATAGCTATATTAGGAAGATATATAATAACACCAGCTATATTTGAAATTTTAGATAAAACTGCACCAGGAAAAGGTGGAGAAATTCAGTTAACAGATGCCCTTAAAACTTTAATAGACCAGGAAGCTATGTATGCTTACATATTTGATGGAAGAAGATATGATGTAGGATCAAAACAAGGATTTTTAGAAGCTACTATTGAATATGCATTAAGAAAACCTGAAATAAGAGATGAATTTATGGAATATTTAACAGAAAGAAAATGGGAAAATAAATAAGCCATAAAGTAAAAGTAGAAATATCATAATTTATTAGAAGGATATTTCTGCTTTTTATTTTGTAGGAAATTTAGTATTTAATTAAGATATTATGGCAAACTATAAAGAAAATATGATATTATTTTATAAAGGTTAAAATTAAGTTAAAAGAAAAAATCTTATTTTGTTTAATAGCTAAAGTCTATAATTGAATAGAAAATAAATAGTCTTGTGCTTTTAGATAGATTTGACTAAACATTAGGGTGAAATTGAAGATTCATCTGAATTAAGTCTATATTTATAAGAATTTAATTATTTAATTTTAATAGTAATATTATAAAAATGGAAGGAGAATATCTATGGAAGATAAGAAGAAGGTTATATTCAGCGGAATACAGCCATCAGGAGATTTAACTTTAGGGAATTATTTAGGAGCCTTAAAAAGTTGGGTTAAACTTCAAGATGAATATGAATGTTATTTCTGTGTTGTTGATTTACATGCAATAACAGTTAAGCAAGTTCCAGCTGATTTAAGAAAGAGAACTTTAGAGATGTTAGCTATTTATATAGCTTCAGGTATAGATACAACAAAAAATACTTTATTTATTCAATCACATGTTCCAGCTCATTCAGAATTATCATGGCTTTTAACATGTAATTCATATGTTGGAGAATTAAGCAGAATGACTCAATATAAAGATAAAAGTCAAAAGTCAGTTAATTCAGGAGATCCAATAATAGCTGGACTATTTAATTATCCTGTTTTAATGGCAGCTGATATTCTTTTATATCAAACAGATTTAGTACCAGTTGGAATAGACCAAAGACAACATTTAGAACTTGCTAGAGATATAGCAGGAAGATTTAACAATGCATATAGTGAAACATTTAAAATTCCAGAAGCATATATTCCAAAGGCTGGAGCAAAAATAATGGATTTACAAGAACCTACTAAAAAAATGTCTAAGTCAGGAGAAAATCCTAATGGAGCTATACTTTTAATGGATAGTCCAGATGTAATTAGAAAGAAAATATCAAGAGCTGTAACAGATAGTATTGGTGCTGTAAATTATACAGATGAACAACCTGGAGTTAAGAACTTAATAAACATACTTGCAACTATAGAAGGAATAACACCAGAAGAAGTAGTTGCTAGATTTGAAGGCAAAGGATATGCAGAATTCAAAAAAGAAGTTGGAGATGCTATAGTAAGAGAACTTGAACCAGTTCAACAAAGAGTAAAAGATTTATTAGCAAATAAAACAGAACTTGAAGCAATCTATAAAGCAGGTGCAGAAAAGGCAAATTATATGGCAATGAAAACTTTGAGAAAAACTCAAAAGAAAATAGGACTTATTCCAAGATAATATTTAGTTAAGCAATAATAATTAATATTTAACTTAAAAATATTTTTAATTATAAAATTAAAGAGCTACCTTAAAGTAGAATGATTCTGCTTTGAGGTAGCTTTGTTTGATTAGGTTAAGTTTTTATTAAGTTTATTAAGATAATAGAAATTTCTTGTTTATTTTTGATATATTATAATCAAGGTGCTTTAATGAGGTATTATTTATAGAGTTTATAATATTTCTAGATAATTGCAACTAAGTCTTGAAATAGAATTAAAACTTCATTTGAATTAAGTTTATGTATATTTAAAATATTTTGATTGTAGTAATAGCTACGAGGGGGAGTAATATTATGCAAGATAAAAAAGTTCTTATAGTTGATGATGAAGAGCATATAAGAGAGCTTATAAAATTTAATTTAGAGAAAAATGGTTATAAAACTATAACAGCATCCACTGGAAAAGAAGGTCTTGAAATAGCCAAAGAAAGACAGGTAGATCTTATAATTTTAGATTTAATGCTTCCAGAAATGGATGGCTTTGAGGTTTGTAAGGAAATAAGAAAGGAACATACAATAAGTTCTATACCTATAATAATGTTAACAGCTAAAGGGGAAGAGATAGATAAAATATTAGGGTTAGAGCTAGGTGCTGATGATTATATGACTAAGCCTTTTTCAGTTAGAGAATTAGTGGCTAGGGTAAAAGCACAATTAAGACGAAATAATAAAACTATAGATGAAAATTTAATAAAATTTGGAGATATATCAGTTAATCTTCAAACTAGAGAAGTAAAAAAATCAGATAAAAAAGTAGAATTAACTCTCAAAGAGTTTGAAATATTGAAGTTACTTATAAAAAATAAGGGGAAAATTTTAACTCGGGAAATGTTATTAGATAGAATATGGGGTTATGAATATATTGGTGAAACAAGAACAGTAGATGTTCATATAAGACATCTAAGACAGAAAATAGAGAATGATGATAAGAATCCTATGTATGTACAAACTATTAGAGGGGTAGGGTATAAGTTTTTAATTGAAGATTAAAGTAATACAGGTATTAGTGATTAGGTAGAATATTGAAGTTAGTTTTAAGGGGAATAAAAAGTGAAAACTTTTTATTCCCTATTTATGTTTTAAAGGATATGGTGTAGATAATTAAAGAGAATTTATTTCATAGCTAGAAGCTGTAATAATTTATATAGTTAATAAAGAAATTAAGAGGAGTGTTATTTATGAAAAAATTTAGTTCAGGATGTACTCTAGATTGCGCAGATTGTTGTGCTATTGATGTTTATGTGGAGAATAATGAAATTATTAAAATAGAAGGAAGTAAAAATCATCCTTATACAAAGGGATTTATATGTAAAAAAGGTTTCAAACATTTAGATTACTTAAATCATGAGAAAAGAATTTATAATCCAAAGCTTAAAGTTAATGGGATTTGGGAGGATATTACCTTTAAAGAAGCTTTAAATATAATGGCTAAAAAACTTAATTTTTATAAGAATAATTTTGGTAGTAATTCTGTTCTTTATTATGAGCAATATGGAAGTGGATCTCTTTTGAAATCAATTGGAGAGATTTTTTGTAACTTTTATGGTGGTGTTGTTAAGACTTCAGGAGGACCTTGTTGGAGTGCTGGGATGAAAGCACAAAAGTATGATTTTGGGGATGCTAAAAGCAATAGCTTAGAAGATATGCTTAATAGTAAGTCTATAATTTTATGGGGAAAGAATCCAGCTTATACAGCTATACATACAGCTAGTTTTGTTAAGAAAGCAAAGGAAAAAGGTATAGAGGTTATTGTAATAGATCCTCTTTATACTGAAACTGCAAAAAAATTAGCTACTAAGTATATTAGAATTAATCCAGGAACTGATGATGCTTTAGCCTTAGCAATGAATAAGCTTATTATAGAAGGAAATTTATATGATAAAGATTATATAGATAAATATGTTTTAGGATTTAATGAATTTAAGGGCTATTTAGAAACATTAGATATAAAAGAATTAGTAGAGATATCTGGAGTAACCTTTGAGGAACTAGAATTTTTAGTTCGTAAATATAGTGAAAAATATTCTTCCATACATATAGGCTATGGAGTTCAAAAATATAAAAATGGAGGAAATACAGTAAGGGCAATTAATGCTTTAGGAGCTATTACAGGACAAATTGGATTTGAAGGTGGAGGAATTAATTATGCTAATAAAATATATCCTAAAATTTTAAATACAGATCCTTATAATAGTGAAAGTTACGGAAAGAATAAAGTAATACCTGTAACTAGATTAGTTGATTATATTAATTCAGCAGATAATGAACCAATAAAAATGGCTTTAATTTATAAAAGCAATATGTTTAATCAGTTAGCTAATATAAACAGATTAAAGAGTGCTATGGATTCTATTGAATTTAAAGTATGCTGTGACTTATTTTTAACTGAAACTGCAAAGGAATGTGATTTATTTATACCTGCAACTAATGTTTTTGAAAGTGAAGATTTACTATATAGTTCAATGAATAATCCTTATTTAATTTATAAAGAGGAAATATTAGAACCTAAAAATAAGCTAATGGATGAGTATTATTTCTTTAGGGAATTAGCTAAACTAATGGGGATAAATTACTATCCATCAGTTTCTAAAAAGGAATATTTAGAAGAAGTTATAAAACCTTTAAAGGATTTTGAAAGAGAAATATCTCTTGAGTATATAAAAAATACTCCATTTACTATACACAAAGCCATTGCATGGGAAAATAAAATTTTTGATACTAATTCAGGAAAAATTGAAATATATTCAGAAAAGGCTAAGAGTGAAGGATTAACACCAATGGCTACATTGAACAAAGAAAGGCATAAAAGTTGTGAAGAGTATCCAATAAAATTAATAACTGTTCATCATAGAGATTCATTATCAAGTCAACATTTTATTGATGAAAAAAGAATATGTCAGGGTTATATAAATGAAAAAACAGCGAATTTATATAAAATAAATCATAGAAATATAGTAAAAGTAAAATCAAAAAATGGAGAGATAGAGTTACAAATAAACATTGATAACAGTTGTGATGATAATATAATGAAAATTTATGCCGGTTGGTGGGCGAAACAAGGAAATCCTAATTATTTAACTGATGATGGTGAGTCAGATATGGGAGGACAAATAACTTATAATGAAAGTTGGATCACAATAGATAGTAATGTTAAGAAATCTTAATGTATTTATAATGTAAATTAACTAAATCATAATTTCCACTTAAACTCCCTTTGATAGTATAAGATTGTAAAGTTTAGTTATGAATATTATTTTGTGGGGGTATAAATTTATGAAGAAAACAGCAGTTAAGATTTTAACTTCAGCACTTTTAGTTACATCAGCTTTAGGAGTACTAACAGGGTGTGGATCAAAGAGTGGAAAGGTTGATGATGCAAAAGGAACTACAGGGGAAAGTAAAGTTTTAGCAGGAGAAATTAAAGTAGATGGTTCTTCAACTGTTGCACCAATTACAGAAGCGGTGGCAGAAGAGTTTAATAAAGAATATAAGGATGTAAAAATACCAATTGGAGTTTCAGGAACAGGTGGAGGGTTTAAGCGATTTGTTGTAGGTGAAACAGATATTCAAGATGCTTCAAGACCTATTAAAGATAGCGAAAAGGAAATAGCTAATGCCAATGGAGTTACCTATACTGATTTTACAGTAGCTTATGATGGAATAACATTAGTTGTAAGTAAAGATAATGATTTTGTTGATTCATTAACTAAGGAAGAACTTAAAAAATTATGGGAGCCAGATAGTAAAATAAAAACATGGAAGGACTTAAGACCAGAATGGCCAGCAGAAAATATAAAATTTTATAGTCCAGGTCCAGATTCAGGAACATTTGAATTTTTTACAGAAGCTATAGTTGAGAAGGCAAAAGCAATGAGAAGTGATGTTAATCCAAGTGAAGATGATAATGTGTTAGTACAAGGAGTAGCTGGAGATAAAAATGCAATAGGATTCTTTGGATATTCATATTATGAATCAAATAAGGATAAATTAAAAGCTATTAAAATTGATGCAGGAAAAGGAGCTGTAGAACCAACATTTGAAACTATAAAAGATGGAACCTATGTCCCTTTAGCACGTCCAGTGTTTATATATGCAAATAATAAAAGTTTAGAAAAGACAGAAGTAAAAGAGTTTGTTAAATTTTATTTAGAAAATGCAGAAACTCTTGTAAAAGAAATAGGAGAAATTCCATTAACAGCAGATAAATATAAAGAAGAATTAGCAAAAATAAAATAAAAATGCAAAAGTATAAAGATATAAAAGTATAAAGGTTAAATAATTACTATAAGGTATTAATATAAAAAAATAAAAAAATCCGTTACTGTTATGTTATTGCAGTAGTGGATTTTTTGTTTACGTTAAAAAAACATAGCATAATCTTAACTTAATCTTAAAGTAATTGAAGAGTCTCTTAACAAAAAAAACATATTATATGTATAAAGAGTTATTCTTTGTGGAGAGATTTCAATTGTTTTGGGAGGACAATTATGGAAAGAAAAAGAGAAAAATTTGTGGAGTATACCCTTAAGGGGTTGGGGTTTTTTACTATAGCAATCACAGCTATAATAATTATTATTTTATTTATTGAAGGTATAGGTTTATTTAAGGAAGTAAGTATAAAGGAGTTTTTTACTGGGGTAAATTGGTCTCCACTTATGGAGCCTAAGAGTTTTGGAGTGTTGCCTCTTGTAAATGGAACTTTAATGATTGCTATTGGTTCTAGTATTGTAGCTATTCCCATAGGAATAGGAGCTGCTATTTATTTAAGTGAATATGCTTCAAAAGGAGCTAGGAGAGTATTAAAACCACTTTTAGAAATTTTAGCAGGTATACCTTCTATTGTTTATGGATACTTTGCCTTAAATATTATAACTCCTTTTTTAAAAATTTTTATTAGTGATATTCAAGTTTTTAATGTTCTTAGTGCTAGCATAGCAGTTGGAATTATGGTTATTCCACTTATATCATCATTAAGTGAAGATGCTATGAGTGCTGTGCCAGAGCTTGTTAAAAGTGGAGCTTATGCTATGGGAGCAACTAAATTTGAAGTAGTACGAAAAATTGTTATTCCAGCATCAATATCTGGAATAATTTCATCAATTATATTAGCCATTTCAAGAGCTATAGGAGAAACAATGATAGTGGCTATAGCAGCAGGAGCAAAGCCTCAAATGACTTTAAATCCCTTAGATTCTGTTCAAACTATGACTGGATATATGGTATCAGTGGCAATGGGAGATGTAGCAGTTGGAAGTGTTGAATATAAAACTATATTTATTGTTGGTGCTTTATTATTCTTAGTTACATTTGTTTTAAATATTATTGCAAGAAAAGTAGTTAAAAAGGGTAAAATTTATTATTAATTAGAATTATAAACTTGAAATTAACTTAATTAAAAATTTTAAGTAAAGAATACTTTATAGTGAAAAATATACTTGAATATAAGATTCAATATAAGAAGAATAAGGAGTAAGTTATTATGGGGAAGAGTAGTGTGGTAGTTTCCAAAAAGGAACTTAATAATATTGAAGAAATAAAAGGTGGAGAAAATTTATTTAGGAAATATTGTGAAAATAATATAAAAAAGAGAAAGAGAATTAATTTAATAATTAAAAGTTTACTTTTTCTTTGTGCTACCTTTGGGATATTAATGTTAGCTATATTAATATTATCTATATTTAAGGATGGTTTAAAATTTTTAAGTATTGATTTTTTAACTAATTCAGCATCTAGAATAGCTTCTAGAGCAGGGGTTTTACCTGCCATAGTAGGAAGCTTGAGTGTTATAGTATTTACAGCACTTATAGTTTTTCCGATTGGTATTGGAGCAGCTATTTATATAGAAGAATATATGAAACCAGGAAGATTAAAAGAAATTGTAGAACTTAATATAGCCAATCTTGCAGGAGTGCCAGCAATAGTTTATGGAATTGTTAGTTTAGCTATATTTGTACAATTTATGCAATTAGGAAGAGGAATTTTAACAGGAGCTTTGACTTTAGCAATTCTTATATTGCCAACAATAGTTATTACATCTAAAGAAGCTTTAAAAAATGTTCCTAATTCTCTCAGAGAAGGTTCTTATGCTCTTGGAGTTACTAAATGGCAAAGTATAATAGGAGTTGTGTTACCTTTTGCTATACCTGGTATACTAACAGGGACTATACTTTCTATATCAAGGGCTTTAGGTGAATCTTCACCATTAATAATGGTTGGTGCAGCTAGTTATGTTACCTTCTTACCAGAGGGGTTATTTTCATCTTATACAACTTTACCACTTCAAATTTATAATTGGACATCAAGACCACAACCTGATTTTCAAAATTTAGCAGCTTCGGGAATAATAGTTTTACTTGTTGTATTACTTGGAATGAATGCAATAGCTATTATATTAAGAAATAAATATGAGAAAAAGATTTAAAAATTTGAAGATAGAGGAAGTTTAGTTATGAATAATATTATTAAGATAGAAAATTTAAATTTTTATTATGGCGATAAAAAGGCTTTAGATAATATTTCAATGGATATTCCAGAAGGGAAAGTAGTTGCACTTATTGGACCATCAGGATGTGGAAAATCTACTTTTTTAAGATGTTTAAATAGAATGAATGACTTAATTGATGATGCTAAATATGAAGGGAATATTTTTTTTGATAAGGAAAATATTATAAAAAGTAATAATCTTATTGAGCTTAGACGAAAAGTTGGAATGGTATTTCAAAAGCCCAATCCATTTCCTAAATCAATTTATGAAAATATAATTTATGCTCCAAAGAGACACGGAATTAAAGATAAAAGAATCTTAGATGAAATGGTTAATAATAGTTTAAAAGCTGTGGGACTTTATGATGAAGTATGTACTCGACTGAAGAAATCTGCTTTTGATTTATCAGGAGGACAGCAACAAAGGTTATGTATTGCTAGGACAATTGTTGGGAAACCAAAGGTAATATTAATGGATGAACCAACCTCTGCCTTAGACCCAGTATCTACTGTAAAAATAGAAGAACTTATAATAGAATTAAAAAAAGATTATACTGTAGTAATTGTAACTCATAATATGGAACAGGCAACTAGAATATCTGATTATACAGGATTCTTTTTAAATGGAAAATTAATTGAATTTGATGAAACTTATAATGTATTTACAAGACCTAAGAAAAAAGAAACTGATGACTATATACAAGGAAGATTTGGATGATTGGAGTTGTTAAAAATGAAAATAGATAAGTTAGAATTATTTTATGGTAATGTACAAGCTTTAAAAGGTGTGTCTATGAATATTGAAAAAAATAAGGTTACAGCTCTTATAGGACCTTCGGGGTGTGGAAAATCTACTTTTTTAAGGTGTCTTAATAGAATGAATGATTTAATTGATTCAGTAAAAATAAAAGGGAGCATTACTTATAAAAGTAAAGATATTTATAGTTATGATGTTTTAGAACTTAGAAAATATATTGGAATGGTATTTCAAAGACCTAATCCATTTCCAATGAGTATTTATGATAATATAGCTTTTGGACTTAAAATTCATGGAATTACAAATAAGAAAATAATTGATGAAATAGTGAGAGAATCTTTAATTAAAGTTGGCTTATATGAAGAAGTTAGATACAGACTTAACAGTAGTGCTTTAAAGTTGTCAGGAGGACAACAACAAAGACTTTGTATAGCTAGAGCTATATCAATAAGTCCTGACATATTATTAATGGATGAACCAACTTCAGCTTTAGATCCAATTGCAACAAAGAAAATAGAGGAGCTTATAATAGAGCTTAAAAATGAATATACTGTGGTAATTGTAACTCATAATATGCAACAAGCAAAAAGAATATCTGATTATACAGCTTATTTTTATGAAGGGGAAATTGTTGAATTTGATGAAAGTTTAGTGATATTTAATAATCCAAAATCTGAAAGGACCATGAAGTATATTTTGGGTGATAAGGCCTTAGGAAAAAAGGTTAGTTAAATAAATATTTAGATAGAATACACATTTATATAGATTAAGGAATACTTTAGTTGTTTTCTCCACAAAAGTAGATTCCTAAATTTGGGATTTAAGTAAAGTATTCTGGAGTAGTATATTCCCAGTACTACGGAAACAAGAAGAAGAGGATGTATTGAATTACAATACATCCTCCTTGTATTTTATCTAGTTATACAGGTTCCTTTTCATTTTCAGTTTTAGATGATTGATTAGCTGCAACCTCTGAATCATAAGGAGAAACATATTTAGGATTTATTCTTTTTCTTTCTCCTTCAATTTCTCTTTTTAAACCTTCTACGAAAAAGTCAAATTTTCTATTTACTCTACCTTTAAAAAGTAGTTTTTGTATTATGGTATTAATTGATGAAAATACACCAGGAGCTCCTTGATCTTGAATAAGAGTAAGGTGGGTTTTATTATCATTTACTTCTTTAAGTTCATATCTAGATTTAAACATTGTGTTTGTTTTACTTGTTATAATTGTTACTTCATAAACTTCATTTGGAATATAATCACTTATTTCAACATAAGCCTCTGCTGTCTTTGTAGAATAAGCACCTATTGTTTTTCTAGTAGAAGTACCAATAGCCTCTTTTTCATTAAATCTAGGGAAATCTTGTTTAGCTTGTTTTTTAAATATTTTAAATACCTCATCTCTAGGGTAATCTAAGTCAACTTCATTTATAAAATTTGTTAAGTTAATAGCCATGGAAAAAAGCACCTCCAAGTAGATCATTATATTAATTATATCACATAAATTATATAAATTTTAGTAAAATATATGCAATTATACAATATATAATGATATTGCTAAATAAAGTTTATTAAATAATTAATGTATATAATATTTTAATTTTTTATAAGTTTAAGTTAATTTAGTATAAGTTTTTCTAAGATAAATAATTGTATATTTTTAGATAAAGGATTACTAAAAGTATAGCTTAAATTAAAATTTTAGCTAAAGAAATATCTTTATCTGTAAAATAAAAAAGATGATAGGGGAAATCCCACCATCACCTTTTTTTATTTTAAATTATTTCATGCTTTCAGCGGCAACTTCATCCTCATTACCGATTCTGTTAGCAGCAATAATGAATGGAGCGTATATAACTATTGATAATAAGAACGTACCTAATGCCACAACTGCAGCTTTCCAGTCACCGTTAGTAGCTAAGAATGCACCTAGTACTGGAGGTGTTGTCCATGCTGTTTCAGCAGCAATCTTATCAGCAAACGGTATTATTGCAGTAAAGACATAGGCTATAGTAACACAGATAGCTGGAGTAAATACGAATGGTATAAACATTAATGGGTTTAATACCATTGGTAAACCGAATATTACAGGCTCATTGATTTGGAATAAACCAGGAGCAGTAGCAAGTTTAGCAAGTTCTTTATATTCTTGTTTTTTAGAGAATAAGTAAATAGCTATAACTAAACCTAGTGTAGCACCTGAACCACCATGCATAGCATAAACATCTAAGAAGTTTCTTGTTAATACATTAGGAACAGCAGCAGCTCCACCTTTATTGAAAGCGTCTATATTTTCATATAGTGGTGGTTTGTACATAGTATTCATAGCAGGATCTGTCATGTTTGAACCATGAATACCAAAGAACCATAATAATTGAGCTAATAATACCATGAAAATATAAGTAAATGGAGATTGTCCAAGTTTTATTAATGGATTTTGAATCATTTGTTCTATGAAATCCTTAAATGGAGTACCTACGAAATCAGTGAAGATTACGCTTATTATAGCGAAAACTACTACAGATAATCCAGCAGGGAATATAGCAGAGAATGCTCTTGATACAGCAGGAGGTACTTGTTCTGGCATTTTAATAACCCAACCAGCTTTAGTAACCTTTACAAAGATTTCAGTAGCAATAAGAGCAACAATAATACCAGTAAACATAGCTGTTGAACCTAAATCACTAAATGGAATTAATGCACCATCAGTTTTAATTTTTAGCATTATAGCCTTACCAGCAGCATCTACAGCTCCAGTAGCATCTGCACCTTCAGTTATTCTAGAAATTGCTAAGATAACAAAATATGAAGCAGTAGAAGATAATGCAGCACCCATACCATCAACTTCGTATGATTTAGCTAGGTTATATGAAATACTAACTACTAAAAATATTGTTATAATTGCTAGGGTACCAAAATTGATTCTTAATAATACAGGTTCAATATACTTACTTAAAGTAGGTTGTATTGATTCTTTATAGAAGGCAATTTTGTTTAATTGTTCCCCGATAAGAGACCAGTCTCTTATTAAAACGTTGTTGATTAAAGATGCCATTGCACCAATAAGGTTGACAGCAAGAGTAGCTATAAAACCATCTCTTAAGGCAGCTAGATGTCTTTGGCCACCAATAACTGTAGCGATAGGCATGACGTGTCTTTCAAGCCAGTCGCCAAGTTTGTTTACGAAATTCATGAATAATTCCCCCTTGTATAAATATTAAATTATAAAAAAACATAAAACTTAAAAAATATATATAAATATTTTTTAACAAATTTAATTTAGTTAACTATAAAAAGTTATGTTAACTAGAAAAAATAAAATGAGATTTAAAAATTAATTACAATAATTTCATTGCTTGGTCTACTACAGCAGCACCGTCAACTTTTCCATAGGATCTCATATCAATAACTTCAATTGGTTTTCCTGGAATAGCATTTGAAACTTCTTTTAACATAAATCTAACTTGTGGACCTAAAAGGATAACATCAGCTTTTGCAGCTTCAGCTTTGTAAGTACCTGAACCAGTAGCAGAAATATCTAAGCTTAATCCTTTTTCTGCAGCTGCTTTTTGCATTTTAGTAACTAGTAATGATGTTGACATGCCAGCTGAACATATTAATAATATTTTTTTCATTTTTTATCCCCCTCATAAATAAATTTATCTAAAATATCTTATGGCATATATTAAAGCAACTTCTGTGCCAAAAAAACAAAATGGCTTAATCATTACGTTTTCATAAATGGAAAAAAATAGTGTATAGAGTATTACAGATGAAAAATCTATATACTCTATACACATGGTTGTTAAAAATATACACATGCTTATAGGTAATATACTATTAATTTGAAATTAAAATTTTTATTAAATTTCTTTAATAGTTCTTAAAATAAAGCAAATTTCATCATCATTAAATTCTAATTTTGAACAATTATTGCTACTATTAAAAAATGATTTTAATAATTGGAATTCTTTTTTATAAGATAATATAATTTTTTCTTTAAAAGTACATTTAAGTTCTTTATTTTCTAAATTATATATTCTTTCTAAAGCACAGGTTAAATGAATAATTAGTCCAAGAGTTTTTTCTTCCTTTAAATCTTTTTCTATGTTTTTATCAATAAAATTTAAAAGATTAATTATAAAATTTTTATAATCATTTTCACTTAAAAAATTTTTAACTCTATCTTTATGTCTCTCTATAACTTCTGTATATAGAGGATTAAATTTAGAACTGTTTTTTAAAATTAATTTTTTTAATTTATTTAAGGAGTCATCTAAAAATAAATCGGTAATAGATATGAAAGGTATACCATATATTTCGGGATTAAAGCTTCCAACTATGGCTATAATATTTTTATCTTCTCCTAAATTATTTACAGAAGGATAGAATTCATTAATGCTATCAATATTAAGAGGGATTATTTGAATATTGTATTTATCTGTATCTATCTTTTTTTGAATAATATCTTTTATTATTAAAGCGCTTCCTTGACCAGTAGAGCATACAGTTATGATTATATTATCTTTTTTAGCAGTAAAATTTTCCTTAAGATTAGTTATATTAGAATTCAGATAATTAAGATGGCTTTCTTGTACTGAGTAGCATATATTATCAATATTTTTATCAATCATTGCTTTTCTAGCACATTCAAGGACCGTAAGGGTAGAAGCCATTTCAATTACTTTTATTTTTATTCCAGTTTCTTCTGAGATTAATGGAGCAAACATTTTTAAGGAGCCCATATCTACAAGAAGTAATACACCACCACCATTATGATTAGAGAGAATAAGTTCTTTTAATTCTTTATAAGCAACTGTATCATTTTTATCCAAACTCATATTATATGGATAAATATTATGGGCATTAATAAGCTTTCTTGCTACATCAACCATTGAAGTTGCTGTAGAATTACCATGCATGGCAACAATTACAATAGGATAATTGGCTTCATCTAAATGTGGATTTTTTCCTAGAGTTAAAAACATGGTAATAAATCCAACTTCATCATTAGGAATTTTTAGATTGAATCTTTTTTCTATTTTACTAACAAAGCTAAGGGAAAGAGCATATTCTTCACGGTGTTCCTCAATAATAGCTTCTAAGCTAGGATTATTTATTAATTTACCTGATTTTAATCTTTTTATAGTAGAGTCTATATGAAGACATAGACCATAAAATGTTTTAGCAGGAAGAATTCTATCCAATTCTTTAACAGAATTATTAAGAAAATCTTCTACCATTTCTATAATTTCAGGAGAAACTAGCTTTGAAATTTCTTCTTTATTTATATTTTCTCTAACATTTGAAGCTAATTTTTTAAAATATCTATTTATTTCATTAGAAAGGACTACATTAATATCTTGATTATCTATACCACGCTTTTGAAGTTCTTCAACTTTTCCTTCCATAGTTTCATAAAAGTTATCTGGTAATTTTCCTTTAATGATTTCAACTAATTCTTCAGAACCATTAGCTTTAAAGGAAATTTGTTTATTTTCTTTAACTATGTTATCAATATCACTCATATGTTTTTTATATAGAATAAGACCCTGTTTTACATGGGGAGCAAAAGCACTATTATTAAGATAGATAGTTTTTTCTCCCTTAGAGATACACTTTAAAAAGGCATTTGCACAACCAAGTTGTATATCACTTTTTAATTGTCCTATATTAGAAGAACAATTATAAAGTAAAAGACATCTAAGACTATTTGGTGTAACTAGAATTTCTTTTCCTATTCTAGATGCTTCTATTTTTAAGAATTCACATATTAAATCAAAGCGTTCTTCAAAAGTTCTATGACGGAGAGCTGGCAAAGTTATATTCATAGGCATTCTACGTCTAAAAGTTTGAAGTAGAGTAGTGTTAGTGTTTTCGGTAGTAGCACAGATGATTAGTACTTCACTTTTTTTAACAAATTCAGTTTCACCAAGCGGTGTAAATTCCCCCTTATCCATTAAGTAGAATAACATTTCCTGTCCTTCAGGTGGTAATCTATGAACTTCATCTAGAAATAAAATACCGTTATTTGCTCTTTCAACATAACCTATAGTATCTTTATCAGCACCAGTATAGGCACCTTTTTTACAACCAAATAATCTAGTTAATAGAAGTTGAGGATTATTAGCATAATCAGCACAGTTGAAGGATATAAATGGGGCTTCAGGAGAAAAAATACTACTTTCTATAGCAAACCTATGCATAAGCTCAGCAAACATAGTTTTTCCAACTCCTGTTTCTCCAAGTAATAATGTATTAAGTCCATGAGGAGGGTAAAGCATAGCTGCTTTAGCTTGTTGAACGCAATTTTTTAAACTTTTATTTCCACCAATTATGTTGTCTATATTCACAGTAAAGGAATTTTTTTTGTTAGGGATATTTGAATTTATTTTGTAAAGTACAGGTTTTCCTTTGATTTTAAGAACTTTACCTTCAACATATAATTCATTAAGAATCTTACTAACATTAGCTCTTTTTATATTTAATTTTTGGGCTATTTCATTAGTTTCACAACCGAAATTTGAATCATTATTACCTTGGCTTTTAGATTTAATGTACTCTAAAATCAAGTCTTTATTTGTTGATTTTTTCATTTACACACCTCTCAAAACATACCATTTTATCTCATAAAAAACTCTACTACTAAATTTTTACAATAAAAATGTGTTTAAAGTTTAAAATATTTGTGTATAAAAGTTTAATTTTAAAAATAAACACATTAATTTGTTATAAAAATAAAAAATAAAAAAACATGTAGATATTAAGAAAATTTTAAGGAATCTAATAATATAAATAAGTAAAATTTACAAAATGTTAGAGTGAATATACAAAAAGGTATACACATATATATACAGAATAATTTTAAAAATAATAATAGAGTATCTTAGGATAGATTATTAGAAGAATAAGAAAGAATGGCATGGAAATTGCTTTAATTATTAAGTATATTAGTAGTTGTTGACTTATATAATAATAGGGTAACTACAAATTCATACATTATTAAGAATAAGCTTGTTGCTATGATTAATATAATTACAATAAAGTATTAAAATAAATATTTATGGGGAAGGATGATTTAAAAGTGAACAAGTTTTTAGTAGTTAGTAAGGGATTACCACAATCAAGAGCATTTGAGAAGGCAGCAAAAGAGTATGTAGAAAAGAATAATTTACCAATAGAATGGGTATTTGAAACACCTGATAGATATTTAGATGTAGTTAAAGATAAAGATATAAGAGCAGTCTTAATATCACCAGAAGTTATTATAATTGAAAATAAAATAAAAGCAGAATTAGATACTATTAATGTTGACTATGTAACACTTAAACCAGCAGATTTTGGATTAAAGAGATTAGAAAAAATAATCCCTAATATTGAAAAATTCTTAAAGTAATTTAAAAAATGGAGAACCTCATAAAGAATATTTATTTTATCTTAGAGGAAACTCCATTTTTATTTTTTATTTTTTTAGTTTAAAAGAACTTTTTAATGGAACTATTCTGTTAAAGACTAATTTCCCAGCAGTTGTATATTTAGAGTCAACTGTAAAATAACCATTTCTTATAAATTGGAATTTATCTAAAATCTTAGCATCCTTTAATCTTGGTTCTATAAAGCCTTGTTTGATTATTAGTGAATTTGGATTTATATCATCAAGGAAGTTTGAACTATTTCCAGCTTCTGCATCATTTATTAGTGGCTCATATAATCTAAATTCAGCAGGAATATTATCTTTTGCATCTATCCAGTGAATAGTTGATTTTACTTTTCTTCCTGTAAAACCAGTTCCACTCTTAGTTTCTGGATCATAAGTACAATGAATTTCAGTTACTTTTCCATTTTCATCTTTTATTACATCAGTACATTTTACAAAATATGCACCTCTAAGTCTTACTTCATTTCCAGGGAATAATCTGTAATATTTAGGTATAGGTTCTTCCATGAAATCTTCTTGTTCAATATAAATTTCTCTTGAGAAAGTAGTTTTTATAGTTCCCTTGCTTTCATCCTTTGGATCAGCAGGAATTTCAAGAATTTCACTTTCATTTTCAGGGTAGTTTGTTATAACTACTTTTAATGGATCTATAACAACAGTTGCTTTTTCAGCCTTAGTTGATAAATCATCTCTTATGAAGTATTCAAGCATTTGTGAATCTACTGTTGAGTAAGCTTTTGAAACACCAATTTCTCTACAGAAGTTTCTTATTGATTCAGGAGTATATCCTCTTCTTCTAAGACCTGCTATAGTAGGCATTCTTGGGTCATCCCAACCATCAGTCACCCCTGTATCTACAAGAAGTTTAAGTTTTCTTTTACTCATAACTGTATTTGTTATGTTAAGTCTTGCAAATTCTATTTGTCTTGGGATTGATTCCATTTCACATTCTCTTACAACCCAATCATAGAAAGGTCTGTGATCTTCAAACTCAAGAGTACAAATAGAGTGTGTTATTCCTTCTATAGCATCTTCGATTGGATGAGCAAAATCATACATTGGATATATGCACCATTTGTTACCTGTGTTATGGTGTTCTGAATGAGCAATTCTATATATAACAGGATCTCTCATGTTTATATTTGGAGAACTCATATCTATTTTTGCTCTTAATACTTTCTCACCATTTGCAAATTCTCCATTTTTCATTCTTTCAAATAAAGCAAGGTTTTCTTCAATTGATCTATTTCTATAAGGACTGTTTTTACCTGGTTCAGTAAGAGTACCTCTATATTCTTTCATTTCTTCAGATGATAAGTCACAAACAAAAGCTAAGCCTTTTTTTATTAAAAGAACTGCTTTTTCATACATTGTATCAAAGTAATTTGAAGCAAAGAATAAGTTATCCCAATCAAATCCAAGCCATTTAACATCAGCTTTAATTGATTCTACATATTCAGTATCTTCTTTAACTGGGTTTGTATCATCAAATCTAAGATTTGTTTTTCCTTTAAATTCGTCAGCTAATTCAAAGTTTAAAACTATTGATTTTGCATGACCGATATGAAGATATCCATTTGGCTCTGGTGGGAAACGAGTGATTATTTCTTGATGTTTTCCACTTTTAATATCATCAATTACGATATTTTTTATAAAATTAGATGAATTTGGTGTGTTTGACATAATTATCCTTCCTTTTCCTGTAATTTTAATTTCCAACACTCTATTATAAGATTAAAGTTAATAAAAATGCTAGTCTTTAATTGCTAAAATTCATTTAATAAATAAAAATTATAGTCTATTTTGATATACAAAATTTAAAATTGTATATTCATTTAATTTTTTATAAATTCTTATTTTTAGGAAGAAACTGTAAAATTAATAAGTTTCTTATTATATAAATTTAAATATATCATAAAAAATATAAACTATCTATAATATATGTTAATTTTTTGTTATTTAGTGCTTTTTCTATTCTTTATGAGCGATAATAAATGTATAATTATAATGCAAAGTATATAATAATTTAAAATATGATAAAAATCACTTAAAACAATTACTTTGAGGCAATGAAAGATTTAAAAACAAAAGTTTTAGGAGATTTCAATTTTAGGTTAGGAATCTTGGGGGAGTTATGGATTATAAAGAGCTTTATGAGTGTCTAAATGAAGAATTTAAAAGCTATCGTAAATTTGTAGAATCTAAGCTTCGTGAATTAAAAGAATCAAACTATCAATTAGAAAGAAACTTAAGTATATTTGCAAATATTGTCGAAATGGGACAATATATAAATATGTATATGTTTGATGATAAATTACTAGAAAAGATAAATGATAGTATAATAGGAGTTCTTGGAGTTAATTACTCTACAATACATATGTTTAATGGTTTTTCATTAGAAGCAAAGGTTAGTAATTGCAAGAGAATAGAAGATGTTAAAGCACATTATGAACTAAAACTTTTGAAGGAGAGAAAAACTTTTTTAATAAATGATCAAGAAAAAATATTTGAAAATGATAAAGATAGAGATGATATACATTCATTAATAGCAGTGCCTATGATAGCTAATGAGAATTTTATAGGATATATAGTTGTAGAGCATAAGTATTATGCATTTTTTCAAGAAAAAGATATCAAATTTTTAGAGCACATTTCAAATCAGGTAGCTATGGCATTAACTAATAGAAATTTATACAAAAAGATACAAGAAGCAACTAAAAAAGATGTATTTTTAGATATATATAACAGAAAACATTTTTATGAAATTTTTGATGAAATAATAAAGACAAAATCAAAAAAATATTTTGCTTTAGTTATGGCAGACATAGATAATTTTAAGAAAATAAATGATAATTACGGGCATTTAGTGGGTGATTATACTCTAAAGCATGTTATAAGAATAATGAACTTTAATCTTAATGAGAAAGATGTTATAGCTAGATATGGTGGAGAAGAAATAATAATGCTTGTAGAAAATAAAGAAAATAAAATTGAAATTATGAAAAAAGTTGAGCATATAAGAAGTGATATTGAACGATTTCCTTTAAGATTAGTGGATGGTAGAATTGTAAAAATAACAATGAGTTTTGGAGTAACTTTTGTGGAAGAAATAACTGATAACATAGATATAGATCATATAATAAAAGTAGCTGATGAAAACCTATATAAGGCGAAAGCTAATGGAAAAAATAGAGTAGAATTTTAAAAATTATTATTTTGTTCTTAAAAGATTTTTAACTTTTTAGCTAGAGTTATAAGGATTACAAATTAAGACATAGGTAAAAATGAAATTAGGTTTTTCTTTAGGAAAATCTAATTTTTTTTTATTTTTATAGAGTATTGTAGCTAATGAAAACTTATATGTAGTATGAAAATATAAGTTTAATTCAAGTGGAATTTTGACTCTACTTGAATGTTTAGTATTCCTTTTATTTAGAAGTATGAGGATGTTTATCATTTATTTGTAAAATATAGGAATATTACAGTTTCTATCTATGAGATAAATATTATGTATTTAGAATTTTAATAAGGATTTTTCTCGAAAGAAATAAAAAATTATTATAAGAAATTATAGGAAATAGTGATTTTTTAACTGTATATATTAATATAATAAAATATAAGATAATCCAAAATATAAATAGAGGTGATTTCAAAGTTAGTAAGCTAGTAATAAGTTCTTTAAATATTAAAAATATTTTATAAAGGGGTGTCTACGATGATAAGATTATTTTGTGGTAAAAGAGGATCTGGGAAAAGTAAGACATTAATTGAATTAGCTAATGACGAAGTGAAAAATTTAAAAGGAAATTCTATTTATATAGATGATGATAAAAAAAGAATGTTAATGCTTAATAGCAAGATAAGATTTGTAGCAATGGATGATTATCCAGTTAGTGGATATTGTGAATTTAAAGGATTTTTATATGGTTTACTTTCTAGTGATTATGATATAGAAAATATATATATTGATGGTTTTGGAGAAATTATCAATAATAATAATTATGATGGATTAAAAATGTATTTAAATTCTTTAGATGAGTTAAGTTCAAAATATAATGTAAACGTATTTATAAATATTCATAAGGAATTAGAGGAAATTCCAAGTTTTATAAAGAAATATGCATAAATTTAATAAGTAAAAATAAAACTTAATTAAAGTAAAGTGAAAGTTTAAATGGTTTTGATTGAATTTTTGCGGATTTAAAAGCATCTAAGAAGATTAGTATGATAGTTGAAGCGATGAAATAGTTTTAGAGCTTCAGCTATTTTAGATATATGAAAGAGACTAAGTTTATAATTGTTTCCTTCAGTACTTTTTAGTTTAAAATGATATAATATAATTCTAATGTTCTTTAGAGATAAGTTATTATTTTTGAGTTGATTATTTATAGACTATAATTAAAATTATTAAAATTAGGATAAATACATAACCAACATAAAATTATATCTCATAGTTAGAAGCTAGAATAAGCATTATAAAATTAGGAAAATATGTTGACTTATTTAAATTAGAGAAATATAATAAAAGAATAGATTTAAGCTTATTTTAGAAATAATTTAAATCTAAGATTAAATTTTTAATAAGACTTATTTAATATTAATAGTATTTGCATTTGACTTTAATAATGTACTATAATTATAAATAAGATAAACTTAAGCTATAAATTTACTATAGCTTTATAATTAAAGACTGTGAAGAGAACTAGTAGGAGTATCTAAACTTAACAGAAAATTGCTGGTTGATGAGAAGCTTTTAAGATATTTACTTTGAATACATCTCGGAGTTATGGGCTGAACTTTACCTAAAATGGTAAATTAGGTTACATCGGTTAGGTTTCGTTATTAACCTAGTTAAGGTTATGAATGTAATTTCATTCATAATGAATTAAGGTGGTACCACGATAATCTCGTCCTTTGTTGTAGGATGGGAATTTTTTTTTGCAAATAATTTAAGTTTAATCTAATAAAAAATATGAAGGTGAGGAATTTAATATGGAAAAAGAAAAGAATGTTTTAGACACCCTTATTGAACGTGGTTATATTAAACAATTTACACATGAGGAAGAAACTAGAGAATTATTAGAGAAGGAGAAAATCACTTTTTATATTGGATTTGACCCAACTGCTGATAGTTTACATGTAGGTCACTTTATAGCAATGATGTTCATGGCACATATGCAAAAGGCAGGACATAGACCAATAGCATTAATTGGTGGTGGAACAGCAATGATTGGTGATCCAAGTGGAAAAACTGATATGAGAACTATGATGACTAAAGAAACTATAGCTCATAATGTTGAGGCTATTAAAAAGCAAATGGAAAAATTCATAGACTTTTCAGATGATAAAGCTTTACTTGTTAACAATGCAGATTGGTTATTAAATCAAAATTATGTTGAATTCATAAGAGATATAGGGGTTCACTTCTCAGTAAACAAAATGTTAGCAGCAGAATGTTTCAAACAAAGAATGGAAAAGGGGCTTTCATTCTTAGAATTTAACTACATGTTAATGCAAGCTTTTGATTTTTATGAGTTAAATAAAAAATATGATTGTAAAATGCAATTAGGTGGAGATGACCAATGGTCAAATATGATAGCTGGTGTTGACTTAGTTAGAAAGAAATCACAAAAAAGTGTTTACGCAATGACTTGTGCATTATTGACAAATTCAGAAGGTCAAAAAATGGGTAAAACAGTAGGTGGAGCATTATGGTTAGATCCTGAAAAAACATCACCATATGACTTCTACCAATACTGGAGAAATGTTGGAGATAAAGATGTTGAACAATGCTTAAGATTAATAACATTCGTACCAATGGATGAAATAAAAAGATTATCAAGCTTAGAAGGTTCAGCTATAAATGAGGCTAAGAAGGTTCTTGCTTTTGAAGTAACTAAACTTATTCATGGTGAAGAAGAAGCTAGAAAAGCTCAAGAAGCAGCAGAAGCTTTATTTGGTGGTGGAGCAAATATGGATAATGTTCCAACAATAAGCATAGAAAAAGAAGACTTAGGAAAAGAATTACTAGAAATTTTAGTAGCTAATAAAGTTTTCCCATCAAAAGGTGAAGGAAAGAGAATGGTTCAACAAGGTGGATTATCAATAAACGATAAGAAAGTTGAAGATTTCAAAAAAGTATTAGAAGAAGCAGACTTTGTAGATAATATGGTACTTGTTAAAAAAGGTAAAAAGAAATACTACAAAATAGTAATAGCATAACTACAGGAGTATTATATTTTCTAGCTATGAAGTAAAAGTTATAATTTAAACTCTATATAGATTTGTGTAAAACATTTCTATATAGAGTTTTTTTAATGTTCAAAATTCTCAATTCTTGTTTTTATTTTTCGATAATCTTTTTAGTTGAAAGAATAATTCATTTTGGGGGATTATAATATGCGAGTTTTAAATATAGAAAATATAAAGTCTATTAAGGCTATAGATAGTAATTTAAGAAAGGGAATTAAACTTAGAGGAGAAATTAAAGAAATTAATTTAGAAAAAGGAGAAGCTACTTTAGTTTTAAAGGATGGAAAGGAACTAAAAGCAAAGATTGAAGTAGATATTAGTAAGCTTATTAGGGGAAAGGCTTATAGTTTTGAAGTTTTAAGTTCTGAAGGTGGAGAAATTAAATTAACGGTGGAAGGCTTTAATAAGCCTGTTCAGAAAATTAATAATAATTTAGAATTATTTATGAAAGAAAATAATCTTTCCTTCAAATTAAAAAACATTTTAGAGGTTATGTTAAAGCATGAAATTCCTTTAACTAAAGAAAATATTAATAAGTTCAATAATTTCCTTAGTTTAGTTGAAAGACCTGTTGAAGAATTTGAAAAGTCTTTAGGAACTTTAGAGGATTATATAAAAAGTAAAGCTTCAGATGAATTACATGAGAAGATAGATTTTAAGAATGAGTTAAGGGAATTTTTTAAGGAATTATCAAAAATTAATAAAGGTAATATGGCAAGCCTTTTAGAAAACAATATTGTTATTGATAAAGAAAATATAAGAAGTTTTAATAACATATTTAAAAGTGAAAATAGCATTTTTCATATAGTAAAAGATATTGAAAGCAGAGGAATTAATGAAGAAATTTTAAGTACTAATTTTTCTTATAAAGATGAAGAAATAAATCATAGCAATGTTGTAAAATTAGATAATAAAGGTATAAGCTCTAAATATATTTCTGAAGAAAAAGAAATGTTGAAATATTTAAGTAATAAAAATGATTTAGGGGAGAAAAGTCAACTTAATTATAGTGAAAATAATTATAAAGAAGAAAAAATAAATAATGAATTTATTAAAAATGAAATTGGTGAAAGTTATAAAGATAGAGTTAAAGAAAATTATATAAATAAAGAGATGAATCAAGATGAATTTATTGAAGGAATATTAAGTTATGATGAGGGAGAAAATAAAAATAGTAAAGTAGATTTAAATAAATTATTCTTGAAAGATAAACTTCTCAATATATTAAAAAGCATAGGATATAATAAAGAAGATATATTACAAGGAACAGTAAGTAAAGAAATTATAGAAGAGAAGTTAAGTAAGTTTTTAAATAAAAAAGTACATATAAGTGTTAATGACTTTGAAGATATAAAAGAAAAAATAAAAGATTTAAAAAACATAGCAAAAGAAGATAAAACTTTATTTACAAATACAAAAGATATAGTAAGTGAAATAAAAAATAAAGAAAAAGAAATGAAAGGTATAATTAAAAATCTTATAAAAGAAACAATAACATCTCCTAATAAGTCAGAAGCAATAGCTAATTTAATAAAAAATAATATTAATGATTTTAAACTTTTTAATGATTTTAGTAATGAATATTATTATTTGGATGTACCAATAAATATTAATAAGGAAGAGTATGGATTTAGACTTATTATAAAAGATGAAAGGTTAGAGGGAAAGGAATTAAATAAAAATAATATAAAACTTGCTTTAGCAGTAAAAACTGTAAATATTGGTGAGGTTGACGCTTTATTAAAATTTTCAGATAAAAATTTAAATGTAGAAATAAAAGTACAAAAAGAAAATATAGAATATATTAGAGAAAATCTAAGTAAGCTAGAAAAATCACTTGAACTATTGGGATTTATGCCGTATATTTTTGTTAGTGAGAAAGTCTATAAAAAAAGTGATATAAGCACCTATAGAGATTTTTTTAATAATTCTAAGAATAGTATTTTAGATAGATTAATATAGGGGGATATATGGACTACAGAAAAAAAGCAGCAGCACTAACTTATAAAGATAACTTTGACGCTCCAGTAGTTTCTGCTGCTGGAATGGGAATAATAGCTGATAATATAATTGAAAGGGCAAAGGAAAATGAAGTACCTATTGTTTATAATAAGGAACTTACCGATTTGCTTTGCAATGTAGATGTTGGAGATTCTATTCCTTATGAATTATATGATGCAGTAGCTAATGTTATAGCTTATATAACAGAATTAGATGGAAAAAAGTAATTAGGAGGAAGATTTATGGCTTTATATGCTATTTCAGATTTACACCTTGCTTTGACAACAGATAAGCCGATGGGGATTTTTGGAGAACATTGGATTGATCATCATGAAAAAATAAAGGAAGCTTGGATTAAAAAAGTAAAAAATGAAGACACTGTTCTCATTGCAGGTGACATCTCTTGGTCTATGGACATTAAAGCTGGTAAAGCAGATTTAGAATGGGTTCATAACCTTCCAGGTAAAAAAATATTGGTAAAAGGAAATCATGATTATTGGTGGAGTAGCATAAGTAAGCTTAATTCCTTATATGATGATATGAATTTTATACAGAATAATTTTTTCAATTATGAAGATATTGCTATATGTGGAACAAGAGGATGGATCTGTGAAGGAACAGAGAAAAAATTTACTGAACATGATAAGAAAATTTTTGAAAGAGAAAAAGGAAGATTAAGATTATCCTTAGAAGCTGCAAAAAAAGCAGGATATGAAAAAATAATAGTAATGATGCATTATCCTCCTTGCACTGAAAGTTTAAAGGATACAGATTTTATGGACATATTTAAAGAGTATAATGTTAGAAAAGTAATATATGGACATTTACATAATGCAGATAAAAAGTGGGTACTTAATGGAGAAAGACAAGGCATTGAATATCTATTAACTAGCTGTGACTTTATAGACTTTAATCCTATTTTAATAGAAGAGTAAAAATATTTTAATGAAAAGAGACTATATTTAAAAAGTAGCAATTTATACTACTTTAGAGCATAGTCTCTTTTAACTCATTATGGCTTTCTTTGCTTTGTTAACTTTTATATCAAAAATATTTTCACAAACAGGACAAGTTATTTTTTTATTATATAAATTTCTTTTAAAGAATTATTAGCTAATATTTGTTTTGGGTAATTTAAGTCACACTTGTTAAATTCATAATTTATTTTCCTTCCTTTTAGCAATATGTAATAGTTTGATTTTTCTAGTTAATCATTTAAATTATCGTATGGAAATCATTTAATTTTACTACTTTTTTTGATATAATAAATAAGGAATTTTTATCTCATAGGTAGAGACTATAATAGGGGTTGTATCATAATTTATATTATTTTTATATCTGTCAAGATAGCTATATAGCTAGGTAAAAGGCAGAAAAGATGTACTGTAATTGATACATCTTATATAGTTTTGCACTTTTAGATAAGTTTGACTAAGTATTCAGAGAGAATTTAACTCTATCTGAGTTGAGTCTAGGTTTATGTTAAGTTAATGGAAAAGATAACATATAATTCACTATGTAATGCGAATAAAAGGGTAGGTGGTATACTTTGGCTATAAATGATTGGAAACAATTTTTGACACCTTATGAACAGGCTGTTGATGAATTAAAGGTAAAGCTAAGAAGTATAAGAAAAGAATATAGAAGGAAAAATGAATATTCTCCTATAGAATTTGTAACAGGAAGAGTAAAAGAAGTTTCTAGTATTTTAGAAAAAGCTAATAAGTATAATATCCCAATTAGTAGAGTTGAATACGAACTTGAAGACATTGCTGGTATAAGAATAATGTGCCAGTTTGTTGATGATATATATAAGGTAATAGAAATATTACGTTCTAGAAAGGACATGCAAATATTATATGAAAAGGACTATATAAGTAACGTAAAAGTTAGTGGATATAGAAGTTATCATATTGTAATAAGATATCCAGTTAATATGGCAGATGGAGAAAAAATGATATTAGCGGAGTTTCAAATAAGAACTTTAGCTATGAATTTCTGGGCAACTATAGAACACTCTTTAAATTATAAATATAAAAAGAATGTACCTTTAGAAATACAGAAGAAGTTAAAGAATGCTGCTGATGCTGCTTTTAATCTAGATGAAGAAATGTTAACTATAAAAGATGAAATTATGGATGCTCAAAAATTATTTGAAATCAAATCAGATATTATTACTAATATAATGAATAATATTTTGACTCTTATATCTATAGGAAAAATTGCAGAGGCTTCAAGATATCAAATGACCTTAAATAAATTAATAGAAGAAAGTGAAATTTGGGAGCTTAATAATCTTTTAAATAGTATAAGAAGAGATATAGAAAAATTTAAAGAATTTTAAATATAAAACGAAATTTAATATAGGTGTAGTTTTAATTAATATAGACTGTATCAAAATAATAGAAGGAGATTCTATAAATTTTTGATATGGTCTTTTTTATCTAATAGCTAGAGGCTGCAATACTCCTATGTTCTATAGGAAACAACTCCGCTCACATTGCTCACTGAGTAAGTTTTAGTTAGTCATTTAAGTAGGAGATAAACAGCCTCACACTTCTAGATAACTACGACTAAGCATTCAGATGGAGGAAAAACTCCACCTGAATTAAGTCTACGGTTATGTCTTTGATAATTTTAGAAATAACTAATGAAATTGGGGGAGACAAATGGGGTATAAGGAGAAAAAAAATAAGAGTAAGTTTCTTTTGATTAGTTCTGTGGTTTTAGCTATGGGGTTAGGTTTAAGCACAGCGGCCATGTCCATAAATAATGAAATATTTAATTTAAAGTTAGAACATAAAGGTGAAGTGAATGAAAATGAGAAAATTTTAGAAGGATTTAATAATTTTAAAGTTGATAAAAATGTGTCAAAAGTTATATATGGTAAAAGTGGATTAGGAAGGGATTTATATTTTTATAAAATAGGAAATGGATATAAAAGTTTAATAGTTAATTTTGCTATACATGGTTTTGAAGATGCTTGGTCTAGGGATGGCTATGAATTAACAAAAATTTCAGAATACATAATACATAGACTTTCTAGAGAATATGAAGGATTAAATGTAAAAGAGTGGAGTATTTATATAATACCATCTTCTAATCCAGATGGACTTTTAGATGGCTATACTAATAATGGACCAGGAAGGTGTCAAATAACTCATAAAGTAGATTTAAATAGAAACTTTCCTACAGAATTTGAAGTTAATAAAAATCATAGAAATTTTAATGGAGAAGAACCTTTATCTGTTCCAGAATCAAAGGCTTTAGCAAATTTAGTTTTTAATATTAATAAGGAATCAAGTAAGGTAATTTTATTAGATGTTCATGGTTGGTTAAATGAGACTATTGGAGATGTTGAGATTGGAAAATATTTCGATATTGAATTTGGATTTAAAAATAGAGAGTTGAATGATGATTTTAAAGGATATTTAGTTGCTTATGCAAAAGCTTTAGGAGCAAAGGTATCTTTAATTGAATTACCAAAGCCTAATAATAAAGAAGAAATAGAGCATGAAAATTATAAGGAAAAATTATATAATGGAATTGTTGCTTTATTGAAGGACTATGATAGATAAGAAGTGGATAATTATTATTTAATAATAATTATCTTTATGCTATAATGTTGAGTATAATAGTAGGGTATTACACTCAATATTATAGCTTTTTTTCTTAAGCAAAGGGGAACTCTTTGTTAAGAATAATGAAATATGTAATGTTTGGGTAGGAAGCTCGATATTAGTTTGTGAAAAAAAATGAGGTGTATACTATGGAAAATAAGGATTTATTGGTTGAAATTAGGAAAAACCCTTTAATGATAAAAGATATAGAAAATCCTTCAGAAGAAATTCAATTAGAGGCTATTAAAAATAATGCCTTTTTAATTCAATATTTAGAAAATCCATCAAGGGAAATTCAAATAGAAGCTATAAAAAGAAGTCCATCAGCAATTGAGCATATAAAAAATGCAGATGATGAAATAAAAAAAATAGCTGTAAGAGCAACATGGAATGTATTAAATTTAATAAAAGATCCAAGTGAAGAGGTCATAAAGGCAGCTCTAGAAGCAAAAGGGTGGGCAATTCAATATGTTAAGGATGCTAGTGAAGACCTTCAAGTTATAGCAGTTCAAAAGGATTATGATTCAATAAAGTATATAGAAAATCCTTCAGAAAGAGTTCAAATGGCAGCAGTAGAAAATCAATGGGGAGCTATTAAATTTATAAAAGGTCCTAGTCTTGAAGTAATGAGAGCCGCAGTGAAAAAGAGTGCTGAAGCTATAAACTATATAGATTATTATGATTATGATGATATTGAAAAATTTGTTGAAGATAATATAGAAGTAGTTAAATTTTTATATGAAAGTATAGATTTAGATATGGTTGAAGCTGTATTAAAAGAAAAATTAAGTAGTGAAGATATAGACAGAGATTATATTATAAACTTTCTAGAGCTTAAGGTTTTAGAAATGGATAAATTAGGACTTGTTAAAGAACATGGAAGTAAAAAATGTAAACAAATAGTTGTAGATTATAAATTAAGCTTTTAAGAAATAGAGAGTTGGTGAATTAAATGAATTACAGAGAAGCTTTAAAGGCTGTTCAATTAGTTTTAGAAATGGGAGAAGTTCCGTTAATTATAGGAGATGCTGGTATAGGAAAAACAGCTCTTGTTAAAGATTTAAGTGTAAAAAATGATTATGCTTTAATAACTATAGATGGTAACCTTTTAAAAGAAGGAGAAATTGGTGGATTACCTGTAGTAGAAAGTAAAAGTTTTAATGGCATAGAAAGAAAAGTTACAGTTTATGCAACTCATACTAAATTAAATGAAGTGGATAAGGCTATTGAAAGTGGAAAAGAGGTGCTTTTATTTATAGATGAGCTTAATAGATGTGAACATGCAGTTCAACAGGAACTTATGAATCTTATCTTAAATAGAGAAATCAATGGATATAAGTTAAGTGATTCAGTAAGAGTAATAGCAGCTATGAATCCATCTAATAAATATGATGATTATGAAAATTCTAATTATGATGTTATAGATATGGATGAAGCTCAAGAGGATAGATTTGTATGGATTAACATGGAATCTGATATAAAAGCTTGGATGAAATGGGCAATGGGAGAAGGTGAAGTAAATCCTATAGTAATAGAATTTTTATCAACATTCCCAGAATATTTAAATAGACCAGATACAAGAGAAACAATAATAGCTACTCCTAGAAGTTGGGAAAGGGTATCAAAGGCTTATAAGGTTTATTCAAAATCAGAAGGATATTCAGAGGATATTTTTTATAATGTGGTAAAAGGAAATGTTGGAGCTACAGTAGCACAGGATTTCATATCATACATAAACAATATAGATAATCCATTAATAAAACCAGAAGAAATATTTATTAGTAATGTACTTAGTTTTGATGTAAAAGAAATAATAGAAAAAGAAAATCATTCAAGACTATATATACTAGCTAAGTCATCATTAAATTATATAGAGAGAAATGAAAATAAGGATACTAATATAGATATATTTGCAGAGATGTTAAAGAGCTATCCAAAAGATTTAGCACTTGCAGTAATGAAAGAAATTAAAAATGAATATAAAGATAGTCTTTATAATAGTTTCTTAGAAAATCATAGATTCCTTGAAGTTTTTTTTGAAATATATAGTTAGAAGTTAAGCAATAAAGAATTTTAGATTTTAATAAATAATTGAAAACTTTAACTTAAATGAAAGGAGGAATTTTATGTCTTTTGAAGAAAGTAGAAGAGTTCTTTATAGCGAAGCTATTGAAATTTCAGAAGGATTTAAACAACTTTCTGATAACTTCAGAAAAGACTTTTTTAAGCTAGTAGAATCTTTAATTATTAAGCTTTATGAAAAAGAAAGTGGATTTTTTGGACAATTCCTTGTTCAAGTTAGAAGAGATATTGATTTTAATATAAATTGGCCTATTTCTACTGTTCCTGGAAAAGGAGAATTTATTATGTCCTTTAATCCTCGTACTTTTCTTGATAACTCACAAGTAGAGATGGAAGCTTTATTAAAGCATGAAATTTATCATATTATGATGAATCATTATGAGAGAGCTAATATATTGAAAGATAAATATTCTAAACTTGCTATTAGTATTGCTATGGATATTTCTATAAATCAATACATTAAGGATTTACCTCCTTATTGTAGAAGACTTTATGATGTTAATGCTGAGTTTGAATTAGAACTCGATGAAGATATGACTATGGAAGCTTATGCAGATAAAATAGAATCTGTTATAAAGCTTAGAGCAAAGAAGAATAAACCTATTATTAGTAAAGATGCTTCTGTTATAAAGGATAGTATTGAGCAAGAAAGTGCCCATGATGCTTGGGAAAGTACTGGATTTAATTTAGATAGTACAAAGGCACTTACTAGAAAGGTTGCTATTAATGCTTTTAAGGGTGGAGCTCCTGAGGATATTGCTAAAGCTATGGATCTTATGAAAGAAAAGGGAGAAATAAGCTGGCAAGAAATTTTAAGAAGTTTAATAAGCAATACTAAAAGAGGATATAGAAAAACTATAACAAGAAAAGATAGAAGAATGCCAAATAGGTTAGATTTAAGAGGTAGACTTGCTAATCATATTCCTAAAATCTTAGTAGCTATTGATATATCAGCTTCTATGACTGATGCTGAAGTTGAAAAAATAATAATTGAGATATTATCTATGGCTAGAGCAAAGGATGCAGAAATAACTGTTTTAGAATGTGATGATGAAATTAGAAGAGTCTATGATTTAAAGACACCAAAGGATATGAAACCAAGAAGTAAAAAAAATGGATCAACTAAGTTTTCTCCTGTATTTAGATATATAAAGGATAATAACTTAAGAGATTATATATTAGTTTACTTTACAGATGGTGTTGGTGAAAAAGAATTAGAAACTAAGCCAATAAATACAAAAACTATTTGGGTATTAACAGATAAAGATGAAGAATTAAGTCTTGAAAAACCTTTTGGAATTATAAAAAGATTAGATAGAAAAGAAATAGAAAAGGTTGAATCTTCACTTGATATACTTAGAGAAAATATAAACTATTGGGGAAGATGTTAATGTAAACTATATATAGTTAAAGAGATGTATGAATAATTTTCATATGTCTCTTTATTTTTATATTAAAATTTTATCTGATAATTAGGAATAAGTATTCAGGTGTAATTAAAGATCAACCTGAATTAAGTATACGTTTATAGTTTTAAGCATGTTATTTAATAGAAAAAAGTAAAGAGAAAGAAGCTATTGTAATAGAAGTGTAAATTTTATAAATACAAAATAAAAATGTAAGATTTTAAGTTAAAGATTCGTTTTATAATATGAGAATAGTTAATATTGAGAGTTTTAACAAGAGGAGGGGGGATAATATTTTTCAAGAAGCATGAAATTTAGCTTTTTGTGAAAGTATTATGGAAAGGACTTATGGAAATTAATGATGATAATTTTATAATGAAACTTAAAATGAAGAACCCAAGAGCCTTAGAATATACAGTTAATAAATATAGTGCACTTGTTAATGGTGTTGTTAGGAGTGTAATTGGTGTATTTCAAAAGGAAGAAGAAATTGAAGAGTGTATTGCTGATATATTTATAGGTATTTGGGAAAATAGTGAAAAATTTAAAGGTGATAAGAATAACTTTAAAAATTGGGTTGCTGGTATAAGTAAATTTAAAGCTATTGATTATTACAGAAAAATAAAAAAAAGTACTACTTATGATGAGGTTACGGGAGAGGAAGTAGATAAAAGTATAAATATTGAGGAAGAGGTTATTTTATCAATGAGTTCTAAGGAAAGTTTATCAATTATAAATTCTCTTAAGGAACCAGATAGAAGTATTTTTATAATGAAATTTATTTATGGATATAATTCTAAAAAAATATCATCTATTTTAGGTTTAACAGTTAGTTCTATAGATACAAAAGTAAGTAGAGCAAGGGTGAAAATTAAAAGAGAATATTATGAGATTAAGGGGGAGAGGCTTTATGAATAATAATGAGGATATAGATATTTATGAATTAGTTAATGATTTAAGTTTTGATTTGGATGATATTGTTGAAATAGAATTAGACGAAATATCAAAGAAAAGGATTAATAAAAATGTTAAGAAAAGAATTAAGAGGGGTTTTAGTAAGAGAAATAAAGTAATTGCTTCAACTATAGCAACAGCATCTTTGTTTTTCATAGTTATATCACCTTTAGGACAAGAAGTCATAGCAGAAATAAAGGAAAAATTATTTTTTGTTCCAGGAATAGGAGTTACTAATGATGCTAATGCTAAGGTGCTTATAGTTCCCGTGAATTTTAAAAGTGAAAAGGGAAATTTTTTGATTAAAGGTGCAATTAGTAATAATAAAAAGTTAGATTTAGAGCTATGGATTTTAGAAGGTTTTAGTGAATATAATCTTGAACGTGATATAAAAATAAAATTACCCAATAATGAAGTAAGAGTCATAGATAATTATGGTATTGGAAGTGATGGAGGAAAAAAGTGCTTAAGAGCTTCATTTAATAATATTGATAGTAATATAGATTTTTTTGAATTATTAATAGGTGATGAAACTATTGGAAAAATTAATTTGGGTAATATTAAAGAAAATAAGTCTATAGGTGAAAATGAGGTACTAATTGATGATAAAACATTAATTTCTGCTGTAACTTATGAATTTGAGAATCAGACTTATATAGATTTTATAGGGGGAGAGGATTTTAATTTAAATAATGTAGGATATACAGAATTTAATAAGGAACATATGAAGATAATAGATTCTAAAGGTAAAAATATAAATTTTGATTATTCAAATATATCTGGAAATGGAAAGGAGTTTCTAATAAAGGATAGTTATGATGGGAATTTGTTAGTTGAAATTGATGAATTAGATATAAATTATATTTTAAAAAATAATAAAAAAATTAAAATAAATATTCCTAAAGACGGTGAGAGCGTAGAAATTAATAAAGTTATAAGTATAGACGAATTAGGTGAAAAAATTCTTTTAAAAAGTATAGCTAGAGAGGAGAATAAATTAGAGATTAAATTTGATATTGATAAATATAGCAAAGAAAATAGTATGTTAGTTATTATGAGAGGAACAGGAACAATACCTCATGGTACTATAGGAGCTAGTGAAGAGGATAAGTCAATAATTATAAATATTGATATTAATGATGTTAATTTAATAGATAAGTTAGCTGGTACTTTTAATTTTGAAATTAATAGTATCCAGTTAAGAAGATATGGAAATTGGAAGCTAAAGCTATAGCTTATTAAATAATTTATTGTAATCTTAAATTTAGATAAAGAGAAAAAATTTTTAATATAAAATAAACGAAGGTTTAATTTAGATGGAGTTTTGATTTAAAATATAAAATTAAAATACAGCTCTTTTTAAGATAAATTATTATAGAGCTGTATTTTTGTATAGCATATAAAACTTGAATTTTTTTTGAACTAAATTTTAGTTTATTTATGGTTATGAGTTCTATGTTCTTCGCAACCGCAATTACATAATCCTTCATGAGTGTGTGCGTGTTCTTCACATCCACAGTGACAAGTTTCTGCATGGTTATAACTATGTTCTTCACAACCACAGTTACAAGTACTTTCTTGAATTTTTTCAGTGCATCCGCAATCTGTACACATTATAATATCCCCCTTATTGAATTAGTTAACAATAATTATTATAACATAAATTAAAATGAAAAAATAGAAATAAATTGAAATAAATAGAGTGTAGAGAATATATATTCAATTGAATATATTATATCTAATGATAATAAATTTTCAATTAGTTCATAAAGTTATCAGTAATTTAATGGTAAAAATATGGTTAAAAGTAATTAAATGTATTAATATAGTTATTGTAAAAGTAATTTATGAAAGGTGGTTATAGAAATAATAAAAAAATCAAATAATAAAAGTTTTCTTTTTTGGACAATAACCTTATTAATATTACTTGGTATATCTCTTATAGCAGCTATTGCTATAGGAAGTACTTATATTGAACCAGATATTGTTTATAAATTTTTAGGTAATAAATTAACGGGTAAAGAAATTTTTCCTGTGCTATGGGATAAAAGTATTGAACAAATTATATGGCAAATAAGAGTACCTAGAGTGATATTAGGAATTATAACAGGAGCAGGACTTGCTATTTGTGGTGTGTTAATGCAGTGTGTAACTAGAAATTCTATTGCAGATCCTTACATACTAGGAATATCATCAGGTGCATCTGCTGGAGCAGTTTTTATTATTGTTTTTGGATCATCTTTAGCAGTTGGAGGATTAACTGTTGCTTTAGGTGCTTTTATTGGATCAATTTTATGTGGAGCATTAGTTTTTATTATAGGAACACAATGGGGAAAGAGTACATCTACAACTAGGTTAGTTCTATCGGGTTTAGCTATTTCAACTATATTTTCAGCCATAACAAACATATTAATTTATTCAGCAGAGAATTCTAATCAAGCAAAATCAGCTATGTTTTGGATAATGGGAAGTTTAGGGGGAGGAAGATATGAAGTACTTTTATTACCTAGCATAATTTTAATTGGAATATTAGTGCTATCTATTATGCTTTCTAAGTCTATGGATTTATTATTATTTGGAGATGATAGTGCCGTGGTTTTAGGAATGAATGTGAAACTTATAAAAAGCTTAATAATTTTTGGTGCAACACTTTTAACATCAGCATTAGTTTCTATAACTGGAGCTATTGGATTTATTGGACTTATAATTCCTCATATTTGTAGACAGATATCTGGAAGTAACCATAGAAAATTAATAATACTTTCAAGTTTAACAGGCGCTATATTCCTTGTTTGGACAGATGTTATTGCAAGAGCTGCTTTTGCGCCAAGAGAGATTCCTATAGGCATAATAACATCAATAATTGGAGGACCTTTTTTCTTATGGTTAATATCTAAAAATGAGTATTCATTTGGAGGTAAAAATTAATGAAGCTTACAATTAAAAATTTAGAATTCATCATAGATAATAAAAAAATTCTTAATGATGTAGGCATAGAAGTTCCAAAAGGAAGCTTTGTTGGGATTATAGGTCCAAATGGTTCTGGCAAGTCAACTTTACTTAAAAATATTTATAGAGTATACAAACCCAAAAGAGGAGAAATTATTTTAGATGGAAAATCAATATTTAAAATGAGTTCAAAGGAATGTGCAAGAGAAATTGCAGTTTTAGCACAAGAAAGCTCAAGTCAATTTGATTTTACAGTAGAAGACATTGTAAAAATGGGAAGATATCCTTATAAATCAGTATTTGAAGATTATTCAAATGATGATATGGAAATAGTTCATAAAATGATAAAGAGAGTTGGTTTAACAGAACATAGGAATAGAATTTTTAATACTTTGTCAGGGGGAGAAAAACAAAGAACTTTAATAGCAAGATCTTTAGTACAAAATACTGATTTTTTAATACTTGATGAACCAACTAATCATTTAGATATTGGATATCAAATTCAAATAATGGATATAGTAAAAGCTCTTAATATAACAACACTAGCAGCTATTCATGATATGAATATTGCTTCTATGTATTGTGATTATTTAATAGTGATGAAAAAGGGGAAAGTAATAACAAGTGGAAAAACAGAGGAGGTACTAACAGAGAAACTTTTAAATACACTTTTTGATGTTAGCTGTCATATAGGAATAAATCCTGTAACAAAGAAAAAATATATATTTTATATGGGGGCTCATGAACATATTTATGGATTAGGAGCAGATCATGTGCATGATGATGGATTTACAGGAGTTCATAGTCATTAATTGAGAAAGTTATATCATTTGATATAAAAGAATATTTAACTAGAAAAAGCATTTGTTTATTTTGAGTTTATAAGAAATTAGGACATTATAGATGTTAAGTATTATATAAAAGTAAATGTAGAGTTAATTTAGGTGGAGTTTTGACTCTAGCTGAATGATTAGTCAAACTTATCTAGAATCAGGAGGTTAGTTTTATCTTATACTAAGTGACTATCTAAATCTTGATTTAATTATAGGAACTTACTCAGTGAGCAAGGCGAGTGGAGTTTCCTTGAGAAGATAGGAGTTTACAACCTCTAGATATGAGGTAAAATATTTTAAATTAAGGGAGATGTAAATTTATGAGTAAAAATGCAAGATTAATAGCTATGGGATTATCAATTGCAATGATTGGTGGCGTATTTACAGGATGTTCAAGTAATGAGAAGAAAGAGAGTAATGAGAAACCAGCAATTGCACAAAAAGAAGAAGAGGAAACTAAAGCTTTTGAAGAAGTTCAGTATGTTTATGATAATGGTAAAGAGAAAGTTGATGTTAAGGTAGAAAAGGCACCTCAAAAAGCAGTTACACTTTCACAATTTATGACAGAGATGCTATTAGCTTTAGATTTAGGAGATAGAATGGTTGGGACAGCTCTTTTAGATAATGAAATATTACCAGAATTTAAAGAAGCTTATGATAAAATACCTGTATTAGAAGTAGGTGAAGGACATTCAATTTCTAAAGAAGCTTTTGTAGCTACAGGAGCAGATTTTGTTAGTGGGTGGGATTCTTCAATATCAGATGAAACAACAGGAAGTGCAAAGGAACTTGCAGAAAGAGGTGTTGTACCATATTTAGCTAAATCATATACTGGAGATTCAACAATAGATGATGTTTATGAAGATTTTTTGATGCTTGGTAAAATATTTGGAGTTCAAGAAAAAGCCAAAGAAGTTGTAGAAGCTATGAAGAAAGATGTATCTGATGTAAAGGCTTCTATTGGAGATAAAAAAGATGAGGGAAAAGTAAAGGTTATGGTTTATGACTCAGGAGAAAAAGATGCAATGGTAGTTGGTGGAGGACTTGGGAATAATCTCATTGAGTTAGCCGGTGGAAAGAATATTTATGGAGATCTGAAAAAACCTTATGAAAATGTATCTTTCGAAAGTATAGTAAAAGCTAACCCTGATGTAATATTAATTACAGACTTTTTAGCAGGACAACCAGCACAAGAAAAAATAGATTTCTTAAAAAATCATCCAGCTTTAAAAGAAGTAAATGCAGTTAAAAATAATAATTTCCATGTAATAGGTCTTGCTGATTTATCACCAGGAGTTAGAAACACTAAGCTTATTAAAAAAATGAATGAAATTTTTTATAAATAAATGAATTATACAATTATATAAAATTTAAGGAGATTTAGTTATAATAAAGAAGAGTATCTTAGAGGAAGAATAAGATTCCTCATTAAGATACTCTTTTTAATAAAGATTATAGTGTTGGCAAATAGAATTGAGTTTAAATGACACTTTCAGTGATTAGTGACATCCACCGCCGCAGCTTCCACATCCAGATGTTTCTGGAGCTATAATAGGTTTTACTGAAAGACCTCTTCCGTTATTTTCTTCTGTTGATAAGAATTGGAATCCTCCGAATTCTTCAGTTAATTTCTTTTCGAATATGAATGTCATATCTTTTACTTTAACAACATCATCTTCTTCTGTTGGATCTTCTACACTTATGTTAAATGCAGGACCGCTACATCCATATCCAGCTAAGTTAATTCTTATACTGAAGTTATTTATGTTATTTTCTTCTAAAAATGCTTTAAATTCATTATAAGCTTCATCGCTTATTAATATTTTTTCCATATATATTCACCTGCTTAATTATATTTATTATTTAAATTAATATTCAATTTAAAAGTCAAATTAAGAATTAATCAATTCATTCTTAATTTTATTATATACTAAATAAAAATAAAATCAAGTTAAAACTGATAAGAATACTCAACAATTATGATTTTATTAATTTATTTTCTTATATTTAATTATACTCATTTTTTTAAATATTATTTATTTAAATAATTACTTTAGTTAAGTTTTAAAAATATAAAAGTATTAATCAAATTAAAATTTATATAGAAGTGTAAGATAGTTTATTGTTTATCAAAATAAAAGAAGGAATACAACTTTTAAATATTAAATAAAGTTATCATTAAAATATAACTTAGTAAATTTATAGTTAAAGTAATTGTAATATATTCTATATATTTTACGAATTTTGTCTTAAGTATGTATGATGCTAGTGAAAAATAGGGAAGAAAAAATCTTTTATAAATTTACATAAAATGGTAAAATACATTTAGTTAAATAATTATGTTAAGTAAAAATATTTAATTATTTTTTTATATCTATAGGAAGAAATGAAAAGAAAAATATAAAAGTTAAAATAAAAGAAATTTTTAATGTGAACTAGATTTTTTATTATAAACTTTAAACTATTAATTTTAAACTATTAATATATCTTTATTGATAAGTTTATTAGCAGTAAAGGAGGATTAAGAGTGACAGGTCGAGTTAATCACTTAAAAAAATTAACTAAAAAGCAATATGATATAATTAAGGAATTAAGTTTAATAGGTGCTGTTGTTATGATAGAATCTTTTGGTCTTGATGAAGAAAAACAAGATGCATTAGAAAATTTAATTTCTATGTGTGGCGGTGCTGAAATCAATGATAATGGAGATTGTATCTTTGAATATGATTTTGATGAGAAATATTTAAATGCATATAATGAAATAATTTTTTGGAGAGGATTAGCTGAAAGATTATCTATAAGAGATACTTTATTGGATTTAGGTTATAATATTACTGAAGATAATATTGAAAAATATGAAAAAATTAAGAAAGTGTATTATGATAAATATTTGAAAGAATTTAAAAGTGAAGGACATAGTAATAAGCTATTACCATATTAAGTTCATTACTATTTTCTTAATAAAATAATAGAATAGAAAAATTAAAGAAATTATAATATAATTATTTTAATTGGTGAAATACAAGATTTTACAAATTTTAAGTTAAGATTGGAGCAGTTTATAATGACACCTTATGTATTAGAATATTGCGAGGATAAAATAAGAGAATATAAGAAGTATATCAATAAAAGAGAAATAGGCGAATATAAAGTTATCTATGGTAGAAAAAGTAAATTTCAAAAAGGATATATGTATGAAAATGAAGAAGGAACTAGCGAAGGTTCTGTAATTTTAAAATATAAAAATAAACTTGTTATGGAAATATCCCCAAAAGAAATACAAGGGACATATGAAGCTATTAAAAATGCTAATGGTAAAGTTGGAGTTTTAGGGCTAGGTCTTGGATATTATGTTCAAGAAATATCAAGAAAAGATACTGTTAATGAAATTATAGTTTATGAGCAAAGCAAAGAACTTATAGATTTGTATTTAAGTAATTTTGGAGAAAACAAAAAAGTAAAATTTATTTTTGGAGATGGATTTAAAGCAAAGGGAGAAAGGTTTGATTTCTTTTTTGCTGATATTTATGGATATAAAATTACTAAGTCTGTAGTTGATGATTATAAAAAGTTAAATGAAATACATGAAATATATGATTATAGTTTCTTTGGGGTTGAGCACCTTATGTTAAGTTCAACTATGGAAAAAATAATGTATATTTACATACCAGACATATGGTTAGATTTTAGTAAAGATTTATTTGATAAATTTAATAGAAGTGGAAAAATAAATTATTTCAAAAAGTTAGATGATAAATTAGTAGATAATATATTTAATGAATTTGAAAAAGTTTTAAATGCTTAGTGAACTATTCAAAATTTTAATAAATTTGATAATATTTTATTAAAGTATTATTAATAAAAAAAGTGTTTTAAAGATAGATAAAACTCTATTTTAAAGCGCTTTTTTATTTCGTAAAAAAAAAGACATATTATTTACAAATTATTAACGAAAATATGTATTCTAAAAAAAAAATTCAAAAGTATTAAAAATCTATAGACATTATTAAGAAAATTATGGTATTTATATTTATAAGAAACACAATGGAGAGAAAGGAAACACAAATGAATAATAAAAAAATATTATCAATAATTACATTGGCAGGTGTGGCAACTATGACTACACAATCTGTAACTGCAAATATTCCTCAAAGTAGTAATAAAATTTTATTAACTAATAATAAAAATCTAAATACTAATAATGGAAATAGTATTAAGGATAATGTTATAACTATAAACAATGTATGGAATTACAGTATTGGAACATTAAAGTTTAATCCAGAAACATCTAAAATAGAATTTACAAATGGGTGGCAAATGACTAATCCCTATGCATCTAAAAATACAGAACTTTTTTCTATAAGTTTATATAAAAGTAATGGAGAATTAATAAAAAGTGTCCAATTGAATGGGGATAATTATTCTGCAGGACAGGAAATAAGTAATGCCTTTAATAATTTAGGTTATTCTTATGGTGATATTATAGAAATAAATTATAATCAATCAAGTAAAATAAGTATATCTAATTTTAATGGTCAAAAAAGTTATGAAGTAAATAAACCTATATCTATGGAAATAACAAAAAGTGGATTAAAAGAACTTTCTAATAATTTAACAGTAAATCCTATATATTTTGATTTAGGAAGTAATAAGGTAGATGTTTCAGGTAAAACAATACCTAATACTGCAGTAAACATATGGATTGATGGAAAGGATTATACTACTAATTCAAATTCAACTGGTGAATATAATTTAAATATAGAAGCTGATAAGGCTATAACAGAATCAACTCAAATTAGTGTGTTTGTAGGAGGAGAAGAAAATAAAGTTTTAAATCCTATGTTAAATCCTGAAAATTACAAATTAAATTATACTTCTATATCATTAAATGGATATTGGGGAGGGAATCCATATTTAGTATCACAAATTGGATTTAATCAATATACAAAGAAATTAAATGTTAAGAATAGAGGTTCTGTTTACTTTTCATGGAATTCAAATAGTCCAGCATATACAATAACTTTATTAAATAAAAATGGTGGAGTAATAAAATCAGAGTCATATAATGGTTCTGGAAGTAGCCAAAGTGTATATAATGAGTTTAATGGATTAAGCTTTGAATATGGGGATTCTATAAAAATAACATCATATGGTCTAGATATGTCTTTAAATAATCCAAATGGAAAAGTAGATAATATGCCTGGAAACTCTACCAAAACAGTGGAGTATGAAATAACACAAGAAGGATTAAAAGAAACAGCTAATAATTTAACTGTAAATCCTATATATTTTGAGTTAGGTAGTAATAAGATAGATGTATCAGGTAAAACAATACCTAATTCAATGGTAAATATATGGATTGAAGGTAAAGACTATACTACTACTTCAAATTCACAAGGTGAATATAATTTAAATATAGAAGCTGAGAAGGATATTACATCAGCAACTAAAATCGGAGTATTTGTTAACGGGGAGCAGGAAAAAGTTTTAACTGCTACAGTAGATCCTAATATATATAAAATTGTAAAAAATAATATAACTTTAATGGGAAATTGGTATGGAAGTATATATAAGGCTGCAAACATATCATTTAATCCAGAGAGCATGAAATTAAATATAACTGGAAGTATGGGAGCCTATTTTGCTAATGGTTCAGGGAAAGATTTTAAAGTATCATTATATTCAAAAGACGGTTATTTAATAAAAACAGAAACCTATGATAATAGTAATCAAACACAAAATTTATATAATGATTTTAATAATTTAGGATTTAGTTATGGTGATATTATTAAAGTTAGTTCTCTAGGAGTAGGACAGGCAACGGTGAGTAATTATAATGGAGAAAATAGTTACTTAGTAAATAAGTCTGTTCAAATGACAATAACTCAAAATGGATTAGAGCCATGTAATTTACCTGAAGTTAATGTAAATCCATTTGATGTTTTAGGAAATGGAAAAGTAACTACAGGAGTTCTTACGGGAACAATTAAAAATCCTAATCAAGTAATAAACATAATAGTAAATGGAAAAACAATTACAACAAAAAGTGATAGTAAAGGGAATTTTAAAGTTAATATTTCAGATCCAAATGGATTTACAGCATCAACAAATATAATTGTAGAAACAGAAGGAGAAATAGCTAAAAAAATTAATCCTACAGTAGATTCAAAACTAGGTATACTAAATTCCAATATAACAATATCTGATAAGGATCAAGATGGAACTTTTGGGCAAATGATTAAATTTAATGCTGCTAATATGACTATTAGTAACACAGGAAGTAATTTTGCTGCACAACTTATAAGCGGTAAAACAGGACAAGTATTAGCAAGTTGTAGTACAAGTAACTTTAATGTATTTACTTCAAAAAACAATTTAAATGGAGCTCATTTTGAGTATGGAGATATTATTGCAGTTTATGAGTCACAAGAAACTGAATTATCCATGGGAGAATTATTACTTGATAGTGGAAAAAGTAAAATTGATTGTACAAATAAATTTAAGTGTTTTAAAATAACACCTAATGGATTAGTTCCAGTAGCTAATGAGAACTTAACTACTTCACAAATTTTATATAAAGGCATTAGTAATATGGAGCTAACAGGAAAAACATTACCCAATACAGATGTAACTATAACTTATGGAAATGTATCTAAAGTAGTTAAGTCAAATAGTAATGGTGACTTTTCATTAGAAATTCCTGTGAGTGAAGCGCCTATAGGTAGCGAAGTTAGAATTTTTGTTAATAATGATAATAATGAAAACTTAGTAGTAAGATATGATTCTAAGGTAATTAATATAAATTCTAATAGAATAGAAATTGTAAATAATACAAATGTACCTATTTTTAATATAAATTTTGATGCTGTAGATAATAAATTGAAAGCAGTAGAATATCCATTAGGTAAACCATATACAGGAGCATTTTATGGAAATGATTTAAACATAAATCTTATAAACCCTAAAGATGGTAAAGTTATATATTCTTTTAATGGGAATAAGTTAAATGATATTAATAGTTTTATATCAGAAATAAATAATAAAAGTTATAATCTAGGGGATGTAATTGAAATTTCATATAACCCAAGCCTTATAAAAGCTAATGTATATGACGGAAAGAAAAATATAGGTAATACTAATGGAGCAAAAGAATACTTTGAAATAACTAATAAAGGCCTTATAAATTTAAATGATAAATTTATCAATGTAAAACCTTTAGATATTTTAGGTAGTACTAAAGTAACATCAACTAATATAGAAGGAAAAGCTAATCCTAATACTTCTGTAGAAGTTTCTGTAGATGGAAATGTATTTAAGGGAACAACCGATGGAAATGGTGAGTTTAACATTCCTATAAGTGATAAAAATGGATTTACAAGTAATACTAATATTGTTATTTCATCAGAAGGATATATACCAACAACTATTAATCCAACTATGGAATCCAATATACAATTAATGAATAGTTATATAAACTTTTATAATAATTCAGGATGGCAAGGTGAGTTATCATCAAGTATAGCTTTTAATCCAGAAACTATGAAATTTGTTGTAAACAACTATACTAATAGTTTTGGTAAAGGAAATTCTCATTACTTTAATTTAGATTTATATAATAATAATGGAACAAAATTATTAGATGCTTCAATTAATAATGGTTCAACAAGTCAATTAACAGAAGTTTTAAATGGTAAATCATTTAACTATGGTGACATAATAGGTTTAAGTTATAATAATACAGTTTCTAAACCGGTAGTTTTAAATGGAAACCAAGTATTAGGAAACATAAGTGGTAATGAAGAATATTTTAAAATAACAAAAGACGGATTAATGCCAGTTAAATTTGGACAAAATTCCTATACAAATAATATTTCATGGGATAATAATAATTTAGTTATAGACAGTAATTTAGCTGATGGACAAAGTGAAGATATTTTAAATGCTAATAAAAAATTAGTTATTTTAAATTCAAGTAATCAAATTATAGATTCAGTAAATACAAGTGTATTAAATAATAATTCTGCAAGTGTACAAGGTATAATACCACAGGCAGTTTTAGACAAATTAAATAAGGGAGAAACTTATACATTTGCCTTAAATATAAATAATCAATTATTCCCAATGAAGGTAGAATCAAATACACCAAGTAATTCAAAATATGTATTAGAAGCAAATTCAGATAACACTCTTTCAATTATAGCAGCTACAACGCCAGTAGTTACTATAAATAGCGCTAATGACATAGTAAATTATATGAATACATTAACTTCTGATATAAATATAGCAATGAGTAAAAATATTAATATTGCTAATGTTTCAAGTAATAGTAAGTTGGGATATGAAATTGCTACAAGGGCATTTATATCAAGAATTGGAGCAGAGAATTTAGAAAATTTCTTTAATAAGAGTGAAGAGAATAGAGATTTTATAAATTGGGTATTAAATAATGAAACTGCTATAGAAGAATATTTGGATGCAACAAGTCAATTAGGAATAAATATGAATGGGCTTCAAATTTGGTCTGATATATGGAACACATATACTAATTCAAGAGCAGGATTTAATTTAAAATTAGCAATAGCTGTAGCCGTAAGTAATGCAAACCCTATAAGTGCATGGCCTTGTAAAGGAACTGTAGGAAGTCCTGTTGAAAGATATAATATATTTGAAACATTAAATGCAGAAGGTGGAATGCTTCCTATATTTAGAACTTTAGATGTTAGACATATAATGTATGTTGTTAATACACACATACCAAATTCTCAAATATTAGAGATGAGAGCTATAATAATGCAAAACCATAATGGTTTTATAAATGCTAGTGGTAATGGATTAAATAATATAGCTTATACAATAGAATATAATGAAATAAATCCTCATACAGGAGCAAGCGTATTTGGACCAGATTTTTATGGACCAAATCCAAATATTTTAGATGTTTGGTATGATGGAGGAGTTTGTGGATCTACATCTTATTTAGGTTCATCAGCATGTCAAGTTTTTGGTATTCCAGCGCAACCAGTTGGACAACCAGGACATTGTGCATTTATATTCTATAACAATGAACACAAGTGGAATATAGGAAATAATATTTTTGGATGGTCACAAAGTAGTGGAGCAGATATTAGTGGATGGTCTAATGGAATAGCTACTAATGGAAATGTAACTAACTATGATTTATTATATGAAAACATTAATCCAGAGACTTTAAAGAAATCTAATGAGTATTTATGGCTTGCAAATTCAGAATCATCATATCAAGATAAAATGAATGCTATAAATGAAGCTTTAAAAATAGAGCCTTTAAATGTAAGAGCTTGGCTTGATAAAATTGCTTTAATGAAAACAAATCACAATTTAACAGTACAAGATTATATTAATCTTAGTGATCAAATTATAAGTGCACTTAAGGATTATCCAATGCCTATGGTTGATGTATTGTTACAAATAAAAAATATAATCTTAAGTAATGGAAATCAGCAAGATTATAAGAATTATATTAAGGCTATTGATAATGCTTTAAATTCAGTAACAAATGTCGATCAAAAGCCAACAGCTAAAGAGATGATACAATCAATGCCAGAGAATGGGTTAGTAGATGGAGAAACTCCTTTAGAAAATTCTAAAATTAATATTAATAATGTTTGGAGTCAAGGTCTTGGAACAATAGGATTTGATCCTGTTAATATGAAAATGACTGTTAATAAAGGATGGTCAGAAGTTAATCCATATTTGAGTGGGGAAGCATTTAGTATAGGATTATATAATAAAGATAATCAATTAATTAAAAGTTTAACCTTAAAGGGTGGAGAATATCCAGAAAATGATTTATATAATGCATTTAATAATTTAGGATTCAAGTATGGAGATAAAATATATATAGATTATAAGACAAGCTCTAAAATAAGCGCTTCTCAAGTATATAAAAATGGGGCTTTAGAAAACTCATACAATGTAAATAAGTCTAGTGTATTTGAATTGACTTCAAGAGGTCTTGTATACTTAGGAGATAGTCTTCAAAATTCTTCAGAAAATGCTACTCTTAATGTAAGTACAGTTTATCCTGATGGAAAAATTGTTACAGGAGATAAATATAATTATAAAGAAACAGGATTAATTGGAGATCCTATTGAAAGTGAAAGTATACCAACTTTAGAAAATTATCATATTGATTATGTAACAGTTAATGGAGTAAAAACTAATACTAATCAATTACCTAAGTATTATTTAGGTAATAATATGAATATTGTTTATCATATGGCTAGTGACAATGAATATAAATTAAATATTGATGTTAAAACTGAAGATGGAAAAGTTTTAAGTACTATGCCAGTTGCTTCTTATGCTAAGGGTGATAAAATCTCAATAAGTGATAATAATTGGGATAAGAAAGAGTATAAATTAGATTATATTCTTGTAGATGGAGTTAAAACACCAGCTGATAAATTACCAACAGTTATGCCAGATAATAATCTTAATATAACTTATGTGGTATCTCCTATAGCTAAGAGCACAATAACAGTTGAAACTATGGTTAATGGAAAAGTTCTAGGTAAGCCAGTTATAACAACAAACTATGAAGGCGAAGCTTATAAAGAGGTTGCTCCAGTTTGGGATAATAATGATTATGAGCTTAAGGATATAACTGTTAATGGAGTTAAAACTTCAACTGAAAATCTTCCAAAGGTATTTGGTGATAAAAATACTACAATAATTTATAATTTAGTTCCTAAGATAATGACAGTTGGAGAAAGAGTAGTAAATGAAAAAGGAAAAGTTTTATATCAAAATGAATATAAATTACCTTTTGATGCTTCTGTTACTAATATAGAAGATAAGATTCCTTCAAATTATAAATTAAAAGATATAACAATATCTTCAAATAATAGTGAAGGAAATAACATAAACTTAAAGGTAAATACTAAGACATATACAAACATTAATGATGTCAAAGTAATATCTAATGGAGAAATGGTTACTTATAATGTAGTTCCTATAGAAGGTGAGATTTCTTATGAAACTCAAATTGGTAATGAAAAGCCAGTAGATGTAGGAATAAAAAGTGGACAAATAGAAACTGAAGTAGGAACATATAATGTTAAAGTTCCAAAAGGATATGAAGTTAAGTCAATAACTATAAATGGACAAGATGTAAATTCATTAGATAAATTAACTTATAAGAAGGAAAAACAAGTTGTTGTTTATCATTTAGTAAAAATACCTACAAATTCTGTAACTGAAAGTATAATTACTAATACGGGTAAAGTGTTAATGCCTGTTAAAGTGGTTAAAACAGGTGAAGAAGGAGAAAGTGTTGATATTAAAGGACTTTCAATACCAAAGGGTTATAAATTAGAAAAAGTAACAATAGATGGTAAGGAAGTTAAAGCAGCTAATGATTATGAGGTTAAAATAGGTGATAAGACTACATCTATAGTATATACAGTAATACCTATAGAAAATAACACTATATCAGAAGAAATGATAAGTACTACTGGAACGGTAATAGTTCCAACTAAAGTAGTAGCAAAAGGAATAGATGGGGATAAAGTAGAGTTAAAGAGATTAAGTATACCAGCTAATTATCATTTAGTTAAAGTACTATTAAATAATGAACCTATATCAAGTGAATTAAATAATAAGGTTATTTATGTTTTACCATCTGAGATTTCAAATAAAAATGAAAAGATAACTTATGTTGTAGCTGAAAATGAAAGTAAATATAAAGTTGAAGTGGTTTGTGGTAGCACTCCTGTTAGAACTACAACTACCGAAGGGTATATAGGAGAAAAACCAAGCAATCTAGTACCAAGTATTCCTAAGGGATATATGATAAGTAGTATAACAGTTAATGGACAGAAGGCTACAGAAAGTGATATACCAAAAGAATATGGAAGTAAAAATATTGAAGTTATATATCACATAACAAAAATTCCTACAGGTGAAATATTAGAAAAAGTAGTAACTAATACAGGAAAAGTTATAGTAAAAGAGCATGAAGTAGCTAGTGGTGAAGTTGGAAAAGCTGTAAATCTTCAAGTGTATAAACCTGAAGAAGGCTATACTATAAAATCAGTAATTATTAATGGTAAAACATATAGTGCTGAAAATATAGAAAAAGAATTACCTAAGGATATAGAAAATGGTGATATATCAATAACTTATATTGTTGAAGCAAATTCAAAATCAACACAAAGTAAAAATTCACAAGGTAAACATAAACAAAAAGCTAGTGAAAATCATAATGGGGAAACTAAAAATACAGCTAATAGTGGTTCAAAAGTAACTAATGGAACAGAAAATAGTGGAAGTAAGCAAGAAAACCATAATGGAAAAGTAAATAACACTGGAGATAATGGTTCAAAGGTAACTAAAGGAACAGAAAACAGTGGAAGTAAGCAAGAAAACCATAATGGAAAAGTAAATAACACTGGAGATAATGGTTCAAAGGTAACTAAAGGAACAGAAAACAGTGGAAGTAAGCAAGAAAACCATAATGGAAAAGTAAATAACACTGGAGATAATGGTTCAAAAGTAACTAATGGAACAGGAAATAGTGGAAGTAAGCAAGAAAATCACAATGGAACAACTAAGAATACTAATGAGCCAGATCAAGGAAATACATCACATGTTACTAATAAGATAGTAGAAAAAGGTGAAGTAATTATTAAAGTAGTTAACCAAAATGGAAAAGTAATAGAGGAGGCTACTCATGTAGGTAATGTTGGATTTGAATTTAATCCTATAAACATACCAAATAAAGATAAAGTAATTAGTGTTACTTTAAATGGCAAAGAAGTTTCTACAAATACAATAATAAATAAAATAGAAGCTAATAAAGAAACTAACAATAAAACTACTGTAATATATAATGTTGATGTACCTGAAAATGTTGTTAAAAATCAAAATCCTAAACCAGTTGCTATTGGAAAAGTAATAATAAAAGTAGTTAATCAGGATGGAAAAGTTATAGAGAGTGCTATACATGAAGGTGATGTAGGAAGCAAATTTAATGAAATTTCAATACCTAAAAATGATAAAATAGTATCTGTTACAGTTAATGGAGTTGAAAGTAATAAAGTTCCAAATTCTATAGAAGCAAACTCTAATAATAATACAACAACTATAATTTATAACGTAGAAGTTCCAAAACAAAAGATAACAAACCAAACTACTGGAAATGTTAATGGAAATACTAATAAAACTTCAGGACATACTAATAAATCTAACAGTGGTGACAATCAAGAAAACCATAGTGTAAATAATAAGATAAGTGGACAAGGTGCTAATAAAAACCAAGATACCAATAAAAATAATGAAGTTAAAAATGGAGATTTAAAAATAGAAGTAGTAAATGAAAATGGAAAAGTTATTTACTATAGTAATGTTAACGAAAAGATTGGAAGTAAAATAGGAAAAGTTAATATACCTAAGGGATATCACTTAGATAATGTAACAGTTACTATAAATGGTGAAAATTCAAATGAAATACCAAGTAAAGTTACAGAAGGAAATACAACAATAATTTATCATGTAAGCAAAGATAATAACAACAATAATACGCCAAAGACTTCAAAAGTTACAAATGGAACTTTAAAAGTTGAGATAGTTTCAAATAATGGAAAAGTATTATATGAAAGTAGTTCTAATGAACCTATTGGAAGCAAAATAAGTATATTAAAAATGCCTAAAGGTTATAAGTTAGAAAATATAACATCAGATGTAAATGGAAGTAAATTAAATGGAATTCCAACAAATGTTGTTAAGGGAGAAACTGTAGTAGTTTATCACGTAGTATCAATTAACAATAATGAAGCTCCAAAAAATAATGTTACAAATAATAATAGTGGCTCAAAGGGAGATAGCACTAGTGGTAATGGTTCAAAGGTAACTAATGGAACAGGAAATAGTGGAAATGAGCAAGGAAGCAATAGTGGAAAGGCAAATAGCACTAGCAACAGTGGTTCAAAAGTAACTAATGGAACAGGAAATAGTGGAAATGAGCAAGGAAACAATAGTGGAAAGGCAAATAGCACTAGTAATAGTGGTTCAAAAGTAACTGATGGAACAGGAAATAGTGGAAATGAACAAGGAAGCAATAGTGGAAAAGCAAATAGCACTAGTAATAATGGTTCAAAAGTAACTAATGGAACAGGAAGTAGCGGAACTGTGAAAGAAAATCATAATGGAAAAGCTAAAACTATTAACATTGGTTCAATAAATAACAATTCTAATACAAGTACAGGATTAGAAGGTAATAATCAAGGAATACCAAGTGGAAATAACATTAATAGTATAGGCAATATTGGTCAAATAAAAAATAATCAATCAATAGCTGATAATACTAATAATGAAAATAATAGAGTATTTAATAGTGGATCTGTTAGTGATGGATTAAGCAACGGTGGCTCATATACTGATAATAATTTAATTCATGGACAAAACAACCAAAATAATAATAACAGTAGTATATCAGAGTCATTACCTGATACAGGTTTAAATATGAAGAATAAAGAAAATAAAGCTAAGGACCTTGGAGCTTTAGCAGCTTTAATAGGAGCTATGAGTGCATTATTCATATTTAGAAGAAAAAAATAATAGAAACTAAGATTTCAAGAATAATAAAATAAAAGACATTTAGAATCTCATGTAAGTTTATGCGAGTTATAACTACATGAGATTCTTTTTTATAAAGATAACTTAGATAGAGCTTACAGTAAGATAGGAGTATTATAATCTCTAACTATCAGATAAATTAAAATGTTGTCCTCTTTACTTATGAAAAGTATAAAATTAGTAGCTAGGTAAAGATTTTATACATTTAATTTGAAGTATTCAGGATAAGCTGGTTGTTGAAGATTTAGATAGTAAAAGTTTTTAGAGGTACAAGCTTCTTTAAATTGTGAATTAGTTAATAAGGTTCCATTTGTTGAGATAAATCCTGTATATTCTGACCAATTATTTATACTTTTACACATATCCTGTAGTGTTGAAATTAAGAAGCTATAATAAAATTGCCCTCCAGTAAAGTTATCTGGTCTAGTAGTAACATTAGGACTACTATTTGGGAAATTTGTATTATATGTTACATTGATTAATAAAGAATTTGGTCCTAATTTTTTCATTAATGCTTCTTTTTGTGCACTTGTTCCATGGGACACTATTTCTTCTTCATTTTTTGTTAGATTTATATAGCCTGTATTAGGGATTTTATTTTTTACTGCATTATAAATCATTTCTCTAACTTCACTTGCTGGTTTAGCTAATTGGGAAGCTTTATTACCAAGTGCAAAGTAATAATCTCCAGCAGCAACATTTATTGTGGAAAGATCATTTGGAAGTGTAGTTGCATTTACTAAATTATTATTACTATTATTGTTATTATTACGATTAGCATTATCTAGTTGGTTGATATTAGTAGTACTATTTGCAGTGTTGCTTTTAGTATTATTAGTTTTCTGTGATAATTTAGTAAAACTATGAACCTTACCTATTTGATTAGTTGATGAATTAGGGGAAGGGGTATTAGGATTTGTTTCATGGGTATTTGTGCTTGTATTTGTTGTATTATCAGGTGAAACAGAAGTATTAGTATTATTTCTAGTTGATAAATTAGTACTTTCCTTTGTATTATTAGATGTTAATTTTTCTTGAGAACTTTGTTGTGAGTTACTTTTTTGAGAAGAAATATAATAACTACCTCCAACACAACAACCTAAAGTACATAAAATTAAAATTGTAATTCCAAGTTTTTTCATTAGTAAATTCCTCCATAGTTTTTTCTTTAGTTAATTAACATTAGTAATTATACAATTTTTCATTTATTTACTAATTACAAAGAAATTTAGTTAATCTTAATTAAGTATTACAATATAGGGATTAATTAGATTGATATATAAGAAGAATTTATTTTTTATAATTACATGAAATATTATAAGTTAAATAATTTTTTGATTAAGTAAAGGAAATAAATTAAAATATATAATAGAATATTGATAGAAATGAGGAGTTTTATGGAATTTAGGAAGTCAGCTATAAAAGATATTGATGAAATTATGAAAATTATTAATGAAGCAAAGTTATATTTTAAAGAAAATAATATAAATCAATGGCAGGATGGTTATCCTGATAAAGAGGTTATATTAAATGATATAAAAAATGAAGAGAGTTTTGTTGTTATTAATGATAATAAAGTTATAGGAACTGTAGTAATTTCCTTTAAAGGAGAAAAAACTTATAATAAAATTTATGAAGGAACATGGCTAAGTAATAATGATTATGCTGTTATTCATAGAATTGCTATAAGTAATGAGTTTAAGGGGTTCGGAATAGGAAAAATGATTATAGAAGAAACTCAAAAATTAGCTTTTGAAAAAAATATTAGAAGTATAAAAATAGACACTCAGAAGGATAATATGTCTATGCAAAAACTTCTTATAAAGAATAACTTTAAATATTGTGGGCTAATTTATTTAGAAGATGGAAGTGAGAGAGTAGCTTTTGAGAAATTATTTTAATTTTTCAATGGCTTTTTTTGAATTATTTATATAAGTTTTATAAATTTTTAAATTAATTTAGAAAAGGATAAATTTATAAAATTTAATTTGTTATAACATTAATAAGCACCATAATTTTAATTTTTCATATTTTAATATATCCATTACTATCAATATTTTATATTAATAAAAGAAAAGAAGAAGTAAATGATATTTATATTTAAAGGGTGATATTGTAGTTATTCTAAATGTAAATAAAAGTATAGAAAGTAATAGTGAAGAAATTAATAATAGAATTGAAAATAATATGAACTCATATATAATATTTTATTATATAAAATATTGAAAATTAGATAATTTTTTTGATTAAGTAAGATAAATATATTAAAATATATTAGGGTATTAATAAAAAGAAGTATTTTATCTGATAGCTAGAGGCTATAATACTTCTTTTTCTATAAGAAACGCGACTGGTATTGTTTGTTGAGTAAGTTTCTATAATTAATTTAAGATTGAGATAGACACTTAAGTATGAGATAAACAGCTTCACGCTTCTAGTAAAAAATTAGCTTTTGAAAGAAGCATTAGCAGTATAAAAATATGTAGTGATAAGGATAATATATTTATATAAAAATTTTCTATAAAGAATTATTTTGCGTATTATAATTTTATTTGAAAAGTAATTATAAATTTACGGTATAATTATTAATTTGATTATAAATATATAATTTAATATTAAAGTTGCTTTTAAAAAATAAAACTGTTAAAATGTTAATAGAGTCATAATAATTTGTTAACAATTTATTAATAAATGATTGATTAAAGTATTGTTAATTTTTACATTACAATTTTTCTTTAACTTACTTAGGGAAAGTAGGATATATAGTTTAGAACATTAATTATAATATTCTAAATTATGTAACTTATGTAAGTGAAGAAGGGAGAGTATAAGATATTATGGCACAAAAGAAAAAAGAATTTAATAGAGAAATTTTTGATAAAGTAGTTAAGAATTTACATGATAATAGTGTAAGTAGTAATGCAGAACTTTATAAAAAATTTGGAAGTTCAAAAGACGGATTATCTGAAGCTCAAGCACAAAAAAATATTGAAAAATATGGTAGGAATGAAAGCGAAGAAAAGAAAGATCCTCCAATTATAGTTCAATATATTAAAGCTTTTGCTAATGCATTTGTATTTGTTCTTATACTAATAGGTATTGTAACTTATTTAACGAGTGCTTGTTGGCTATTTGTACCACCTAGTCAACAAAGTTGGTCTGGTGTTTGGATAATTATTATACTTGTTTTTGCAAGTGGTACGATTACTTTTGTTCAAGAATATAAATCTGGAAAAGCTGCTGCTGCATTACATAATATGATTAAAACAACATGTAAAGTAAAAAGAGCAGGTAAAGATTTTGCTCAAATGGATATGAAAGAACTTGCTGTAGGTGATATAGTAAAATTAACTACTGGAGATGTAATTCCAGCAGATATAAAGCTTATAGAAGTAAAAGATTTATTTGTTAGTCAATCTGCTTTAACTGGTGAATCAGAACCTGTAGAAAAGTGTGAAATTAATAAAAGTGATAGTACAGAAGTAGGAGAATATACAGATCTTTGTTTATTAGGGACTAACGTAGTTAGCGGAGTTGCAACAGGAATAGTTGTAGGAACTGGGAAAAATACATATTTTGGTGCTATGCAAAGCTCTCTTGACGAAGCAGAAGAAAAAACTAGTTTTGAAAAAAGTGTTGATAATGTAGCAAAAATGTTATTAGTATTTATGTGTGTAATGGTACCTATAGTATTTGTTCTTGATTTTTATCAAACAAGAAGTTTACTTGATTCTTTAATGTTTGCAACATCAACAGCTATTGGATTAACTCCAGTTATGCTTCCAACTATTGTTTCAGAGAACCTTGCAAAAGGTGCAGTTATGATGGCTAAAAAGAAAACTGTTGTAAAGAAAATTAGTGCAATTCAAAATATAGGATCTATGGAAATTCTATGTACAGATAAAACAGGAACATTAACAGATGATAAAATCATTGTTGAACACTATATGAATATAGATGGAAAAGATGATGATAGAGTATTAAAATATGGTTATTTAAATAGTTTAATGCAAAGTGGGCTTCAAAATGTAATTGACCATGCTATTATAGAAAAGGGAAAAGAAAAAGATTTTAGTAAATTAGAAAATCAATATACACGTTATGATGATATTGCATTTGACTTTAACAGAAGAAGAATGTCAGTTATTGTTGATGATGAAGAAACAGGCCTAGCTCAAATAATAACTAAAGGTGCTTTAGAAGAAATGTTAGCTGTTTCTAAATTTGCTGAGGTTAATGGAAAAGTAGTAGAAATAACAAAAGAATTAGAAGATAAAATTAGATATGAAGTTAAAAAATTAAATGCTCAAGGGATGAGGGTAATTGGTGTTTCTAGGAAAGGAAATCAACTAAAAGATAAGAAATTTGGTGTAAGTGATGAAACTGAAATGACTTTAATCGGATTTATTGGATTCTTAGATCCACCAAAAGAAAGTGCTAAAGCTGCTATTGAAGCTTTAAATTATTATGGCGTAGATGTTAAAGTTCTAACTGGAGATAATGAAATAGTTACTAAAAAAGTTTGTGAACAAGTAGGACTTGAAATAACTAATATAGTTTTAGGACCAGAAATAGAAAAATTATCTGATGATGAATTATTTAAATTAGCTATGAGAACTAATGTTTTTGCTAAACTTAATCCATTACAAAAGGCAAGAATAGTTAGAGTACTTAAAAATGGTGATAAAATAGTAGGATTCATGGGAGATGGTATTAATGATGCCATAGCTTTAAAGGAATCAGATGTCGGAATTTCAGTGGATACAGCAGTTGATATAGCAAAGGATTCAGCAGATGTTATACTTTTAGAAAAGGATTTAATGGTTCTTAAAGATGGTATAATTGAAGGAAGAAAAATCTTTGCAAATACTACTAAATATTTAAAGATAACTGCTAGTTCAAATTACGGAAATGCTATAAGTGTGCTTTTAGCTGGAATATTTATTCCTTTTGTACCTATGTTACCTATAGAATTATTAATACAAAACTTAGTTTACGATATAACTCAAGTAGTTATACCTTGGGATAATGTAGATGAAGAATTAATTCTAAGACCTAGAAAATGGAACGCTAGAGATATTGGTAAATTCATGATAGTATTTGGACCTACAAATTCAATTTTTGACATGTGTACATTTTTAATAATGTGGTTTGGATATCATGCAACTGGTACAACTGCTTATAGTCAACAGTTATTCCAAACTGGATGGTTTATGGAAGGATTTATAACACAAGTTTTAGTTCTTTACATGTTAAGAACAGAAAAAGTTCCATTTATACAAAGTAATCCATCATGGCAACTTAACATTTCAATTATATTATCATTAATTGTTGGATTAGCACTTCCTTATACTTTCTTTGGAAGAGCAGTTGGAATGGTATATATAAATCCACTTTACTTTATATTCTTATTCTTAGTAATTGTATTCTACTTTATTGTTAGTCAATTGGCAAAAGTTATATATATGAAGAGATTTGAGAAATTACTATAGTTAATTAAGAATTAACAGTTTGGAGGGGATTTTAATGAATTTTTTTAGTGATATGCAAATTTTAGGTTATTTTGTAGGAATATTTGCTTATGTTTTATTACCAGCATATATTCTTATCAAAAAGTAATTATGATAATTTTATTAAAAATAAAATAATTAATATATTATAGTTGTAAATACAGAAAGTTATACAAATAACTTTCTGTATTTTTTATTTAGAAGAAATAATTAATAAAGCAATGATTTAAATATTATTTAACAAATAAAATAAAAAAAAATATTTTTTTTATGAAATAGATATTAAAGATATATAAACATGTATAAACTTTAAAAAATAATAATAAAATTTAAATAAAATATTAACAAAAAGTAAATAAGTATATAATATAGATTTTCGATTATGACAAGAAAAAAAGAAGTAGCATTGAAAAATCTATTTATATCATGATAAAATACAAATGCAATTCTTTAAGTAAGAAATAATTATCTAATGAGAAAGATATTTCATTTAGAAATTTAATTTTACTTAGAAATTTATTTTCATAAAAATTAAAATTTTAAACCAAATACCTTTTTGAGTTAGATAGTAAAAGGAAAGGAGGTTTTAAAGATTTATGATACAAAAGAAAAGGAAAGTGCTTAATAATAAACTTAGTCTTCAGTATGGGTGATTCTAGTATAACATTTAAATTTTTTTAAATTTATAATTATATCATACAGGGAGAATAATAAATGAAAAATAAAAAAGTTAATAAGTTTGATCAGGAGCATTTTAAGAATGTTACTTCAAAAATTCACGAAAATAGTGAAATTCCTAATGAACAATTATTAAAGAAATTTAATAGTTCTCTTAATGGATTAAGTGAATCTCAAGTAGGAAAAAATTTATCTACTTATGGTAATAATGATACAAGATCAAGAAAAGAGCCACCTGTAATTGTACAATTTTGTAAGGCTTTTATAAATCCATTTGTATTCGTATTAGTAATAATTGCAATCATAAGTTATTTAACAGGAGCTTGTTGGTTATTTGTACCTCCTAGTCAGCAAAGTTGGTCTCAAATTAACATTATACTTTTCTTAATAGTAGTAGGAGGAGTAATTCAATTTACTCAAGAGTATAGATCAGGAAAAGCTGCAAAAGCTTTAGAGAACTTTGTAAAAAATACTTGTCTAGTAAAGAGAAATAACAATAATTTTGAACAAATGGAAACTAAAGAATTAGTAGTAGGAGATATTGTTAAAATAAGAACAGGGGACATAGTTCCAGCTGATTTGAAAATTTTAGAATGTAAAGATCTTCTTGTTAGTCAATCAGCTTTAACTGGAGAGTCTGAACCTGTAGAGAAGTTAACAGTTAATAATTCAAATAGTTCTGAAGTTGGAGATTATTCAAATATATGTCTTTTAGGAACAAGTGTTGTAAGTGGTACTGCTACTGCAATTGTTATAGGAACAGGAAAAAATACATATTTTGGTGCTATGCAAGCATCATTAGAAGAAGCAGATCCAGAAACAGATTTTGATAAGAGTGTAAAACAAGTATCTAAAATGCTTTTAAAGTTTATGTTTGTAATGGTTCCATTAGTACTTGTTATAGACTGGTATCAAACAGGAAGTTTCTTACAATCATTAATATTCGCAGCATCATTAGCAGTAGGATTAACACCAGAAATGTTACCTGCAATTATATCTGAAAACCTTGCAAAAGGTGCTGTTAGAATGGCTAAGAAGAAAACAGTTGTTAAAAAAATTAACTCAATACAAAACTTTGGTTCTATTGAGATACTTTGTACAGATAAAACAGGAACATTAACAGATGATCACATCAGAGTTGAAGAATGTATTGATACAGCTGGTAATACTTCTGATGAAGTTCTTAGATATGCTTACATTAATAGTTCAAGTCAAAATGGATTACAAAACGTAATTGATTTTGCAATAATGGATTGTGCTAAAGAAAAAAGTATTGATAAAGCAGCAGATAATAGCTATATAAAACTTGATGAATTAGCATTTGATTTTAATAGACGTAGAATGTCGGTATTAGTTGAAGAGAACAATACACCTACATTAATAACTAAAGGTGCTTTTGAAGAAATGTTAAGTATTTCTAAGTATGTAGAAATGAACGGTAAATTATTAGAAATAGATAATAAAATTATTTCTACTTTAAGAAAGAAAATAAATCAATTAAACTTAGAAGGTATGAGAGTTATAGCTGTAGCTAAAAGACAACTTGATAAAACTTCAGCTAAGTTAGATGATGAGACAGAAATGACATTAATAGGATTCTTAGGATTCTTAGATCCACCAAAAGAAACAACTAAAGAAGCATTAGAGGCTCTTGAGTATTATGGAGTTAATGTCAAAATTTTAACTGGTGATAATGAGCTTGTTACTAAGAAAGTTTGTAGTCAAGTTGGATTTGAAATAACAGGAATTTTACTTGGTTCTGAAATTGCAAAAATGACAGATGAGCAATTAGCAAGAGAAGCTCTAAAAGCCAATGTATTTGCTAAATTAAATCCACTTCAAAAAGCAAGAATTGTAAGAGTATTAAAGAATTCAGATAAAGTTGTTGCTTTTATGGGAGATGGTATTAATGATGCTATTGCATTAAAAGAATCAGATGTTGGAATCTCAGTTGATACTGCTGTTGAAATTGCTAAAGAGAGTGCAGATGTTATATTATTAGAAAAAGACCTTATGGTACTTAAAGAAGGTATAGTTGAAGGTAGAAAAGTTTTTGCTAATACTACAAAATACTTAAAAATTACTGCAAGTTCAAACTATGGTAACTCTATAAGTGTTCTTATGGCTAGTATTTTCTTACCATTTGTACCTATGTTACCTCTTGAATTACTAGTACAAAACTTAGTTTATGATATTACTCAATTATTTATCCCTTGGGATAATGTTGATCCTGAACTTATTGCTAAGCCTAGAAAATGGGATGCTAAAGAGATAAGCAAGATGTTAATAGTATTTGGACCTACTAACTCAATATTTGATATAGCTTGTTTTGTTACTATGTGGTTCTTCTTTCATGCTACTGGAACTACTGCACATAGTCAAGCTTTATTCCAAACAGGTTGGTTTATTGAGGGAGTTTCAAACTCTATCTTTGTTCTGTATACATTAAGAACAGAAAAAATACCATTCTTACAAAGCAATCCATCATGGATATTTAATTTAGCGATAATTGGATCACAATTAATTGGATGGATACTTCCTTATACTTCTGCAGGTCGTGCTATGGGTATGGTTTATATAACACCTTGGTACATTTTATATATCTTTATATTAATGATAATATTATGTTTATTAGTACAAGGAGTAAAAAAACTTTATATAAGAAGCTTTGGAGCTCTTCTATAATAAAAGGAGGTAATCGAGATGGATATTACATTAAAGATACTTGGCTTTGTTGCTGGGTTCATTGCTTATTTAGGTCTTCCAGCTTTTGTTTTAATCAAAAAAGACCTTTAAGTTTAATCATTAAAAAATAGTGAAAATTATATATTTTATTTACTAACTCATATTATTTTTATTATAAAATATTTAATCGAAGTATTATAGTTAATGATTTGATTTTAACAAAGGGACAGTACCAATATTGTTTTGGTATTGTCCTTTTTGTATTATTTTTCATGAGTATCGCAATAGGTATTAATTGCCTCACTAAAAAATTCAGATAAACCTTCCCCATATTTATTTATGTTTTTAGTAAATCTAGGGTCTGAAGTATAGGTTATAGCAAGACCTTTAAAGATTTCTAAGGTACAATTATAGAAATTAGTATTTATATGATTTCTCCATTTTTCTACTAGTTCTTGAACTGTTTTGGAAGATGGAGATTTATCCATGTTAGAACTTAATTCTTCAAAAATTAAATTTCCTTTAGCCATTATATCTTCCCATTGTTTTTTTGAATATTTTGAAGTTTTTTCTTCATATTCTTTATAGGCATTAGAAGAACCATATCTTTTTTTACTTTCTTCTTTATACATTTCTTCATGTTTTTTTATTTCTTCATAACTTAATGCTTTAAAATTTTTCTTACTCATTTTTTTATTCTCCTTTAAATCCTTTAGAGTTTCATCAATAGAACATAATATATTTTCTAGTCTTTTTTTCTTTTCTTTTATAAGTTCTTTTTGTTTTAATAAGTTTTTTTCAATATTAGAAGAATTAGAATCTAAAATTTCTTTTATTTCTTTTAAAGGAAAGTCTAATTCTTTTAATATTAATATTTCATAAAGTTTCTTTAAGTCTTCATTATCGTAAAGTCTATATTTTGCTTCTGTTTTTTGAGAAGGAATTAAAAGTCCTATTTTGTCATAATGATGAAGCATCCTTATTGAAACTCCTGTTAATTTAGATACCTCACTAATTTTATACAAAGTTAATATCCTCCTTTCTCTTATCTGATAGCTAGAGACTGTAATTACTCCTATCTTTTATAGGAAACTCGACTCGCATTGCTCACTGAGTAAGTTTCTATAACTAAGTCAAGATTTAGATAGTTACTTAAGTAGGAGATAAACAGCTTCACGCTTCTAGATAACTACGACTAAGCATTCAGATGGAGTCAAAACTAGTCTACGTTTATCTAAATTTATAATAAGCTATAACATCATGTTAGAGTATAGAGTTTTTTTTATTTTCTTGAAAAATTTTTTGATTCATAATTTTATAGATAGAGATAATTTACAAGAAGTTAAAAATAAGAAAGAGTAGAATAGATTAAAATTTAATAAGAAAAATAATTTTTTTTGGAAATTTTAGAATGGATTGTAGAAAAAATATTAGAGTTTCTTTATGTAAGTGGTCAGAAATGATAAACCTATATAACTAGACAAAAGTAAGAGAGGATGTATCTGTAATTTGATACATCCTCTTAATTTAAAAGTTTCCTTTAAAAATAAATTTAATTATAATTATTTAACAACTATATTAACAAGTCTTCCTTTAATAACAATAACTTTAACTATAGTTTTGCCTTCAGTAAGTTCTTTTACTTTTTCATCTTCTAAAGTAGTAGCTTTTATTTCATCATCTGAAAGACCTGAAGAAATAACAATTTTGTGTTTAACTTTTCCGTTTATTTGAATAGCTATTTCAACTTCATCTTTAACTAAAGCTTTTTCATCATATTTTGGCCACTCTTCATTAAATACTGAATAAGTATTTCCTAGTAAGCTCCATTGTTCTTCTGAGAAGTGAGGAGCAAATGGTGCAAGTAATCTTACATAATCATCTAATACGTCTTTTAAGAATTCTAAATTCATTTGAGCTTCTTTAGTATACTTAGTTAATGCATTTACAAATTCCATCATTCTAGCTATAGCAGTGTTGAATTGAAGGATTTCAGCATCTTTAGTAACTGATTTTATAGTGTTATGTCTCCAGAAGTTTAATTCTTTTTCAGCTTTATCTATAGTAGTTTTATTGTTTTCACCTTTAGCAATTGCTTCTCTAGCAGTATCTAAAGCTCTTTCAATTCTTTCTACGAATTTATGAACTGACTTGATTCCATCATCACTCCAAGCTCCACCTTCAACATATCCAAAACCAAACATTAAATACATTCTAAATACGTCAGCACCATATTCTTTGATATAATCATCAGGAGAAATAGTGTTTCCTTTAGATTTACTCATTTTTAAACCATCTGGTCCAAGTATTAAACCTTGGTGAGTTAATGATTTAAATGGTTCATCAAAGTTTAAGTAGCCCATATCTCTTAATGCTTTAGTTATGAATCTAGCATAAAGAAGATGCATACAAGCATGTTCAGGTCCACCAACATATTTATCAACTGGTAATAGTTCATTTATTTTTTCTTTATCAAAAGCTTTTTCTGAATTTTTGTTATCTGGATATCTTAAGTAGTACCATGATGAACATACAAAAGTATCTAGAGTATCAGTTTCTCTTTTAGCTGGCTTTCCACAACATGGACAAGTTGTATTAACAAATTCTTCGCATTTAGCAAGTGGTGATTTACCATCTGGTGTAAATTCAACATTGTATGGTAATTGAACTGGTAAATCTTTTTCAGGTACTGGAACTGTACCACAATCATCACAGTATATTACAGGAATAGGTGCTCCCCAGTATCTTTGTCTAGAAACTAACCAATCTCTTAATCTGTAGTTAACTTTTTGTGCTCCAAGATTTTTCTCAGCTAATTTTTCAATTATTTTAACTTTAGCTTCAGCAGTAGTTAAACCATTAAATTCTTCAGAATTAATTAATTTACCATGTTCGCCAAATGGAAGAGCAACTTCTTCACCATTCATAGGTTCAATAACTCTATTTATTGGTAAGTTAAATTTCTCAGCAAAAGCAAAGTCTCTTTCGTCATGAGCAGGAACAGCCATAACTGCACCAGTACCGTAAGTAGCTAGAACATAGTCACCAATCCAAATTGGAACTTCTTTTCCGTTTATAGGATTTATAGCATAAGCTCCAGAGAATACACCTGTTTTTTCTCTTGAAATAGATTGTCTTTCTATATCAGATTGTTTTTTTGCTTCTTCTTTGTAGTTTTCTACAGCTTCTTTTTGTTCAGCAGTAGTTAATTTATCAACTAATGGATTTTCAGGAGCTAAAACAACATAGCTTACTCCGTATAGAGTATCAGCTCTTGTTGTGAATACATTAAAGCTTAGATCAGAATCTTTAACTTTAAAAGTAACTTCAGCACCAGTTGATTTTCCTATCCAGTTTTTTTGCATAGCAACTGTTTTTTCAGGCCAGTCTAATCCATCTAATTTTTCTAATAATTCATCAGCATAGCTAGTGATTTTGAAGAACCATTGAGTTAAGTCCTTTTTAGTAACCTCAGTTCCACATCTTTCACATGCACCATCAACAACTTGCTCATTAGCAAGAACTGTTTGACATGATGGACACCAGTTAACAGGAGCTTTTTTTCTATATGCTAGGTTATTTTTATATAATTCTAAGAATAACCATTGAGTCCATTTGTAATAATCTTCTGAACAAGTTATTACTTCATTTTCCCAGTTAAACATAGCTCCCATAGCTTTAAGTTGTTTTTCCATATTTGCTATATTTGTAAAAGTTGAATCCTTTGGATGAATTCCTGTTTTTATAGCAAAGTTTTCAGCTGGTAAACCAAATGCATCAAAGCCCATTGGTTGGAATACATTATAACCTTGCATTCTTTTTAATCTAGCCCATGAATCAACAGGTCCGTAGTTGAACCAGTGTCCAGCATGAAGTTGACTTCCTGATGGATAAGAGAACATTTCTAAAACATAAAGTTTTTCCTTATCACTATTTGGGTCAAACTTATAAAGTTCAGTTTCAGCCCATTTATCTTGCCATTTTTTATCAATGGTAGTATTGTAATTACCCATTTTTTATCCTCCTATATATAAAAAATTATTTTTACAAAATTTAAAATATTTTTAATTTAGGGTCTAGTTTTCTCTAAAAACCCTATATAAGGCTTATTTAATAATAGCTTTAAAATTAATAGATTTTTAGAATAACAAATTTGATTAAGTACTAAGGTAGAATCAAAATATCATCTAATTTGATTCTAAGATTTATTTAAGTGTTTAAAACTCAAATTAAAAAAAGCCCCTTCAGCTCTATTTTAAGAGACGAAGGGGTTCGCGGTACCACTCTTATTAGAAGAAAAAAATTCTTCTCACTTTAATGCCATAAGGTGGCAAGACCTATGTGTTTCTAGCACATAAACTCCTAGGCAAGTTCCTATTAATGCAACACTATGTTTCACCAACCCATAGCTCTCTAAAGACTACAAACAAACAGTACTACTCCTAATCAACGTTATATATAAAATTTACTTAATTTCAAAGCTTAAATATAAGTCTAAAACTTATATAAAGAATTATATATTAATTACTAGAGAAAAGTCAATGATTTAGGAAAGTGTTAATAAATATTGTTATTTAAAGTAATTACAAGAAATATAATTATAAATATCAAGAAAATTTCAATCTAATAAAGTTAAGGAGGAAATAATTAGAAGATTTAAGGGGGAATATTTATGGGCTTATTTTTAGTTTTATTTGTGGCTATGTCTGTTCGAATTGGATTTATGAATAGTTATATTCATAATAAGAGAAAGTTTATTGGAGAAGAGAGTATAAATATTTTTGTTTATACAATAGGAACTTCTTTTTGTATTTCTTCAATTTTAAAAAAATTTAATGGTATAAATGATAATTCTAAAGTGTTGCTTATTTTATTGATTTTTTTCTTATACTTATTTTTCTTATATATGTCTTCTATATCCTTAAAGATGAAAAAAATAAGAGAAAGAAAAGTTGCTTTTTATAAAGTTATTGAATATATATCAATAACTATATTAATAGTATTTTTTCCTTTAATGATTATATATCCTTTAATTGATATAGCAATAGCTCTATTATATGATTTTGAGTATAAAAAAACTATTTAATTTATTTATTAAAAAAGAGGATGTATCAAATTACAGATATATCTTCTCTACCTTTTATCTAGCTATTTCAGCAGATAAAAATAATATAAATTACGGTGCTGATTTGATACAACCACTTTTATTTTTAGATTTTATTAGAATTTTTGTAATGAGTAACTTCATTATGAAGCTCACTAAGTAACTTATCACTGTCATCAAAGAAATAAGATAGAAAAAATCTTTCAAGATTTATTCGAGGATTATTGCTATCATGAAAATTAATAAATGAAGTATATTTTGTTTGAGAAAAGGACTTTATATCTTTATAATATATTTTTCTTTCTATAAAATATCCATTAATATAAACTTCATTTTTACATACCTCAGTGAATAAAAGTCTTCTAACTAATAAATGGTCTTCATTTAATTTGGCAGCTAATGGCACTCCATTAGCTAAGTAGTGTAGCTATGCAAATTTTGATTAAATAATTTTATAGATTTAGATTTTGTATATTTATATGAGTAAATAAATTTAGATTTAAATTTTTAATTACTGTAAACTAAATTTTATCTAAGTAGCATCAGTTAAAATTACATATTAATCGGAGTATTTGTAAGTTCTTTCTTTTTTTATCTAATATTATTAGCTTACTAAATTTTGTTCATTTAATAACCTATAATAATATAAATAATGTATAATATTATTAAACTTAGTAGAAAGTGATATTATCAACAAAGGAGGAACTAAGTATGAGAAACGAAGATTATCTAAATAGATATTCAAATGAAAAAGAATTAAAAGTAATAGAAGCAGCAAGAAAAGCAAAGGGATTAACTTATGAAGAGTTAGCTAATAAAATAAATGTTAATAAGGTATGGCTTGCTAGTGCATTCAAAGGACAACAATGGGTTCCAGAAGAATACATTGAATTATTAGCAAAGGAGTTAGAATTAGATTCAAAAGCTTTTGACGTTCTTAGAGAACATCCTTATAAAGCAGATATAGATCCAATATTATATAGATTACATGAGGCTTTAGATACTTATGGTCCTGCAATAAAAGAAATAATACATGAAAAATCGGGAAATGCTATTATGAGTGCTATTGATTTTGGAATAGATGTTGAAATAGAAAAAGATCCTAAAGGAGATAGAGTAGTAATAACAATGAATGGTAAATTATTACCATATAGTAAACAAGGTAAATATCCTTGGTAATGTTAGAATAAATATAAACTAATTGAGGTGGAGTTTTGACTCTATCTCAATTAATTTATGTAGCAGATGAAACTGTTTGTTTTTATCTTATAGAAATAGTATTAGAAAAAGGTATAAAGTTTGGGAGGAGGAAAATAGAATATTTAAAAGAAAGAAGCAGTGTAATTAGATAAAATAAAAAAAGTAGTCTTGATAACTCAGACCACTTAATTTTATAAGGGGGATTTTTATAATGAAAAAGTGTTTAACTATTTTAACTGAAGATTTTCAACATGTTGATAATAGCGGAATGCTTCATAATATTAGTACTATCTGGATTAGTATTTTAATTTTTTTAATTGGAGCATTATTTTTATTTATTAAAAAAAGAAAAAATATTAAAAGATGTGAAAAAAATATATTTGTGAAAAGGTGCTGATTTGATGCAGCACCTTTTTTTTGTATCATATATGTCAGTAATAGCATATAACAATAGAGCAGTTAAACTTATCTAGAATGTGAGGTTATTTGCAAAAGATAGAAGTATTATGGTTTTTAGTTATCAGATAAAATTAATATAAAAAATTAAAGAATTTAAAAAAGAAGACGATAATATGAAAGTTATAATTACATTTTTTTTTGTTTCATATATGTTATTAAGTCAGATAGAAATAATGAATAAAATTAGTTTAGTGAAAATTTTAAATTATAAAAGTTTTAGAGTTTATGCCTATTATTTAAGAAGGGAATTAAGTTAAATACATATAGATAGATTTTAATTGGCTTTTTATTTTCTGATTAAGAGAAATTGTGCCATAAAAATGAAATAAAACTAAAATATAATAAAAAAGTAGAAAGATTTTATAAAAAAGTGTTGCTAATTAATAATCTTTATTATATAATAATAAATATAGAGAAGAGATTAAAATCTTAAAACATTAATTAACTATTTTAAGGTTTTGATATATTGAATTTTTTAGGAGGTTTTTTGTTATGAAAAAATTTGTTTGTACAGTATGTGGATATGTTTACGAAGGAGAAGCTGC
>CAUWDH010000015.1:0-75258 GCA_963557775.1 uncultured Sarcina sp.
TGATGTGCTTCCTTCTGAGTTTGATGTTGCTGTTGAACTAGCACTTGCACTTGATGTGCTTCCTTCTGAGTTTGATGTTGCTGTTGAACTAGCACTTGCACTTGATAATAGCACTTCATTTCTTTGGCTTGTTTTATTTGAATTAATATTAGCCGCACCTAATCCACCTATAGCCATAGTAGCTGCCATTATTAATGTACTTAGCATTTTTCTATTCATTATAACATTCCCTCCAAAATCTTTACCTTTGTAAAATTCTAAGAGAAAAGGCTATATCATATGATATAGCCTCTTCCTTTTTAATATATTACCTATAATATACTACTTTTAGAAATCATAAGCAATTTATAACTTTTATTGTTATTTTATCTATGTAAAGTTTTTCTTAATATATCTTTATATTAAAAACTTCTTTTTTATTTTTTTTATATCTTTTTAACATAATATTTATCAATCATTAATATTTTATTAATAAATCAACTCTTAAATTTTACTTTGTTTTAATTTTATGTAAAATAGCTAAAACTCTCTATTTTTTTATTTCTAAATTTGTAAAACAGTATAAAAAAATATTTCTAGAATTACTCATCTAATTCTAGAAATATATTAGTTAATATATACTTTTTTAAGTTTAAAATATATCATTAAATATACTATTATTTGAAGAAATATAATTTTCACCATTTATATTTATTGAAGTAAAATTCTTGTTACTACTTTTCCAATAAATTGTTCCATTTATATTTAAATAATCTTTTAACTCAATTTGATTTCCTTTTATTAAATCATAATTTTTACCATCTATAGATAAATTACCTTTATTGTCAACAAGTTTATATTTTGAATTATCTATACAAATATATTCATCACCAGTTTTGTAAATAATTTTATTGTTCTTTATATATTGTAAATCATCTTTCTTGGTTCCATATTCTTCTCCATACACACTTATTTTATTATAATCTAAATTTTTATAATAAGTTATACCATCTATAGTAATAGAATTTGTTCCTATAGGAAATCCTGAGAAATCATTATTATTATAATTTACAGGTTTATAATTCTCTCCATCTAGATTCATAGTGTAAATATTATATCCACTAGAATTATCATCTGTTAGTTCACATAAGATTCCATTTATATAAACATATTTATCTCCTTTTTGAAATATTTCCTTGCTATATATACTAGAATTTATGTATTCATTGAAAGTTAACTTTTTATTACTCTTTGCTCCTTCAATGTTATCTATAAAATTTAATATATCACTCTTTACTTTCTCTTCTATAAATCCTATACCATTATCAGTAACTTTTTTGCTCTCATAAACTATATTATTATTTATAGTACTATCCTTTATGGTACTAACCCCTGTATTTATGCTATTTAATATAAATCCATTATCAAAGCTATATTTATATGATAATAACAGAAGTATAACCACAATTATTCCAATATAAAATAAAACTTTCATAGTCTTTCTTATTAAATTTCTAAAAATTATAAATAAAATTAATATTATTATTCCTATAACCATAATAAACATATTTATCTATCCTTTCTAATAATACATCATATCATAGTAAGAATAATATTATTAACTTTTCTATTACAAAATACTTTCACTTAATTTTTTCCATAAATCATTATTAAATCTTTTCATATTTACTATTTTAAAATCACTTCTATTAACAAAGGTTTGAAGTGTTGAACCTTTAGCTATGACCTTGTTATTTTCTTTCTTTATAACATTATATTCTATCCTAACTTTAACAGCTGTTAATTCAATTATTTTAGCTTGTATTATAAGTTCATCATCATACTTTGCAGCTTCTATATATTTACACTCTGTTTCAACTAAAGGCATCATTATTCCCATTTCTTCTATTTCTTTATAGGATATTCCAAGCTCTTTTATTAAATCTTCTCTAGCCACTTCGAAATATAAATAATAATTAGCATGGTGCACAATTCCCATGGCATCAGTTTCTGCATATCTTACTCTAATATTTGTCATACTCATAAAAAAATCCATCTCCTAATTAATACAAGGGGCTGTATCAAATCAGCACCTTAATTTATATTGCTTTTATCTGCCAAGATAGCTATATAGGTAAAAGGTAGAAAGGATGTATCTATAATTTGACACATCCTCTTTTATCTTATATCTTATTTATTATTATAAGAGAATTTACCCTTTTCGTCTATTTTGAAAAAGTCCCCATAATTTATATCAAATATAGATTTATTATCTATTGATGATATATCTATTTTATTCTTTATAATTTGAGTCCATACTCCACAGTAATCTATATTACCTTGAAATAAAATTCCCTTAACAATTCCATCTTTATGAATTATCTTTTTATAAAGATTTTTATTTCTATATATCTCCACATCTAAATCTTCATCAGTATCATTTATATCACCAATTGATACTGTCTTTATACCAAAGAAGTTAAGAGTATTTTTAAATTGAAAATAATCATCAAATTTCCTTTCTTCTTTTCCAATCATATTATAAGCTGCATATCTACCTTGTTTGACTGCTATAGGCCAAATTCCAGTACCACAAACATCTCCTGCTGCATATATGTTAGCAATATTAGTTCTTAAATTTTCATCAATTACTATTCCTCTTTCAATCTTTACTCCACTCTCTTCTAAAAACTCTGTATTTGCTCTTACACCAGCTGCTACAACTACAAAATCACAAGGAATTTTTCTTCCATCCTCTAAATTAACAGAGATAACCTTATTATCATCCCCTAAAGTTGTAGATACAACCTTAACATTAGTGAAGATTGATACATTTCTTTTCTTAAGTTCTTCTTCATAAGCCTTAGCTGCTTCTTTATCTAATTGAAGTGGTAATATTCTATCTGACATTTCCATAACTGATACGTTAACATTTCTTTCTACTAATGCTGAAATAGCATCAAGCCCTACTAGCCCTGCCCCTATAACAACTGCATTTTTATATTTTCCTGCTAATTCATCTAATGATAGAATATCTTTCAAATCTCTTAAAGTATGAACATTTGTACCTACTCTTAAATTTTCAATTGGAGGTATAGTAGCTCTAGCACCTGTAGCTATTAAAAGTTTATCATAAGTAATTTCTTCTCCATCATCTAAAAGAACTACTTTTTTATCTGGATTTATAGATTTTGCACTTTTTCCCTTAATCCAATTAACTCTATTCTTTTCAAAGAAATCATCATCAATAAATGATAACTCTTTTAAAGTTCTATGATGACTTATATAATGATGTAACATACATCTTGAATAAACATGTTTATCCTCTGATACTATTACTATTTCACAATCTTCATCTAATCTTCTTAAAGTTTCAGCTGCACTTATTCCTGCTGCACTTGCTCCTATAATTACATGCTTCATAACTACACCTCCTCCACATATATAGCTCCAACTGGACAACTAGCCACACACCTTGGAGTTTCTCTATCATTACAAAAATCACACTTCACTATCTTTTCTCCTGTCTCTGTATCTGGCTTTAACACTCCAAATGGACAAGACATAACACACATATAACAAGATGCACATTTAGTAGCATTATAATTAACAAGTCCTGTTACATAATCCTTTGTCATAGCACCACTCATACAAGTATTGGCACATTCTGCTTCATCACAATGTCTACAAATTATAGGCACAGGTTTATTATCTTTACCTATAACAATCTGATTTCTACTTTCATTTTCCTCATCTATCATATCTAATAAATAAATAGACTTCCCTTTATCATTATGTTCAGCCATACACCCAACAATACAATTCATACATGCTGTACATAGTTCCTTCTTAATCATTATACGTTTCATAACAAGCCTCCCTAGTAATTGTTATAATTTTAACATTTCAAAGTAAAAAAAAGCTAAACATTATATAATTATATTAAAGGGCATCCTATCCAAAATGCCCCTTAATATTAAACAATCCAAATCATCAAAGAAAATTATTCTATTTTAATCCTAATCCACTTCTTCTATCAACAATAATAGCATCTAATTTATTAGCAGCACTTTCTACATCACCATCAACTATTAATTGTCCTCCAGTTATTTCTTTTAAACCTTCACTTAATAGTTCAGTAGCTAGTTTACTTCCATCTATAAATGGAGATAATGCTAAATGTAATGGTAAACCTAAAGTTAATCCAAATACACCATCAGCTAAAGCTTGTTCTTCTAACCATTGAGGTGCTGAGAATACTAATGGTAATTGTGGAATATCTACATTTAAATATTCAGCAAGTTCTGCTGCTATCATTTCTAATCTTCCTATAGCTAAGCATGGTCCAAAGTTTAGAACTGGTGGAATTCCTAAAGACTCACAAACAGCTTTTAAGCTATCCCCAGCTAATTCAGCTGCTTTAGGTGACATTAATCCAACATTTTCTAATCCTCCTGATGAACATCCAGCTGAAAGTACTAAAATATCTTTCTTAATTAATTCTTTAGTTAATTCAACTGTAAATACATCATGACCTTTAGCAGTTAAGTTTGAGCATCCAACAACAGCTGCTATACCTTTAATTTTTCCTTCAGTAATTAAGTCTACTAAAGCCTTCCAATTTCCACCTAGGAATTCTTTTAATGAACCTTCACTTAATCCTGTTACAACATCATCATGACCATGGTCTTTAGGTATATTTAACTCTACTTTACCTCTTCTCTCTTTGTAACTATCTAAAGCTGATTTCATTACATAATCTGTGATTTTTTCTCTTTCTTCATAAGTATATCTTACAAATTCAGCATTTGCTTTTTTAGCTACATCATCTAAGCAAATCATTTTTATATTTAATTTATCAGCAATTGGTTCAATTCCTGGCAATGTACAGTTAAATTCTGATACAACTAAATCTACTCCACCTGTAGCTAAGACTGCTTCACTAGTGTAGTTATTTCCTGCATGTCCTGAGAAGACTTCATCATAATGTTCTCCTCTTACTTGAAGGTCTTGACCTACACAAGTACATCCTACAAGTTTAAATCCTTTAGCTCCAACTGATTCTGCTAATTTAGTTGCTTCTTCTGTTATTAAAGTGTCTTGAATATGTGATATAGCTGAATGTTGATGTCCAGTAATCATTATATTAATGTAATCTTCATCTATTACTTTTAATCCTACTGGTGCCTGTCTTATTACAGGATCTCCAAGCATGATATCATTTAATAGATTTACTAAAGTTAATCCATATAAACCTGTTGAAATTCCAAGTCTTAAACAACTCATATACATATCTACAGGATCACTACTTAAGTTAGTTGAAGTTTTAACAACTCCATCAAACACCTCTGATTTTGCTCCTCCTGGAATTATACCTAGCTCTTTCCATTTTTTTAATCTTGGAGCATAAGCTAATTTTTCAACAAGTTCCATTTTATCGTATTTTGGTTTATAAAGATCTCTTAAAACTTCTTCTGCTATTTTTATAGCTTTTTCATGTTCAGTTCCTTCTTTAATATCTAACATCTCAGCAACTTTTGCTAAAGCTTTCTTACCTTTTAGTTCTTCACCATTTTCAGCCATAGCTTTTAAATTTGTTGCTGTTGTTTCTATAACGTGAATATAACATCCTGAGCCTGCTGAAACAGCTCTTAAAAAGTTTCTAGCAACTATTGTATCGGCGTCTGCTCCACAGATGCCTCTTGGTGCTTTTGGTGTTATTCTACAAGGTCCATTTGAACATAATCTACAACAAACTCCTTGAAGACCAAATCCACATTTTATACTTTGAGATTGAACTCTGTGATGTGATGTTTCAACATCTAATTCCTTTATAAATCCTTCTAGTTTAACATCTGCTGATTTACATGTTTGGCAGCTAGTTATGCTACAATTTTTTGACATTATTCATCAACCTTTCTTATTTGTATTTTCAGCTATATTGCATTTATGGTACTATTACTATTTACTTTGATATTTGGCTATATAATCAATGCTTTACTGAAAATTTTATAATTAATAAATTCAAATTGTACTAAAATAGTATAGTTTAACTTTAAAGTATACTGATATAGTATAATTTTAATCTAAAATTACCCTAAGCAATTTTAAATTAAAATCCAAAGTTTTATTTGGATTTTAATTTTTAAACCTCTTAAGTAATATATCCTCTAAAGATCTGCGTTCTAGTACTGAATGTATTTCCCGCTCTACTTCTAACATCTCATGGTATAATTCACAACCTCTTGCACATAATTCACAAGATTTATTATCTTTTGTACACCTATTTATATGAATAGGTCCCTCTATTGTTTCTATTAATTCTTTTAAAGTAATATCACTTAATGGCTTATTTAATTTATATCCCCCATTAATACCTCTATATGATACTACGATTCTTGAAGCACATAACTTTCTAAGAATTTTAAATAAAAATCTTAGTGGAATCTTTTCCTTTTCTGCTATAGCTTTTGCTTCTAATTTATGTTCAGGGCCATGAAAATACATAGCTCGTAATGATCTTAAAGCATAATCAGTCTCTTGAGAAATATTCATTAAACTAGTACACTCCTTTAATTTTATTCAATTTAAATAAAAACTATACTTATTTTCTACACAATTAAAAATACACCATCTTTTTCTTCTTGTAAATACTCTAGTTTACTTTATTAACCATATATTAATAATTACAATTGTAAGGATTGTTCTTATTATGACTATAAATATATAATATTAATCAAACTTTTACGATTTTTATTTTAATATTAACATTTTTTTATATTAATATTTCATTTTTTATAAATTTTTATTTTTATAGTAAAAATTTATAAAAATTAAAAGATTATCTCTAAGAATAAAATTTTTCTCTTAGAGATAACCTTCATATATTAAATCTATAAAACTCTTCTTATTTGTCCTATTTTATTCCAAGGAACATCTATAATTCTAACTTTACTTCCAGTTCTAGGAGATTCTATCATTTGATTATTTCCCACATACATACCTACGTGACTTAAATCTGAATAAAATACTAAGTCTCCTGGTTTTATATTACTTCTACTTATTGCTTGTCCTTGTTTTACTTGATCATAAGTAGTTCTTCCTAAACTTATACCCCCTTGTTTAAATCCCCATTGCATTAAACCTGAACAATCAAAAGCTCTATAATTTCCATTTCTATATTCACTTGGAACATCATATCTTTGACCTGGATATTTTTTTGAAAGACTTGAAATCAAGCTATCACTTATAATTTCACCACTTCCTCCAAATACATATGGAGTTCCTATATTTTTTTTCATAGCATTTAATACTGTTTCATACTTACTTTGGTTTGTTTCTGTACTTCCACTATTCCCAGCATTACTTCCTGTACTATTACTATTTCCACTTACTTTTTGTACATAATCACCATGAACATAACCAAACTTATTATTATGTTTTATGTAATACCATCCATTTTTTTGACCATGTATTTCAAAAGTATTCCCTTGGTAAAGAGATCCTATAATACTAGCTGATGTACTTGCATCGCTTCTCATTCTTAAAGATGTGCTTACATTTACAACTTTCCCTGTTTCTATCTTTCCATTAGTTTCTGGTTTAGAACTTGAAGTATTTCCATTAGAACTTCCACTATTTGAATTTCCATCTAAAACTTTAACATAATCACCATGAACATATCCTACTGTTCCATTACTCTTAATTTTATACCATCCATTAGATTTTGATAAAATTTCGAATTTATCTCCACCTCTAAGGCTACCTATCACTGCTGAGGATGTACTAGCAGATTGTCTTATTCTTAATGATGTAGTTACATTTATAACTTGTCCATACTTTCCTGACATGTTATTATTTCCTGTACTATTGTCAATATTATTACTACTATCACCATTGACAGATATATAGTCAGCACTAACATAGCCCTTTATTCCTTTAGCTTCTATTTCATACCATCCATTTGTTTTAGATATAATATTTACTGTATTTCCACCATATAAATATCCTAATATGTTCGAGTTTGTGCTAGGCTTCTCTCTTATTCTTAAATTACTAGTTACGTTTATTACTTTCCCTATTTGACTAGCTCTACTTGTTGAATTAACTTGTAGCACATGATTTATTACTTGTTTATTATCTATATTATTAACTTCGCTATTTTGTCCGTTTGCTGTTACTCCCACTAATAATCCAATTGTTATAATCGCTGTTAATATTCTCTTCTTCATCTAATTCCCCCTAAATATTACAAATTGATTACATAATTTATACTATATTATTTCACTAAGTATTTCCATAGAAATTCTATTAACTTTTTATAAATTCTCCTATTTTATTTAATTTTTATACATACTTCTTTTGTTTTTTTAAAATATTTATAATAAACTTTAAATTTCCATGGTAAAAATAAAAAAACTAGACTATAAAGAAGCCTATAAGACTTTTTTATAATCTAGTTTTTATTTCTATATAATAATTATTTTTATTATATCAATATTGATACATAAAACTTTTTTATACAATTTACACGTAAATTTTGTGACAAATAAACTTAAATTCTACTTCTGTACCATTACCTGTATATTCAAAAAATATCTAGAAATTTAAATCTCCATAATTTTTTGTACATTTTCTACTGTAGTCTTAACTATAAATATAATATCCTTATCTATTCTAATCTTACATTCTTTATTATTTATTTTCTCTTGCTTTATATTTATAGTATTTGAAGATAATTCTTTATATTTTCCTGGTGCTATATTAACCTCAAATTTTTTACCTTGAGCTCCTGTTAATTTCACTATACTTCCTTCTTCAGTTCCTTCACTCTTAATTCTTATATCTATTATATTATTACTTTTTGAAGAACAGCCCTTTACAACATCAACAGGAATATTTTCTATAGTAGCCTCTCCTATTAATGTCATCCAACCACCACTTAAATTCATCTTTATTAAAGCTTCTAAATTATATTCATTATTTAATTTCTTTAATGCTTGTCCTAACTCATATATGCTTAATTCTAAATTCATATGTAACCCTCTTTTCTAAATTATAATTCGCACTATTTCGATATGTTATATATATTATACATCATTTTCAGAAAATTTCCACAGTTTTATCTTATTTTTTTACTTTTTTATAGTCAAATTTAAATTTTTAACCCCAAAATAATTTAAAACTCCTCCTCTATCATGTATTTAACTTCATATAACTTTATCTAAATTAAATTTCAATTCATTCACTAGTATTTGTAATATTCTAATGTTCTACAATTTAATGTATAACTATTTTTCTAATATAATAAAAATATAAAAAGTTAAATACAAAAGAACTATTTCAAAAGTGGAGTAAATTTCATATTTAGAAATAGTTCTTTTATCAATTTAATTTATTCTTTCTTTAGTTTCATCATCAAAGAAATGAAGTGCCTCTAAATCGAACCCAAAATAATGTTTCTCACCAACTTTATATTCATAATGTCCTGGAACTGTTATTACAATATCCTTTCCATTAGCAAGTTTTACAAATAAAGTTTTTTCTTTTCCAAGAATCTCTATTACGTCTATTATGCATCCAAATCCATTTTCATTCTTTCCACTTGTGAATCTTTCTGAGCGTATTCCAAGATGAACTTTCTTTCCCTCATATTTTTCAAGTAACTTTCTATCAATTTCATTAGGTTTTATTTTTATAAGGTTATCATTGGATATGAACATTCTTTCCTTCATTGTTCCTTCTATCATATTTATAGTAGGTGAACCAATAAATTTTGCAACAAACATATTTTGTGGTTTATTATAAAATTCATAAGGACTTCCAACCTGTTGAATTTTTCCATCATTCATTAAAACTATCTTAGTTGCCATTGTCATAGCCTCAACTTGATCATGTGTTACATATATAGTTGTAGTTTCAAGCTGTTTATGAATTCTAACAAGTTCTACTCTCATATGTTCACGAAGCTTTGCATCAAGATTTGATAGAGGTTCATCCATTAGGAACACCTTAGATTTTCTAACTATAGCACGTCCTAAAGCAACCCTTTGTCTTTGTCCTCCTGATATATCTGATGGCTTACAGTGAAGATAATTTTCTATTTGGAGAAGCTTTGCAGCCTCCTTAACCCTTTGATCTATTATATTTTTTCTTTCTTTTCTCATACTTAAAGAAAATGCCATATTATCGTAAACACTCATATGTGGGTATAAAGCATAACTTTGAAAAACCATAGCTATATCTCTATCCTTTGATGCTAACTTATTTACCCTTTTTTCACCGAAGATTAAATCTCCTTCTGTTATAGAATTAAGTCCTGCTATCATCCTTAAAAGTGTGGTTTTTCCACATCCTGATGGACCTAAAATTACACAAAAATCCTTATCATCTATTTCTAAGTTTATATTTCTTAAAGTAAACTCCTCTCTACTTTCATATTTTTTACCTATATTATTTAATGTTATCTTCATATCCTCTCTCTCCTATCCTTTAGTTGCACCACTTGAAAGTCCTGCAACTAAATGTTTCTGTAATGCTAAAAACATTATTACTATTGGAATTGCCGTAAGTAATGCTCCTGCTGCAAAAGCTGGCTCATTCATAGTTCTCACATCATTTGTAAGTGTAAATAATCCTGCTGCAAGTGTATAATCACTTGGATTTGTTAGTAAAACCTTTGGTAATAAATAATCCATAAATGGTCCTATAAATGACCAAAGCGCTATAATTGCTAGCATTGGTCTTGCTATTGGCATTATTATAAGCCTATAAATTTTCATATTAGAACACCCATCTATTCTAGCTGCATCATCAAGTTCTGAAGATATAGAATCCAAGTACCCTTTTAATATAAATGTATTCCCTGCAATTCCTCCACCAGTATAGATTAAAATAAGCATCATCTGCCTTGTAAACCCTGGAAATAATGATTCTATAATAGACTGCATTGTAAAATATGCTACAATCCCTACAAAAGTTGGTATTGTCTGAATAAGCATTATTCCCATAAGAGATATTCTCTTCCCTTTAAATCTATATCTTGAATATGCATAACCTGTGAATGAAACAACAAGCACTGTTATGATTGCTGTAACACAACTTATAAATATTGTATTTTTCATCCATGTTAAATAAAGAGTATTTTTTAAAAGATATTCAAAATGTTTCAAGCTAAAAGAAAAACCTCCATTTAATATAAGATACTTTCCTTGTTCCCCATTAAATGATGAAATTACAAGCTTTGATAAAGGCCATAAAATTATACCTGTCCAAAATATAAGCACTATATAAGATAGACCTAATCCTATCTTCCCTAAAGGAGTTAAAGGAGGCTTATCTGATAAATATAAATCACTTTTTTTATTCTTCTTAAATATACTCATTCTTTACCTCTCCTTTTTAAATGCTTTTGTTTTACTAAATCCAGCATATGCAATAATCATAAGTGCTATTGATATAAAAATAGTAATGGCTGCTCCTATTGCTTGCTCTTGGTTCTCTATTGTCAATTTATATATATAAGATATAAGTATATCGGTTTCTCCAGCTAAATTTCCATATACTACTGGATTAAAAGGTCCACCACCATTAAACAAATAAATATTAGAAAAATTATTAAAATTAAATGTGTATTGTCCTACTAAAAGTGGAGCTGTTTGAAAAAGCACCATTGGTATTGTTATTTTAGTAAGCTTTTTAAATGTAGTAGCCCCATCAATATCAGCCGCCTCATATAAATCCTTATTTATTGATTGAAGTACTCCTGTTGATAAAAGGAATATATATGAACTACCAAGCCACCCTTGTATACAAATAAGCATAATCTTTGAAATTAAAGGATCATTTTTAATTGAAATTGAACCTCCAAATATTTCATGTACAATTTGAGTTATAGCTCCATTTGGTGAAGATAATATACTAAAGAATATTATTGTTATGAATGCTGGCACTGCCCATGGTAAAAGATATATAGACCTAAAAAACAACTTACCTTTGATTCTATCATTATTTAATATAAGTGCTAAGGAAAATCCTAAGACTATACTAAGTGTCGTTGCTCCAAAGGTCCAAATAAGTGTCCATTTTAAAATTTTCCAAAATACTGAGCCTATCATTCCTTTTCCTGTAATAAGCATTGTATAATTAGAAAGTCCTTCCCACCCAAATTTTGCTTGGTGATTTGGATCCATTCCTGTAAATGATAATAGAATTGTTGTAGCTATAGGAACAAAAACTATGAAAATTGTTATGATTAAAGCTGGCATAGAAACAAGATATGGAAATCCATCTTCAGATAATATTTGCTTTGTTTCACACCATGAATGAACTCTAATACCTTTTATTTGCTCTTTCTCCACTTTTAAAGCATCCTTAAAAGCTAAAAGTAAAATTATAAGTGCTATAACAATAAGTGTTATTGAAAGAATCCCTTCTATCATAAATATAATTGATCTATCTAATCTTTTTCCACCTTCTGCAAGTGTTATAAGCCCTGCAATTCCGTCTCCCTTATAATTTCCATAGCCAAGGGCATAAGGAATTGCTAATAAATATATATATATAGTTCCAAAGAACATTATTATCGATTTCATATACTGCTTATTAAAAAGTTGACCAAGCCCTGGTATAAGAACAGCCATATAACTTTTATATACAGTGAAGCTCTCCACTTCCACAGGATAAACTCTTCTTAAATCATCAACATTTATATCAACAGTTCTTATTTTTTCTTTTAAACCTTTAGAAAGCTCATATTTCTTACTTTTTATAATTTCATCATTGTATTTTTTTTCTGATTCAAACGACTTCATAAAGATATTATCTTGATATTTTTTCTTAGCGTTTTTCACACCCTGAGTTTTTGCTTTCTCTGATATAACTTCATTTTTATATTTTTCTTTTATATTAGCTATTTCTTTATCTCTTTTTATTTTTTCTGTCTTTTTAAATTGTTCAAAATCCTTAGCAAATTTACTTTCCTTTTCATGGCTTGTTTTAGACCTTTTATCTATAGCTTCATCTAAACTCTTCTTTGCTTCCCTTGCAAAATCTATTATTGCTGGGATCTGCTCAAGTTCAATTTTACTTTGTTCATAGATAAGTTCTGCATCATATGTTAAGTCTATATACTTTTTATAAAACTCATTTTTAATCCTTGCAGCCTTAAGTCTTTTTTCAAGCTTGGTTACAAGAGCAATTTTTGTATCACTTTGAATTGGCTCAATTTCTATTTTTATTCTTTCATTTAATTTTTTCTCTTCTTCCTTAAATTTATTAAAGTTCTTAATATAAGAATTCTCTTTTTTATTCCTAATAAGCTCTGAAAGTTTCTTTTTTAAAGCTTTTTTCTCTTCTTTATCTGCATTTTTTATTTTTTCTTGTAACTTTGCTATATCATAAAGATATAAATTCCTTCTCTCATATTCTCTATTTAAGTTGTCATATAAAATTTTATTTAACTTACTCACTTATTAGCCCCCCTTATAACTTTTGTAGTTCTTCTAATACCTGTTCATTTTTCCTTTTATTAATACTAACCCAAAAGTAAAGCATAACTATAACAAGCCCTAAATATGAAGCTGTACTAACTATAAAGAATATTGAATAGAAATTTTCCATAATTGCTGTAAAAGCAAATAATCCAATCAACAAAACTATCCAAATTTGAACAAATAATTTATTAACTCTTAACTTAACAAATGCAAAATAAGTGTTAATAGTTAAAGCTATCGGTGTTATGATTTTGATAAAAAACATAGAAAGGCACATTGTTAGATAAATGGAATACATCTCTTCCACACTAGATCCTACAACTTTATCTACTAGCTTTGGATTTGATTTCCAAAGTTCAAATATTTCATTCCCCTTGACCATTAAAATAGTCTCCAATGAAACCATCATAATAATAACTGCACACAATCCTATAATAATGTAAAAGCTCCTTTTACTCATTTCTATACTATCTTTCATTATGCCTCCATACTTTTCTAAGGATAAGTGTCAGACTCCCCGACACTTATCCTATGTTTAAATTTTAAATTACTTAATTGTTCCCATCATAGCTTCAAATGATGCTTGAACTTGTTTGTAAGCTTCTTCTGCATTAGCTGGTTTTGTTGATGACCATGATAATAATGCATTTTGCCATGTATCCCAAACCTTACCATACTCTGAGAATAAAGGTGTTGCTACAGCTTTTTCATATGATGCATATGTTGCATCTATAACTTTCTTATTAAGAGCATCTATTCCTTCATAAGCTGATGGTTCAACATTTTCTAAAATTTTACCTGTATATTTGAATAAGTCCTTTGCATATTTTGGGTTTACTATTTCTTCTATCATACTTATCGCAAGAGCCATCTTAGCTTCATCCTCTTCAATTCTTGAGTTAATCCCAAGTGCCCATCCACCTTTCCAATGTTGTAATGATTTCCCATTAACCTTTATTTTATCTAATGATAAAACTTCTAAGTTTTCTTCACTTCCAACTCTCTCAACAAGATTTGGTGCAGCCCAAGGACCATCTATTCTTACAGCACAAGCTTTTCCTGTATTAAACTTCTCATCTAAATATCCACCAGCAGCATCCTTATCCCAAAGATCTGTTTTGTTTTTATCATGCTCTTTCCAATACTTAAATAAAGATTCAAATAATTTTTGTTCCTCTTGTGTAAGCTCAGCATAAGGCTTAACTCCATCACTTACAAATTTACTTCCTTCTTTAGCTAAAAATTCAAAATCCACGCTATTTGCAAATCCAACACCAAACCAAGCATCATGTACTACTGCTAAAAGTGTTTCATATTGAAGCTCTGAAAACTCTATATCCTTTGTTAAGTCTAGTCCTGCTGCCTTTGCATTCTCAACATTAACATATCCTATAAGAGTTTCTATATTATAAGGGAATGCTAAATATTCATTATCTTTTTTTAAACTTCCACCAATTCCATTATCAAAATCCTTAAAGCCACCAACCTTTTCAGCCATAGCCTTCGCATCAATTGCAGCTAAGACATTATTATTTGAAAGACCATAAAATCTATCAAGAGGCAATGAAAATACATCTGCAACATCTTTATTAGTTTGATCTGTATTATCAATTGTATCCAAATGATCAAATGATCCTATTTTTACAAAATCAATTTTTGCTCCTTCATTATTTGCAAGAACTCTCTCCCTTGCTGCCTCATAATATGGAAGCCATGCTTCTTCAACTTGAACTGTTATACTTGTCCCTTTTGTATCTGCTCCACTAGCTTGTTCTTCTGTTCCTTTATTTCCCCCACCACATGCCATAAGACTCACTGTAGTCATTACAGCTAATGCTGTAGCTAATAATTTTTTCATACATTATCCCTCCAAATTCATTAATTAAGTTATATATAAATTTTAATAACTTACTCTTTTCACCATATACTCACAATGGCTTTTCTTTTTATACTCTATTTCTTTTTTATTATTTAAATATCCCAAATATTTTTTGCATAATCTCTTATAGTTCTATCAGAACTAAAGAAACCTGCATTTACTGTGTTAATAAAGCATTTTTTAAAGAAACTTATTTTATCTCTATAATCATGATTCAACTTCATTCTAGCCTCAAAATACCTCTGGAAATCATTTAAGATAAAATAATGATCTGCATTATGCCAATGTGTTCCTTTTAAAAGTGAGTTGTAAAGTTCCTTGAAACTTCCTTCTATAACACCTTCTTCATCATCCATTCCATCATTAAATGTTCCATCTATCAACTTATCCAAAACTCTCTTAATATGTGGATTATTATTATATATCTCCATAGGATTATATTCATTTTTTATTTCTAAAATTTCTTCTTCTCTAGCTCCAAATATATAGTTATTTCTTATTCCCGCTTCACGAACTATTTCTATATTTGCTCCATCATAAGTTCCAAGAGTAACAGCTCCATTTAACATAAGTTTCATATTTCCCGTTCCTGATGCCTCTGTTCCTGCAGTTGAAATTTGTTCAGAAACATTTGCTGCTGGAATAAGCTTCTCTGCATATGAAACATTATAATTTTGTACAAATACAACTTTCATTTTATCTGCAACTTCTTCATCATTATTAATAAGGTTTGCTATTTCATTAATAAGTTTTATAATAGCTTTTGCTCTTGCATATCCCGGTGCTGATTTTGCACCAAAGATAAATGCTGTTGGATAAAAATCTTTTATTTCACCATCTTTAATCCTATAGTAAATATCAAGTATAGATAAAGCATTCATAAATTGCCTCTTATACTCATGAAGCCTCTTAATTTGAATGTCAAATATAAAATCTTCTGATAATTTTATCCCTTCATGTTTTTCAATGTAATCTATAAGTTGTCTTTTCTTTTCTGTCTTAATATCAATATACTCATTTAAAATTTCATCATTATCTTTAAAACTTTCAAGTTCCTTTAATTTTTCCAAATCCTTCACAAAAGAATTATCACCTAAAAGTCTAGTTAAAAAACTTGTAAGTTCTTTATTACAAGATGCAAGCCATCTTCTTTGAGTCACACCATTAGTTTTATTTTGAAACTTATCACTATAAAGTGCATGCCATTCCTTTAAAGTATCTTTCTTTAATATATCTGTATGAATTTGTGCAACACCATTTACATATTTACCTATATAAGTAGCCATTCTAGCCATATGCACCATTCCACCTGAAACTATCTTATATATTTCTAAATCTTCCTTTGCAATCCCTAACATACTAATCTCTTCTACAAGTTTTTTATCCATTTTAAGAATTATCTTAAAGATTTCTGGTGTATATTTTCTTATAAGTTTTACATCCCATCTCTCTAAAGCCTCAACCATAACAGTATGATTAGTATAGTTAAAAATCTCTCTAGCCATATTAAAAGCTTTATTAAAACTTACTCCTTCAAGAATCATAAGTCTTATAAATTCTGGAATTGCAATAACAGGATGAGTATCATTTAACTGCATCACATTAAACTTTGTGAAATTTTCGAAATCGTTCCCGTTTTTTGCTTTATAACTTCTTATTACATCTTGAAGAGAAGCGCTTGTAAAAAAATATTGCTGTCTATACCGTAAAACTTTACCTTTTTGTGTATTATCATTAGGATATAAAACCGCTGATATATTTTCTGCCTTTATCTTTTCTGTAACTGATTTCCCATATTTGCTATTATTAAAAGCTTCAAAATCAAAATCTTCTATAGCTTCACTTTGCCAAAGCCTAAGTGTTCCTATATTATCTGTTTGATAACCTATAATAGGCATATCATATGGAACAGCTAAAACTTCTAAATCAGAAAATTTAACCTTTACAGCCTCATTGAGACTTCTAATACTCCAATTATCCCCGTATTTTGTCCAATTATCCGCATACTCTACTTGAAACCCATCTTCAAAAACTTGTTTAAACAGCCCATACTTGTATCTTATTCCATAACCATTTAATGGTATATCACAAGATGCTGCACTATCCAAGAAGCATGCCGCAAGTCTTCCAAGTCCTCCATTTCCAAGTGCCATATCTTCGATTTCTTCAAATTTATTAATATCAAATGAAAGTTCTTCTAAAGCATTTTTAAATTCATTAAACATTCCCATGCAAATAAGGTTATTCTGTATAGCTCTTCCTACTAGAAATTCTGCTGACAAGTAATAAGCATGTCTCTTTTCTTTAAATACATTATTTGATTTAACCCACTTATCTGCTATCTTATCCATAGCTACCTTCGCTACTGCATTATGCACTTCAAAAATTGCTGCATCCTTAATATTCTTTCCATAACTACTCAAAAGTTCTTTCTCAATCATAGTTGAAAGATTTAAATTTTCTAAGTTAATATTTTTTAAATTTCCCATATTCACCTCACACCTTCTATAAATTTTTGTAACTTTTTTAAGTCTTTCTATAATTTTAGGTGAAAGACTATTTTTTTTAAGCCTCCATCTCCAATTTTTCCCTATAGTTGATGGAAGATTAATTCTTCCCTCAGACCCCACATTTATAAGGTCTTGTATCTGAATAATAGCAGTATCTGCTACACTAGAAAATGCAAGTTTTATAAATTCCCAGTTATCATCTGAACATCTCATTCCTGAATAATCATTACAAAACGCTCTTTCCTCTTCATTAAGACTTTCATACCACCCTTTTATGGTATCGTTATCATGAGTTCCAGTATAAACTACACTATTCTTTGTATACTGATGTGGAAGATACTCACTATTTCCCTTTGGATTAAATGCAAATTGTAATACTTTCATTCCAGGATAGCCACATATATCAAGAAGTTCTCTAACCTCCTTTGTTATATATCCAAGGTCTTCTGCAATGACTTCTATATCTCCAAGTTCTCTCTTTATAGCCTCAAAAACTTTTATCCCTGGTCCCTTTTTCCATTTTCCATTAACTGCTGTTTCATTCTCAAAAGGTACTGCCCAATAACTCTCAAATCCTCTAAAATGATCTATTCTTATAATGTCAAAGAGTTTTCTTGATTCTCCAAATCGTCTACACCACCATTTATATTGCTCCTTGTCCATTTCCTCCCAATTGTATATTGGATTTCCCCAAAGTTGCCCTGTTTTTGAAAAAGCATCTGGTGGACAACCTGCAACTTCTATAGGACTAAGATTCTCATCAAGCATAAATAAATTTGTATTGGCCCATACATCTACGCTATCTTCTGCTACATATATAGGAATATCACCAATAATTTTTATACCTTTTCCATTAGCATAGGTTTTTAATTTCTTCCATTGTGTAAAAAAAAGATACTGTAAAAAGGTATAAAATTTAATTTCTTCTTTTAGTAATTCTTTATACTTTGACATAGCATTTTCTGTTCTAAATTTTATATCTTTATCCCATCTATTCCATGGTGCTCCATGATTATAATCCTTCAGTGCCATAAACATTGCATAATCATCTATCCAATATTTATTTTCTTTTTTAAATTCCTCAATTTTCATGTCAATATCACTTGATCTATTTTGATATGCTATCTTTAAAACTTTGTATCTATTTTCATACATAAGTGCATAATCAATATAGTTTTCATCTTCACCAAAGTTTACTCCTTTTATATGCGAAAAAGTTAGTAATCCATCTTCTACAAGCATATCTAAATCTATAAAATATGGATTTCCAGCAAAAGTAGAAAATGATTGATAAGGTGAATCTCCATAACTTGTTGGACCTACAGGTAATATCTGCCATAAGCTTTGTCCTGAAGTCTTTAAGAAATCAACAAACTTGTATGCCTCTCTTCCAAATGTTCCTATACCGTAGTTAGATGGTAGTGAAAATATTGGTAGTATAATTCCACTCCTTCTCATTAAATCGACCTCTTTCTCTTCTTAAATTAGATTTCAAATTATTTAATTAAAGGAAATTTATTGAATAATTTGTAATTTAAGTATACCTTTTCATAAGCCTATAGTCAATGAATTATAAGATTTTTAAATTGCAAAATTTACTATAAAAAATAATAACTTAAGTTATCTTTAAACTATGTAATTTTTCATTTTTTTGTATTCCTTAACCTAAAAAGTTAACTTTTTCGGCTTATCTAGCTTTATAGCTAGGTTTCTAAAATAAAGAAAAATTTTTATTTATACAGAGATTAGTTCTATTTCTTTATCTATAGCATATTGACAGCACAATTACATATTGATACACTTTAGTAAAATATTAGAATAAACTGAAATTTAGATAACCTTAACACTATATCTAAATTTTAGTAGTCCTTATCTAGAATAATAAAACTGAAATACTTCTATAAATAGAAGTATTTCAGGCTCTAGCTATGAGATAAATATATTTATTATAAAAAAACAATACTATTTTATGGAGGGATTTATCTTGAAGTTTATTTATGGAAAAAATGACTTTAAAAATTTTAGTGTAGCTAATCAAAATTGCTACCTCCTTACAAATGGTCTTGGTGGCTATTCTAGCACAACTCTTATAAATTCACTAACAAGAGCAGACCATTCTCTTTTTACTGTAGCACTTAAAGCACCAAATTTACGAAAAAATATTGTAAATAAAATTGAAGAAGTGCTTATTATAAACCATCAAAGAATAAATTTATCATCACAAGAATTTGTTTGTCATACTAAAAATATAAAGGGCTTTGTTAATATTAATTCCTTTAAACAAGAATATCTTCCAGAATGGAATTATTTTTTTGATGGAGTAAACATTAAAAAAACTATAGTATTTGTTCATAATAAAAATACCCTTGGAATTAAGTATACTATAGAAAACAATACATCCTTTGATGTTTCATTAGAGCTTACCCCTTTATTCCAGTTTGCTAACAAAGGAAAAACATGCGAAAAAATACTTTCCATTAAAGAAGAAGAGGATAAAATTTTTGCAAATGATATAAATTTATATATAGACAGCAATTATAATAAAAAACTTATTTTTGATATTAAATTCGAAAATGATTATTATTTTTCCTATGATGCAGTAGATGGTAGACATGCTATTGGAACAGCTACTACATTTATTTCCTACTTATATAATTGCCCTAAAAAATCACAAAAGTCTTCCTATATAATTCTTTCACTTGGTAAAAATCACCATACTATAGACGACCTTATAAATTCTGAAATAGAAAGACAAAAAAAACTTATTGAAAACTCTCAATTTACAGATCCCATTGCAAAAACTCTTACCCGTGCTTGTGACCAATTTATATGTAATAGGGAATCAACAAAAGCAAAAACCATAATTGCAGGTTATCCTTTCTTTGAGGACTGGGGCCGCGATACTATGTTTGCTATTTTAGGGGCATGTATATCAACTAAGAGATTTGATGATGCCAAAGATATCTTTAGAAGCTTTATGAAATATATAAAGAATGGACTTATGCCTAATCTTTTCCCAGAAGGCACTAAAGAACCTCTCTATAACACTGTTGATGCCTCATTACTTTATATTTATGCAGTTTATGAATATTACATAGCTTCAAATGACATAGACTTCATAAAAAATGAAGCATTTGAAACTATTCTAAATATAATTTCATGGTATAAAAAAGGTACTGACTTTAATATTTACATGGATGATGATTATCTAATTCATGCTGGAAGTGGCTATGATCAAGTCACATGGATGGATGTTAGATTTGATACAATTCTTCCTACTCCAAGACATGGTAAGCCTGTTGAAATCAATGCATTTTGGTATAATTCTTTAAAAATTGCAGAGAAATTTTCTGTACTTTTAGATTATAATAAAAATGAATTTTCTATTCTTTCAGATAAGGTAAAAAAATCATTCAACCAAAAGTTTTGGAATAAGAAAGAGAATTGTCTTAAAGACGTTGTATCTGGAAAATATTATGATAATCAAGTTAGATCAAATCAAATTTGGGCTGTAATGGTTCCGTTCTCTCCACTTGATAAAAAGAAATCTAAATTAGTGGTGGACAAAGTCTATAATGAACTTTACACTCCATATGGTATTAGAACTCTAAGTAAATATGATAGTGAATTCAAAAAAAGCTATGGTGGAAGTCAATTTAATAGAGATATGGCTTATCATCAGGGAACGGTTTGGCCATTCCCTCTTGGAGGATTTTTAATTTCTTACCTCAAAGTAAATAATTATTCTGAATCTTCTAAAACAAAAGTATCTGAAATACTTGAATACTTTGATCCCATTCTTAAAGAAGGCTGTGTTGGACAAATCGCAGAAATATATGATGGCTTAAATCCAACTCGTTCCCATGGCTGCTTTGCACAAGCTTGGAGTGTTTCTGAAATACTAAGAGTATATGCTCATTTAAACAAGTTCAACAGTATAAAAGAACAGCACTAAAAAATAAAATTTATTAATAAAATAAGGAATATTTTAAAACATAATTATAAGTTTTAAAATACTCCTTATTTCTAGTATTTTACGATATTATTTTCGCTACAAATGTTGATATTTTTTGTACTTTTATATTTTTTGTTTTAAGAGTTTCTATTACATTTATTCCTGAATTAAATTTATCAATCAAAACTTCTAAATTTAATTCCTCATCAAAACTTAGATAATAATCATATTCATTAGCATTATGAACCACTAATATTTTATCATTGCTATTTTCTAAAGTATAAGCAATGCAACAATCCTTTGTTTCTATAAACTTAAGCCCCTTTTTTATTTCCTCTGCTGTTTTAAGTCTAAATATATTAAATGATTTTCTAAGTTCTATAAGCCCCTTAGTATAAATTACAGAATCTATATTTTGTTTTTTCATATTCCAACAAACTTTATTTATATTATCTGGTGAGTTATATGAATTTTCTACACCTTGCTTAGTTCTTAAAAACTCCTGACCAATTTGCATAAATGGAATTCCTTGTGAAAGTATTATAATACTAATGCCTAACTTCTGAACATCTTTTATTATTTCCAATGAAACTCCATTTTTTAAAAGTTTGTCATAAAAAGTATAATTATCATGGCATTCAACATAGTTTACAACTTGACCTGGACTTACCTCTCCCCAAAGTCTTATTTTATCTGAGTAATTAATTCCACCAACAATACTAGATTCCACCATTAACTTCTTTGTAGAATCTCCATTTAAAAATCCTCTATCATTTTCTATAAACTCACTACCTCTTAGAGCATCTCTCATAGTATCATTAAAAAATCCTATACAATTCATTTTACTTGCATTTTTCTGAATAGCTCTTCTCTTCTCGGGTAAAGTTGAATTCATATTCCATCCTTCTCCGATTATTATAATGTATGGATTAATTTTTTTAAGCTCCTTCTTTATCTCATTCATTGTATCTATGTCTATTAAACCCATAAGATCAAATCTAAATCCATCTAATTTGTACTCACTTGCCCAGAACTTAACAGAATCAACTATAAATTTTCTTACCATTTTATTTTCTGATGCTATAGTATTACCACATCCTGTTTCATCTTGTATATATCCATTATTGTATCTAAAAAAATATCCTGGCATACTTAAATGAAATCCTGATTTATCATATTCATAAAGGTGATTATAAACAACATCCATAATTACACCTAATCCATGTGAATGTATCTCTTGTATTGTTTCCTTAAGTTCTCTTATTCTACACTTTGCATCATAAGGATTTGTACTATAACTCCCTTCTACAGCATTATAATTTTGTGGATCATATCCCCAATTGTATGGTCTATTATTTTCAACTTCATTATTACTTGCAAGCTTTTCATCAATACTAGCAAAATCATAAATTGGCATTATTTGAACATGTGTAAATCCCATTTCTTTAATATGGCTTATTCCTATTAAATTCTCAAAATCACAATTTTGGAATTGCTTTATCCCTAAAAACTTCCCCTTATTTTTTATTTTTAATGACTTATCTATCGATATATCTCTAATACTAATTTCACAAATTATACTGTCACAAGGCTCAATTTTTTCTAATCCTTTATGTTCTAAAAAACCTTCTGGATTTGTATCATTCATATCTATTATTGCCCCTCTTATTCCATTAACAGAAACTGCTCTTGCATAAGGATCTACAAATTCTCTTCTTTTTCCATCTATATAAACTACAAAGGTATAAAATTTTTCTTTTATATCTTCATTAAGACTTATACTAAAAATCCCTTTAGCTTTATTCATTCCATATTCCTTAAAATTTTGACTTTCATAATGATCATAAATACATAGATAAGCTCTTTCTGCCAATGGTGACCAAAATTTAAAAATAAAATTTTCATCTTTTATAGTTAGCCCTAAATCATCTTCTTCATAATAATACAATTTATCCAATTCTCGTATATCCATTAAAATCATTCCTTTTTCAAATTTCATAGCAATCTATTTACTACCTAATGTCTATAATGTTTCATCTTATACATAGACATAACTCTCCAGGTAACCTCTATTAAAATCTAATAAAACTTTAACTCTATTTGAATTGAACTTTAATTTATCTAAACATAAATTTTTTTCTCCAACCTTTTTTCTCCAACTGTAAATATGGTGAAATTTATAACCTTCATATCTTTTGTACTATTATTTACAGTAATTTTACACTCCTCACCATCAAAAACTATCTCTATTTCTATATTTATTCCTTGTCCATTTTTACTTATACCATCATCCAAATATAATGAATATGTTATTTTATTATCAATATATGCAACTATATTTAATTCATCATTTTTTAATTTCTCTATTGATTGTGCTGAATTTGTAAAAATAAAAAGTCTATTTTTTCTTATAAATACTGCAAATTCATCAAGTGAAATATCTATATAATGATGACCACTCTCCACCTTTTCTAAATACATATCCTTATAATTTTTTACTTTCCATAAAAGCATATCTTCTGGAAGATAGACATATCTTCCTCTCTTATTAGGCTCATAAACAGGTGCTATCATTAAACTTTCTCCAATTAAAAGTTGGTCTTCTACTGTTTTTGACATCTTATCATTATACTCAAAGGAAAGTGGTAATATTAGCATATCACTAGAATTCACAGCTTTCATAAATTCCGAATAAAGATATGGAATCATAGCATATCTAAATTTAATAATATCTCTAACTATTCTTTCCGTTCTTGAATCAAATGCAAAAGGCTCTTGATTTCTTGTTCCAAGTGCTGAGTGATTTCTATATAAAGGAGTAAAAATACTAAATTGATTCCATCTTATTATGAGTTCTGACTCTGCATTTGAACCAAAACCTCCTGTATCTGCTCCACTATAAATAAATCCACACATATTTAATGATGGCATCATAGTTATATTAAGTTTTAAATGTGACCACCAGGAACAATTATCTCCTGTCCATATTCCACCATATCTATGCATCCCTATAGATGATGCCCTTGAAAATAATAAATATCTTTTATTTTTATCTATTCTATCAAATCCTTCTGCTGCTGCCTTTGTCATATTATACCCGTATAAATTATGAACATCATAATGATTTATTATTTTTTCATCTATATTGTGGTACATAGACTTGTAATCCCCATTACTATTGCTTATTTCAAGAACTGCATCTTTTAAAGAAAAAAATCCATTTATATTAAGTTCTTGTCCCTTCAATTGATCTATTTTCTTAAATGCCTTTTGAAGTCCATCCTCACTATAAAATATGGCTGGTTCATTCATATCATTCCAAAAACCCTCAATTCCCAAATCAATAAGCTTTTTATATTTCTCACCAAACCAAACCCTTGCTTCTGAATTTAAAAAATCTGGAAAATGAACTTTTCCTGGCCATACTGCTGCAATAAAAGGATTCCCATTTTTATCTTTTACAAAATACTCTTTCTCTATGCCTTCTTCATAAATATCATAACCTTCTTCAATCTTTACCCCTGCATCTATTATAGGAATTATTTTTATTCCTCTTTTCTTTAATTCTGCTACAAAACTCTTAAACTTCGGAAATTTATTATTATTTAAACTAAAGTCTTTAAAGTTATCCATATAATCTAAATCAAGACATATTCCATCACATGGTATATTCCTTTTTATAAATTCATTTGCAATTTTAAAAACTTCTTCATTATTCTCATAGCTCCATCTACTTTGTATATAACCAAAAGCCCATTTAGGGGGTAAATATGACTTGCCAATTATATAAAGAAAACTCCTTGTTATTTCACGAAGTGATTGTCCTTTTATTACATAGACTTCAAAATCCTTACCTTCTATATTTACTTTTAGTTCTTCGCTCTTTGTGTATCCTATATCAAAACTCACTTTTCCCGGAAAATCTATAAAAACTCCAATTTTTTCTTCTCCATCAACTAAGAAAAAATTGTGAGCACCATATAAAGATTTTTTATCCTCAGCATGATTTGGATCATCACTACAGAAACTTTCATATATAAATCCTCTTTTATTTAATCCTCTAACATTTTCACCAAGTCCAAAAATAATATCTTCATCTCTCATTATTAAACTTAAAGTAGATAATTCATCCACCACTTTAAAGTCCATATCTTCTATGTCATTTATAGAGAGCTTTTCTATTTCTTTAACAACACTCCCTGTATAAAAAGAATTTCCCATAACATATCTTTTAATTTCTCCATTTAAAATTCTCATAAATTCTCCTTACTTATTTTAAAATTTTAACTGATTCTCTCTCTAGAATCTCAGTTTCAAAAGTTATATGTCTATTCTTTGTTCTTTCTTTTATAAGTTCTATTATAAGGCTTACACTTTCTCTTGCCATGTATTCAAATGGTTGTCTAATTGTTGTAATTGCTGGCACATAATACTTTCCATAATCAATTCCATCAAATCCAATAATAGAAATATCATCTGGTACTATATACCCCAATTCTTTACATGCCCTAGCTGCTCCAACTGCCATAATATCTGAGATAACAAATACAGCTGTTGGTATTTCCTTTTTTAAAAGAAGTCTTTTCATAGCCTCATACCCAGTACCAAAAGTATAATTTCCAAACTCCATAAACCCTTTTTTCACTCTTATTCCCGAATCTTTTTGAGCTCTTTTATAGGCCGAAAATCTAGTTATCCCACAAACATCATTCTCATTATTTGAGCCTATAATTCCAATTTTTCTATGTCCTGCATCTATAAGAACTTTAACAGCCTTATATGCTGAATCAAAATCATTAATATTGATACTTGATAGACACTCTAAAATATCTTCTGGAATACTAGATGAAATAGCTACAATAGGTACTTCTATCCCTATAAAGAGGTTTTTATCTACATTTTTAAAATCTAATCCCATACAGATTAATCCACTTAATCTTTTTTCCTTTATAAACTCTTTGGCAGTAAACATATCATTTCTTCGCCCATCCATAAACTGAATAATCATAGAAAATCCTGCTTCACTTACTCTTGAATTTATAATATTTATAAATTCATAGAAAAATGGATTATAGCCGCTATCAACAAGAACTCCTATAGCATTACTTGTAATACGTTTCAAATTTCTAGCACTATTATTTGGAACATAATTATTTTCTTTCATAATTTCAATAATATTTTCTTTTGTCTTCTCGCTAACCTCTTCACTATTATTTAGAACTCGTGAAACTGTACTTACACTTACTCCTGCAATTTTGGCGATATCCTTTATATTCATAAAAAACCTCCTTTCGGTATCGTTACCATCATAGATAATATTATCATTTATGTATTTATTTGTAAATAATTTTAAGTAATAAATAACCATATTTTCAATTTTACTTTAACTATTTCCAACTCCAATTATTTAGATTATTTTTATTGTAAAGTAAATGTCTTATATGATAATATTTATTTATGGAAATTTTTATCTTTTACTTTAAGGAGTATTTATGAATGAAGTTTTGTACAAAAATAATCAAAAAATTATAGGTTCTATTATAAAATTAAATAGATTAAAACAAAACATAAGTCAAAAATCACTTGCTAATGGTATATGTGTTCCCTCATATTTAAGCCGTATAGAAAATGGAGAACTTCTTGCAAGTGAAGATGTTATTTCTATTATTTTTTCAAGACTTGGATTAAAATTTAATGATTCAACAAAGTTTATAGAAGAAGGAAAAAAATCTTTAGATTCTTTTTTTGACAATCTTAATTTTAATGAATTTGATTTTACAACTAAGCTCTTTTCACAACTAGAAAAACAGGAAAATCAATTTTTAACATCTCCTCTAATTCTAGATTACTTTCTAGCCAAACTTGCTCGATATTGTTCTACTCCATCACGAGAGAAATTTGAATCATCTAGTACTTTTTTATTATCAGCATTTGATTTACTTTCAGGGAAACAAAAATCTATGTACAATTTTTATATGGGAGTAGATGTTTTAAATCTTACTGGAGATACACACCTTGGTAAAGAATATATGAAAAAATCTCTTAATTACAAAGAACAAGGTCATTGTTACTATTGGTTATCCTATGCATATAGAATAGAAAATAATCCCATTAAGGCATATGATAGTATGAAAAAAGCATTGGACCTTTATGTTCAAGATGGTAATATTATTAGTATTATGAATTCCTATGAAAAAATAGCTGAAGTCTATTTTCTTTTAGATAATTATAGTGATGCCATAGTTTATTTAAAAAAATCCTTAAGAATGGCTAAAACTCTAAAAAATTCACATTACATAGAACATATAACATCACTAATCGCTTGGTCATACTATAGATTAAAGAACTATAATACAGCACTTAATCTTTTAAATGAAAATACCGGAATTGCCGACCATAGACTTCTTATTCCTGATGCTCTTTTAACATCTTTGATTTATTTTGAGACCAAAGATAAAGATAATTTAAAAAAGTCTATAGATTCACTTAACAATCCTCAAACTCTAGAACAAATGAGTGAAGATCTTATTAATATGTTTTTTAAATTATTTAACTTCTATATTGAGAATAATAACTATATAAAAAATCCCATTTGGGAGAAACTTCTTATCTGTATCATTAATAATGTCTCAAAATTTGTTGAACTAAAAAAAATTTTTCTTAATCTATTAAAAGAATATTATATTCAAAATCGAAGATATAAAGATGTCTTATCACTGAAATAAATAATTTCTATAACCATAAAATTTAAAAGAGACTAATCAACTATGAATTTTAATCCACTCTGATTAGTCTCTTTTCACTAATATTACTTAATTTATTCTTTTATATACTTATTTAAAAAATTTTTCACAGTCTCCCAATATAATTCTGGGTTAACCAAGAAGGATTTAGCATGACCTGCTCCCTCTATTATTAACTTTTCCTTTTCACAATTTATAGCTGAATCATAAACTTCCTGTAACATAGAATATGGAACAAATTCATCTTTATCTCCATGTATAAATAACATTGGTACTTTTGCTTTGCTTAATTGCTTAATTGCTGATGCTTCTCTTATAGAATAACCTGCCTTTAATTTACTTACTACACTGGCTGAATGCATTACAGGAAACTCTGGTACTTTCTTATACATTGATTTTAATTGATATGAAAATTGATTCCAAGCTGATGTATAACCACAATCTTCAATAACAGCTTTTACATTCTCCTTTAATTCTTCACCAGCTGCCATCATTACAGTTCCAGCTCCCATAGATATTCCATAAAGAACTATATTAGCATTTTCATTTATTTCTGTTATATAATTTATCCAATTTATTATATCTAATCTATCATGCCATCCCATACCTATATAAGTACCTTCACTTCTTCCATGGCCTCTTAAATCTGGAGCTATTACATTATATCCAAGTTCATTAAATTTTTTTATTGCATTAACTAAATTAGCAGCATTGCCCATATATCCGTGAACAACTATTGCCCATTTATTACTTTCTTCTTTTTTTACTAAATATCCGTGTAATTTTAAATTATCATAAGAATTAACATATACACTCTTATGATTTGACTTTTCTTTAAACCACGTCATTTCCTCTTCTGTTACTCTTCCACTTGTGTCTTTAATAGTAAGTTTATCTGTAGTCTTATCTGTGTTTCCAAAAATCTTTTCTTTTGATGCCTTAGGATTTAAAGCTAAATTATAAAAATAATTTCCAACTGCACCAAGAGCCGCAATACTTACAACTGATCCTATCCCTACTAATGCTACACTTTTCTTTTTCATATAAAACTCAGCCCCATTCCTTAAATTATCTCTTATATTGATATTATACAATAAATCAATAAATGTTTAAATTTTAAATGATTGAACTTAGCTTTATATTTTTTAGTGTATACACATAAACTTAATTCAATTATAAATTCATTTTATCTCAATACTTAATAAAATTGAGACTGGTTGTATTTTACTTCTAAAGTATGAAAGTAGCTACACTCTAAACCTAAATTAACTTTTGTTAAACTTTCCAATTTGAATAAGCAATTTCATAATTATTATCCTTGTTACATTTTACATAATCATAAAAATTATTCAAAAAGTTAACTCTCTCTTTGTTTGTATTTAATTCTACGCCTCCATTTTCAAATTGGTATTTAAGTATTTCATCTAAAGATAAATCTAAATTATTATTCATTATTTGATACATAACCATAAATAAAGTTGTTCTTCCATCTCCATAGTCACAATGAAAATGAGTATGCAAATCCTTAGGCTTATTTTTTACTATATTTATAAAACTATCAATAACCTCTTCTGAAGGAAGTCCATTGCTTTTAACTGCTAATCTTATATATTCTATATTATTTTTAGTTACCAAATCATATTCACTCATTACTTTTTTTACAGTTAAATCTTCTTGAGGCTTCCTTGCCTTATTGTAAATTTTAATATTACTATTTAGTTTTATTTTTTCAAGATCCTTTATTTCTTTTACTATTACTGAATTTGATGACATCCCATAATTTAATGCATCACTATTTCCAGTATAACTAAAAGCAATATCATTTATAAATCCATGTGATTCCTGTCTCAAATCTATATCTAATATTTTTTCTTTTCCTAAAGATTTAACTAAATTAGGAAGTTGATTTGGGGTAAATTGTCCACTTCCTGATATATTAAGAGATTCTATATTTCTATACTTTTCTGGCATTGTTGATTCTAACTTTCCATCACTAATTATAAATGTATTATTTTCACTAGCTTCTACATTTATTAATTTTGGAGAAATAATTACTATACTCAAAATTAATAGTAATATAAGTTTAAAATGATTCTTCATTTATACCACCTCAATACTTAAATATAGAATTATTTTCTCTATTTATAAGTAATTTTATTCCTAAACTAACAAAATATTATTTTCTTTTCTACTATACTTAATAATAATTACAACCTAAATACACATCTATTCTTATATTTAAAACTATTCACTTTTATACATATTCATCTTTTTCATAGCTGATTTTATTATTATAGACAAAGGTAAAGCTCCTACTATTCCAATTACACATTGCATTATATTACCAAACAAAGATTCTATAGGAATATATATATTAGAATATAATACAGCTTCTGTTAAATAATATCCAACAACCATTATTAAGCTTGATAGAAATAATCCTGCAAATAACATTACTTTTTCAAAAGTTTTATTCTTACTTTTTACATTACTTAAATACCCCAAGGAATAGCCCATACAAAACCTTATAATAAATGTAAAAGGAGCCCATATAACATAAGAACTTGTTATATCAAATAAAGCCATTCCAAAAGCTCCAGCTATAGCACCAGTTTTTTTTCCAAAAACAATTGCTATAGTAAATAACATCACATTTCCTAAATGAAAAAGTGACCCTTCTGTTGGTCCTGGTATATTTATAAATCTAGTAGCTATATACACCAAAGCTATACATAATCCATAATTAACTATATTTTTTGAGTTATATTTTTTAGGCATATACTTCCCCCTTAACTATGAAATTTTTAATATGTTTAAATCTTAAGTTTATTATTAATATTTGTCAATTTTTTCAACTTGTACGGATTCAATTTAAATTATTTTTATTAATTATTTAATAAATTAAAACTTTTTTGTCTTCTTTTTTAGTGAAAAAAAATATATTATATAAGTATAAGGAAATATTAGCCTTATTCGAAAGGAGGTGAATTGTTTAAAATAATAAATATTATTTTAAACAGCATTTTATGGAATATAAATTAAATATAAGAGAAAAGGATTTCAACGATATTTACTTTGGAAAAAAAAAGTTTTTAGTACGAAATGATAATATTGATTTTAAAGTAGGAGATATTTTAATTCTTAAAGAGTATGAAAATGAAAAATATACAGAAAATGTTATGCATAGAGTAATTACCTATATAGATAATGATAATACTTATCTTCAAAATAGTTTTCTTATACTAGGTATTTCTGAAATCTCTAAATTATACACTTAGAATAAAGCTATACTCTATTTAGGTAGAGTCTTGACTCAATCTAAATACTTAATTAGAACTGTCTAGAAATGTTACAATCTCTAGATACAATAAAAAGGATTGTACCATAGGTTATTCATTACCTACTGATACAATCCTACTTTTTATTTAAGAAACTTTTTTATTTCTTATTAAGAATATTGCACTTAATACTATTAATGTAATAAATGATAATAAAGCTATATATGGGAATATACTTATTTCTATTAATTCTGATTTTGTTACTCCAGCTGTTGTGTTGTAAGTTTTATTATATTTTAATTCATTAAAATTAACTTTAACACCATTGCTAGCAGCATCCCAAGCTGATATATTATCAGTATTTACTTCCAACTTACTAAATTCATTATTTTCACCATTATTATAGTACATTATATTTTCATTTAGTTTTAATGGAACTTTTAAGTCTATGTTAGGTCCAAAGAATCCAAATAATTTATACTTCATAGTTGGTACTGCTACTACTGATCCTGCTTTTTCATATACAACAGGTGTTGCATTAAAACTATAATTCATTATTTTATCCATATCTTTGAATATTTGTGGATTTTCTTCATTTTCTCCAGATTTCATTATAACTCCAACTATAGTTTTACCATCTCTTACATCTACATTAAATAAACAACGTCCTGCTTCAAATGTAAATCCTGTCTTTCCTGCAACATTTCCATCTTTACCTAAATTAGCATTTCTATTTTCTATATGAATTATTTGATTTGGTGTTTGATTAAAATGAATCGCTGCATACTTTGTATTCATTGTTTCTCTTACCCAAGGAATAGAATAAGCATGTTCTCCTATTATGGCAATATCGTAGGCTGTTGTATAATGTTCTGGATTATTTAACCCGTTAGGATTCATAAAATGAGTTCCTTTAAGACCCCATTCTTGTGCTGTCTCATTCATCATATTTGCAAATCCTTTTTTACTTCCACCAACATAGTCAGCTATCATATAGGCAGTATCATTAGCTGAATATAATAATAATCCATCTAAAACATCTTTTGCCTCCATTGTTTCTCCAACCTTTACAGGCCAAAAGTTTTTACTTAAAGAAAACTGTGGTTGCTCTTCTGCTGATTGAGTATAAGGAATTTCATCAGTTGGTTTTGCATGTGTTCCAAAAAGATATGCTGTCATTAATTTTGTTAAGCTCGCTGGATATCTTTTTGCATTTGGATCCTTAGAGTAAATCACTTCATTATCAGATAAATCCATTGTTACAGCTGATTCTCCTTGTATTTTAGGTTCATTTTTATTTATTCCATAGGTTATAGGCTTGTCTACTTGCATCGAGTTACTATTAATTTTTGATACTATAACCCTTGGAAAATAACATGAACAAATAAGGCTTATAAGAAATATTATAAGCGTCATTCCTATTGAAATTTTTAATTTTCGCATCAATTTCTCCCTCTTTTGTTTCATTTTAACTTCCACAAAATTATACAATGTTTTTGATAACATTTTCAACATATTTTATTAATATTTTATTAACATTTATAATTTTAATCTTATTTTCCTGCTTAAAACTAAGTAAATTTTAGTATATTTCATCTAAAATAAATTCTCTTAAAGAAAAAGAATATCTCTAAATAGAATAGAGATAAACCTTCACTATAATTCTATTTAGAGACACAATTTTATTTAATTATATTTTAAAAAAATTACATCATATCCATACGCTTTTGTACATTTTCACATTTTTCTGGGTATAATTCTCTCCACGCCTTATCAGCATATGGTGTAAATTCTGCTGATAAATTATCTAATTTTTTCTTAAATTCATTGTCATATATCATTGCTCTTGCGCTTTCATCAGTTGGTCTTGCTCCAACCTTTTGAACAACTTCTCTTATTACATTAGTATTATCAATCATCATACAAGGTTTAAGTAAATTATCATTATAAGGCTGTCTGTTCATTAATTCTTTGAAAAATTCACTTTGGAATATTTCTCCCAATGATTTTTCTCTTATATTATCAACTGTAAAATGAGCAAATACACATGGTTCAACATCTCCTGATGCTGTTACATGGCAATAATAACTACCTGCAATACATCCACCAACATGAGGAGCATCATTAAAGAAGTCAATTGTTAGACAAGGTTTTGTGTGTCTTATTTCATTTGAACGTTCTCCCATTCTAAGTCTTTGTTCAGGGTTTAACATCATTGAAACATCTGGTCTTTCACCTATTGGCATAAACATAAAATACCAATTTATAAATGAACCTTTATCCATTAAATTATCTATAAATTCATCTGATATTACTGTATCAACATTCATAGCACCAGTTGCTGATGATACTCCAAAAGGAATTCCTCTACTTTTAAGTTTTTCCATACCTTCCATAACCTTAGCATATACCCCTGTTCCTCTTCTTTCATCTGTTTCTTTTTCATATCCCTCTAAAGAGAACATTGGATAAACATTTTTTAATTCCTTTATCTTATCTGCTACTTCATCTGTAAATAAACTTCCATTTGTAAATGTAAGGAATACAACATCATTATATTTTTCGTATATTTTCCACATATAGTCAACAAAATAAGGTTCTCCACCTAATATAAACATAAAGTATATACCTAAATCTCTAGCTTCTCCTACAATTCTATCAACTTCTTCATAAGTAAGCCCTTTTGATTTATCCCAATCTGCAGCATAACATCCTGTACATCTTAAGTTACACTTCATTGATGGACTTATAAGAAGTGCAAAAGGAACATGAGCACCATGTTCTTTGTAGAATTTTTCTCTTTTTTCTCCTCCATTCCAAATAGCATTAGCTACAAAATTTCTAAAGAATGTTCTTAATATTTTAGGGTCTATTTCAGTTGTTATTCTATGAAGTAAAGGCTTCATTGATGGAACATCTCTGTAAAAGTGCTCTACCATTTCTACACCTTTTCTATCATATTCATTTCTTACTACTGTTTTAGCTATTTTTATTATTGTTTCAATATTGCTCTCAGGGTCCTTTTCTATTATGTCACAAATAGTACTAATAATTTTTTCTCTTGTAGCTTCTTTATTAGACTTCATTTCTTCACCTCATATAAATTTTTCTCTTACAGTAAAATTAGACTGCTGCTTAATAGATTAAGCTTAAATTTAGTTGTAGACAAAACTTTTAAATCTAAACTTTTATTATTTTTTCCACAGCCATTCAACAACAATATGGGTTTTTTAATAAACATAATGCCATTGTCTGGCTTTGAAATTAATTAAACTAAAGATTCATTACTGCTTAAAACTATTTTTGAATTAAGTCTCATTTTATCTTTATTCTAGTATTGCACCAATTTAACAAATTTATGTATATATTAATAAATTTTATTTAATTTGTGATTTACTTTGAAATTTCTCTTATTTAACTAATTTAAAATTATAATAATAAAAAAATATATTATTTTCTTTTATAAACATATTTTTAATGAATTTCCTCTTTATTTTATTGTATAAACTGAAATATTCTTGAAATTTTCTCAAATTAGTTGACATATTGTTAAAAAATTATTATATTCATAGTAAATAAACTTCCACTAAAATTTAGATAGAGTACAGATTCTATTTAAATTTTAGTGGAAGTTCTAAATGCCTGTGTCATTTATCTTAAACTCATAAAAGCTTTTGATATTATAGGCACTAGGATTAGATAAACTCAAATTATTATATAAGTAGACTCAGGAGATGTACACAAATGAAAAAAATGATAATAGAAGTTATAACAGGTCTTTTAGTCATAGGTATCTCTGCAGCTATACACTTTGGATATAGTAAATTTTCTGGTGATATCTTTTCATCAAAAACTTCACAAACACAAAGTGTTCAAGCAGTATCTGCTCAAACACCTAGTACTAACTCTTATACAAATTCTTCAAATAATGATGATTCTCAAAATAGTAATTATGGTTCTTCTAATGAAAACACCAATAATTCTAACTTATCTGAAAATAATAATGGAAGTTCTCAAAGAGAAATTCAAAACCAAACTTCAAGTCAATTAAATAATTACAATAGTAACAATACTACCACTAGCACTACTTTTAATAAAAATACTATTGATAATTCAAATCAACCATTAAAGAAAACTTCAAGTAGTCCAAGCAGTACTCTAAATAATAGTCCTTCTAATATTGATACTAATAAAAATACGAAGACTACTAACACTGATAGTGACACTAATAGTAATTCTAACAAGAGTAGCAATTCACAAGAAAATAAAGATAGCACAAACTCTCAAAACAATAAAAATACTACTATTTCAAATGTCCCTTCAAATACGCAGACATCTGAAAATACTTCTTCTAAATAATAAATTTAATCCAATTAAGTATTAGTTCTAAATCTTATACTTAATTGGATTAAACTTTTATTGTCCGCCTTATTTTATATTAAAAATTATAACAACATTTTCTTCTATTTCTATATCCTTAGGACTTATGTTAAAGTCAATATTATTTGATTTTGCTAACATTATATTGTCATATTGATTTCTAGGAAAAGCATTATAAGTGTTATTATAAATAACCTCATTAACTGAAGATATTTTTAAATTTAAAGAATTAGCAATTATATTCCCCTTACTTTTTCCATCTTCAATAGCTCTTATTAAGGCTTCTTCTCTTAAGCCCTCTTTATCAGAAACTTTAAAACTAATATTTATATTTGCTGAAAATTCACTATCACTTAAAAATTTTAATAACTTATTTATTTCTATTTGCTCATTACAAATTTCTATTTCTATTTTTTGTTCTGCTTTATAATGTAAAAAAACACTTTCTTTTAGTTCGTTATCATACTTTTTTTCTACTTGCACCTGAAAATTTGTTGTTTTAACATCCTTTTCATTAATTCCTAAATTCTTTAATCCTTCCAACACAGCTCTTATTGTTAAATTTAAATCTTCTATTGCTTTATCATAATCTTTATTAGTAGCAATTTTTTGAAAACTTATAATAGCTATATCTGGTTCCTTTTTAACTTTTCCTCTTCCTATAACATTAATAGACCTCATTATTCTCCCCCTTTTTACATCACGAAATTTAACCTGTATATCCTAGATTTATTATTAATATTATACTATAATTCTTTTGAAAGGATTTGATTTAAATGAAAAAGAAAAGTAAAGCTTTTAAAGTTATAGTTTCTATAATAGTGATTATTTTAATCATTCTATTTGGTTCATTATTCACTTATGAAAAGTATTTTTCTCCTAAGGTTCCTGTAACTTCTATTGACTCTACTATAGAAGTAAATCCCTTAGAATTAGCCCTTAAACTACTTCCAAATAAAGTAGACCTTTCTCTTGGTCAATTAAAACTTAACTCTAATATTGAACTTACTGAAAATCAATTAACTGATTTTGCTATATTAGCAGTTCAAAATAATCAAGAGATTCAAAAATTCATAAACGGATTAAAGTTTAATATAAATGATAATAAAGTTACACTTTATGTTAAATTTACATATGCAAAAATACCTTTAGAAGCTCAATTAAACTTTACTTGCCTAAGCCAAAATGGTCAGGCAATTATTCACTATGAATCTGGAAATATAGGATTTATAAAAATTCCTGCAAGTGTTATATTCAATAAATTAAAATCAAATGAGTTTATAACAGTTTATCCAGCTGAACAAAATATAGCTTTAAACTTTAAATCTATAAAAAATATATCAATAAATAGCTTTACTGTTGATGGTAATAAACTAGATATTGGTGTAGAAACATCTTTGAAATTATTTTAATAATATAAAACTTCAAGTCAATAATATAAAAAACATAGAGGATGTATCTATAACTTGATACATCCTCATTTAAAATATTATAAACTTTCTTGTGGTGTAAATGGACAGTAGCCTATTTCATCACATTTTACTCTCATTTCCTTCCACTTATCAGCTGATTCTATAGCTTCTAAAGCTGTTGGATATAAAATATAGTTTTCTTTAAATATATGGTCTTTTAATTCATAAACTAATTCTTTTGCTAATTGATCTAATCTTTCTTTAAAATCATCAAATCCTATGTACTTAACTGTATTTCCCAATTCTCTTATAGCTATTTTTTTTGCTCTTAAAGTATCATGTTCCATTTTCATTATTCTTGTAGGCCCTGTTATTTCTCTATCTTCTAATTCTTTAAATAGAACATCTTCTTCTCTCTTATGATGTAATTCTGCTTCAATTATTAAATTAGCAACTTCAACTAATTCAGTAAAGATTTTATTGTTTTCATCATATTTATTTAATTTACTTATTTCCTTATTTATTTCTTCTAATCTATTTAAAAGTTTTACTATTTCATCATGTTCTGCAACTAATGTATATAAAACATGTCCTCTATCAATATTAGATTTTAACTTTTCTAATTCATCTTTAAGAACTTCCATATGAATATCACATAAATGTCTTAAATCTGTTGGATTCATTCCTTCATCAATTAAACTTTGTTCTGCTACAGATAATTCTAAAGGATTTATATTTTTTACTATTTCTAAGCTTTCTTTTCTTAATTCTTCACTTATTTCTCCTTCATTTAATTTTTTTAATAATCCTTTTAAAGCTTCTATTTTCTTTGAATCCATTTTTTTATCTTTATTTTCCATGTTGTAAATTTCCTTCTTTCTCTTTAACATTTATTTTATATATCTAATAAGTTTCTTACTTTAATTTTTATTTGTTTTTCACTTCTTGCTTATATCATATAACATTTTATAAAATAAAGAGGTAACTGAAGTTACAACAAAAAATAAAAAGTCAAATTGTTAAAGTTCACCTTATAGTTCACTTAATCAATTTAACTTTTTATATAAATTTTTATTTATATTTAGTTTTCTTCCTAACTATATATTAGTCTTGGAATTTATCTAAACAATCACAAGCATTTTTTAAAGAGCTTATAGCATCTTCTATTACTGTTTTATTTTCAGTTCTTTCAGCTTTCATTTTTGCTTCATTTAATTCTGTTTCAGCTTTGCTTAATTGTGATTTTACATCATTTATACAATCTTGTGCTTTATAGTTAGTATCATTCATCATTTTAATACACCATCCTTAGATAATCTTTTATAATTTCGAGCTCTCAACTACAATAATATAATGTGTAAAAACAACAAAAAAAAACCTAGTATTTCATGGATTATGTGGAATAATTTATTGAATTAATAAATTATCTGCATTTGACATAACTACTAAAATAATATTATGATTACTTTATCTAATAGCAAACTATTTCAATGCTCCATCTTTTTAGTTGGGGTATATTGTGTTGTGCTCTTAGAGAAGAAAGATTAAATTCAATCTTTCTTCACAAATACAAGAAAGGAGAAAATTAATGACAACTAAAGAAAAAGAAAATCAAAGTACTACTCAAAAGTTTTTAGGTAACACTGGATTCATAATTTTTATAGGTTTTTTAAGTGCTTTTGTACCTATGTCTACTGACTTGTATTTACCAGCATTACCTTCTATGGTAAATACTTTTCATACCAACGCAGCCATACTAAACCTCACAATTACGTTCTTTTTTATTTTTTACGCTGTAGGAATGTTATTTTGGGGACCTCTTAGTGATAAGTATGGAAGAAAGCCAATTTTATTAATTGGAATGGTGCTTTATGCTTTAGGAAGTATATTATGTGCAACTGCTACTACTGTTCCATTACTTATAATTTATCGTATTTTACAAGCTATAGGAAGTGGTGCCGCCGTATCAGTTTCCACAGCTATGATGAAAGACGTTTATACTGGTAAAAAACTTGTGTCCATGCTTGCTACTGTACAGTCTATTGCTATGACAACACCTGTTATAGCTCCTATTATAGGTGCATTTATCTTAAAATACACTTCTTGGCACGGTATTTTTTGGATATTAACTGCTGTAAGTGTTATTGCTATAATTGGAGGATTATTACTTCAAGAAACTATAAAAGTACATAGCACAGGAAATATAATTCAAATATTTTCAAAATTAGCTACAGTTAGTAAAAACCCTGGATTTTCATTATTATTATTTATATTTTCAATGCAATCATTACCTATGATGGCTTATATAACTATGTCATCTTATATTTATATGAATGGGTTCCACTTAAGCGATCAATCCTATAGCTATTTCTATGCTTGTACTGCTATATTCTTAGTTCTAGGACCTATGGTTTACATGAGATTAGCTAAAAAATTCCATAGTAATTCTATAATAAAAGCTGATTTTGCAATATTAGTTATAAGTGGTTTATTACTTATTTTTGTAGGTAAAGCATCACCTTATTTATTTGCTCTATGCATTATACCAGCCATGATGTTTGGTAATATGACTAGACCACCAGGAACAAACCTTATGCTAGCTCAACAAGATGATAACATAGGTTCAGCATCATCTTTAATAAGTTTTGCTAACACAATTATGGGAAGTATCGGTATGGTTCTTATAACTCTTAACTTTGGAAACAAAATTGTAGATATAGGAGTTATGTATTTAATAGTTTCTATATTAGCATTAATACTTTGGGTTATATTCCACAAAAGACCTTTTATAAGACAAGTAGAAGAACATCATTAAAAAATAAAAATAGAATAGAAATTATACCTGAAAATTGATTCTATATTGCTATTTAAAATTACGGAAGGATTAGATTATTCAAAATTATATACATGAATATAAAGAAATGATTTCTGATTTATACAATTCTGGAATGAGTGTAACACAAAATAAGTAGTGAATATGACATAGCAAAATCAACTGTAAATGTGGGAATAAATAACGATAAAAGAGCTAAACATATAGAACTTAAATATATGTTCAGCTCTTTTTTTAATTAATCTCTTCAGTATAATGACTAAAAAATTCATTTTTAGCTAATGAAAGTAGTACTGTAACAGCTAGAATATCTGCACTTCCTCCAGGACTAATATTTTTAGAAATGAATATATCATTTAATTTATATAATTCATTCATAATCTCTTCATTATATATCCCACCACGTTCTAGTAAGCTCTTAGAGATATTTTGCACAAACTCTAAGCACTCTAAATCATTTCTATGTAATATAGTAGAATCCTCACATTTGCTCATTATTGTTATAAGAGTTTGTATTAATCTATCATTTACAGTTAAATCTTTTGCCTTTTCATAGGCACTAAGTCCTGTCTGAAATGCTAGAGGTATTCCCATCTCTACTTCACCTCTAATACCTAAAAACTTATATTTTACATATAAATTCTCCCCATGAGTTCTCTCTTTCTCCGATTTACTTTCAGCTAATTTTAACTCATCTGTTATGCCTTTACACATTTCCTTTATAAGATTCTGCATTTTATCAAAAGTTAATTCATATTTAATTGCATAAGCTAAAATACTCACAGTAATTCCCATAAGAAATATCATTCCTTTATGTGTATTTACACCCTCAGTTACCTCAAACATATCCTCTTCTGCTCTAATTCCTATTTCTCTAATCTTAGTAAAGACACCTTCTAAATCATCTTCTCTAGTTCCTACTATTGCAAATTCATACATATACTTATTTAAAACAGCTATACTATTTAAAAAAGTATAATAATCCATATCTTTATGTGCACCGTTAGATACTGGTGAAACAAGTCCCGGTGATGGATAGCAACTCACTTCATACATCATTGCCCTGCTTGCAAATTCAGCTAATTTTTTAGGTATATAATTCATTCTTAACTTCCTCCTCTAAAGACTCATCTATTATTTTATTAATTACACTGAGCACAGATAAAATATGATGTGCTCTGCTTCTTGAACAAATAACAGCATCTCTATCACATACAAGACATTTTCTTTTTGCAATTTTAAAGTTACTCCTACTTAGTAATTCTTTCTTTTCATTAAATACATCTATATCAAATAATCTTCCTATTTTACTTTCATTCTCTATGTTCATCATCAACATTTTAATAAATAATGCATCGGCTTGTACACTACAGAAAAAAATATATCCAGCCATATTATCACAAGTAGTCACATATACAATTTTCACATTATGTAAATTCAATGTCTTTTCTATTTTAGAAATTCCAAGATCAAAAGCTTTTTTAAATTTATCACTTCTTTTATTAATCCCTGGAATATTAAGTGTAAAAGAAATTAAAGTATTCTTATATTTTCTCAAAATATCTTTTTGTAATTTGACTCTCTCTTCTTTTCCATCTAATATTCCTCTTAATATTTTATTCCTTACCATAACCCCTCCTAGATGTTAAAACTAAATTTTAATACACTTCCCACTAACTTTTAAATATATCTCCTAAATAAATTTAATAGGACTGTCTCATAGTAGAACTATTTTCCATACCAAAACAGGAAATATAGAATTTTAAATGATATCATGCTGTTTAAAGAAAAAGGGATCATCTCTAAGTAGGAATTCTATTCCACTTTGAGACAGTCCCATTTTTTTATTTTATTTTACTTTCTTAATTACATCAATTATAGAACCATCTCTATATTCTACAACTGCAACAATTTTATCATCAAATTCTACCTTATTTGGAACTCCTGTAAGTTTATAAGCTTTTTCCTTTAATTCCTCTATTGTGAATATAGGAATATCTGTTTTTGATAAGTTTTCTATTAAATCCCTACGCTTAGGATTTATAGCAATTCCTCTATCTGTAACAACTACGTCTATACTTTCACCAGGCGTTATAGTTGTAATAACATTATCAACTATTGTTGGTATTCTTCCTCTTACTAAAGGACAAACTATCATAGAAAGTTTAGCTCCTGCTGCTGTATCACTATGTCCACCTGAAGCTCCTCTTATAACTCCATCAGAACCAGTAATAACATTAACATTAAAGTTTGTATCAACTTCTAATGCACTTAAAATTACAAAGTCTAATAAGTTAACTACGCATCCCTTATTATGTGGATTAGCATAAAAAGAGGCTGAAATTTCATAGTGATTTGGATTTTCTCCTACTGATTTTGCAGCTCTTAAATCAAAACTTTGAGTGTCAAAAAGTTTATTTATAAGTCCCTCTTCGTGCATTTCAACAAATTGCCCTGTTATTCCACCAAGAGCAAAACTTGCTTTTATATTATCTTTTATCATTTTTTCTTTTAAGAATCTTGCAACTGCTAAAGATGCACCGCCTGTTCCACATTGCATTGAAAATCCATCTTTAAAGTATCCTGACGCAAACATAACATTTGCTGCATACTTAGCAATTAAAAGTTCTCTTGGATCTTTTGTATATCTTGTAGCACCTGAAACTATTCCTGTCGGATCTCCTATTTCATCAACCTTAACAACATAATCAACATCAACTTGTTCTATACTAGCTGGTACATTAGGATACGGAACAATATTATCAGTTATTAATACAACTTTATCAGCAAATTTTGAATCTACTTTTGCATATCCCAAAGATCCGCAGAATGAATTACCACTATAACCATTAGCATTCCCATAGTTATCACAGCTTGGGACTCCAAGAAACGCAACATCTATATTAATTTCTCCTGACTCAATTGCTCTAGCTCTACCACCATGTGTTCTAATTACTACTGGTTTTTCCATAAGTCCATTTGAAATTTCATCTGCAAGTTTACCTCTTATACCACTAGTTGTGATACTTGTAATAACCCCCGATTTTATGTGCTTAATTATTGCTGAATGTACGCCTGTTAACGAACTTGGTGCTAAAGTTAAATCTTTTATTCCAAGATTTGCAATAACATTCATAACCTTATTTAAAATAAAATCTCCTTCTCTAAAGTGGTGATGGAATGAAATAGTCATACCATCCTTAAGCCCTGTTTTCTTAATTGCTTCCTCTATAGAGTTTAAAAGTTTAGAATCACTTGGTTCTATCTTACTAAGCACCCTTCCCTTTAATCTTCCTTTTGGTTCAACTGCAAACTCTCCATCAAAAACGCTAACTCCATTTTTTATAACTGAATCTGGTATTTCTCTTCCTATACTATTTTTCATTATTTTCACCTCCAAAATTAACTTTTATGCCTGCCGCCTTAGCACACATAATTACCCTTTGAGCTCTAGCTATAATAGGCTTATCTATCATTTTTCCGTTTAATGATACAACTCCTGAACCTTTTTCCTTAGCTTCTTCACTAGCATTTATAATCTCAATAGCCTTATCTACCTCTTTTGTAGATGGTGTATATATCTTATGCACAGGGTCAATCTGCCTTGGATTTATAACTGATTTACCATCAAATCCAAGTTGTTTAATAAGAGTAGTTTCATTTATGAATCCTTCCTCATTATTAACATCTGAGAATACTGTATCAAAAGCATATATCTTTGCTGCTCTTGCAGCTAAAAGAACTTGGCTTCTAGCTGTTAAGAGTTCTATTCCTTCAAGTGAACGAGTAGTTCTCATATCAGTGACAAAGTCTTCTGCTCCTATTGCAATTCCCATGAGCCTATCACTTGCAGTAGCTATTTCATAGGCATTAATAACTCCAAGAGCACTCTCTATAGCCGCCATCATCTTAGTCTTACCAACTGGTATTCCTGCCTCTTTTTCTATTCTTGTTATCTCATTTTCAACATTAATAACATCTTGAGCTGTTTCTGTTTTTGGAAGTCTTATAACATCTGGCTGTGCTCTAACCATAGCCTCTAAATCATCTAATCCGTATGGGGTATCAAGTCCATTTATTCTTACAACAAGTTCTGTACCTTCGTAATCTAAAGTTTTAAGAGCATTAAATACTAATAATCTAGCTGAATCCTTTTCATTTATTGAAACAGAATCCTCTAAATCAAACATTATAGAATCTGCGCCATATATATGAGCATCTTTCATCATTCCTGGATTACTACCTGGAACATACATCATTGTTCTTCTTAATTTATACATTACATAGCACCTCCAAAGTCAAACTTTCCTTCTTCACTAGCTCTTGTTATAGCAGTTTGTACTCTAGCTTTTATTACACAATCCAAAGCCCCCTTATCAGTAGCTTTAATAGTCACATTAGAAACATTAAATTCTTTTAAAGTTTCTAATATAACCTTTCTTATTTGATCTCCAAATTGTTTTTCTACAGAACTATTTAAATCTATTTCAATTCCATTATCACTTGGAAAAACAACTATCATAATATCGCTAGATTCTATAGTTCCAGCAGATGCATTCTTAATAATTTTCATATATATTTCCTCCTTTGTGATTACCTTATATTCTTTAATTTACAAATAATCTTCTTACCTTCATCAGACTTTAGAAAATTATATGTATTCTTTGGTACAAATCTTTGTACACTTTCAACACTATCATTTACTAATAGTTCTCTAACCTTTGATGCACTTATATACTCATCATTAGATTTAATTCTTTCAAGCTCTATAAGCTCTATATTATTTTCTAAAAGCACATTTCTTAATACTGTGTTATATAAATTTGTTAATTCACAATATGGTTCAGTTCCAACATATCGTTTACTTATATTAAGTGATTTAGCTATGTGTTTTGCAAAAATTTTAGCATCTATAATAGCTTGTGAATTTACAACATCAGAAACCTCCTTTAAAAAATAATTTGGAAATGTTGAATTAGATATTATATAATCTTTAGCTTTGTGAATTATTACGTTATTTAAGTCCTGCACTCCTTCATTAACAAGTTTATATCTTATGTCACTTGGAAATATTGATTTTTCTTCTGCTATTATGAATAGATGTACAAAAGTTGATTTTTTGGAAGCTTGTTCAATCAAATACCTATGTCCTTTAGTGAAGGGATTACAGTTCATAACTATAGCAGATATATTTGTACTAAGTAATATTCTACTATCTAACCCCACGCTTTCTTTTATTAAATTTTCACAATATTTTGAAAGACCATTTTTACTATTTTCTAGAACTATTGCTTTTGGACCTCTTTCTAAAACATAAAATCCAAAGTTCTCAAATAATTTATCATTCTCTGGCTTAGTATAAATAAATAATTTCATATTACCACGTCTATACTCTTCATTCAAAAGTTCTGAAACTATAATATTAGATAATCCATACCCTCTATATCTCTTATCTACAGCTATACATTTCAAAATATTATCTGTAAATGAACCTGTAGCAACAACTTGTCCAAAACTTTTTAAAACAACTGTATACTGTAAAATACTATCAACAGTAAGTCCTTGCTTTTCTAAAAATGTCTTCACTTCGCTTAAATGTTTACTACTTGGATTTTCAAATATTTCTTTTTGAAAATCATACGCTTCCATATAGCGACCTCCTTAATGTCTAAATTCCTCTAACGGCATTTGCTACAACATCTACTACTTCCTTATTAAATACACTAGGAATTATATAATCTTCTTTTAGTTCACTCTCATCAATAAGATTAGCAATACCTCTCGCAGCATTTACCTTCATCTCTTCTGTTATAGCTTTAGCTCTAATGCTAAATGCCCCTTTAAATATTCCAGGGAATACAAGTAAGTTATTAACTTGGTTAGGAAAATCTCCTCTACCAGTAGAAACAATTCTTGCACCACCTTTTTTAGCTTCATCAGGTAATATTTCTGGTGTAGGATTTGCTAATGCAAAAACTATACTATCTTTATTCATAGTAGCTATCATTTCACTTGTAACTAAGTTTCCAACTGATACACCTATGAAAACATCCTTACCTTTTATAATATCATTAAGTGATCCAGTTTCTTTATTAAAATTAGTAACCTTAGCTATTTCTTGTTGTGGTTTATTTAATGTAGTATCACCAGCGACTAAAGCTCCATTTATATCACAAAGAACTATATTCTTAATGCCTGCTGATATTAAAAGTTTAGCTATTGCTATACCAGATGCCCCTGCACCATTTATAACTACACTTATATCTTTTAAGTTTTTCTTTACTATAGTAAGTGCATTATATAAGCCTGCAAGCACAGCTATAGAAGTTCCATGTTGGTCATCATGATAAACAGGAATATCTAATTCTTCTTTTAATCTATCTTCAATATAAAAACATTCTGGTGCTTTTATGTCCTCTAAGTGTATTCCACCAAATCCTGGTGAAATTGCCTTTATAATTTCAACTATTTTTTCTGGATTATACTCATCTAAAGCAATTGGAAAGGCATCAACTCCTGCGAACTCCTTATGCAGTAGAGCTTTTGCTTCAACAACAGGTAGTCCACCTTCTGGTCCTATATGACCAAGCCCTAAAACTGCAGTTCCATTTGTAACAACAGCAACTGTTCTACCTTTTAGCGTATATTCATATGCCTTTTCTTTGTCATCTGCAATTTCAAGACATGGAGCTGCAACTCCTGGAGTGTAAACAACTGATAAATCTTCCTTATTATCAACATGAAATTTACCTACAACCTCAAGTTCTCCCATTTTTTCTTTATGAAGTCTTAGAGATTCTTTTTTAACATCCATGATAACACTTCCTTCGTTTTATTATTTTTTTCTTTTGTGTACTTAATTATTAATTTAACTAAACAACTTCTATCAAATTCACCATAGTTTATAATTAGATAATAGCACCATAAAAAAAACATGTCAAAACATTTGTTATAATTTTTAACAAATGTTAAGAGTATAAAATAATAAAACTCTTTATTTTTTCTTAAAAAATTGATAAAAAAAAAGACTATACTCTAATAATATAGTCCTTTATATTTCAAATAACACTTTATAATTATATTTTTTTATTTATTATGTTTATTTTATCACTAGTATTTGTAAACTCCGTAAGCCTTGCAAGTAGTAGATAAGTAAGTATCACTATTTAAGTAATAATACACTAATCTTAAACAAAATAGCTTAAAAATATTCTCTTATTGCTTAATTTTGCTTATTTTTATCATCTAATAACAAAACTTTTGTAGCAGTTTCAGCATCTGTAATAAGAACATTTATAAACTTTCCATTTATAGCTCCAAGTATTGCCTCACCTTTTAACTTCCCTGAAGAAACCCCTATTCTATATTCAATGTTTCTTATTATATCTAAATCTAACCCTATTACTTTTTCATTAATAGGCGCATCTATAAGATTCCCCAAAATATCATATACTCTACCATATATACATCCTACAGCTGTGCTCTTACTAATATTATCATTTAAATAATTTTTCCAAAGAGTAGATGCAAATACAGCATGAACTGTACCTATTCCACTTAATGCAATTTTAGCCTTACTTGCAGAAAATAGTGTATCATTTATAACGGGCTCCTGTAAAAATGCTTTTCTTGCAAAATCATTCTCCATATATAATGGTGCATATAAATATTTATAAGTTCCACTATAAGCCTCAGCAAGTCTTCTTATTAATTCTGGTGAATCAATTAAAAGATTATCCTTCGCAGCAGCACCAACAAGTTGAAGTGCTGTAATAGGCATTTTATTATTTACATTGAGATGTTTTATAACATTTGATATGGTTTTTCCCCAAAGAACTCCAATGGTATCATTCTCTTCTATTATGTCTGTAAGAAATCTAGCACCAAACTTTCCAAGAGCATAAATAATTTCATCATAAGGTAAAGTTTTATTATCAATAATAATTACTTCTTTTAAATCAAACCTTTCCAAAAACTCATTTTCTAAGCTCTTAAGTCTTTGTCTTGGATAATTTATATTTATCTCAACCACACCTTCATCTTTCGCAAATTGTATATATTTTGCGACTTTAAATCTTGTTGTTTTAAACTCATTTGCTATTTCTGACTGAGTCATGCATTTATCATAATATAAACTAGAAACTTTGGCTAAAAACTCTTGTCTCTCCATTTGATTCATTTTTTCATATTCTTTCATGTATTAATTCAACTCCATAATTTTAAAGCTACGTCTAATTATATGCTAGATAAGTCTCCTTTTCAATAATTAATTGGTCTATACCAGAATAATAACAAAAAATCTTATAAATTAGTAAAATTAATTTATAAGATATCACTCACAATATTGAAAAGAATTTTTTTAATAAGTAAATTATATAAAAATTATTTCATTATACAAAAAAAATATCAATTTTCAATGAAAACCTTTAAATAGATATTAAATATATATTAGCATACTCAAATTTCTTAACAAACACAATTTTCACATTTGTTAAATTTAATAACATTTGTTTTGACATTGAAAATTAAATTTGCTATCCTTGAATCATGATACGGAAAGCACAAACAAATCTGCTTTTCTAAAATTAATTATTAATAAATAAATTTACTTAATAGCTTCTTAAACTTACCATAGTTTTGACTAAATTAACTGAAAGTTCAGTTAACAAATTCAAAAAAAAAGGAAGCGAATATTATGGGTCAAAAAAATGTATTAAGTAAATACAAAGGGTTTATTTATATCTTTTTAACAGCACTTTGCTTTAGTACTCAAGAGATTAGCGGTAAATATCTAGCAATGGATAACTTAAATTCATATCAAATAAATGCTATTGCATTCTTAATTGGTGCTACTATCTTATTACCTTTTGCACTGCATGATATGAAAAAATTTAAAATAAAACTTGGGGTCAAAGATTGGTTATACTTTTTACTTTTAGGTATCATTCAAGTTTCAGTTGGTATGTCATTGCTTCAAGAAGCGCTAGTTTATACAACTCCTTCAATAGTTGCCATACTTGTATGTTCTAATGCTATAATGACTATCCCTATAGCCAGACTTGTATTAAAAGAAAAATTTGATAAGCGTTCTTGGATTGCTATTATTTTAGCTGCTATTGGTATAGTAGTAATATTTGATCCATTTGCTGCTGGTTCTGGTGGAAAAGATTTTAAAGAACACCTTATAGGAGTTACTCTTGCTTTACTTGGAGCAGTTTCTATAGCATTATTTAATGTACTTGCTACAAGAACAATTAAGAAATACGGAAAAGCTGTTACTAACAGTTTCTCATTCTACCTTGGTGTAATCGTTATGTTTATAGTTATGGCAATTCTTGGTATACCTATAATTAAAGGGATAGATTTACACAGCTTTGCTCTATTAGTTTATGTTGGTGTCGTAGTTAAAGGGCTTGGATTCTTATTCTTCCTTGGAGCTATGAAAGAAACAGGTGCTATTACAGCAACAACTGTATTTTATATAAAACCTATACTTGTGCCTATATTAGTATTTATTGTAATGGGCGAAATAATTAAGATAAATGTATTAATAGGCATAATTATCATAGTAATAGCTTCACTAATTCTTTATCAATTCAAACGAATGGCAGCCAAGAAGAAATCATTAGATAATTCAGATGCATCAACTCATTAAAAATATCGCCATAAATAAAAAACTATATTAAAACTTATTTTTAAATTTCAACTAAAGGACTATCATGAGTTAATTAATTTAAATCTTGTAATAGTGCTTATTCTATTCCTCTTCTAAAACTTCTCTTGGATTAAGTTAAAACAAAAAGAACTTTATAGGAAATAATTTTCAGTATCTCCTATAAAGTTCTTTCTTATATATTATGATCTATAATTCCTAAGATAATATTATACTTGAATAAAAAAACAAAACTCACTGAATAATATAACTACAAAAGTATACTACTAAGAATGAATCATTCTATTCAATTTAAAGTGACCTTTATAATTATCAAATAGATTATGAATTCAAAAGATTTTTATTAGGAGGTAAGGCTAATATAAAAAACGAAATGCTCTTGTTAACTTTTAGATACAACATAACCCAATTATATAAAAGACAAAAAAGAAGCTACATCAAGATTGATTATTTAATCAATCTGATACAGCTCCTTATATATATTTTTTAAAAATCTACTTTCTCTCCATAAAAAGCAGCTTTATATATTTTTTCTATATCAGTAGAGTTAACTTCTCTTGGATTTGTTTGTGTGCAAGCATCTTTTACAGCATTATCTGACATATATTTAATATTTGCTAAGAATTCCCCTTCATCTATACCATATTCCTTAAAGGTCTTAGGGATATTTAATTCATTATTTAAATCTCTTATTAACTTAACTAATGATTCTACAAGTTCTTTTTCCTCTTTTCCTTCAAGCCCTAACATTAGAGCTATTTTAGCAAATCTAGCTCCTGTCTTTTTAGCATTAAATTCAATTACAGATGGAAGTAAAATAGCATTAGCACAACCATGAGGTACATGGAATACTCCACCTATTTTATGTGCCATTGAATGAACTATACCTAAAGAAACATTACTAAATGCCATTCCAGCTAAACATTGGGCATCATGCATTTCTTTTCTTGCATCCATATCTCCATCATAAGATTTTTTTATATAATCTCTAACCATTTCTATTGCTTTTAGAGCAAGAGGATCTGAAAAATTATCTGCTGATGTTGATACATAAGCTTCTATGGCATGAGTCATTGCATCCATACCTGTATGAGCCACTAATTTTTGTGGCATTGTTTCAGCTAAATCTGGATCAACTATAGCTATATCTGGAGTTATTTCAAAGTCAGCCAATGGATACTTGATTTTAGCCTTATAGTCTGTTATAACTGAAAAAGCTGTAACTTCTGTAGCTGTTCCACTAGTTGATGCAATAGCAACAAATTTAGCTTTATTTCTTAATTTAGGTAAGCCAAATGGTATTATAGCTTTTTCAAATGTAAATTCTGGATGTTCATAAAAAATCCACATAGCCTTTGCTGCATCAATAGGAGAACCTCCCCCAAGTCCAATAATCCAATCTGGATTAAATTCTTCCATTGCTTTAGCACCTTTCATTACAGTTTCCACTGATGGATCAGATTCAATTCCATCAAAAACAGTGACCTCCATTCCTGCTTCCTTTAAATTATCCTCTATTTTTTGTAAAAAACCAAATCTTTTCATTGAGCCTCCGCCCATTACTATCATGGCTTTTTTACCTTCTAAAGTTTTTAAAACATCAATTGATCCCTTCCCATGATAAATATCTCTTGGTAATGTAAAACGAGCCATAAAACCCCTCCTAAACATATTTGAAATTATTTACAGTACAGTTATATTAAACCATATAACTCATTTAATGTAAATACATTAATTTTTTTATGACTCTATTACTCATATTAGCTTTCTTAATCTTATTTAAATAGTTCTAATAATTCACTGCTTGATATGTTACTTAAATTATTTTCTGCTACGTACTCATCATTAATTATATTACTTATTAAAGCTCTCTTTTCTTCTTGAAGTAATATAATTTTTTCTTCAATTGAACCTTTACTTATTAATTTAATTACTTCTACTCTATTTTTCTGTCCAATTCTATAAGCCCTATCAGTTGCTTGATCTTCAATTGCAGGATTCCACCATGGGTCTAAATGTATTACTTCACTAGCTGATGTCAAATTAAGCCCTGTTCCTCCAGCTTTTAAAGATATTAAAAATACAGTTGATGATTCTGTTGTATTAAATTCATTAACAAGTTTTATCCTTTCTTTAGCTGGGGTTCCACCATCAAGATAAAAAGTATTTATCCCCTCTTCCTTTAAATTTTTAGAAAGTTTTATTAATAAAGATGTAAATTGAGAAAATACTAAAGTCTTTATTCCCATCTCTTTATTAGTTCTTAATTTATCCATAAGAACTTTAATTTTTCCACTTCCCCCTTCATAGTCATCAATAACTAAAGATGGGTCTAAACATAGCTGCCTAAGTCTTGTAATATAAGAAAATAAAGTTATATTATTATCTTTAGCTAATTTAATTTTTTCTTTCACTTCTTTAACATAAGATTTGTAAATCCTTCTTTGGTTTGGAGTCATTTCCACTATAAATTTTTTATTTATTTTTTCAGGTAACTCCTTAAGTACATCCTTCTTCATTCTTCTTAATATAAAAGGACTGATAAGCAACTTTAAATCCTCCATATTATCTTTATTATTTATAAATCTCTCTTTAAAATTTTCCTCTGTAGATAAATATCCTGGCATTATAAAATCAAATATAGACCATAATTCCATTAAATTATTTTCAATTGGAGTTCCTGTTAAAGCTACTTTAAAATCAGCATTTATACTTTTTATATTTTTAGCACTTTGAGACTTATGATTCTTTATATTTTGTCCTTCATCAATAATCATTGCATCAAAGTGTATCTCCTTATAAAGTTCTATATCATTTTTTATGGTTCCATAGGTAGTAAGAATCACGTTATAATCTGATATATTTTCAAATGTCTTATGTCTTTTTTCTTTACTTCCATGAATAACACCAACTTTTAAAGATGGTGCAAAGGTCTTTATTTCCTCTTCCCAATTGTAAATAAGAGTAGTTGGTGTTACAATTAAAGCTTTTTTATATCCTTTTTCAAGTAAAAAACTTATACTTTGAATTGTTTTCCCAAGTCCCATATCATCTGCTAATATTCCACCAAGACCTAAATTACTTAATTCAACTAACCAATTATATCCTACCAATTGATAATTTCTTAATTTCCCTTTAAGTTTTTTTGGTTGTTTTCTTTTCTCATTTACGATATTTTTATTTAAAAGTAGTAACTTTTCCTTACCATCAATAAAATCTAAATTATTTTTATTTATCTTTCCTTCTATATATAATGATTTATTTTCTGGAATCTCAACAACCTTTGATATATTATCTCCATCATGCAATAAATCTACTAAATTTAAAAATCCAACAACCTCTTCATCCTGTAAATCTAAATAAGAATTTTTAGATGTTCTATAGAAATTTTCTCCTCTTTTAAGTGCTACTATTGCATTACCTATATCCCTATCTGACATATTTCCTATAGAATATTCAAGATTTAAATGTCCTCTATCTTCATATATAGATGAATATATATGGTTCTTTCTAAATAGCTTTATTTCATTAAATTCATCAGAATAATTTATCTCTCCAAATTCTTTTAATGAATTAAATCCTTCCTTCAATAAATTATACATATCTTCATCATTTCCAATGAAATGAAAAACATTATCTTTTTTTATAAATTTAAGCTTTTCTAAAAACATATCTATTTTTTTAGCTTTTAAGGAACCTTTAAATACATCATTTTTAAATTCATTAAAATCAATATTTTCTTCTAATGCGCTTATATTATAAGTGCATAATATTTCCCTATCATTTCTATTAAAATTAAATTTAGCTTTGCTTTCTTCTAATATAAAGTTTTTCATGGAATTGCTAAAAGTAATTTTATTAGATAATTTAGATATAACTTTAAGTACATCTTTAAAATTATCCTTTTTTAAAATTAACTTATTACTTGAACCTAATATATTGAAAAGTTCTATGTATATTTTACTTTGCTCCTTACTTAGCAAGTATATTTTTCCATCATATAAAATTGCATCTTTTGCTAAATTAAGATTAATGGCTTTAGACTTTCTATGACTTATAATAATTTCTCCGTTATTAAATTCTCCATATAAATCTAAAAGGACTTTATGTTCTAAAACTTCTATGTTTCCATTTATATGCTCATAATTTAATTCAACATTTTTTTCTTTAAAAAGCTCTAAAAATCTTTTAATTGAACTTTTTAAAATTCTTATCTCTTTACCTTTAATTAAAGTATTACTATCGTTAGTTATTAATTTATTTATCTCAATATATTCTTTAAAAAAATCAAAAACTCTTTCATCATCACTTGAAAAATAATGACTATTTTCACTATATATAAATTTAGAATTAAAACTATAACCTCTACCTTTTTCTTTTTCCCTAATGAAATCATAAATAGAACCTATTACTGCTATATTAGTTCCATCTGTAATTTTTAGCTGACAATTATAATAACCATCATCATTAATATTTATGTATTTAAGTTTAGGTATAAGAGAAAGCTTAGTCTTAGATTCCTCTTTAAAATTATTGAAAAAAAACTGTTTTTTCTTTATAAGTTTTTCTTTTTTCTCTGAAGCTCCACTCTTCTTTAAAGCTAAATTGTAAAATTTAAGTACAGTTCCAATCATATGTTCACATAAATATCTACTATTGTATTTTGAATTTTCTTCATAATCTAAGCAGCTACAACTACAACTAATTAACTTACTAGTTTTTATATCAATATTTAAATGAGAATTTAATATTGCTGTACCAACGGTATTAGTTATATTTCCGTATATGTGATAACTTTCCCCTATCTTTTTTCCTTTTACTGAATTAACTAACCCCTTATTAAACAATTCTTCTCCCTTATTTCTTGAAAATGTAGAACTACTATAAATAATATTATCTCTTAAAGTTTTTAAATTCACTTTCTCCACCTCTTTTCTAAATACTCTAAAATGTATCTTCTCATATTATACTACAAAGCACATTATTTTCACTTAAATAAACGTAGACTTAATTTGCATTAAGCTTAATCTATCTAAATGCTTAGTAGATATTATCTAAAGTCATGATTCTGCTTATTTCCTAATTAATTGACTATCTAAATCTTGATTTAATTATAGAAACTTACTTAGCTAGCAATGCCAATGGAGTTTCCTTTAGAACATAGTAATATTACCGCTTCTATTTATCAGATAAAAATATAAACTAAGAGGTTGATTTAATTCAACCTCTTAGTTTATAATCTCACTTACTCCAATTTCCACCAATCACTGTACCTTCAGTGCTATCAATGTGAACAAAGCTTTCATTATTTTTTTCGTCTTTTACTTTAGCAATCCAAGCTATTCTAGCTTTGTATTTCTCATGTTCATTATTAGAAGCAACTATTCCTAAATGTATGTCCCCACAATATTCCTCTTTATTAACTAGAATAAATTTTCTCACTATTTTTTCTGCTTCTTCTTTAGATATATTAATTTCATTCATCTTATTACTTATTTCATTATTTATAAAATTTACTTCTATAATATTTTTATACTCTTTATCTGTAATAATTTTTAATGAATTATATGGAGAAATTATATGATCATTTAATTTAAGATTTAAAGAAAAAGTTATAAAATCTCCTTCTTCCTTTATACTTTTACTAATTTTATAATCACTTTTATTTATTAATATATTATAATATCTACTTATTTTTTCTTTAATATTCTTTTCATTTAAATTACTATTACTTTGCTGTTCTTTAAAATTATCTTTTGTTTTAAAGAATCTAATTTCTCCAGTTAAATAATCTAGCCCAATACTGGCATATTGAAAATTATATTCATATATGTTTTCAATTGCTAATAATCCTTCACCTTGTAATTCCCCAATATTTAACTCTAAATTATTATTTAATTCTATTACTTTATTATTTAAATCTTTATAATTAACTTTAGAATATTCTTTACTTACTTCTTCTCCTTTCTTTAAATTACTTTTACTTACAGCATGTTCTACATCACATAAAATCCCAATAGCTAATACACAACTTAAAATAATAAAAATTCTTTTACTTCTCAAGGGAAAGCCCCCTTTTATGAACCTACTATTTTATCTAATAGCTAAAGGCTGTAATACTATACTATCTTCTATAGATAAGAGATAAACAGCCTTACCCTTCTAGATAACTATGACTAAGCATTAAGATGGAGTCAAAACTCCCCCTAAATTAAGTCTACGTTTATATATATGCCTTAAATTTTATCTGTAAGCAAAATTTTTTTAACTTTAAGATTTACAATTTTATTACAATATACTATTAACTTGCTTTTTAATTTTATCAAAATCTATTTCTAATATCTTCTTAGCTAATTTATCTTCTATAACATCCTCTGATCTGTTACTTAAATAATAAAACAATACTCCTAACTTTCTTTTTAATATTAGTTTTTCCCCTTCTTTAATTTCTTCATAGCCAAATTCTATAGCATTTATCAAATTAGAAGCTTCTTCAAAACTTACCATTGATGAATTAATTAAATAATCAAAAGCTAAAATCAAAATAAGCTCTTCACTGCTATATTTTTCTTTAACTCCTCTTGTCTCTTCAAACTTTTCTAATACAATTAATGAAACAATATTTCGTTCTAGTATATACTTTCTTAATATCTCTGCATTTTTCACATCATTAGAAAACATATTGGCAAGTTCATCTAAAGAACTTTCGTCTTTTAAAGATAAAATTTCTCTTATTCTTACAAGTATTTTTTCCATAGGAAAAAAAGTTTCTTGACCTGTGCTAACACTCTTTTTTATAAACCACTCTTCTGGGATAATTTTTTTTCTTTTCCATCTATATAATTGACCATAAGATATACCAGTAAGTTCTAATAAATCTTTTTTTGAAATTAACTTTTCCTCCATAGTTTTTCCTCCACTTCACTGTTATTATTTATTTGTAATTTATCTTTATATTCAACTCTTCCTATTTTACATCCTGAATTTATTACAACATTATTCCCTCTAACTATTTTGCAAATAGTATTAGTTAATTCAATATTATCTCCTTCTATAACATCACTATATAAACTTTCTTTAGCTCCTCTGAACATAAAAAAACTTTTTCCTTTTGTAATTTTTATATTTTCTCCACCAATTTCTTTTATGCGAGAAGAATTAAAAAGTTTTAAATCTATACAATCTGCTGTCATTAACCCATCTACATTAATTTCCCCTCTTCCTGTAATTTTTTCACCTTCACAATCTCCAAATACATCACACTTGCCTAACACCTTTATTTTCTTAGTATTTAATCCACTTTTAAATTCTGCTTCTCCACTAATTTTAATATCTTCAGAAATAACACTTTCATTAAAAATTGCATTTCCAGATACCTTTAAAAATTCATTCACTTTAACATTACTCTTCGTACGAAAGCTTCCTGATACCTTTAAAGCATTTGTTTCTATTTTTTCCTCTGACCTTCCATTACCTAAAATAGATATTCTCTTAGCATTTATTTTTCCTAATATATCTCCTTCGCCCATAATACTTATTTTATTGTAAATTCCTTTTCCTACAGTGCCTTCACCCATTATTTTTATATTATTCATTACTTTCTCCCTTTTACTTTAATAAATTTAATTTCCCTGTATAAGTTTTCTTAGATACATTACTTCCTAAATCTACTTCTACAGTATCCTTATAATTTACTTCATCAATTGTACATCCTCTTCCAATAATTATATTATTTCCTGATACTTTTTTAGCAATAGTGTTTTCTAAATATATACTATCTCCTTCTATAGTTTCACAAACTAATTGATTACTAAAAAATTTACCTACTATAGGAAGCTTAACAATCTTTTCATCTGTTCTTACTCTTATATTCTCCCCACCAATTTCTTTAACATTAGCAGTCTTATAAAGATAAATATCTACATTATCAGCACTTAAAAGACCTTGTATATTTAAGGCTCCATTACAAGTAAAATTATTTCCTTCACAATTTCCTTCAACATTAAAACCACCTGTTATAACAGCTTTATCAAAAGTACATGCACCTTCTACTTTTAAATTACCAGAAACCTTAATATCACTAGAAAATAAATCCTTTGTAACTCTCATTGTTCCATTTACTACTAAGGATTCTTTAGTAGTAACTATTCCTTCATATTTCATATGTCCATTTACTTTTAATTCTTCACATTCTAAGCTACCATCTCCAGAAGAACTTCCTGATACATCTATTGTATTTGCTTTTAAATTTCCTTTTAATTTTCCCATTCCATTTATAGTTACTGCATTATATTCTCCATCAGTTATGGTTCCAACTCCATTAATATTCATATTACTTTTCAAATTAACCACTCCTCGTAACATTGTTTCATCAAATCATAAAAATTTTTAATATTTTTTCTATTTAATTTTATAACATTTATAAACCTACACTAAAATTCCACCTCTAATTAATTATTTATCTAATAGCCTTAGACTATAATGCTCTATCTTCTATAAGCAATAAATACACTCATACCTTTAAATAAATTCTATTTAAATTAAATCCTACTTTCTAAACGTAGACTTAATTTAGTTGAAATTTTCACTACATCTGAATACTTAGTCCTAGTTATCAGATAAATAAACTTTCTAATTGGTAATAACGAAACATTGTTACGTTATATACTTTAGTATATTATTAAAAACTTAAAATTGCAACAGTTTTTTATAAAAAAATGCCATACTCATTGAGTACAGCACTTTTTTGTAATATATTTAAACTAAATTTAAATTCTATTATCTTCTATTTTGTTGTTGTTTTCTAGCTCTTCTACAAGCTGGACATCTTGTTGGTTCGTTATCGAATCCTTTTTCTTTGTAAAATTGTTGTTCTCCTTCAGTAAATACGAATTCGCTTCCACAATCTCTACATGTTAAATTTTTATCCATTATACATTCCTCCAATTTAAAAATTTAATTAGTTAAACAATTCTCAAATTTAATTGGAGAAAAGATATCTAAACTAAACTTTATTTTGTTTTACATTTATATAATAGCATCCTTTTTTCATAATGTCAATAGAATTATTATATTTTTAAAATTTATTCAATTAATATACAAGTATCCTTAGGTACATTATCCCAAATCCATTTAGCATTAGGAGTAGCCAATCTTATACATCCATCTGAAATAGCTTTTCCTAGCCTTCCATCTCTTACAGTACCATTTAAATTATATATAATTGAATGAAATAAATAATTTTTTTCTATTTGAGTATAATAAAGACACTTATATCCGTGTTTCTCTCCAAAATACTCTCCCTTTAATTTTACTTTATAACTTCCTCTTGGTGTTGGTGTTGAAGGCTTTCCAATAGAGCAAATATATGATTGTACTATGTTCCATTTATTATTATTTTTTTTATATACATATGTCATAAACTTATCTCGATTTACATAAATAAAATAATCAGTTTCACTTTTTATTTCTCCATCATTTAATAACTTCAATACTTTAAACTTATCTTTACAAAACATATTTTTATATTTTTTGCAAGCATTAATTGCTGTATTACATTCATTCTTAAATAATCTTTTTAAATCCATCACAAAACCTTTTTGTAATTACTATTACTTTATTCTTATGCAGTTATAATTATTTTTGTTATTATTATTTTTTAAATCAAATTGCTAATATTAAATAAATGTAAAGTTAATCTTAGGTAAAATATTAATAATCCTCTATTATTGTTTTTCTTTCTTTGTTAGTTTATACTAACTTTATTGGGAATAAAAGAGAAATTTGTTTTAATTTAATGGAGGGCTTTTTGAATGATAAAATTAATTGCAAGTGATATGGATGGAACATTATTAGATGAAAATAGTAAATTACCAAGAAACTTTTTTAAAACTTTAGATATTCTTATAAATAATAAAATTAAATTTGTAGTTGCCAGTGGTAGACCTTATTATACTTTACAAGAAAATTTTAAACCTTATTCTGATAAGATTTATTACATTTGTGATAATGGTGCTTATATAGCAAATGGAAATAAAGAAATTTCAGCAAGTGTTATTGATTCTCATGCTGTCCAAGCTATTGTAGAAAAATCTTTAGAATTAAAAAATACTGAAATTATACTTTGTGGCAAAAAAGCTGCCTATCATAGACCTTGTAACTCTAACTTCACTAAGGAAATTAACAAATATTATTTGAAAAAAGAAATTGTAACTAATTTTGATAATATTAATGATGAAATTTTTAAAATAACTTTCTGTGATTTAAATGGTTCTAATGAGAATTCTTTTAAACATCTATCACCACTTTTTGGTAAAAATTTCAAAGTAGTAGTTTCAGGTGATATTTGGCTTGATATTACAAATAAAAATATAAATAAAGGTGTAGCTCTAAAAAAAATTCAAAAAGCTGAAAATATATCATTTAATGAAACCATGGCATTTGGAGATTTTTATAACGACATAGAAATGCTTGAAAAAGCTTACTATAGCTTTGTAATGTCAAATGCTAATGAAAATATGAAGAAATACGGAAATTTCATAGCAGAAAGTAATAAAAATAATGGTGTTATTAAAGCTATTGAATCTTATGCTTTGAATGATTTATTAAAAATTTGATAAATTATTAATGGAACTCTATGATAAAATAAGATTAAATTAATCTAAGAATTTAATTCATTCTTTAAAATAAAAATTAAATTAGCTACTGATCAAATAAATATAGAAATATTTAATTGAGGTGATTATGATGCAATACATAATTTTTGATTTAGAATTTAATCAAAGTAAAGAAACAAAAGAAGAAAGAAAAGATAAAGAAATAAAGCTAATATTTGAAATAATTCAAATTGGAGCTGTTAAAGTAGATAAAGACTTTAATATAATTTCTAAATTTAATGCCTTGATAAAACCTACCTTATACACTGAATTGCATCCTTATGTTGAAAATTTAACAAATATAAATATATCTAACCTAAAAAAAGCTAAGATGTTTTCAGAGGTTTTTAATGAATTTATAGAATTTATAGGAAATGATAACCCTGTTCTTTGTGTTTGGGGAACATCTGATATAAAAGAACTCATAAAAAATGCTTCTTTTCACAAATTTCCTCTTAAGCTAATTCCAAAAAAATATATAGATGTTCAAAAGTATGCTTCGAAAGATTTGAAATGTGAGAAAGGACGTAAAATAGGTTTAAAAACTGCTGTTGAAACTCTAAAAATTAACACAGATTTAAATTTTCATGATGCTTATTGTGATGCTATTTATACCTATGAAGTTTTTAAAAGAATCTTCACCCATAAAATTGTAACTGAATTGTATAATTTTAATACTGTAAGAAGAGAAAAAAAGAAACAAAGAAGTAGTTAATTTTCCTGCACTTTTCAAGCAATTCGAAAAAAAATACAAAAGAAACTTAACAAAAGAAGATATGGAAATGATAAAACTTTCTTATATGATGGGCAGAACTAAACAATTTTTAAAAGAAAAATAATCTCTCAAATTCTTTAGACATATTCATAATAAAACTTATTTAATTATAAAAACTCTATATAGAAATGTTTATCTAATATCTATGATACAAATCTATATAGAGTCCTAATTTTATAATCTCTTACTTAGTTCCAGCGCACAATTTTATGAAATATTCCATAAACCTCAAATCCTTTGTAAGTTCTGGATGAAAGGCTGTTGCTATTATATTTCCTTCTTTTACAGCAATTATTTTGCCTTCAAATTCCCCTAAAATCTCAACATCTCCCATAGCTTCTTCCACATAAGGTGCTCTTATAAAAACTAATTCAATACTTTTATCTATATATTTTATAGTACCAAAAGTTCTAAAACTAGCACTTTGTCTTCCAAAAGCATTTCTTTTAATCTTTATATTCATAAGTGCCAAGTGAGATGATTCATTATCTATTTCCTTAGCTAATAATATCATCCCTGCACAGGTTCCAAAGGTAGATAACCCTTTTTTAATTTTATCTTTAAGTGGTTCCATTAACCCTGTAACTTTAAGAAGTTTTGCTATTGTTGTACTTTCTCCTCCAGGTAATATTATCCCACTTAAATTCTCTAAATCACATTCTTTTTTCACAGCTATAGCTTTATGTCCAAGGCTTTCAATTTGTCTCATATGCTCAATAAATCCTCCTTGAACTGCTAAGACACCAACTCTCATTTTACCATCCTCGGTCTTCATATCTAGTTTGAAGCTCTGCTGAATTTATACCTACCATAGGTTCCCCTAGTTCTTCTGAAATTTCTGCTAGCTTCTTTGCATCATCATAATAAGTAGTTGCTAGGACTATTGCTCTTGCTCTTTTTTCTGGATTTGCAGATTTAAATATTCCAGATCCAACAAAAACACCTTCACTTCCTAATTGCATCATAAGTGCAGCATCAGCTGGTGTTGCAACTCCTCCAGCAGCAAAATTAACAACTGGTAATTTACCTCTTTTATGAACTTTTCTAACTAAATCATAAGGAGCATTTAAATTTTTTGCTATAGTCATTAACTCTTCTTCACTAGCATTTTGAATTTCTTTTATTTCTTTGTTCATTGTTCTCATATGTTTTACAGCTTGTACAACATCTCCTGTTCCAGCTTCTCCTTTAGTTCTTATCATAGATGCCCCTTCCCCTATCCTTCTTAAAGCTTCACCTATGTTAGTAGCTCCGCAAACAAAAGGAACTTTAAAATCACTTTTTTTAATATGAAATTTATCATCTGCTGGTGTCAATACTTCACTTTCATCTATAAAGTCAATATCTAAAGCTTCTAAAATTTGCGCTTCAACAAAATGTCCTATTCTAACTTTAGCCATAACAGGTATTGATACAGCTTCTTGAATTTCTTTTATCATTTTAGGGTCTGACATTCTTGCAACCCCACCTTGTTTTCTTATATCTGATGGAACTCTTTCTAAAGCCATAACTGCACAAGCACCTGCTTTTTCTGCAATAATTGCCTCTTCTTTATTAGTTACATCCATTATAACTCCACCCTTAAGCATTTGTGCCAAATTTTTATTTACTAATTCTCTTCCCATTTCAACACCCACTTTTTTCCATTTTTTTTATTATAATATATCACCTTCTAATTCATATTGCAAATGTATGGGTATATTTCTCTCTGCTTTATTATATTCAAAAACATAAGCTACACTTAATTTAGAATATAAGTTACTCTTCACACTTAAACTAAAAAATTCTCTAAAAAGCTATATAAATTTATATTAGACCTATATAATATTGCGTATAATAGTTATAAAATAAAAAAGAGATATAAAAATTAACCAAAGGCTATCTTTATATCTCACAATTTAACTATGTATATTATAATTTTTTTACAAATTCAGATTTTAAGCACATTGCTCCAAATCCATCTATTTTGCAATCTATGTTATGATCACCGTCAACTAAACGTATATTTTTAACTTTAGTTCCTATTTTTATAGATGAAGAAAATCCCTTTACTTTTAAATCTTTTATTACAGTTACAGAATCTCCATCTTTTAATATATTTCCATTAGCATCTTTTACAACTAATTCATCTTCATTACTTTCTGATGTAGTTTCTAATCCCCATTCATTACCACATTCTGGACAAATATAAAGATTTCCATCTTCATAAGTATATTCTGAATTACATTTAGGACAGTTTGGTAAATTAAACATTTATATCCCTCCACTTTTAATAATTTACGTTTATATATATTATCATAATAATTATATTTTTACAAATTATATGAATATTGCTGACATATTTACAGTTAGAATAACTATATATCAGTAAAATAAAAAAAGCTAACCCTAGTTTAATACTAAAATCAGCTTTCATCTCATAGCTAGAGTTTGTAATACTCCTATGTTCTAAAAGTATTTTTAGTGTAAAATCCAAATTACAACTAAATCTCTTTTTTCTTAAGATTTTTTAACTTTAATCCTATTAAATCATAAATTTCTATTATTAAAGCTAAAGTTATTCCTACAACTAATCCATTACTTAAAAATGATGTTAAAGTTATTGGTAAATTTAAAAATGCACTATTAGGAACAAACATTATTCCCATTCCTGCAAATACAGGAATACCAATTGTAAAATATATTTTCTCCTTGTTCTCAATCTTATTTAATTCCTTTATTCCTACTCCAAAAAGATTACTAAATACAGTAAAGATAGCTGCATAAGCAACTGGTGTTGGTAATGTTGTAAAAAATGCCATTATAGGTGTTACAAGGCTTACTATTACAACTAATATATTACCTATTAAAAATGGTAATTTCTTTGTTGAATTAGTTTGCTCCATAAACCCTACTACTGATATTCCTGGAACTGCTGCTACAGAAAAGAACACTCCAGCTAACACTTGGTTTATCCCTAAGGCTATGCCACCTTTTTTTACTGAAATATCATAACTATGATTATTAGCTTTCTCTAATAAAGCTCGTATAACATTCACTGCTGCAAGCATTGTACTTATTAATACAAAAACAGCAATAATAATTGACGGTATCATACTTGCACTTGGAAGTGGAACTCCAAAAGGAAATGGCTGTGGCATACTAAAAATTCCTGTATATTTAGGAACAGCTGTAGTTAAGCCTAATAGATAAAAAGTTATCCACCCCACTCCTATTACGATAATAAATGATATTGATGAAAGGATCTTAGATTTTCTAATTACTAGTGATAAGATTACAAGTCCAGTTGTTACTAGTACTATTGGAATAGATACATTATGATTTCCTTTATATCCAATACCAAACATCCCAATAATAAAATCTTTAGATAGTTCTGCAACTAATAAAAATAAAAATGTTGCCAAAACTCTAGGACTAAATAATATAAGTATTTTATCTAGTAATCCAAAAACACTTAACAATATAATTATTATTCCCGTTGCAATTATAGCAAAACTTAATACCCTAATTGTATTAATATCACTACCAAATAAAGATTGTCCTATTCCAGCATAGATGATCATTACTCCTACCCATAACCCAGATGGTACTTCACTTATATATAACTTATGTCCAATAAACAATTGAATTAAAGCTCCCACTCCTAGTATAAAGATAGTTCTTTGTAAAAAGGTCATGGTTTGCATTTCAGTTAAATGAAACATGGGTCCTATTGCTAAAGCATAAACCACGTTAGCTAACACAATAAATGCCATCCATTGAATTGATAACAATGCCTTTTTCATAGTTCCTCCATTCTCCCCAATTAATAAATAATTTAGGTTGTTGAATAACTATTTCTACCAAGTTATTTAAATTAAACTTTATCCAAAAAAATATAGTTTTAATATTAAAAAACTATATTTTTTAATATTAAAACTAGTTACAAATTAGAATAAATAGTTGAAACTCTAGTAAATATTCAATTTTAAGCTTAAAAATTTTATTTATTCAACAACCTAAAATAATTGGTAACTTATCTTATAATTTATCTTACCTTTTTATTTTAACACTAATCGAAGTAACATTAAACTATTAGTATCCACCTTTTAAAACTAATGTAAAATACTTGCATAGTATGTAGTATTCTTTAAAAACAAAAAATTCAGAGTCAGTTCAAAACTTCCTCTGAATAAATATTATATAATTAAATAAATGAATTGCTAAAGGCATATCCAGCATATATAAAAGCAAAATTCCATATAGCTATTCCTGGAATAGAATATAATAAAAATTTTATAGGATTATATCTTAAAATTCCTGATGTTAAAGATACAAGAGTTCGTGCCATTGGTATTAATCTTGCAATAAAATTATACTTACTTCCATACTTATCATTTATTTTATTTATTTTTTCAATAGCTTTTCCCATTCTTTTATATTTTGATGAAAACTTATCTAAAATTGGATTTCCTCCATAATAACCAATTAAATATAACATAAAACTCCCTATAGTTCCTGCAATTACTGAAATTACTAAAGCTAAAAGAAAATTATGTTCTCCTTTTGCTATGATTATTCCCGTAGCAGGCATTATTACACCAGCAGGAAGCCCTGGCAAATTTAAATATTCTAACATCACCACTATAAACATTATGGTTAAACCATAACTCTCTAAATAAGTTAAAAATTGATTTATATCCATAAAAACCTCCTGCATCTATATATATTTATTATTATGTTCTACATATAAAAAGTAGCATTTTCAGATTGCCCTAAAGATATTCCCCCATCAACTTCTTTTCCTAGCTCAGCAAAATTTGTGTATTGTCCAGTAAGAGTATTATTTGAATAATTTAAACTATACATATATTCTTGAGAATTATCATTAGACTGAACAGCTATTGATATACTAGATATTACATTACTTGGTCCTATTGTATCTTGACTTTCACTTAAATATATTTTATCTTTAACACCATTAATTATTTGAATTCCAGAAAGATTATTTCCTCCTTCGTACTTAGAGTTTGAAAAATCAAATATAACAGGAGTTCCGCCCACTGTTCCATGAAGTACTTTAAGTTTATATATTTTTTCTAATAATGGATTTATCTTTCCTGGAGTATTATTTAATTCATATTGAAGATTTAAATTCATTCCAGCATAGCCTTCCTTACTATTATTTACTTGATTTTGACTTTTATAAGTTTTTGATTCTGTATTAGCTACTAAATTACTTACTTCTTCATAATTTTTACTAGCTGTTAAATCTTCTTGAATTCCACTTAATTTATCTTTAAACTGTTGTGGTGTTATAGTATATGTTAAAACTCTTTTTAATTCATTATTATTATATAAACTTGTAATTACACTTAGAGCTTCACTATTTAATTGCTCTTTAACACTTTTTTCTAATGCTAATATATTATTAGTATTAACAATATTATTATATTTAAAACCATTAGCCTCACTAAATATAGATTTTGTATTATTTGCAAGTTCACAATAATAATAGCTATATGTAGCAAAATCTTCATATAACTTTTCTTCATCTGCCAAGGATGGATCATTATTTGTTTTCTTTTCATTATTAATTAAATTACCTTTAATTAATAATAATTGATCCATATATGTGTTTAAATTATCAGATGAAACATTTGGAAAACTCACCATATCATTATTTATATTTGCTGATATAGTATTAAGTTCAGAAATTTCCTTATTTACTTCATTTGGAACACTCTCTTTTCTATTACAAAAATCATAATAAACTATAGAACCTATTATAATTATAGCTATTATAATAGAACCCAATATGGTGTATGTTCCATAACTTTTCTCTTTTATTGTTTTGTTTTCTCCCATTGTTTTTTCTCCTTTGTTTTAGTTACCAATAAATTATATACCTTGATAACCAAGAAATAACTATGATTCCAAAACAATCTAATATTATTTTTGTAACACTTTTTTAATATTCAAAAATCCTCCTCTCTCTCCTTCACCACTTCCTTCCAAATAATAATCATCTATAATTAAAAATTATTAATTAATATTCTCAACTCATACAATACTCTATTTCGGCTTTAGTTAAATTTCCTAAATATATATTATCTAACTTTTCACTTAAAACCTTATAAGCATTTCTCATTTCTTGTAATGAAGTTGCATTTTTATCCATTTTGTACCTTGGAAAATATCTTGATATATGCAAAGGAATAGTTCTATCAAGTTTATTTAAAAAGTTTCCTATGTCAGCTAAAGTAAAATTATCTGTATTTTCATCTGGTATGAGTAAAGTTGTTACTTCTACATATTTTCCCATTTCTACTGCTATTTTTATAGTTCTTTTTACTTCTTCTAAAGAACCAAAGCATAGCTTTTTATAGTACTCATTATTTCCCTTTAAATCAATATTTAAAGCATCTACATAAGGTAATAAAGCTTTTAACGGTTCTTCACTTATATATCCATTAGTAACTACAACAACTTTATGATTGCTATCTATTTCCTTAATCTTTTTTGCTGTATAGTAAACATATTCATACCATATAGATAGTTCATTATAAGTAAATGCTAATCCTATACTTTCTTCCATGTCTAATGATATTTTTGCCATCTCCTCTGGTGAAATAAATTTACTTTTTGGTCTATATTGAGAAATATCATAATTTTGACAAAAAGAACACTTGAAATTACACCCAAAAGAACCTATAGATAAAATCATACTTTCTGGATAAAACTTATATAATGGCTTTTTAATTATTGGATCTAAGGAAATAGACGTAACTTCTCCATAATTTAATGAATATAAATTTAATTCTCCATCTTCATCTTTCATGGCTTTTCTAACATTACAAATTCCTCTATGACCTTCGCTTATTAAACAATTATGTGGACATAGATTACATCTTATTTTATCTTCTTCCTTTTTATAAAATAAAGCTCTCTTATTCATAATCCGTCTCCTTAAATCTTTCAACCTTAAATCTTTCTAAAGTATACTTTTCTGATGGTAATATTCCTCCTTTACTCATTGCGATTTCCACTTGCTCCTCTGAGGTATCTACCCCTTCTAAATTAGGCAGTAAAAGTCCTCTTTTATGACCAGCTGTTACTATAACCCCATAATTTTTAGGGTCTAAGCCATCCATACTAGTAGGCTCAGAAGGATAAAGTAAATCAACTGATATATCTATGTCTATTAATTCCTCTTTGCTAACCGGTTGAAATCTAGGATCATTTAAAGCTGCGCTTATAGAATTTCTAATAATCTCTTCTCCTACAGAATTTGTAGTTGGTGCTATAGTTCCAATACATCCTCTTAAGTCACCATTTACCTTTAATGACACAAAAACTCCTTTCTTATCATTTAATAATTCTTTATCTTCTATTTCATCAATAGTTATTAAAGTTCCTTCTGTAAAATATCTTTCTAAGTTTCTTCTTGCCAACTTTGTATAAGGATTTCCCTCTTCCATTCTTCTCTTATGCTCTTTTTCCTTTTTATGCACAATTGAATCATATAAGTTTCCTTCTCCTTCTTTAAATTGAAATACTCCATAACCTATGCCAAAAGGCCCTTCATAACTAAATAATTCAGAATCAATCTTAGATGTATTTATAGCTCCTGCTAATATGTATAATGATCTTAAACCACATTCTCCTGCTTCTTTTATTAGATTTTTATCTATATAAAAAAGTTCTTCTAAATCTTCTTTTGATAATATATCTATTAACTTTTTATCAAATACTTCCCCCAAAGGGTTATATTCATAAGGTCCTTCCTTTGTTAATCTATGAGATAAATCCCCTGAAGCTATTACTACAACATTTTTATTGCATTCTTTCACAGCTTTTTTTACTATAGTACCAAATTTTAATAACTCAATTGGTGAAAGAAAACCATAATTAATATGAACTAATTTATGCTTTTTTCCTTTATCAGCATAATATAAAGGAACCATAACTCCATGATCAAGTTCTAAAGGAACTCTATACATTGTAGTACTATCTTCATTTAAGGATACTATTGCTATGTTTTCTTCATTAGCTATCTCAATTATTTTATTAGTTAATTCTAAATCTATATCATAATCAAAATTTACTTCTCTTGCTCCAAACCTCCCCAAATTTCCACTTATGGTATTAGAGCTTATAATAGAAACAGCATTTCTAAATACCGTACCATGTGGAGAAATAACTACTATAGTTTCCGCATCTAATTCTTTTATTCTCTCTCCCACTAACTCACAAGCCTTAATTGTTTCTATAGCTTCTCCTTCACCACCTTTTCCTACTTCAGGAATAATTATAGGTGGATGAGGCATTAAAAAATAACTTAACATAAAATCACCTTCCTTTACTATATTTTCACCTAAGTTTTATAATATGATACTAAGTATATTATTATTTCCAAAAAAAATAGCAACTTAGAATTTATCTAAATTGCTATTTCTTAAATTATATTTATCTTAAACTTTATTTTTCTAAACAAGATATATTAAAATAAAATCAAAACTCCATCTAAATTAAATCCATGTTTCCAAAAAGATAATTATAAATTTAGAACTATTGATTTTACCTCAAGTAAGTTAGAAGCTATAATATCAGCTTCTTTAATGATTTCTTCATCAGGTTCTTTTAAATCTGGTACATGAATAGCAAATATTCCTGCATTTTTAGCTGCTTTTATCCCTGCTATTGAATCTTCAATAACTATAGCCTTCTTCGGCTCTATGTTTAACCTTTCTAAAGCTTTTAAAAATATTTCTGGGTTAGGTTTTGTTTTTTCTATATCTTCCCCAGTTATAATAACATCAAAATAATTCTCAAATCTTGAATCCTTTAAATGCTTCATAGCTCGTCCTCTTTTAGCTGATGTTGCCAATGCTACTTTATATCCATTAACTTTTAAAAATTCTAATAATTCATAAGCTCCTTCCTTTATTGGAACTTCATTTTCTTCAATATATTTACTTAATTCATAATCCTTTTCCTTATACATATTATCAATAGGTAAATTCTCACCATATATACTTAAAAACTTTTCCTTAACAACTTTTCTTCCTCTTCCCATAACAAGTAAGTAATTTTCCTTTGTCATTTCATAGCCATACTTACTAAAAATACTGCACCAATGTTTTAAATAAAGACTTTCTGTATCAAAAATTACTCCATCCATATCAAATATAACTGCATTTATATCCAAAACCATTCCTCCAAATTAAAATTCCTAAAAAAATTATAATCTTCTTTATGCCCTTTATCCTTTATTAATGTATAAATTTAAAAATTATTTCTTACTTAAATATTATATCTGCTTTCAACTTTTAATTACAAATATAAAAAAATTAAATATAAACCTTAAAAAACCTATAAAAAAAATTACATTACTACCTTTTTATAATAAAAATAATATAATTTTTATATGTATATTATAATATTTTAAAATATATTAATTTATATTGTAAAAATTTAATACAAGTTGTAAAATAATAGTAAAAGTGTTTTATCTCATAACTACTGTCTTTAATATTTCAATCTTTTATAATCTTAAGATACATAGACATAAGTTTCTAGATAACTTCGCTTAAATTTTATCTTTATATTAAAGGAGCGTTATTATGTTAAGCAAAAACTTACAAGAAAAACTTAATGAACAAGTTAATTTTGAATTTTACTCATCTTATGTTTATTTAGCAATGGCAGCTTATGCTGAATCTATTGATTTAAGCGGATTTGCAAATTTCTTTAGAGTACAAGCTAAAGAAGAATTAGCTCATGCTATGAAATTCTATGATTATATATTCCAAAAAAACGGTAATGTTCAATTAGAAGCAATTGAAAAACCTTCATATCATTTTGAAAATGCTTCAGATTTATTTGCTGCTGGTTATGAACATGAACAACTTGTAACTAGAAGAATATATGCTTTAGCTGATGTCGCTTTTGAAGAAAAAGAACATGCTACAATAAGTTTACTTCAATGGTTTATTGATGAACAAGTTGAAGAAGAAAATAATTTTAATTCCCTTCTAAAGAAAATTAGAAGAGCTGAAGGAAATCCAGCTGCTTTATATATGATAGATGAAGAACTTGCTACAAGAGTTTTCGTTGACCCTACAACTACAGCTTAATAATTAAATATTATAGAAAAAACTGTGTAATACTAAAGCTAGGTATAGCTTATGATATCTAGCTTTAGTAAATACACAGTTCTTTTTATGAAATTTATAGTTCTCCTATTACTCTACATGGTAATCCTGTAATATCAACAAAATTTATAGGATATGTATTAGCTTTGAATGATTTATGTTTTTCCCCATTTAATATTTTCTCTAAATTACATAAATTTTCTACTACAAAAGCATTATTATCTGCACAATATTGATCTGCTAAATCATGCTCTTTTCCTGCTCTAATACCACAACAATCAATAGCTATAATTGCTACTCCCCTTTTTACTAATTCCTTTATTAAATCCTTTGATAAGTTTCTATTTCCTTCAAAATATTCTTTTGTCCCATAGTCTAGCTTGTTAATTACATTTGTATAAAATGCTACAAACATTCCTTCTTTAACTTTGTTTATATCTATATCAGAAATTTCAATATCTCTATTTTCTATATCACTAACATCAAAAACTATAGCTTCTCTAGATGTATATTCTAAAGGAAATTCCTTATCCATAACATCAAAATGTGTCCCTAAATGTCCTAAATGTTCCATTTTTCCATAATCCATAGCCATTTTCATATGAGCTTTTGTTACTTTTAAACTTAAATCTACTAACATATTATTTATTCTCCTTTATTTCTCTTTTTAAATTATTGATTATTTTCTTTGCTAATTCTATAAATAATTCTCTTTCTTTAGAATTATCTAACGCAAAAAGAATTTTGGCTGAAACACTTCTATCAAAGTCATCATGTTCTTTGCTAATTTTTACCCCTTTTTCAGTCAACTCTAACTTGTAAGATCTTTTATCTACTTGGTTAATAGTCCTTTTTAGATAATTATTCTTTTCCAGTTTATTAATCAATCCTGTTAAAGTACTTTTAGGCACTTTAATAACCTCAATTATATCTTTTAAAGTAACATTATCATTATGCCCTAATATATTTATTATAGATATTTCATTTTCACTAAGCTTATCTAGATTGCTAAAATCTTTTCCTAAACTTAAATTATTTTTTAAAAATACATTTTCATGAAATAATAAACTAAAATCACTTACTTGTTTTTCACTATATTGGTCCATAATATGTTCCCTTTCTAAATTAGTACTTAAATCAAATAGTACTGATTCCGTACTATACTGATATAGTACTATCTTTTTAAATTAAAGTCAATACAAAATTAATTTTTAGTTAATATTTAGTCCATAATAGATTAGTATTCTACAAATCAAATATAGGCAAAAACAAGATTTAAACAGCTTTTACTAGAACTTAAATAAAATAAAAAAACTATAAAAAGTATACATAGATTGTTAAAATACTATTGTTGTGATAAAATTTTTTTAGTTACATACTAGGAGGTTTTATTATGGAAAACTTATTTGATGCACTTCCTACAGCGAAGGAAATACTTGAAAAAAGAGATTCTAATAAAGAAGTTGAAATAAAAAAACAAATAGAATTTTTACTTCCAGAACTTGAAAAGTTAGTAGAATCAGAAAGAATAACTGTAAATTTTGCTGTTATTCAAGAACTTAGGGAAAATTTATATACCAAAGGCTATAATACTATAGTAAATGGAAATGAAACAATCATAAGTATAAGAGATCCAAAAGAAGATCTTTTCGATGAATGGACAACTTACGATTGCGGTAATTAATATTTTATACTTATAAAAATAAAAGGACTATCTCTAAATAAAATTCTCTATTTAGAGACAGTCCTTTTTCTTAGACACTATAATATCATTTGAAATTCTCTTGGTGTCAATAAAATAGTGGACACAGTTAATCGAACTAAGTAAAATTATATTTATTTAAAATTTAATTGCATTTATTTATAAGTTTTTCTACTGCTTTATTAGCGTTGAATATAAGCTTTTCTTCATCTATATTAACAAGCTTTCCATCCTTTACTACAACTTTTCCGTTTATAATTGTATAATCAACAGGATTTTTAAATCCTACAGTTCCTAATAATGATTTTGGATCATATTGAGTACCTACAAGTTCTAGTCTATTACTATTAATCATAAATAAGTCAGCTGCCTTACCAACTGATAATTGACCTATGTCGTCTCTTCCTAAAATTTTAGCACTTCCTCTAGTAGCAAGTTTTAAAATATCATATCCAGTAGGAGCCTTTTGACTTGAATTTAATCTATGAAGTAAATAGGCAACACGTAATTCCTCTAATAGATTTGAGCCATCATTACTAGCACTTCCATCAACAGCAAGACCAACAGGAATATTAAGTTCAAGCATTTCAGGAATTCGTGCTATACCTGATGATAATTTCATATTTGATATTGGGCAGTGTGCAACACCTGTTTGAGTTTTAGATAATAGTTTTAATTCATCATCATTAAAATGTATACCATGTGCAAACCAAACGTCTTTTCCAATCCACCCTAGAATTTCCATATACTCTAAAGGCCTCATACCGAATTTTTCTATAGTAAATCTTTCCTCATCTTTAGTTTCAGCTAAGTGAGTATGAAGTCTAACCCCTAAGTTTCTTGCTAATTTAGCTGATTCTATCATTAAATCACTAGTAACGCTAAAAGGAGAACAAGGTGCTAAAGCAACTTGTCTCATTGCAAACTCTTTATTTTCATGATATTTTTTTACTAAACGCTCTGAATCTTTTAATATACTATCTATATCTTGTACTACAGAATCAGGAGGAAGTCCACCATCTTTTTTACTTAGAGACATACTTCCTCTAGATGCATGCATTCTTATTCCAAGTTCTTCAGCAGCTGAAAATTGACTATCTATTAAAGTGTTCTCAATATTATTTGGGAACACATAATGATGATCAAAGGAAGTAGTACATCCATTTTTCATTAACTCACCAAGACCTACTTGAGAACTATAAAAAATAGTATCACTGTCTATTCCTTTCCATATTTCATATAAGGTAACTAACCAAGGAAATAACTCCATTTTTTGAACCTGTGGTAAATTTCTAGTAAAAGTTTGATATAAATGATGATGTGTGTTAATAAGACCAGGGTAAACAATCATATTTGAAGCATCAATAGTATTGGTAGCTTCAAATTTATCAATACCAATGTATTTAATAACTCCATCTTCTATAAATAAATTTACATTTTCTAATAAATTATCATAATCATCACAAGTTACTAAATACTTTATGTTTTTAATAAATAAGCTATTTTTCATTAAAGAACCTCCTAAATGTTTTATTTATATTTAATAAAGCAAATAATAAACCAATTTAATAAAATCTTTAAAAACTTAGTAAAACTGCTACTTAAGAGAATTTTATCAAAATATATAAAATAAGTAAAATTATCATTTTAATAACTATTTTGTTGAAAAATAAGTTATTTAAGTTATTTAGTCATTTTCTTAAAATTTTCAAAAGAATAAATATTTATTATTTTGATATGAAAAGCTATGTTGGAATTTTGATTAAATTAATTCTTTTTGTTCACCATTTTTTAATTTTAATAGGTTGTTGAATAAACAAAATTTGTAAAATAAAAAAGCCATCCCTTATGATAT
>CAUWDH010000016.1:0-73850 GCA_963557775.1 uncultured Sarcina sp.
CACGTTAAATTATGGAAAGAGTAAATAAAATATTAAATAATAACATTTTTAAAAAATGTTTATTAGAGATTGAAGAGTTTGAAAAAGAGAGAATTTTTTGCAAACATGATTTGAATCATTTTCTTACAATGAGTAGACTGGCTTACATAATGGTTTTAGAACAAGAAATAAAAATTGATAAAGAAGTTATATATGCAGTAGGTTTATTACATGATATAGGTAGATGTTTAGAATACAAAGAAGGAATAGAACATCATAAAGCTTCAGTAGATATAAGTAAAAATATATTAAAAGACTGTGATTTTAATGAGGAAGAAAGAACTTTTATATTAGAATCTATAAGTTCACATAGGGAAAATAAATCTTTAGGAATAAAAAATATTTTTTATTTAGCTGATAAACTTTCTAGGAATTGTATAGAATGTAAAGCAAAAAAGGAATGTTATTGGGATGATGAAAAAAAGAATACTTATATAAAGTATTAATTAAGAAAGGAATGACATAATATGATAATAGGAAATAAGAATTTTAAATTAGGAGAAAAAACATATATAATGGGAATTTTAAATATAACTCCAGATTCTTTTTCAGATGGGGGGAAATTTAATTCAAATGATGAAGCTTTAAAACAAGTTGAAAAATTAATTAAGGAAGGCGCTGACATTATAGATGTAGGAGGAGAATCAACTAGACCTAATCATATACCAGTTTCAGAAGAAGAAGAAGCAAGAAGAGTTGTTCCTATTATAAAAATAATTAAAGAAAACTTTGATATACCAATTTCTATAGACACTTATAAGGGAAGTGTTGCAGAAGTAGCAATTAAAGCAGGTGCTGATTTAATAAATGATGTATGGGGATTTAAGAAAGATCCGTATATGAAAGAAGTAGCAGCAAAATATAACGTTCCTTGTTGCCTTATGCATAATAGATTCAATAGTGAATATTCTAAAGATCTTATAGAAGAAATAAAAAGTGATTTAAAAGAAAGTATAGAATTAGCCCTTGAAGCAGGAGTAAAAAAAGAAAATATAATATTAGATCCAGGTATAGGTTTTGTAAAGACTTATGAAGAAAATCTAGAAACTATGGATAGATTAGAAGAATTAATGGATTTAGGATATCCTATGTTACTTGGAACTTCAAGAAAGTCTATGATAGGAACAGCTTTAAATTTACCAGTAGACCAAAGAGTAGAAGGAACTGTAGCAACTACTGCAATTGGGATTGTAAAAGGTTGTGATTTCATAAGAGTACATGATGTAAAAGAAAATTCAAGAGTAGCTAAAATGACAGATGCTATAGTAAGGAGGAAATAACTTAATAATGGATAAAGTAGTAATAAAAGATTTTGAGGTTTTTGCAAATCATGGAGTATTTGAAGAAGAAAAGGTTCTAGGACAAAAATTTGTTATAGATATTGAATTAAATTTATCAACTAGAGAAGCTGCAATAACAGGAGATTTAAAAAAATCAGTTCATTATGGAGAACTTGCACATAAAATAGAGAAATTAATGAAGGAACATAATTATGATTTAATAGAAACTGTTGCGGAGAAAATAGCAGAATTTATATTATTAGAATATTATATGGTATCCTCTGTTAAGGTAAGAGTAAAAAAACCATGGGCACCTATTCATAGAACTTTAGATACTGTTTATATAGAAATTGAAAGAGGATGGCATCATGCTTATTTATCATTTGGTTCAAATCTAGGAGATAAACATAAAAATATAAAAGATGCATTAGAACTAATAGATAAATCTAAATATAATAAATTATTAAAGGTATCATCTATAATAGAAACAGAACCATGGGGATATGAAAAACAAGATAATTTTTTAAATGGTGTTTGTGAAATAAAAACATTAATGACTCCTAAGGAGTTAATAGTATTTTTACTTGAGATTGAAAAGAAGCTAAAAAGAGAGCGTTTAATAAAATGGGGACCTAGAACATTAGACTTAGATGTAATTTATTATGATGATTTAATTTCAGAAGACGATGAAATAATACTCCCTCATCCTAGAATGGAAGAAAGAGAATTTGTTTTAGTACCTTTAAATGAAATTGCTCCAAATAAACTACATCCAATAAAAAAGATGAGAACTTTTGAACTTTTAGAAAACCTAAAAAAAATATAAGGTTTATAATTCGCTATTGTTTTAATATACATAAATTTAAGTGGAAAATAATAAATGAGCTAAGTTATAAAGGAGATAAAATGAAAAAAATATTAAAGTTTCTATTTAGTAGGATGGCTATAGTAGGAATGCTTATATTATTACAACTAGCAATACTTTTTTATGCTATATGGGATTTAAGTGAATCATTTATTTATTTATATGTACTTTTTGTTACAATAAGCATAATGGTAGTAGTATATATAGTAAGTAGGAATGATAATCCTTCCTATAAATTAGCATGGACTATTCCAGTTCTTTTGATACCAGTTTTTGGAGGTTTATTTTATTTAATTTTTGGCGGAAATAAGACGAGTAAGAAATTTAGAAAAAAAATACAAGCTGCATATGAAGATTTTGAACCTTTGATGAGGCAAGATCAATCTATTTTAGAAGAAATAAAAAGTCAAGATAAGTTAGTATTTAATCAAGTTAAATATATTAAGGATTACGCAGGATATCCTATTTATAAAAATACTACAACAAAGTATTTATCTCCAGGAGAAGAATTTTTTGAAGTTTTAATGGAAGAACTAAAGAAGGCTAAGCATTATATATTTATGGAATATTTTATAATTGAAAATGGCTATATGTGGGATTCTATATTAGAAGTGCTAGAAAGTAAAGTTAAAGAAGGCGTTGAAGTAAGAGTAATTTATGATGATATGGGATGTCTTCAAACCTTGCCTTATAGATATAGTGAAGTTTTAGAAAAGAAGGGGATAAAATGTGAAGTTTTTAATCCCTTTGTTCCATTATTATCATTAAAAATGAATAATCGAGATCATAGAAAGATAACAATAGTGGATGGACATACAGCTTTTACTGGGGGAATAAATTTAGCTGATGAATATATTAATAAAATTGTTAAATATGGCCATTGGAAAGATGCATCAATAATGATAAAGGGAGAAGGTGTATGGAGTTTAACTGTAATGTTTCTTCAAGCTTGGAATTTTGAAAAAAACACTAAAGAAAATTACGAAAGATTTAAACCTACCATACATAAGGAGAATGAATTTATATGTGATGGATATGTTCAACCTTATGGTGATAGTCCATTAGATGGGGAAACTGTAGGTGAGAATATTTATTTAAATATAATAAATAAGGCAATAGATTATGTCTATATAAATACACCTTATTTAATAATTGATAATGAACTTGTAACAGCTCTAATATTAGCAGCCAAAAGTGGGGTTGATGTAAGAATAGTAACTCCTCATATAGAAGATAAATGGTATGCTCATATTGTTACAAGAGCTTATTATAGTCATTTAATTGAAAGTGGAGTTAAAATTTACGAGTATATTCCAGGATTTATACATTCTAAAACATTTGTTTCTGATGATAAAGTAGCCACTGTAGGATCTATTAATATGGATTATAGAAGTCTTTATTTACATTTTGAATGTGGAGTATTCTTATATAATACTAAATCAATAGATGAGATAAAAAGTGATTTCCTAAATAATTTAGAAAAATGCAAAAGATTTACTTTAGAGGATTGTAAAAATGTTAAATGGTCTAATAGAATTTTAAGAGCAATACTCAGGGTTTTTGCACCTCTTATGTAAAAAATAAAAAGCTAATTTGTAAGTATAAATAATGGTTTTAAATTATTTATATCAAATTAGCTTTTTTATTATTTATTTAATAAATTAGTAAAATAGTTTCTAGGTATTAATCCTTTTTTTATTCCAGTGATTACTGTTAAATAAGTAGCAGCAGTATCGAAACGTGCATCATGGTAATTTCCACTTCCCATAAATAATTTATTGGCTGTATTAGTAATTTCTTCAGCTGAAATATTTAAAAAGTTAATAACTTCTTCTAATTTAGGATTTTTAAAATCACCACTAGGTCTTAAAATCTTACAAATAGGTCTATAATATTGCATTGTACAAAAAACATTTTTAGGATTATATTCTTCTTCCATATACAATGCAGATAGCTCATGTTTTAAAAATTTAATATCAAATTGAACATTATGTCCTATTACAAAATCAGCATCTATAAAGTCATTTAAAAATTCTCCAACTAAATCTTCAAAATATTGTCCATTGCTTAATTCATATAATTTTTCTAAAGAAAAACCATGAATTTTTTCGGCAGCTGGATCCATATCTTCAACAGTAAAAAAAAAGTTATGACCAGTTGTAATTTGAGGTTTAGAATCAGTATCAACTGTTATATAACTAAGTTGACAAATACTTCCTGGCTTTATACTAGTGGTTTCAGTATCAAAAAATAATAATTTCATTAATAGCCCTCCAAATAAAACAAGTGTTATAGCTATATAATATTATAAAATAAAAATTATGTAAAATAAAAGAGAGTAATGAATAAATATTAAATTATTGTGGAATATTATTTTTAGTATTACGAATATAGGAGGAATTAAAATGAGTAATAAACTAAAGATAATGTGTGCAACACTAGTAATAACATTAATGCCAATGGGTTCAATTTGTTATGCAAAAACTAACCAAGCAAACTCAAATGGATATAAAACTATTTGGGTTCAAGACGAAAAGAAAGAAAATAATAAACTAGAAGAAAAAACAATGAATTCAGAGGACGAAGTAAAAGAAATGTCTTTAGCTGAAATATTGGAAATATCAAAGGATCAAGAAAGATGTAAAAGTGTAAAAAATAAAAATGTATGTATGAAAATTATCGTACATAAAGTTGATAAAAATGATGAATGTTATTTAATATCAACAAAAGATGGAATGCTTAAAAAAGGTGAGTTTAAAATATCAAAGGAAGAAAATTCAAAATTAGTTAATATAAAAAAAGGCGATGAAATAATACTACAAGGTACAGTAAAAGATTTAAGTAATAAAAAGGTTACCTTAGAAAATACAAAAATTTTAAAAGTAAATGAAAAAAATAAAAATAACAAGAAAGAAGAATGTCATAAGAAGGATGAGCACCATAAGAAACATGAACATCATGATAAGTGTGATGAACATAAAAAAGATTGTGAACCTATAAAAAAAGAAAAAAAAGACTGTGATGACCATAAAAGAATAGAAGAAAATAAACCAGAAGAAAATCAATAAAAAGCCGATATTCATCGGCTTTTTTATTTTAAAAATTTTTTATTTATAGAAAATTCACCAGAATTAATAAATTTTATTTTACCGTTATGTAGTATTTTTAAAGAGCCATCTTGAGCTATATCCAATATTTTAACTTGGATTTCTTCATTATTATTTACTAATGTAACTTCTTCATTAAGAAATAGGCAGTTTGCTTTGTAAGTATTTAAAAGAAGATTTAAATCAGAAGTTATTTTAGGTAATAAATTGTCTAAATTATTTATAATAGAAGAAAGTAAATCTTCTAATGAAAAGGTCATATCATAAACCTCTTTTAAAGATGTAAAAATTCCATCTAAACTTTTATCCTTAGGGCATAATGAATTAACATTTAAACCAATACCAATAACTACATAGCTTAAGCCAGAAGAGGAAACCTTACTTTCAACTAAAATTCCACAAATTTTTTTATTATTTACTAATAAGTCATTAGGCCATTTTATTTTGCAATTCACATTAAAACTTCTTAAAGTTTCAAAAACAGCAACAGAGACAATTAAAGGTATCAATTGGCATGAATTAATATGTGGGAGATTATCTTTTAATAAAATAGAAAAATATAAACCACCGGATGGAGAAAGCCATTTTCTATTATTTTTACCTCGACCTAAAGTTTGTTCTTTTGCTATTATTATAGATTTATCATTTAATGTTTTATAGTTATCTTTGCAATATGTATTTGTTGAAGGAATTTTTTCAAAAAATAATATAGATTTTTTATAATTTTCATTTCGTATTTTTGATTTTAATTTATTAGTATTCATTTAAAACTCCTATTAATTATATTTTATAAACTATTATAGCAAATTTTTATGAAAATAATAGGGTAAAACAAATTAATTCCAATTTTTTGCATATAATAATATTATAGAGAGGATTTATATAAAGATGCTTTTCTAAAGGGGTGATTGGTTTGAAAAAAACATATGTTCTGGATACTAATGTATTATTATATTCACCTATGGCATTATTTTCATTTAAGGATAATGATGTAGTATTACCGGAGGTTGTATTAGAAGAATTAGATAACATGAAAAAAAATAATGGTGAACTAGGAGCTAATGCTAGATTAGCAGCAAGAATGTTAGATTCATTAAGAGGAAATGGGAAATTAAGTGAGGGAATTGTATTAAGTAATGGAGGAACTTTGAGAGTTGAGACAAATCACTATGATACAAAAATTCCTAATTCATGGAGTATAGAAAAAGCTGACAATAGAATAATTCAAGTTTGTAAAGCCTTACAAAATTCAGGGGAAGATGTGTATTTAATAACAAAAGATAGCTTTGAAAGAATAAAGGCTGATACTGTTAATATAAAAAGTTCTGATTTTTATGAAGATGAGGTGCCTAAATTTGAGGAACAATATAGTGGAAGAATTGATGTTTATGCATCAAAGAATATTTTAGATAAATTCTTTAGAGAAAAAGAATTAGATGCTAATGAATTACAAGTTTTTAATGAAGATAAAAATTCTTATGAAGCACCAAATTTGGAAGTAAATGAATTTTTAATAATTCACTGTAATGAAAATGAAAAACAAACAGCTTTAGGTAGATTCAATGGGAAGAAGGTAGTACCATTACGATATAAAGATAGCTATAATATTATGGGAATTAGTCCAAGGAATGTTGGGCAAAAATTTATGTTAGAATGTTTAAGTGCTGATGCTAAAATTTCTCCTCTTGTAATAATAAAAGGACCAGCAGGGACAGCAAAAACCTTATTTTCTTTAGCTGTAGGACTTCAAAAAATATTAGAAGAACAAACAGGAGAATATAGAAAAATATTAGTATGTAGACCTAATGTTACAATGGATGAGGATATAGGTTATTTACCAGGATCAGAAAAGGAAAAAATAGCTCCATTTATGAGACCTATTTATGATAATCTTGAAATATTAATAGATTCTGATGAAAATGAAAGATATAAAAATGAATTAGAACTTAGAGATAAAATTGAAGAATTATTTGAAAGAAAAATAATAACTACTGAAGCAGTAGGCTATTTAAGAGGGCGAAGTATAGCAAAATCATGGGTAATTATAGATGAAGCACAAAATTTAACTCCAAAACAAGTCAAGGCTATAATAACAAGAGCAGGGGAAGGAGCTAAAATAGTTTTAATTGGTGATCCTGAACAAATAGACCAAGCTTTTTTAGATTCTCGAAGTAATGGGTTATGTTATGCTTCAGAAAAGATGAAAGGAAGCAAGCTTTGTTACCAAGTGACATTAAAGTATGATGAATGTGAAAGAAGCCCATTAGCCTACGAAGCATCTAAAAGGTTGTAAATTTTCTTTAAATATTGCATCTCTATAATAAAATCCTTTATTATAGAGGTGTTTTTTAAAATTTTATGTGATATAATATACCATAAACTCAGATTAAATTCAGAGAGAGTTAAGCTTTAACTGAATTTTAGTAAGAAGTATCTAAGGATATACATTTACTTATTTCTAATTTATGGAATAGTAAATGCTATAGAAGATATTTATGAGATAAGAAATTTGGAGGTGAAAATTAGTGTCGAACTTTTTATTAGAAAAGTTTTTGATAATACCAGGAATACTTATAGTATTTACTTTCCATAGTTTTATAAGAGCTCTAATTGCCTATAAACTAGGAGATAAGTCACAGAAAATGCAAGGAAATTTATCATTAGATCCTTTTGTACATATTGATATTATAGGATTTATAATGATTGTATTAGCAGGATTTGGGTGGGGAAAGGATGCTGAAATTAATAAATATGCTTTTAAAAATTCAAAAAAGGATAATTTGAAAGTAAGTTTAGCAGGATTATTTTCCTTTTTAATAGTAGCAATAGTGGCAGCTATAATAACAATATTATGTATAAATTTAGAATTTTCTTTTAATAATACTATTATGCAAATAATAACAACTATATTTTTATTAACAATGCAAGTGGCAATAAATTTATTTGTATTTAACTTAATACCAATGCCAGGATTAGATATGTTTAGAATATTAGAAGATGTTAAACCTAAATGGGCATATAATATACTTAACTTTGTAAGTCAATATCAACTGCTTATTTTGCTTGCAATAATATTATTAGCTAGTAGAGTGTTAAGTTATCCTAATATGATAGTTCAAAGTTTTGTAATAAAAATAGCTAGTTCTATATTTGGTATTTTTTAATTAGAAAAATTATTAAATAATACTCTAATATTTTGCTAATATAGTTGACAGTTTTTAAATTTAATTGATATAATCATATTACAATTTAAGAATAAAAATCTATGATTAGGAAAAGTAGAGTATTTAAAATTTCTTTAAGCGAGCAGAAGTTGGTGTGAGTTCTGTAAGAAATAATATTTGAAAAGAGCCTATGAGATGCTATCTGAAGAAATTTTTATAAAAGTAAGATAGTCGCATTATAGCGTTAACTTATACAAGGTGGATTTTAATATCAATTAGAGTGGTACCGCGGATAATAGTCCGTCTCTTATTTTAAGAATAAGAGGCGGTTTTTTATATGTAAAAAAATAGGAGGATGATAAAATGGATTATAAAAAAATTATTGCAGAAAGAATAAAAGAATATGTTGACTTAGAAGTAGAAAAAATAGAAGGGCTTTTAGAAGTACCTCCTAAACCAGAAATGGGAGATTATGCTTTTCCTTGTTTCCAACTTGCTAAGGTTATGAGAAAAGCACCAAATATGATTTCACAGGAATTATCAGAGAAAATAAACAAAGATGGTTTTGAAAAAGTTGAAGCTTTAGGACCATATGTAAATTTCTTTTTAGATAAATCATCATTTAGCCAATCAATAATAAATAAAGTATTAAGTGAAGGGGATTCCTATGGTGCGTCTCAAGTAGGAGAAAATAAAAATATAGTTGTTGAGTATTCATCACCTAATATAGCTAAGCCATTCCATGTAGGACATTTATTCACTACAGCTATTGGTAATGCATTATATAAAATGTATAAGTTTGAAGGGTATAATCCAATAAGAATAAATCACTTAGGAGACTGGGGAACTCAATTCGGAAAATTAATATCAGCTTATAAGAGATGGGGAAATGAAGAAGCTTTAGAAAAAGATCCAATAAAAGAACTTTTAAGAATATATGTTAAATTCCATGATGAAGCAGATAAAGATGAATCTTTAGTTGAAGAAGGTAGAATGTACTTCAAGAGATTAGAAGATGGTGAAGAAGAAGAAACAGCTTTATGGAATAGATTTAAAGATTTATCTTTAAAAGAGTTTAATAAGATTTATGAAATATTAGGTGTAGATTTTGATTCATGGGCTGGAGAAAGTTTCTACAATGATAAAATGGATGCTGTTATAAATGAATTAGATAGCAAAGGCATACTTACAGAAAGTAATGGAGCTAAGGTTGTAATGTTAGATGAATACAACATGCCACCATGTATAGTTGTTAAATCAGATGGAGCATCAATATACGCAACTAGGGATTTAACAGCAGCGATTTATAGAAAAGAACATTATAATTTTGAAAAATGCATATATGTTGTTGGTAAAGATCAAATATTACATTTTAAGCAAGTATTTAAGAGTTTAGAATTAGCAGGAAAAGACTGGGCTAAAGATTGTATTCACATACCTTTTGGAACAGTTAAATTTGCAGATAAAAAGTTATCAACAAGAAAAGGTGACGTTGTATTATTAGAGGATTTATTAAGAGAAGCTGTAGAAAATGCAAAATCACTAATAGAAGAAAAGAATCCAAATCTTGAAAATAAAGAAGAAGTTGCTAAGAAAATCGGAATTGGAGCAATTATATTCACTTATTTAAAAAATTCTAGAGAAAAAGATATTGTATTCAACTGGAAAGAAATGCTTAGTTTTGATGGTGAAACAGCACCATATGTACAATATGCTTATGCAAGAGCGAAAAGTATTATAAGAAAAGCTGGAAAAGTAGAAGGAAATGCAGATTATAGTAAGTTAAATTCAAAGGAAGAATTTGAATTAGCAAAATCATTAGAAGATTTTAATAATGTAGTATTAAATGCTATAGATAAATTAGAACCTTCAATTGTTACTAGATATGCAGTTGAAGTTGCTAAAAACTTTAATAAGTTTTACAATGCACATACAGTATTAAATGTTGAGGAGCAAGGATTAAAGGTTGCTAGATTAAAATTAATAGAGGCAGCAGCTCAAGTTATTAAAAACTCATTAGCATTAATAGGCGTAGAAGTAGTAGAGGAAATGTAAAAAAAGAGGCTATTTAGCCTCTTTTTTTCTTTTAGAACAATTAGAACTACATCCAGAACAATTACATTGTCCTTTTGCAGATTTTTTTAAGTTCTTAAATATTATAAATCCAACTGATAGGATTATTAATCCTGTTATTATATATTCTATCATATGTTCATCTCCTTACTAAATAAGCAAAGACCCTAAGTTAAATATTAAGAAAGATACAACCCATGCTAATGAAAGTTGGAAAAGTGCTGATTTAGCCATAAACTTAGCACCAAATTCTTTTTTTAGCATTCCTAAAACACTAATACATGGAGTATAAAGAAGTACAAAAATCATAAAGGTATAAGCTGAAATATTGTTAAAATGGTAACCTAATAGTGTGGATAAATTACCATTATATATAACTTCCATGGTGGATAGTACTGTTTCTTTAGCCATTAATCCTGATAATAATGAAACTGAAGCTTGCCAATTTCCAAAACCTAAAGGTTTGAATATTGGAGCAAAAAATTCACCTATGTATCTTAAAAAGCTTTCGTTTATATTATCAGTTAGTCCATGGAAATTAAAACTTTGAAGGAACCATATTAATACGCTCATTGCGAATATTATAGTACCTGCTTTTATAATAAATCCTTTTGATTTTTCCCAGATTTGTTTTAATACACTCTTTGGATCAGGAACTTTATACTCAGGAAGTTCTATTATAAATGGTTCTTCTTCTTTTTTAAACAATGTATTTTTAAATACTAATCCACAAAGAAAAGCTATTAGAACACCAATTATATACATAGAAGCAACAGCTAATCCACTATGTTTTGGGAAAAATACTGAAGAAAAAAGAAGATAAATTGGTAATCTAGCATTACAAGACATTAAAGGTGCTAATAATGCAGCAAGTTTTCTATCTTTTTCACTTTCTAAAGTTTTTGCTGAACTTATAGCAGGAACAGAGCAACCAAATCCAATAGTCATTGTTATAAATGCTTTTCCTGATAAGCCCATTTTTCTCATTATTCCATCCATTAAAAAGGCTACACGAGCCATATAACCACTATCTTCTAAGATGAAGATACATAGATATAATGATACTATAAGAGGTAAAAATGAAAGAATACCTCCAACACCAGATATAATACCATCAACTATTAATGAGCTAAACCAAGGGGCAGAACCGCTTAATAGATGGGCAATATAAGGCATAAAACTATTATCTATAAAATCACCTAACATATCTGAAAGAGGTTGTCCTACCCATGAAAATGTAAATTGAAATATTAAAAACATTATTGCAAGAAATATTGGATAGGCAAGTATAGGGTGTAAAAATATTGAATCCAATTTTTCAGTAAATGCTGTAGAGTTAGATAAAGAATCTCTTCTATATATTTTAGAAAGTTTTTCTTCTATAAATGAGTAAGTGGATTTTTCATCACCTAAATTATAAACTTTAGTATCTACTTTTAAGTCATTTAATTTATCTTCTTGTAATATTTTTTTTATTTCATCAATTCCTATGTTTTTAGCAGCAGCAATTGGAATTACAGTAACATTGAATTCTTTTTCAAGCTTTTTAAAATCTATTGAAATTCCTTTTTTTTCTGCTACATCAATCATGTTAATAACTAAAACTATAGGAATGTTAAATTTCTTTAATTGCATAGTTAGATATAAATTTCTATCTAAGTTTGATGCATCTACTATATTTATAATGGCCTGTGGTGAAGAAGTTTCTAAAAAAGTTTTGGCAACTTTTTCTTCATTAGAAAAGGCATCCATTGCATAGATACCTGGTAGGTCTATAACCTTTACATTATTAAAAATTCCTTCTTTTTTCTCCACTGTAACGCCAGCCCAGTTCCCAACCTTTTGATTAGAACCTGTAAGTAAGTTAAATAAAGTTGTTTTCCCAACATTAGGATTGCCGACTAAGGCTACTGAGTTCACTTAGAATTCCCCCTTATCATTTGTCAAAAGTTTATTGTATATATATTTTTTTAGCATCTTTTTTTCTAAGAGCTATATCAAATCCTCTAAAAGTTATTATTAATGGATCTCCTAAAGGAGCTTTTCTTTTTAATTTTATAGAAGTTCCTTCGATGCAACCAAGAGAAAGAAGTCTTTTTGTTAATTTTTCATTGCCTTCTATATTACTAATAATAGCTTGGTCACCTATTTTTAAATCACAAATGCTCATATATGCTCCTCCTTTATTGAAAATAATTATCATCTGCAAGTTAATATTATCACTTTTTGAATAACAATGTCAATTAAAAATGATTATCTTTACGATAACAAATGGTTAATAATTTATGAACATGAAATAATTTATGAACGTAAAATATTTAATAAATGAAGAAATAATCTATTCTAATATGTAAATATAATGTTATAATATAACATAGCACAACTATTTAATTGTAGAAAAGAGTGATAAGGTGATTATAAGAGAAAGAATTGTAGAAGTAGATAGTTTTAACAAGGAAGATGCTATTACTTTTGGTAATCATAAAGAAATATATAAAAATGCAGTATATTTTGATTTAGAACATTATGTATATAAAAAGCCAAAATGTATAGGTGTTTTTGGGGCTTGTTATTATGATGAAAAGGAAAATAATATAAAAGTTACTCAATATATGATAGAAAATAAAAATGAAGTTAAAGAAATACTGTATCTTGCTAAGAGATATTTTATAGATATATGTTCAAATAAAAAGAAAAAATATATAGTCACTTTTTCAGGTAATAATGATTTTACTGTAATAAACTATTTGTTTGCAAAATATGGGATTAATTTTAATTTTAACGATTATTTTAAATCTGTAGATATTCAAAAAATATATGAAAATATATTTAAAAAAGGCATTGGTTTAAAAGCTTTAGAAAAGAAATTTGGAATCGTAAGAGAGGGAGAGCTTATTTCTGGATCAAATTTAGCAAAAACTTTTCATAAAGTATTAAAAGATAGAGATTATTTTGAAAGAATGCCTAAGGAAAAAATAGAAAAAATACTAATTTATAATGAACAGGATGTAGTAAATTTATTTAAGATTTTAGTTAATTGGAATAGTTTTGTTGAGAAGGAAAAGGAAGTATTAAAAGAAAAAACTATAGAAACAGAAGTAGAAAAAAATGAGGAAGAAAAAAAAGCATTATAAAAAAAGTAAGCACAGATAACATGAGTGCTTACTTTTTTTCTATTGTTACTACTGAATTTCCATAGGAGTTAATTATAATAGTTCCATCTTCATCCGTTCTATAGATTTTATTATCAAATTTATTTAACCTTTCTAAGACTTTAGGATTAGGATGATTAAATGAATTGTTTTTTCCACAAGATATTATTGAAATTTTAGGAGAAACCTTTTTTAGAAATAGATCAGTAGATGAAGTATTACTACCATGATGTCCTACCTTTAAAATATCAACATCAATAGCATTATTAATAAATTCTAATTCTCCAATCTCTTCATTATCGCCAGTAAATAAAAAACTGTCTTTCTTGAAAATAACTTTAATTAAAGGAGAAAAGTTGTTTATATTTTCATAATTTTTCTTAGGTGATGAGAAAACTTCTAAATAAAAATCTTCATTAAATTTTATTTTAAAATCTTTATTTAAATCATATAAAGTTATATTTTTGTCTTTTATTAAAGAGAGTGAGGTTGATAAGTCTTTACTTTCAAAATTTACTTTAGGCATAAATATAGTAGTAACTTTATATTTAGATATAACCTGATCTAAATTACCTATATGGTCTTCATGAGGATGAGTTATAAAAATATAATCTATTTTAGTTATATTTAAATTATTTAAATATTTAAGTAAGTTAGATTCATTGGAATTAGGGCCACAATCAATTAAAATTTTTTTATCAAGATATTCTATTAAAGAAGAATCACCTTGACCTACATCTATATAATGAACTTTTAAATTGTTTATATAATCAGTTGCAGGAAAAAAGCTAATTTTAATAATTAACAATACAAATAAAAAAATAATAAAATAAAAATATTTTTTTGATTTTAACAATAATAACACCTCTTTTTAAGAAATAATAAAGAAAAATATTGGAAAAAATTATTAAATGATATATAATAATATTTAATAACCAATTTTTAGAAAAAAATACATTGAGAATAAAAAAAGATTTTTCAAAATAATATTTGAAGGAAGTTGATATAAATACTTGCAAAAAAAAGAAATTGAAATGTATAAAATACTTATAAAAAATAAATTCAACTTATAAAATATAAGCTAAATAATGAAAAAAGCTATTAAACATATTGATTTTATAATTATTTTAAAAAAATATACAGGAAATAAAAAAATAAAAAATGAAAAAATGAAAAAAAATATTTTTAAAATTGCAAAATGATGATATAATAAAAAAAGTAAAATAAAGATAATAATTATGTTAAATAGAAAAAAAGTTTATGGGGGGCTTATTATATGAAAAAAGAATTTTCAATGAGCAATGATAAAGTAACTGTTAATTTTACAGCAAAATATTGTGATAGTTTTGAATCTATAATGGATAGTGAAGGATTTGAAAGAGTAATTGAATCTTATTTGAAAAAATCAAAAGATAAAAGAACTAATACCTTTAGATTTTTAAATTCAGTTTCAGGTACAGATGAAATAAAGTTTATAAGAAAGTACTTAATTAGTTCTTTTAAGTTACTTTCTATGATGAAAGCTACTCAAGTTATAGCCTGTAATGAAAATTTTGAGCCATTATTAGAAGATCCAAACAAATTGTTAAATGTAATAGAAGAAATATATTCTTATTGGAGAAAAATGGAGAGATATACTCTTATTCATAATAATAGAATAAAGAATGGTATAGCAGCAGTAAGTTTTACAGAAGCAAATACTGAATTTGCACAATTAATTTTAAGATTTTATAGAAGAATTACGAAAAATCTATTAAATGATACACCAACAGTTTATAGACAACTTCCAGCTGGTGGAAATGCATGTTTGATGTTAAATAATGTTTTATGGCCAATACCAAAAGGATATGAAGTATTAGAAGATATAAGTTTTTTAGATGGTATAGTTTTAGAAACTCCATTTATAACGTATCCAAAGAAAAATACACGTGATGGAATGTTTACAGAGACTTTTGATAATCCTATTAGAAATATAAGCTTAAATAAAGAACATTGGTTTTGTTATCCAGCTAAGGTTGGAGGATTATTAGCATATGTATATTTTCATAGAGATTTTATGTCACATGGGATTACTTTATGTAACCTTTTTGAAATGGCTAAGTCAGATGAATATAGAGGAAAGAAACCAGATATAATATATGTATTTGGAGCTAAGGAAGATGGACCTTTAAGAACAGAATTTTACGATGATAGCAAAAATGATATGATGGTAGGATATGTGAATTATAGTGATGAAGTTGATTATTTTGGATATATGAAAAAAATGATTTTGACACTTCATAATTTAATTATGATAAAAAGAGGAAATCTACCTATACATGGAGCTATGGTTAAAATTCTTCTAAAAACGGGGAAAGAAGCTAATGTAGTTATAATGGGAGATAGTGGAGCAGGAAAGTCAGAAAGTTTAGAAGCTTTTAGAACATTAAGTGAAGATCATATAAGTGATATGACTATTGTTTTTGATGATATGGGAACTATAAAAATAGAAAAAGATAGTATATATGGATATGGAACAGAAATAGGAGCTTTTGTTAGATTAGATGATTTGGATCCAGGATATGCATTTAAAGAAATTGATAGAAGTATATTCATGAATCCTGATAAAATAAATGCAAGATTAGTATTACCTGTAGCTACTTATAATGAAATAATGGAAGGATATAAGGTAGACTTATTCTTATATGCTAATAATTATACAGATATAAAAAATAATGAAAAATCTATAAGATATTTCGAAACCCCAAAAGATGCTATAGAAGTATTTAGAAAAGGGGCTAGAATGGCAAAAGGAACTACTACTGAAAATGGATTAGTAGAATCTTACTTTGCAAATCCTTTTGGACCAGCACAAAAAAGTGAACAGTGTGATATTTTACTAGATAAATACTTTAATAAAATGTTTGAAAAAGGAATTAAAGTAGGAGAGATAAATACATGTTTAGCTATAAAAGGCAAAGAAAAAATAGGTCCAAGAAAAGCTGCACTAGAATTATTTGAAATAATAAGAAACTTATAAAAAACTGCCTTATGACAGTTTTTTATAAGTAAATAGAATAAGATTTTAGAATACTATTTTTACAATGATTTAGATTGTATTAGTTATTATTAATAATTTTAGAGTTTCATCAAATCAATATAGTTTAAATATACTAAACAATCATAAAAGTAAAAAGTACACAATAAAAAAAGCACTAATTTAGTGCTTCTTTTATTTATAGATTTACAGTTGTATATTTCTGTCTACTGGTTGTGATAGAGAAATAAATGTATCAGTTCTATTAATACCTTCTATTATATTTATTTTATTTAATAATATATCTTGTAGATCTGAAATACTTTTACATACTAACTTAGTTAATATAGTATAACCGCCTGTAATTAGGTGTAATTCTACTATTTCTTTGATTGAACCTAATTTATCAAATATTTCATTATAAGAGGATGTACAATCAACATAAATACCTACAAAACAAGTAACATCATAACCTAATTTTGAAAGATTTAATAGTATTCTAGTTCCTTTTATAATGCCTAAATCCTCCATTTTCTTCATTCTAACATGAATGGTACCACCAGATACGTGGCATATTCTTGCTATTTCAAGATATGGAGTTCTGCAATCTTTAATCAGTATGTCCAAAATTTGTAAATCTAATTCATCTAAATGCATTGAGTTTGATAAAGACACAAAACCACCTCATATTATTTATTATTTATCTTTTATGATATTACTATTCTATCAAATAACAAAACAAATTTAAAGAAAAAGTTGCAGAAAAATAAAAAAAAATCAATAAAGTTGATAAAATGTTAATTAAATTTGTTGAAAAATAAAGGCTTAGATAGAAGTATTGATAAAATTTTTAGCGATAAATTTTTATTTTAATAAAAAAACATAAGCATATAATAATATTCTCATCTTTTTTACATAATAATAAAATAAATGAAAAATAAGCTAGTTTATAAAGCAGGATTAATTAAAAATATACAAATAGACTATTGAAAAAAAATGTAAAATATTCTAATATAATAATTAGAATTTATATAAGGAGGGTGAATATGAGTATAATTTTTTGGGTTTTATCAGTAGTAGCTGGTGCTATAATAGTATTTGGAGCTTATGCATTATTAACTAAATTTGTTTTTAATAAAGTAATAGTTAACAAATGGATTCTTTTAGCAGTATCGCTAATATTTTTAGGGGTAGGTTTTTTCCTTGTAGCAAACACCTGGTTAAAAATTGTTCTTGAAGCAATTGGAATAATAATTTTATTTTGGTTCTTTGATGTTTATACAAATGGAAATCCAAGAATAAAAAAAGAAAAGAAAATTGTTATAAAAGCTAAACCTAAACCAAATAGGGTTAAAAATAATAAAAAATAAAAATTATAGTTATTAAATAAATAAATTAATTAATTAAAAAGCTAAATTCTATAAAATTTAATTTTTATAGTAATTTAGCTTTTATTTTTATTCAGATGAAGTTTTAAGGAAGATTGGAGAACTTACAGCAACTCGTTTATCTATTAAAGTAATTTTTATAACATACCAATTTTCATTTATATTTATTTTTTTATTAAATAATATTTTAACGGAATGGAGATTAATGTCTTTAAACTCTTTTACCACTGTTTTGTTATTAGATAAGATTTCAACTTTAGAAATTTTTCTAATATTATCGTCGACATTTATAAAAAAGTTAAGTTCTTCTTTTTCAGAGATAGAAAGAGTAGAACCCATAAATGTAGAGTTAATTGTAAAATAAAGTTTTAGGCTTTTAGATTCAGTAGAAAAGACACGAAGCTTTCTAAAGGCTTCTAATAAAGCTTCTTTATTAAAGGATTTTGTAATGGCACATGTCAAGTTTTCAGCTTTATCAAGATTTAATTTATGATTATCTTGGGAATTAATAGGGGCTAAATGCCATCCTTTATCTAAAAGATTATAATAGAAAATTTCATGATTTGTATATTTGTTATTGTATATGCCATTACCAACTTCTATAGTTCTAATATAATTATTAGAGATTTCATTAAGTGGTATATTATCCACATATTTATGTGGATGGTTTATAGAAATAAGTACATTTTCAGGATTTTCTTTTAACATCCATATAAGCATATCATTAAAGTTCTTTACAACTCCTTTAAAGTAACTTTTTGTGTTAATTATATTAAAATGACCAAGTTCGGAGGTTTTTGCTTCAAAACCAGAAAGAGCTATAAAGTTATTGTGCTTATTGAATTTTCTTATTGTTTTTACTAATGTTTGCCATTTGTTTATAGAGCTATTTAAATTTTTGTTTATATAATCATTATGATCAGTTATAAATATAAAATCTAAAGAATTTTTATAGGCTAAAGTTAATAAATCAATTATAGAACCTTCACCAGTAGATAAATTACTATGACAATGTGGGATACCATATAAGAATATTAAGTCATCATAATATAAATAATTTTTATTTTTTTTATTCAATAAACTCACCTGCTTACTTCACTATTTAAATAAAATCTTTACAATTCAAAAAAAGAAGTTTAATATGATATAAGGTTAAGTGTTAAATTTAATGAAATAAATAGTTAGTTGGATTTTAATTTAGATATATAAAGGAATTTTATTTAAATTACAAGATAATAAATATTTATTCTAATTTTATAGAGACTATAACTATATTTTTATTTTATCTAATTAAATAGGATTAAGGATTTAGAAAAAATAAATAAAGTTTACTTGAAATCTTCAATTTTAAAATTTAAAATTGTTTTTTATACAAGAGCTAGCTGTTACTTAATTTAAATTTTACATACAAGGAGGAAAAAATGATAAATATAGGTCAATTTAATATTTTAGAGGTAGTAAGAAAATCTGAATTTGGATATTATTTAGATAGAGGTACTGGAAGAACAAAAGACGATATACTTCTACCAAAAAGTGAACTTAAAGATAAAGTAATAAACATAGGAGATAAACTAGAAGTATTTATATATAGAGATTCTAAGGATAGAATAATATCAACTCTTAGAAGACCATTAGCAACAGTTGGTGATTTAGCTGTATTAAAGGTAGTTGAAAATAGTTCTATAGGGGCATTTTTAGATTTTGGTTTAGAAAAGGACATATTAGTTCCTAAAAAGGAAATGCTTTATGAAATGAAAGAAGGTAAATCATATTTAGTATATCTATATGTAGATAAAACTGGGAGAATAGCAGCTACTACAGATGTAGATAGGTATTTAGATTATATGGAAGAGCCAAAGAAATTAGAGAATGTATCAGGAATAGTTTATGGATATCAAACAAATGGATCTTTAAGTGTAGCAATAAATAATGAATTTAAAGGAACTGTTTTAAATACTGAGTATTTTACTGATATCAAGCCTGGTGATATTGTATCAGGTAAAATAAGCAAAGTTTATGATGATGGAATGGTAAAAATACAAATAAGGGAAAATAGATTAACTGAGAAAGAGATGTTAGAAAATAAAATTTTAGACTACTTAAAAGAAAATAATGGACAAATGGAGTTTAATGACAAAAGTTCAGCTGAAGATATAAAGAGAACTTTTAAATGTTCAAAAAATTATTTTAAAATGGCATTAGGTGGTCTTATGAAAAGAAAATTAATAACTCAGGACATTAATGGAACAAAGCTAATTTAAATTGTTAATAATTTTTTAAAGTACTATAAATAAGTATTTATAGTACTTTTTTTTTGTTTTTATTATTGTATGATTTATATATATACTAAGAGGGGGGATAGTTTGGAGATTTCAAGGACTAGAACTATGATAAATAGTAAATCTACAATAAATAAAGAAGTAAAACTTGAAGAAAAACGTAATTTTTCACAAAGCTTTAACCAAGCACGAGATAAAAAAAGTGAAGAGGAACTAAAGGGATTAATAGAAAAGATAAAAAAAGGAGGAAATAAATTAATAATAACTAAATCCTATGTGGATGTAAAAGCATATAAAAGACTTATAAAGGAATATTTAGACAATATATTACCATATATATATAATACAAAAAAAGATATAAGTTTTTGGCAGACGCAATATTTTATAACCGTAGATACTATAGACAAAAAATTAGAGAACCTTACAGAAGTTATGTTAAATGAAGAAAAAGAAGTTTTAGATGTAGCTAAAACTATTGATGAAATTCAAGGGCTAATATTAGATATTTATAAATAATTTTTAAGGAGATATTTATGGGAATATTGTGGTTAGCTATTATAATTATTACCATTTTACTAGATTTAGTTACTTCGATTTTTTTATTTTCAGGATTTTCTATTGGTGCCTTGGTAGCGTTGATATTAAATATTTTTGATGTAGCAATTTATATACAGGTCGTAGTTTTTGCTATAATTGGAATTATATTCATATTAATTGTAAGTCCTAAAATTAAAAAAAATATTACAAGTAATTATAAAGATAGATTTAAAAGTAGTGAAGAACGATTAATAGGTAAAGAATTTTTAGCAGAACAAGATATAGGGAAAGAAGAAGTGATTAAATTAGAAGGAATTTATTGGACTTTAAAAAATGAAGGAAGTTTAATAAAAAGAGGCGAAAAGTTTAAAGTTATAGCTGTGAAGGGTAATAAAATAATAGTTAAAAAGTAGAGGGGGAGTTTTTATGAATTTAGTAGGGGGAGCAATAATAGCAATTTTAGCTATTATAGTGTTAGGTTTATTAGTGAGTTCTGTTAGAATTGTAAATACTGGACAAATTTATGTTCTTGAAAGATTTGGTCAATTTTATAAGCTATTAGAACCAGGATGGCATATAACAATACCATGTGTAGATTTTGTTAGAAAAAGAATATCAACAAAGCAACAAATATTAGATATTCAACCTCAAACAGTAATAACACAAGATAATGTAAATATCCAAATTGATAATGTTATATTTTACAAAGTGATGAATGCTAAAGATGCTGTTTACAATATAGAAGATTATAAGTCAGCTATAATATATTCAACTATAACAAATATGAGAAATATAGTAGGGAATATGAGCTTAGATGAAGTACTTTCTGGAAGAGATAAAATAAATTTAGAACTTTTAAAAATAATAGATCAAGTAACAGATGCTTATGGAATAAAAATATTATCTGTAGAAATAAAGAATATAATGCCACCTAGGGAAATCCAGGAAGCAATGGAAAAACAAATGAAAGCAGAAAGAGATAAAAGAGCTGTAATATTAACTGCAGAAGGTATGAAGCAGAGTGAAATAGCTAAAGCAGAAGGAGAAAAACAAGCAAAGATTTTAGAAGCAGAAGCAGAGAAAGAAGCTAATATAAGACGTGCTGAAGGTCTTAAGGAATCTCAATTACTTGAAGCAGAAGGTAAGGCAAAAGCTATTGAACAAATCGCCATTGCAGAATCAGAAGCCATTAGAAAAGTTAACCAAGCTATTATTGAATCTGGAACTAATGAGATTGTTATTGCTTTAAAACAAGTTGAAGCTTTAAAAGAAATGGCTAATAACCCAGCTAATAAGCTTATACTACCTAATGAAACACTATCTTCTTTAGGAAGCATTGCTGCTATAGGAGACTTATTAAAAGAAAATAAAAATAAAAATAAATAATAAAATATAAAATTTAATAAGTAAAAATAAAGGAACTACTTCTAAGAAGGAATTATTTTAGAAGAGCTCCTTTTTTTATGTACTTTTAAATAATTAAATTAAAATAATCATTAATACATTCTAAAGGATATTTATAAATTTGCTATGAAGTTTATTTCATTAAGAAAATAAGCATATATAATAATAAAAATAATAAAAATAATAATCATTGTATATTTTAGAATTTTTGTTTGATTAAATACATTTTTATATAATGGTTCCATAACCATACCTAAAAAGATTAAAGGTAAAAAAGAAAAATTTACTAAAAAATTTTGTAAAATTGGATAATTTGTATCAAACATTGCAAATGCTGAAAGCAATAAGCTCATAGCAAAATAAATTATACAACTTAAGGTAAACTTTATTAATGCATGCTTTATTGTTGAATTCATTAAAATCTTAGCCTCCATTATAGTTAATGTTATTAAAATCATTCATCTTGATTTCTAATTATAACAATTAACATTAAGAAAAACAAATATAGGGTTTTAAATTTCTAGGAAAAGAATCATCGAATTACCTAAAAATCTTAATTTAAAGACTTTATGCATTTTAAAAAAAAATATATTATAAATGTGTTAATTTACTAAAAAAAATGGTATATTTAGAAGGTGAGAATAAAGAATTTGTAGAATTATAAAGTATTTGCTAAATACGTTATATAAACCTTATAAGTGAAATATTATTTATACACAAAAGGAGGAAATTAAATCTTATGGAAATTAATGATATAAATATTAAGAGATATTTAGAAAGCTACAAAAGAATGTTTTTTAAAAATCAATTAGATGATTTAAAAAGTAAAATTATATTAGAAAAAAGAAAAGAAGCACTAGAATTAAAAGAAATAGATTTAAGTGAAAAAGAAGAAGCTTTAAAGAATTCATTAACTGGATTAATTGATTTTATAAAGTCTATTTTAAAAGAAAATGAAATTTTAGAAGAAGAAAATTTACAAGAAATAAAATCATATATAGAAGATGAAGGGTTAGATTTAGCAGATATAGATTTAGCTATAGAATTAGCAAAAACATTGTTAAATGATTTTCAGGAAAATGAAAATAATTCTAATTCATTAAAAGAAGAATCAAAAGAAATTTCACAAGAAGAAATAAATGAATATATGGCTTTATTTGAAAATAATTATGATGAATTGTTTGAAAATGATGAATTTTTTAATGAGTATTTAGATATAAATAATAAAGAATTTAAATTAGAAAGTTTAAAATTATTATTTTATAATGGATGTTTAATTTGTTTTGAAAAATTAAAAGAGAAAATATTAAATATAGACTTAGAAGAAGTTCATAAAAAAGAGAGAATATTAATAATTTTTCAGGATTGTTATGGAGATTTAATAAATTATACTTATAATATTTTAGTAAAAGAAGAAGTATGTGAAAAAAATTTTCCAAAAGGAGCGTTATTTGAAAGGATTTTTGGATTACAATGCTTAGATACTTTAACTAAACAAATGAATAAGATAGGTATTATGAATAAAAATAATGTACCTTTAGAAGAGATCAAAAAAAGTTTAGAAAAAAGCAAAAATGTGTATTTAAGTAATAGCAATAAGGAGTATTTTAAAACAAAATCTATATATATGTTAGAAGAAGAAGTGGAAAAAATATATTTAGATTTTACAAATAAAAATAATGGGACAAACTCTATAAAACATATTTTAAATGAATTATTTATAGAAGCTATGAAATTTATAAATAAATGTGCTATAGCAAATTTTAATATTTATACAGAAGACTATGGAAGAGATTTAAATGAATTATTTCAAATAAGGGAAGTGGTCAATAGTTCAATAAAAAGTAGAGCAAATTATTTAAGTGATTTAGAGAATTATATGGATATATTGAATAATAGCATTAAAAAGTATCCATATAGTGAAGAATTATATGTAGAACTTGGATATTTTAAGACAAATATTTTTGTAAAATATAATTATTTAAATAGAGCTATCGATATAATAGATAACTGTGGTGAAAAAAATAGCAAATTATTAGAGGAAATAAAGGATACTGAAATAGAATTTTATAGAGAACAATTGAATTTAATTCCTGATGATATAAGTATAGATTTAAAAAAGATATTAGCAGAATATGTTATAAATAAATTTAACTTAAAAGATAATGTAGACGTAATATTTGAAGGTGAAATAGATAAGTTTGGATCTATTTTAAGCAATATAGATATTGAAAATGTTGATTTAAATTTAAGAGCTAAGGGATTTAGAAAGGAATTAATAAAAGCTAAAAAAGAAAATTTAACAAATGAAGAGTTAGCTAACTTAATAAATGAAAATAAGTTTAAGTATAGCATAAGTGATATGGAAGCATTTAAATCAGAATATAGTGTATTTGGTTTTTCTTCTGAAATTGATATTTTTGAGAATTTAGATGTAAATGGGAAAAAATCTCTTTTAGAGCATTGTATGAATGCTATAAAAGAATTAGAATTTGATGAGATAAAAAGAAAAGAAGCTTTGTTAGAATTAAGAGAAAGAAATATATTAGAAAAAAATTACTTTAGAGAAATTCAATATGAAGTTTTTGGTGAGGTAATCCCTTTAACAGAAGAAGAAATTAAAGAAATAGAATTTGCGGAATCAGTTAAAACACTATATACGAAATATTTAGAAAAAGTAATAAATTTAGACATTCATGTAAGAGAAAAAAATGGAACAATAAAGATACCTGAATTTTATAAAGTTATAAATAGAAATGAAGATTCAGGTGAAGTTGTTTTTGTATATTCAGAACAATCTAATTTTTCTTCTAAGAGAGAGTACTTTTTAATAACTACTAATAAAGTTTATTCAAGTTATGAAAATAATTATATATATTTAAAGGATATTGTAGATATTAACGTTAAAAGTTATTCGAAAGTAATAAAAGGAGAACGTATATACTTTGAGGGGATATTTGTAAATACAGAAGAGAAAGAGTTTAAATTATGTTCTAATTTAACTGGAGGAAAAGATCATATTGAATCTCTTATAAATGAGATATTAGAAAGTTATAGAGAAATTTTTAAAATAGAAAAAATATTAGATTTACAATCTAATATAGAAGATATGGTTGGCTTTATGGAGGAAACTTCATCATTGGAAAATAAAAAGCTGGTAGAATCTCTTAAATTACATTTAGAAGGGAATAAATTCTATGATTTAATGAGTGATTTATTAAATTGTGGAAACACAGATATAAAAGAAATAATTTTAGAAATTTCAAAAATTATAGGAGGAGAGCTTGGGAAAAAAATATACTTTAAAGATTTGACTTCTGGATATTCAGAAAAATTAAGTAATGCATGTGCATCTTATGTTTTAGAATTTGATAAAGCTGAAGAGGTTTTATTTGTTTATGATAATTCAAGATTTGGATCTGCTAAGGAAGGATTTATAATTACTGATAAGGGGATATATTGTAAAAATAGGATGGATAATCCTTGGAGCATGGAATTAAGATATATAGATTCAGTAAAAGTGAAAGATAATAATAAAATAATATTAAATAATAGAGTTATAGAATTTGCTCATATAAAAACAAAAGAACAGTTGTATGAGATGAGGGATCTTCTAGAACTTATAATATTTATAAATACTTTGGAGCTAGATAACAATGAAGAAGATAAATCACCTATAATGACTTATATTATGGAATTATTAAATTCAATAAAGTCAGAGAATTTAAGAAAATATTTATATATGCATACAGAAGGAAGAATAGCAGAGAAAAAGTTTAATAGTGCTATTAATTCTTATGCTGAATTAGAAGAAAATGAAAAACCTTTATTATTATTTGATAGTACGGTTTTTGCATTTGGAAATAGTGGATTTATGGTTACAACTAAAAATATATATTCTAAAGAAGCTATGGGAAAACCTATAAGATTTAATTTAGGAGCAGTTTATAATGTGAAATTTAAGGATGGTAATTTCTATATTAATTCTGTTTTATTAAAATTAAATGGATTAGATGAAAAGGATAAAGAGGAATTAGCTAATGTCATGGAAAAAATAGTTGAGTTTTTAAAAGAAAACTTTTTTAAAAAAGCAACAAATTAAAAAAATAAGTGATGGATAAGATATTTATTCATCACTTATTTTTTTATAATAACTGAAAAAAATAAAAATATAATTATATAGTATAAATTAATATTATAGTAATCATTTCGGGAGAAAGAAAATGTTGATAAAATTATTTTTTTGCTTTTTTATATACAGTATGATTGGATGGATTACAGAGGTAGTATTTTGTTTTATTGTAGATCATGAAATTGTAAATAGGGGATTCCTAAAGGGGCCTATATGTCCAATATATGGTGTTGGATCTGTTCTAACAATTGCATTATTAGGGAATATGAAAGGGAATTGGGGAGCGATATTTCTATTAGGTGCTATAATAGCTTCTATTATTGAATATATTACAGCATATGTTTTAGAATGGCTTTTTAAAACAAAATGGTGGGATTATTCTAATAAGAAATTTAATATACAAGGAAGGGTATGTTTATTAAATTCTATATTATTTGGATTTTTAACATTAATATTAATAGAAGCCGTTCATCCTTTAATGTTAAGAATTTTAAATAACATATCAAAGGATTTTATATTAATGTCAGTGGTTTTATTTTTTATAGTATTTTTTGTTGATTTATATAAATGCGTAAAAGCATTATTATCAATAAATAAAAAAGTATACAAATTAGAGAAAATTTTAGATGATTTAAGAAAAGAAGATTTAGAAGCCAATAACATTACAATAAAAAATAAGTTAAAAGAAAAATTTAATAAAAAGATTTTTATAAGTAGAAGAGAAAAAGTTTTAATAAAAGCTTTTCCAAAAGTATCTCATAAAAAATATGATGAAAGTTTTAAAAAACTAAAAAATATAATAAAAAAAAAGAATGAGTAATTTGATAATATTAAAAAAAGTATCTAGAATATAAATTTTGTAATTAATATCTGTTATCTTTTAATAAAATAAACTTTATTAAAAGATAGCAGATATTATAGTTTTTTTCTATAATACAATATATACTTTTAAATAATATACTCGTAAATGAAATAATAAAATTAAAAACAAATTGACATCAATACAATAAAATAGTAATATTAAATTAATAAACGAACAATAATTTATAAATTTAAAATAAAGTTCGTTATATGGAGGTAAAAATGGGGTTTATATTTTTTGTTGAAAAAAAGGACGGATTTAATATAGAAGCTAAAGAGTTATTAAATGATTTCAAGTTTAATTTAAAAATTAATAATTTAGAAAATGTTAGGATTTTAAATAAATATACTTTTAATAAAGATAATTTAAAAGGAATTGAAAGTATAATACATGAGTCACCAGTTGATATTTTATATAAGGAAAAATTTACTCTTTTAGAAAATGAAAAGGCCTTTGCTGTGGAATATTTACCAGGACAATATGATCAAAGAGCAGATTCAACAGAACAATGTTATTTTATTTTAAATAATGGTGAAAAAATTAAGTGTAAAACTGGAAAAGTAATTGTTTTAAAAGGAAATATCTCAGATAATGATATATTTAAAATAAAAAAATATTATATAAACAATGTAGATTCTAAGGAAGTATCTCCTTTAGATAATGAGATTATAGAAAGTAATATAGGTGTACAATTTATTGAAAAAATATATGAATTTACAAAATATTCTTTGAAAGAATTAGAAGAATTTCATAATTCTAATTCCCTATCAATGACCATAAATGATCTTCTTTTAGTACAAGAATATTTTAAAGAAGAAAATAGAAATCCTACAATAACAGAAATAAGAGTAATAGACACTTATTGGTCAGATCATTGCAGACATACAACTTTCCAAACTACAATAAAAGATATAGAAATTGAAAAAAGTAAGTTTACCAATCCTTTGAAAGAAACTTTAGCTACATATGAAGAAATAAGAAAAGTAATATATAAAGATAAAAATAAAGAAATTACTTTTATGGATATTGCTGTGATAGCTATGAAAGAAATGAAACGAAGAGGCATATTAGATGATTTAGATTTATCAGAAGAAATTAATGCTTGTTCAATAAATGTAAATGTAGAAACAACTAAGGGGTTTGAGGATTATCTTATAATGTTTAAGAATGAGACACATAATCATCCTACAGAAATAGAACCTTTTGGTGGTGCAGCAACTTGTTTAGGAGGAGCTATTAGAGATCCATTATCAGGAAGAACATATGTTTATCAAGCTATGAGAATAACAGGGAGTGCAGATCCAAGAGTTCCTATAGATGAAACTATGAAGGGAAAATTACCACAAAGAGTAATCACTTTAGGAGCAGCTCATGGTTATAGTTCTTATGGTAATCAAATAGGTTTAGCTACAGGTGAAGTAAGAGAAATATATCATGAAGGATATAAAGCTAAAAGAATGGAAATTGGAGCTGTTATAGCAGCAGCACCTAAAAAAAATGTTGTAAGAATGCAACCCAAAGTGGGTGATATAATAATCCTTTTAGGTGGAAAAACAGGTAGAGATGGCTGTGGTGGAGCTACAGGTTCTTCGAAAGAACATAATATAACATCAATAGAAACTTGTGGTGCAGAGGTTCAAAAAGGAAATGCTCCAACTGAAAGAAAAATTCAAAGATTATTTAGAAAAGAAAAAGTAACAACATTAATAAAAAGATGTAATGATTTTGGTGCAGGAGGAGTTTCTGTGGCAATAGGTGAACTTTGTGATTCCTTAGATATAGACCTTAGTTTGGTTCCTAAAAAATATGAAGGATTAGATGGAACTGAAATAGCTATATCAGAATCTCAAGAAAGAATGGCTGTTGTAATTAATGAGAAAGATAAAAAGAAATTTATAGAATTTGCAGAGGAAGAAAATTTAGAAGCAACTGAAGTTGCAAGAGTAACAGATACAGGTTATATGAGAATGTTTTGGAATAATAAGCTTATTGTAAATCTTAAAAGAAGTTTTCTAAATACTAATGGTGCTAAGCAAGAAGCAAATGTTAAAGTAAGAGCACCAAAAGAGGAGAAAAATTATTTTGAGAAAAGGAACTTTAAATCTATAAAAGAAGAATTTATTAAACTTGTACAAGATATAAATATCTGTTCACAAAAAGGATTGGTGGAAAGATTTGATGGAACTATAGGTACTAGATCTGTGTTAATGCCTTTGGGAGGAAAGTATCAATTAACTCCTTCAGAGGGGATGGCTGCTAAAGTACCCGTAGAAAATGGAGAAGCTTTAGATTGTACTATTATGACGTCTGGTTTTAATCCTTTAATATCGAGTTGGAGTCCCTTTCATGGAGCTTATTATAGTGTAATTGAAGCAATTACTAAAGTAGTAGCTATAGGTGGAGATTATAAAAAGGTAAGATTAACTTTACAGGAATATTTTGAAAAGCTAGGAAAAGATGAAGAGCGTTGGGGAAAACCTTTTGCAGCTCTATTAGGAGCCTTAAGGGCACAAATAGATTTAAATTTAGCTGCTATAGGTGGAAAAGATTCTATGTCAGGAAGTTTTGATAAATTAGATGTACCACCTACACTGGTTTCTTTTGCAGTAGCAGTAGAAAAAGTGGATAATATTATTTCTCCAGAATTTAAAAATAAAAATTCAAAAGTTCTTCTTATAAAAACAAATAGAGAAGAAAATGAATTGTTAAATATAGAACAATATAAATTAAATTTATCAAAGGTAAAAGAACTTATAGATGCTAAAGATGTTAGTTCAGCTTATTCGCTAAAAGAAGGTGGAATATTAGAAGGTATATTTAAGATGGCTATAGGTAATAAAATAGGCTTTATTCTAAATGAAAAAGTAGAAAAAGAAGAGCTAGAAGATAAACTTTATGGATCAATAATTTTAGAAGTAAATAGTGATTTTGATTTATCAAAGTTAAATAATATAAACTATACAATATTAGGGCATACTACAAAGAACAAAAGTTTGAAATTTTTTAATGAAAATTTTGATTTAGATGAACTAATAAGTTTATGGGAAAGTGGATTAAATTCAATATTTAAGATAAAAACAAAGGATGCTAACAGAAAAGTAGATAATTTAGATTTTTATAAGAAAACAATAATAATTCCTAAAAAGGATATAGGGGAACCACGAGTAATAATTCCAGCTTTTCCTGGAACAAATTGTGAAGAAGATAGTAAAAAAGCATTTGATAAAGCTGGGGCAAAGAGTAATATTTTAGTTTTTAAAAATTTAAATAAAGAGCAACTAGAAGACTCTATATTAAAGTTGGAAGAAGAGATAAAATCCTCTCAAATTATAATGTTACCTGGTGGCTTTTCAGCAGGTGATGAGCCAGATGGATCTGGTAAATTTATAGCTACTGTATTTAGAAATGAAAGAATAAAAGATGCTGTTATGGAACTATTAAAAAATAGAGATGGATTAATACTAGGAATTTGTAATGGCTTCCAAGCACTTATTAAGCTAGGATTAGTTCCATATGGAGAAATTGTAAATCCAAGAGAAGACATGCCAACACTGACTTATAATAAGATTGGTAGACATGTAAGTTCCATAGTAAATACTAGAATTTCATCTAATTTATCACCATGGTTTAATTCAGTTAGGGTAGGTGATGTTCATAAAGTAGCTGTGTCTCATGGTGAAGGAAGATTTGTTGCAAATAAAACGATAATTAGTGAATTGATAAAGAATGGACAAGTAGCTACTCAATATGTTGATTTAAATGGTGAAGCAACAATGAATATGCCTTATAATCCAAATGGTTCAGAATGTGCTATTGAAGCTATAACAAGTCCTGATGGAAGAGTATTAGGAAAAATGGGGCATTCAGAGAGAATCGGAGAAAATTTATATAAAAATGTAGTAGGAAATTTTGATCAAAAAATATTTGAGTCAGGGGTTAAGTATTTTAAATAATAAAATTAAATTTATATTTAGAGGAGAAGTGGAATGAAAGTAGCTATATTTTTTGGAAGTAAATCTGATACAGAAATAATGAAAGGAGCTGCAAAGGCTTTAAAAGAATTTGGTATAGAATATAAAGCTTTTATTTTATCAGCTCATAGAGTTCCAGAGAAGTTAACAGAAACTTTAAAAGAAGTTGAAAAAGATGGATGTGAAGTAATAATAGCAGGAGCTGGTCTTGCAGCTCATCTTCCTGGAGTAATAGCTTCTCAAACTTTATTACCAGTAATAGGGGTTCCTATAAAAGGAGCTATTGAAGGATTAGATGCTCTTTATTCTATAGTACAAATGCCTAAATCTATTCCAGTAGCAACTGTTGGAATAAATAATAGTTATAATGCAGGGATGCTTGCAGTTCAAATTTTATCCCTAAAATATGAAGATATAAAAATTGAATTAGATAAATTTAGAAGAAATATGAAAGAAAACTTTATAAAAGAAAATGGAGAAGGGATTGAATTATAATGAAAAATAGAGAAATGTTATATGAAGGAAAAGCAAAGGTTATTTTTAAAAGTGATAAAGAGAATGAAGTTATAGTTTATTATAAAGATGATGCAACAGCATTTAATGGAGAAAAAAAAGGCTCTATTGAAGAAAAGGGAATACTTAATAATAATATCACTTGTTTAATATTTGATATGTTAAGAAAAAATGGGATAAAAACACATTTAATAAAGAAGCTCAGTGAGAGAGAGCAATTATGCAAAAAGGTGGAAATTGTGCCTTTGGAAGTAATAGTTAGGAATGTGGCAGCTGGAAGTATGGCTAAAAGATTAGGTCTTGAAGAAGGATTTCAATTAAAAACAACAGTAATGGAAATATGCTTAAAAGATGATAATTTAGGAGATCCATTAATAAATGATTATCATGCAGTAGCAATTGGGATTACAACATTTGAAGAATTAAAAGAAATTTATGAAATGACAAGTAAAATAAATAATTTATTAAAAGACTTTTTCTTAAAACAAAATATTAAATTAATAGATTTTAAACTAGAATTTGGAAGAGCAGAAAATGGTGAAATTATATTAGCTGATGAAATATCACCAGATACTTGTAGATTTTGGGATGCAAATACTAATAAAAAATTAGATAAAGACAGATTTAGAAGAGATTTAGGCAATGTAAAAGATGCTTATATAGAAATATTAAATAGAATAAAAGGGTAGTTTCTTAAATGGGGTGTGAAGGTATGTATGATTCTATAAAAGATAAAATGGAAGAGGAATGTGGGGTTTTTGGTATTTTTTCTAATGAAAATACAGATGTAGCTAGATATACTTATTATGGATTATATGCTTTGCAACATAGAGGGCAAGAGAGTGCAGGTATTGCTGTGTCAAATGGTGAGTCTATAAATATGCATAAAAATTTAGGATTATTAACTGAGGCATTTACTGAAGGAGACTTAGAAAAATTAAAAGGGAATATAGCTATAGGACATGTTAGATATTCTACTTCTGGTGATACAAGAATAGAGAATGCACAACCTTTAGTAAGTTCAACCAAGTTAGGAAATATAGCTATATCTCATAATGGTAATCTAGTTAATGCAGATATTATGAAAGAAATATTAGAAGACTCAGGTTATGTATTCCATACTACTAGTGATTCAGAAATTATAATGAGTTTAATAGCTAGAGGAGCAAAAAGAGGGATTATAAAAGCGATTCATGGTGCTGTGCAAGCTGTAAGAGGATCTTTTGCCTTAGTAATATCTACTAAGGATCAACTTATAGGAGTTCGTGATCCTAATGGAATAAGACCTTTATGCATTGGGAAATTAAATAATGATTATATTCTTTGCTCAGAAAGCTGTGCTATAGATGCTATTGGAGGAGAATTAATTAGAGATGTTAAGCCAGGAGAGATAGTTATTATATCAAGAGAAGGAATTAAGAGTGTTATTTACTCAGAAAAAACAATTTGTGAGACTTGTGCCTTTGAATATATATACTTTGCTAGACCTGATAGTGTAATAGATGGAATAAATGTTCATTTAGCAAGAGTAAGAGCAGGGGAGATGTTATTTAAGCAAAGTCCAGTGGAAGCTGATGTGGTTATAGGAGTTCCTGATTCAGGAATATCTTCAGCAGTTGGTTATGCAAAAGCTTCGGGAATACCATATGATATTGGATTTGTTAAAAATAAGTATGTAGGAAGAACTTTTATTTCACCAAGTCAAGAAATGAGAGAAAAAGCAGTTTCGGTAAAGTTAAACCCATTAAAACCCAATGTAGAAGGTAAAAGAGTAGTTTTAATTGATGATTCTATAGTAAGAGGAACGACTTCTAAATACTTAGTAGAATCACTTAGAAGGGCTGGAGCTACAGAGGTACACTTTAGGGTTGCATCACCAGTTGTTAAATATCCGTGTTACTTTGGTATTGATACACCATATAGAAAAGATTTAATAGGTGCAAATAATTCATTAGAAGAAATAAGAGAAGCAATAAGTGTTGATTCTATAGATTATTTAAGCATAGATAATTTATTAGAAAGTTTAAGTGATGAGAACAAAGGATTCTGTTTAGGATGTCTAAATGGTATTTATCCAGTTTCAACACCCATAGAAAAAGGGCAAGATTTGTAAAAGAAAGGTAGGTATTTTATATGGCAATAACTTATAAAGAGGCAGGGGTTAATATAGAAGAAGGATATAAGTCAGTATCACTTATAAAAGAATATGCAAGAAAAACATTAACATCAAATGTTTTAAGTGGATTAGGAAGTTTTGGGGCTTTTGTAGAACTTCCAGAGGGATATAAAAAACCTGTTTTGATTTCTGGAACAGATGGAGTTGGAACTAAATTAGATGTAGCGTTTAGAAGAAAGATCTATGATACTATAGGCATAGATTGTGTAGCTATGTGCGTAAATGATATTTTATGTCATGGTGCAAAACCATTATTTTTTTTAGATTATATAGCTTGTGGAAAATTAAATGCAGAAGTAGCTGCTGAAATAGTAAAAGGAATTTCCAATGGGTGTATTGAAAGTAAATGTTCTTTAGTTGGTGGAGAAACAGCAGAAATGCCTGGATTTTATAAAGAAGGAGAATATGATGTTGCTGGTTTTGCTGTTGGAGTAATTGAAAAGGAAGAGATTATAGATGGAAGCAAAATAAAAGAAGGAGATATTCTTATAGGATTACGTTCTTCTGGGTTACATTCCAATGGTTATTCTCTTGCAAGAAAAATATTTGAGAATTTAGATGAAAAGATTGGAGATAAAAGTGCAGGAGAGTTGTTATTAACGCCAACAAGAATATATGTTAAGCCAATTTTAGAACTATTGAAAAGTATTAGGATAAATGGGATGGCTCATATAACTGGAGGAGGATTTATAGAAAATATTCCGAGAATGTTTGGAAATAGAAATTTTACAGCTGTTATAAATAAGAAATCTTACAATATTCCAATTTTATTTAAGGAAATAATGAAAAGAGGGGTATCAGAGGAGCATATGTATAATACTTTCAACATGGGAATAGGGTTTGTTATAGCCATAGATAAAGAAGAAAAAAATAATGTTATAAAAATATTAGAGGAATTAGGAGAAAATCCAGTAGAGTTAGGTTATGTTAAAACTGGAGGTGAAGGGATTTGCTTAAAATAGCTGTTTTAATATCTGGTGGGGGAAGTAATCTTCTTTCGATAATAGATAATATAGAAAGTGGATATTTAGATAAAATTGATTTAAGGTATGTAATAAGTGATAGAGAAAATGCTAAGGGGATAGATATAGCTAGAGAAAAAGGTTATAACACTATGGTTTTAGATAAGAATAAGTATGGAGAAAAATTGAGTGATGAAATTTTAAAAAAATTAAATAATAAAGTAGATTTTATTGTGTTAGCTGGATACTTATCGATTTTAACAGGTGATATAATTAAAATTTTTAATAACAGGATAATTAATATTCATCCTTCTTTAATACCTAGTTTTTGTGGGAAAGGAATGTATGGAATAAAGGTACATGAAGCAGCTATAAAAAAAGGGGTAAAATATTCTGGGTGTACAGTACATTTTGTAAATGATGGAGTAGATGAAGGAAAAATAATAGATCAAAATATAGTTAAGGTTTATAAAGAAGATACAGCTAAAGGACTTCAGGCAAGAATTTTAAAGGAAGAGCATAAATTGCTTCCAAAGGTTTTAAAGGAATTAAGTAATAAAAAATCAATAGAAAATTATAAATTAGTAACTTTAAATTAATTTTAAATGGAGGATATTATGATTAAGAGAGCATTAATTAGTGTTTATGATAAAAGCAGAATATTAGAAATGGCAAGTTTTTTAAGAAAACATGATATTGAGATTATATCATCGGGAGGATCTTATAAATATTTAAAAGAAAATGGAATAGAAGTTACTGAAATTAGCAAAATAACTAATTCTGATGAAATGTTAGATGGAAGAGTTAAAACTTTACATCCTGTTATTCATGGAGGAATTCTTGCTATAAGAGATAATGAAGAGCATATGGAAACACTAAAGGAAAGAAATATAGAAACTATAGATATGGTTATTGTTAATTTATATCCTTTCTTTGAAAAAGTAAGAGAAAATATAAGTTTTAATGAAAAAGTAGAATTTATAGATATTGGTGGTCCAACTATGTTAAGAGCAGCTGCTAAGAATTTTAAAGATGTTGTTGTAATAAGTGATATAAATGACTATAAAAAAGTAATGGGTGAAATGAAAGATGGAGAAGTTTCTTTAAGAACTAGAAAAAAATTAGCTGGAAAAGTATTTAACTTGATGAGTGCTTATGATTCAGCAGTTTCTAATTTTCTTTTAAATGATGAAGAAGAATTTGGTGATTATTTAAGCTTATCGTATAAAAAAGTTCAAGATTTAAGATATGGAGAAAATCCACATCAAAAAGCAGCCTATTATACTTCAACTGAAGTAGATGGTGCTATGAATAATTTTGATGTTTTGAATGGGAAAGAATTATCCTATAATAATATAAAGGATTTAGATATAGCTTGGAAAGTTGTTAATGAATTTGAAGAAATAGCTTGTTGTGGGCTTAAGCATAATACACCTTGTGGAGTAGCTATAGGAAAAAGTGTAAGAGAAGCTTATTTAGAAGCTTATGATTGCGATAAAACTTCTATATTTGGAGGAATAGTTGCAATTAATAGAAAATTGGATAAAAAGACTGCACTAGAGATGATAAAAATATTTTTAGAGGTAGTAGCAGCTCCAGATTTTGATGAAGATGCTTTAGAAGTATTAAGAACAAAGAAAAATTTAAGAGTTTTAAAAATGAATAAAAAACCAGTAAATAATAAGTACGTAGTATCAGTAGATGGTGGAATCTTAGTTCAAGATGAAGATAATAAATTTATAAACTCATTAGATGTTGTAACTAAAAAAGTTCCTACAGCAGAGGAAATAGAAAGTCTAAAGTTTGCAATGAAAGTAGTTAAATATGTTAAATCTAACGCAATAGTTGTTGCAAAAGGGCAAAAAGCAGTAGGCATTGGTGGTGGTGAAGTAAATAGAATTTGGCCAACAGCTCAAGCACTAGAAAGGGGAGAAGGAGCTACAGTTCTTGCCTCTGATGCATTTTTCCCATTTGATGATTGTGTTAGAGAAGCAGGAAAATATGGAATAAAAGCTATAATCCAACCTGGTGGTTCTATTAATGATAAATTATCAATAGAAGCATGTGATGAGTTAGGAATAAGTATGATTTTAACAGGAGTAAGACATTTCAAACATTAATTATTTAGGAGAGTTTTAGTTATATGGAGATATTATTAATAGGATCAGGTGGTAGAGAACATGCCATAGCAAGAAAGATATCTAAAAATGGGAAGGTTAGCAAGATATACTGTGCTCCAGGAAATGGAGGAACTGCAATAGAAAATAAATGTGTGAACATAAACATAAATTCCATTGAAGAATTAAAAAAATTTGCTATTGATAACAAAGTAGATTTAACTATAGTTGGGCCTGAAAAACCTCTTATAGATGGAATAGTAGATGTATTTAAGAAAGAAGAACTTAAAATATTTGGTCCAAGCCAGAATGCTGCTATGTTAGAGGGAAGTAAAAGTTTTTCAAAAGATTTTATGAAAAAGTATGCAGTAAAAACAGCAGAATATGAATCTTTTAGTGATTATGAAAAAGCTTTAAATTACTTAAGAAAAAAAGAATTTCCTATTGTTATTAAAGCAGATGGTTTAGCTGCTGGAAAGGGAGTTTATATTTGTCACAGCTATGAAGATGGGAAAAATGCTTTAAAAGAGATTATGATAGAAGATGTATTTAATGGTGCAGGTAGTACAGTTGTAATAGAGGAATATTTAGAGGGAATAGAAGCATCTGTATTATCTATAACAGATGGAAAAACAATAAAACCATTTATATCTGCTAAAGATCATAAACAAATTTATGATGGTGGTAAAGGACCTAACACAGGAGGAATGGGTGTATTAGCTCCGAATCCATATGTTACAAAAGAAGTAATGAAGGACTTTGAAGAAAATATAATGAAAAAAACTTTAAAAGGAATAAAAGAAGAAAAATTAGATTTTTGTGGAATAATATTTTTTGGAATAATGATAACTAAGAAAGGATGTTATTTATTAGAATATAATGTGAGAATGGGAGACCCAGAAACACAATCAGTATTGGAATTAATGGATAGTGACTTGCTAGAGTTGATTGAATATAGTTTAAATGGGAATTTAAATTTATTTGATTTGCAATGGAAAAGTAAATATTGTTGTAATGTTGTTTTAGTTTCAGAAGGATATCCAGGACCTTTCAATAAGGGAGAAAAAATAGAATTTAATGAAAATATAATAAATAATATTATATTTGCTGGTTCTAAATTAGATGGGGATAAAATGATAACCTCGGGTGGAAGAGTTCTTTCTGTTATTGGAATAGGAGATAACGATAAGGAAGCTGTTATAGATGCGTATGATAAAATAAAATTTATTAAATTTAAAGGGAAATATTTTAGAAATGATATAGGATTATAATAAAATGGGTATCTTTAAAGGAAGGTTTTTAACTTCACTTTAAGATACCCATTTTTATGTATATATAAAACATATTATAATCTTAAAAGAAATACTCGTAAATGAAAATAAAAACAAAAATAAAAACATTAAAAAAATATTATTAATAAAATTAAATTAAATAATTGATTAATTTATAAAAAATGGTAAAATTAGTATGTGTAATTATTTTCATTAAATATAAAGGGGGATTTTTATGGCTAAAAGAGCTTTAAAAAAAAGAGCTAAAAAATTAGTGGTTTTTTGTACATTAACTTCTATATTATTAGGTACCACAATTGCAACCTTTCCTGTAACAACTGTACAGGCTAGTGAAAAACAAACACAATCTCAAAGACAAAATCAAAAAAGGAATGTAATGTATTATGGAGATTGGTCTATATGGGGAGGACAAGGAAATTTTTATCCAAAAGATATTCCAGCTGATCAATTAACTCATTTAAATTTTGCATTTTTAGATTTTGATGCTAATGGTAATTTACAGTTTACAGATAAAGATGCAGCTGTTGGTGCTCCTGTTGGAGAGGAAGGAGTTCAATGGGGAGGAGCAAATGCTGGAATTCTATCTGCTTTCCAAGAATTAAGAGCTAAAAATCCAAATTTAAAAATAGGTATATCTGTTGGAGGATAGTCTAAGTCTGGTGATTTTTCAGAAGTTGCAGCAAATGCATCTGCAAGGGCTAACTTTGTGAAGAATATGGTTAAATTTGTAGAGTATACTAATATGGATTTTGTTGATTTAGATTGGGAATACCCAGTAGAAAAAAGAGATCCAGATAAAGTTGATAATCAAAATGATGAAGGAACAACCAAGGCTAGACCAGAAGATAAAGAAAATTATATAAAATTATTGCAAGATTTAAGAAATGCATTAGATGCTAAGGGAAAGGAACTAGGAAAAACATATGAAGTATCTGTAGCATTACCTGCTCCTAAAGCAAAATTAGATTTAGGTATTGATATAGATAAATTATTTGATATTGTGGATTTTGCTAATATAATGACTTATGATATGAGAGGGGCTTGGGATGAAACAAGTGGACATCAAACAGGATTATATGCAAATCCTAATGATCCAAATTTTGAAGCTGGTCTATCCGTAGATCAAAGTGTTAATTATTTGATAAGTAAAGGTGCAGAACCAGAAAAGATAGTTGTTGGTGCTGCTTATTATACAAGAGGATGGGAAAAGGTATCAGAGGGTCCTGATTCATCACTCCCAGGATTATTTGGAAATGCTGAAATTGTAGCAAAAGATGCAGATCAAACACCATCTAGAGGTGGTGCTAATGAAGCGCCTCTAAAAGTTGGTGAAGGTGGAAGAAGGGGGGGAGTTTGGTCCTATGGTAGTTTGGATAAACTTAAGGCAGCATACCCTGGATTAAAAGAATATTGGGATGATACAGCGAAGGCGCCTTATTTATATGATTCCAAAACAGGAGCATTCTTTACTTATGATAATCAACGTTCTGTAACTGAAAAAACAAAGTATGTAAATGAAAATAATTTAGGAGGAATGATTGCTTGGATGGCATCACAAGATGCAAAAACTTCTTCTGGTAAAAGAGATGAATTAACTAAAGTTTCTAAGGAAGGTCTTTTTGGAAGTGCAAAATTACCTGAAAATAAAATAGTTTATTCAGAACTTGATATAGAATGTACCGTTAAAGCTGTAAAAGAAGAATGGGGTTCAGGTGGTGGATATGAAATTACAATAAAAAATAAAGAAGCTCTTCAAGAATCAAATGAAGTTTTAAAAGAGGTTGAAAGAGGAGGAGAAACAATCAAAACTCCGAAACTATATATAGATAGTGATGTTTCATTAACTGCTGGAGACCATATGGCTGGTGTAGTATCAACAAAAGACGGAATAACATCAGTTGACTTAAAAGGTGTTTGGGAAGGAAAGAATATAGAACCAGGACAAAGTTATACATTTAGATTATCAACACCAACAGCTCAAACAGATATAACTGCTATAAAAGGAATAAATATAGTTCAACGTATGAATGAAAGTGGAACAGAAATAGCAGAGCAAAATATATATGGAAAAGATTTTAATAAGCCTGGAAATGGTGAAGAAACACAAAATACAGCTCCTATAATAAATGGAATTGAAAATAAAACAATATTAGTTAATGAAAAATTTGATAAATTAGCAGGTGTCACTGCTAGTGACAAAGAAGATGGTGACTTAACATCTAAAATAAAAGTAACAGGAGAAGTTGATACTTCAAAAGTTGGAGAATATAAATTAGTCTATTCTGTCACTGATAGTATGGGATTAACTACTGAAATAAATAGAATAATAACTGTTAAGAAAATTGATGAGCCTAGTATTAATACTGCACCAGTTTTAAATGGATTAACAAATAAAACAATATTAATTAATGAAAAATTCGATAAATTAGCAGGTATCACTGCCAGTGACAAAGAAGATGGTGACTTAACATCTAAAATAAAAGTAACAGGAGAAGTTGATACTTCCAAAGCTGGAGAGTATAAATTAACTTATTCTGTAACCGATAGCAATGGACTTGAAACTAATAAAACAATAATTATTACCGTTAAAAGTAAGGATGCTAATAATGATACTTATGATGCTTCTAAAATTTATTTAACAGGTGATGTAGTAATATATAATGGTAAAAAATATAAGGCTAAGTGGTGGAATCAAGGAGAAGCTCCAGATAAAAGTGCAGCTTGGGAATTAATAGTTGAAGCTAATGAAGACGGAAGTGTAAATTATGTACAAGGAAAAGCATATAATGGAGGAGATATTGTTAAATACAATAATAAAAATTATAAAGCTAAGTGGTGGACAAATTCTATACCTGGAAGTGATTCATCATGGCAATTAATATAATAAAATATTTATAATGGAAAAACCTTAGTAATTTTAGTTTCTTAATTATAGAAACTTATTACTAAGGTTTTGTTTATATTTTTTAAAATTATATTATATAAGGAATTGTAACAACTGCAATATCCCTGTGCTTTAATAAAGAGGCTCTTACAATAAAACTTAATTGATTGTGAAGTAAGTTATCCCAACTTTTAGATGTAACTAATTGTGGTAAAACTACTGTTAGAGTATTATTAGGAGCAATCTCTTTATTAGTTTTTTCGATAAATTTTATTAATGGTGATCTTATTTCTCTATATGGAGAATCGATTATAACTAATTCAACACCTAAATTATAAGAATTCCATTCTTTTAAAAGATTTTCAGTCCATGCTTTATCAGTTGAAATATGAACTACGATTAATTCATCAGCTACTGATTTTGCATAATTAAAAGCTTTAACAAAACTTTTGTTAAATGAACTAACAGGTAATACAAAGTATCTCTTACCTTCTTTAGGGTTTGCTTTAAAGCAATTACAGTTTATTGCTAAAGCATCATTTGCTATTTTATAATGTTTATGTATTTTAAACATTAAGTAAACTAAAAAAGGAATTAACAAACAAATAACCCATGCACCTTCTAGGAATTTAGTAGCAGTTATATCTATGGCAGTAAAAGCTGTCATAATAGCTCCAAGTCCATTTATACACATTTTTCCTACCCATCCCTTAGGTTTTTTTCTCATCCATCTAACAAGCATACCAAATTGAGCTATTGTAAATGAAATAAATACACCTATAGCATATAGTGGTAATAGAGCATCTGTATTTCCATTAAATCCTATTACTAATAAACTTGATACTATTGCTATTAGTAATATACCGTTAGAATAACTTAATCTTTTACCAACCTTAGTTAATTGTCTAGGTGCATATCCATCTTTAGCTATGATTGATAGTAGTAATGGTAACCCAGAAAATGCAGTATTTGCAGCCATAATTAATATAATTGCAGTAGTTGCTTGGATAAAGTAATACATTACATTACGTCCAAATACTTGTGTAGCAATTTGTGATATTATTGTTTGTTGATCAGATGGTACTGCATTATATATTGTTGATAAATAAGATAATCCACCAAATATAAGGAATACTAAAAGTGCTAATAAGAATAATACAACTTTAGCATTTCTTTGAGATGGCTTTTTAAATGCAGGGACTGCATTACTAACTGCCTCTATACCTGTTAATGCAGTACAACCAGAGGCGAAAGCTTTTAGGAACAATAGTATACCTATGTTTTTGGAAAAAGTAGGTAGCGGATATAATGCTTTAGGTTGATAATGAAATACATGATATTTTACTAACCCAAATACTATCATACTTAAGATCCCTAATACGAAAGCATAAGTAGGGACACCAAAAATAGTAGATGCTTCTTTTATTCCTCTTAAATTTCCTATAGTTAATAATACAATAAGAATTACTGTTATTAATACTTTATAGGGCAATAACTGTGGTATCGCTGATGTTATAGCTTCAGTACCGGCGGTTCCACTAACAGCTACTGTTAAAATATAATCAACCATTAATGCAGCAGCAGCAGTTAAGCTAGCTTTAGGTCCTAAATTATCTTTTGCAACTATATAAGCCCCGCCACCTTCTGGATAACAATCAATAACTTGTTTATATGAAAAGATAAGTAAAAACATTAAAAATAATATCATTACTGATACATATAACATATACTTGTATGAATATAATCCGGCTACAGGTAATAGTACTAGCAATATAGCTGACCCAGCATATGCAACTGATGATATAGCATCACTTGCTAATATAGGCAAGCCCCACAAAACATTCAATTTGCTTTCCTTTACATCATCATTTTTCAAAGACTTTCCAAGTAATAAATTTGAAATGTTCATTTTTACAATTTCCACCTCTATGTGTATGTTTTAAATAAATTTAATGTTGTTGTAGTTGTATATAATGTCTCTAATTATATATATTGCAATAAAAATTGCAACTAAGATCATTTATTAATACTTTATTTAAAATTCGTTTAAATTGATGAATTAATAAATTTATTCTTTATTATTTGATAAAATAGAACTTTATTTTTATATAATGAAGTATATTTTTATTATGTATTAGCACCGTAAGAAAAATTATTAATATAAATTCATTAGTATTCAAGTAAAATTTATTAATTTGATTTTGTGTTTATTAATAAATTTAAAATTTTATTTTCAAAATAAAAAGTAAATTTAGAAACGATAAAAAATATTATATTAAGGTAAGAAATAAATTCAATAATAAAATTTAGAGTATAAATATTAATTAAAATTATAGGATTTTATATTTTATAACAACTCTTTTTTATAGTAAGCTCTATTGAGTTGCTGAAAATATTACAACTTGATAAAATATAAGTAAATTTGAAAATTAAAGTTTAAGGAGGATATCATGGAATCAAAAAGACAAGATTATATTTCATGGGACGAGTATTTTATGGGAATAGCTTTAATAAGTTCTTTTAGAAGTAAAGATCCTAATACACAAGTTGGAGCATGTATAGTTGATAAAAATAATAAAATAATTGGAATTGGATATAACGGATTTCCTATAGGATGCTCTGATGATGATTTTTCTTGGGGAAATACAGGAGATTTTCTTAATACAAAGTATCCTTATACTTGTCATGCTGAACTAAATGCAATTTTAAATAGTATTGGAAAAGAGCTAGATGGGTGTAAAATATATTCTACATTGTTTCCCTGTAATGAGTGTGCTAAAGCCATAATACAATCTGGAATTAAAGAAGTTATATATTTATCAGATAAATATAGTAATACAGAAAGTGTAAAAGCATCTAAAATAATGTTTGAAAAGGCAAAAATAAAATATAGTGAATTAATTTCTGATAGAGAAACTTTAGTTCTTTCATTTAATAAATTATCCTAAATTTTTAAATTTAGGATAATTTATTATTATATTGGAAATACTTACTAAAGAGTTTCTTGAGATTTCTAAAATTTTATTGACAGCTTCATGTAATTGTAGTATATTTTGATTATCAAAATAACTGCTTTGAAAATCAAAATATTTAACTTATGATAAAGTGTGTAGTAAAATATTTAATTAAGGAGCTGATAATAATGGAGAAAAGCAAAGATGTATTAAATAAACTTTTTGTTGAAGTTTTCAATGATATATTGTTAATTGAACAACAAAGCTTTAAAAATGGAATATTATCTGATTTATCTGTAACAGAAATTCATACTATAGAGGCTATAGGATATAAGGAGTCCAAAACTATGTCTGAAATAGCTAATAGTTTAAATATAACTGTTGGTACATTAACTACCGCTATTAATAAGCTAATAAAAAAAGATTATGTAGAAAGAAAAAGAATTGAGACTGATAGAAGAGTTGTATTAGTTCAACTTACTAGAAAAGGAAAATTAGCTTATAGAATACATGAAAGATTTCATCGAGAAATGATAAATAATGCACTTAGCTCACTTAACAGTGAAGAAGAAAGAGTACTAGTTGACGCTTTAGAAAAAATGACAATATTTTTTAAAGAAAAATATATAGAAGATGAAAATTTAAAGGAGAATAATTATGAGTAACTCTAAAATAATAGGCATAGGCTCTTATGTTCCTTTAAATATATTAACTAATTCTGATTTAGAAAAGTTAGTTGATACAAGTGATGAATGGATAGTATCAAGAACAGGAATAAAACAAAGACATATTTCAGTTACAGAGAATACTTCTGATTTATCTACTAAAGCAGCTATAGAAGCTTTAAGCAATAGTAATTTAAAAGCTGAAGAATTAGATTACATAATAGTTGCTACATGTACTCCAGATAAATTTATTCCATCTACTGCATGTATAGTTCAAAAAAATATAGGAGCTAAAAATGCTGCTGCTTTTGATGTTAGCGCAGCTTGTACCGGTTTTATATATGCACTACATCTTGCATCTTCATTAATAAAAGCAAATACAGCAAAAAATATCTTAGTTATAGGGGCAGAGGTTTTCTCAAAGATACTTAATTGGGAAGATCGCTCTACATGCGTCTTATTTGGAGATGGTGCTGGTGCAGCTATTTTATCAAAGGATGAAAAAAGTGGAATAATATCATCTAAAATACATTCTGATGGGGATAAATGGGATGCTTTAGTAGTTGATGCACTTAATATAAGAAATCCTTTTGTAGATAGAGAAAAAAATAATAATTTTGTATCTATGAATGGTGGAGAAATATTTAAATTTGCTATTAAAGCTTTTAGTGAAGCTGTTAAAGAGCTTACATCAGAAGCAAATATTTCAATTGATGATGTTGATTTTATAATACCACATCAAGCAAATTATAGAATTATAGAAACTATAGGAAAAAGATTAAATATTCCTATGTCTAAATTTATAACCAATTTAGAGGATGTTGGAAATACATCCGCAGCTAGTGTTCCACTTGCATTATATGATGGAGTGAGATCTGGCAAAATAAAAAAAGGTGATAAAATTTTATTAATAGGCTTCGGCGGTGGTTTAACTTGGGGGGGAACCCTAATTGAATGGTGCTTGTAATTTAAATTCATATAAATTATAATAAATTAAAATTTTAGGAGGAATACGATATGGTATTTGAAAAAATAAGAACAATAATATGTGACAAATTAGAAATAGAAGAAAGTAAAGTTACTTTAGAAACTACATTTGAAGATTTAGGAGCTGATTCATTAGATTTATTTGAAGTAATAATGGATATTGAAGAAGAGTTTGATATTAAATTAGAAGAAGCAAATGATATAAAAACTGTTAAAGATGCAGTTGATTATGTTGAAAAATTAATAGGTTAATTTTATTTAATAATATGAGGCTATAGATCTATAGCCTCATAAATTTAAAGTTTAGTTGGAGGGCTTTATGAAAAAAATTGCTTTTTTATTTGCAGGTCAGGGATCTCAATATGTAGGTATGGGAAAAGAGTTTTATGAGAATTTTAAAGAAAGTAAAGAAATATTTGATAAAGCAGATGAAATTTTAAATAGAAATATTACTGACATATGTTTTAATGGTCCAATAGAAATACTTAATAAAACTGAAAATACACAACCTTGTATTGTTACTACTAATATGGCTATACTAAAAGCCTTAAATTCTTTAGGAGTTCATTCTAATATATCTTGTGGTTTAAGTTTAGGAGAGTATTCAGCTCTTTTAAATAATAATATTTTAGAATTTGAAGAAATAGTAAGATTAGTTGAAAAAAGAGGAATATTTATGCAAGAGGCTGTTAAACCAGGTATTGGTGGGATGGTAGCAGCTTTAAAATTATCAGAAAATGATATAAAAGAAGTATTAGAAAAATGCTCTAAGTATGGAATAATTGAATGTGCTAATTATAATTCACCAACACAAATAGTTTTATCAGGAGAATTAACAGCTTTAAATATAGCAATGGAATTGATAAAAGAAAAAGGGGGAAGGGCAGTTAAACTTCCTGTTTCAGCACCATTCCATTGTTCTATGTTAGAACCAGCTGCTGAAAAATTATCAGAAGAACTTGCTAAAATTACTGTTAATGAAATAAATGGAACTGTGCTTTCAAATGTTAAAGGTATAAACTATGATAAATCAGATAATGTACGAGAATTATTAAAAATCCAAGTTAAAAATTCTGTATTATTTATGAAAAGCATAGAGTATATGAAAAATTTAGGTGTAGATATATTTGTAGAAATAGGACCAGGTAAAGTTCTAAGTGGATTTGTAAAGAAAATATATAAAGAAGCAATTGTATTAAATGTAGAAAATATAGAATCATTAAATAAAACAATAAATGTGCTAAAAGAGATGGAGGTAATATAATAAATGTTAAAAAATAAATGCGCCATTGTAACAGGTGGTACTAGAGGTATAGGAAAAGCTATAGTTTTAGAGCTAGCAACTTTAGGAGCTAATGTAGTTATAGGTTATAGAAGTTCTGATAAGGAAGCAGAAGAATTAAAAAGTGAAGTTGAAAAGTTAGGAAGTAAAGCCATATTAGTAAAGGGTAATGTTTCTGAAAGTACTTATGCAAAAAAGCTTATTTCAACTTGCAAGGAAAATTACGGAAGAGTTGATATTCTTATTAATAATGCAGGTATAACAAAAGATAATCTTATTTTAAGAATGAGTGAAAGTGAATTTGATGATGTAATAAATGTAAATTTAAAAGGGACTTTTAATTGCTCAAAAGAGGCTTCAACAGTTATGCTTAAACAACGATATGGAAAAATAATAAATATGGCTTCTGTCATAGGAGTAATAGGAAATGCAGGTCAAGCAAATTATGCAGCATCAAAAGCAGGTATAATAGCTTTAACAAAGTCCATGGCAAAAGAACTTGGATCTAGAGGAATTTTAGTAAATGCTATTGCCCCAGGATTTATTGAGACAGATATGACAGCAAAATTGCCTGAAGAAATAAAAAATTCTATAAAAACTAATATTGCATTAAAAAAATTAGGAACACCATCAGATATAGCTAAATTAATAGCATTTTTAGCTTCAGACAATTCAAATTATATAACTGGTCAAGTGATAAATATTGATGGCGGAATGGTAATGTAAAAAGGAGTAGGTTTAAATGGAACATAGAGTAGTTATAACAGGACTTGGAGCTATAACTCCAGTTGGAAATAATGTGAATGAATTTTGGAATAATATAAAAGAAGGAATTTGTGGAATTACAACAATTGATAAAGAAAATTATTTTGATACAACAGAATATGATGTTCATATAGCAGGAACAGTTAAAAACTTTAATGCAGAAGAATATTTAGGAAAAAAAGAAGCTCGTAGAAGTGATAAATTTGTTCATCTTGCAATTAAGGCTGCTGACGAAGCAATGGAAGATGCAAAATTAAAAGTAGAAGATATTGATCCTTATAAATTTGGAATTATTGTAGGGTCTGGAATCGGTGGTTATACAACAATGGAGTCTCAAATGGAAATATTACTTAAGAAAGGTCCAAAAAGAGTATCACCATTTTATATTCCTAGTTCAATAATAAATATGGTTTCTGGAACATTATCAATGAGATACGGTGCAAAAGGAATCTCAGCTTCTGCTGTGAGTGCTTGTGCATCAGGAGCTAGTTCTATAGGAGATGCTTTTAGACAAATAAAGCATGGATATATGGATATAGTTATGGCTGGAGGTTCAGAAGCAGCAATAATCAGATCAGGTATTGCAGGTTTTTCTAATTTAAAAGCACTAAGCACATCTCAGGATTTAGAAAGAGCTTCAATTCCATTTGATAAAGAGAGAAATGGATTTGTTATGGGAGAAGGAGCTGGTATATTAATATTAGAAAGTTTAGAAAGTGCTAAAAGGAGAGGTGCCAAAATATATGGTGAAATTATTGGATATGGAGCAACAAGTGATGCTTATCATATAACTTCACCAAATCCTAATGGGGAAGGTGCTTCAAAAGCAATGGAAATTGCTATATTAGAAGGCGGGATTAATAAAAATGATGTAGCTTATATAAATGCTCATGGAACAAGTACAGCTGCAAATGATAAAGTTGAAACTCAAGCAATAAAAAATTGTTTTGGAGAAAAAGCATATGATATAGCTATTTCTTCAACAAAATCAATGACAGGACATTTATTAGGTGCAGCTGGTGCAATAGAAGCAATTATTTGTATTAAAGCTATGAATGATAGTTTTGTACCACCAACTATAGGTTATAAAGTTAAAGATGAAGCATGTGATTTAAATTATACACCAAACAAAGGAGTTAATAAAAAAATTGACTATTCACTAAGTAATTCTCTTGGATTTGGTGGTCATAACGTTTCATTATTATTTAAAAATTATAATTAGAGGTGGTTCTAATGAATATAACAGAAATTAAAGAATTAATTGATAAAATAGATAATTCAAATATAAGTTTATTTGAATTAAAGTTAGATGATAATTATTTAAAAATGGATAAATCAGAAACTAGAAATATATCCTCTTCTAATCATTCCAATTATGATAATAATAATTTAAGTGATATAAACAAAAATATCAATAATAAAACAGAAAATAACATGTTTGGTACAAGTGAGAAGAAAGAAATTGTTGATTCTGTAGAGTTAGATAAAGAAGCAGAGGAAAACTTAACAATAATAACATCTCCAATGGTAGGTACATTTTATGAAGCACCTGGAGTTGATTTAGATGCATTCGTTAAAGTTGGTGATTCAATTAAAGAAGGAGATACTCTTTGTATAATAGAGGCTATGAAACTTATGAATGAGTTGGAATCTGAAATAAATGGAGAAATAGTTTCTATCTTGGTTAAAAATGGTGAGATGGTTGAATATGGAAAGCCTTTATTTAAAGTTAGGAGGAAATAATTAATGTTAGGAATTAATGAGATAAAAAAAATACTACCACATAGATATCCTTTTTTATTGGTAGATAAAGTTGAATATCTTGAAGAAGGAGTTAAAGTTATAGCATATAAAAATGTTACTGCAAATGAAGAATTTTTTCAAGGTCATTACCCAGAGTATCCTATAATGCCTGGTGTATTAATAGTAGAAGCATTAGCACAAACTGGAGCTATTGCTTTACTTACGAAAGAAGAATTTAAAGGTAAAACTCCACTTTTTGCAGGTATTAATAAAGCTAGATTTAAGAAACAAGTTATTCCTGGAGATGTTTTAAAGTTAGAAGTAGAAATAATAAAATTAAAAGGACCTGTAGGGATAGGAAAAGGAACTGCAACTGTAGATGGTAAAATTGCTTGTAGTGGTGAAATTTTATTCGCAATACAATAGGTTAGGTGATTTTTATGTTTAAAAAAGTATTAATTGCAAATAGAGGTGAAATAGCTGTAAGAGTTATACGTGCCTGCAGAGAACTTGGAATATTAACTGTAGCAGTTTATTCTGAAATGGATAAAGATGCTCTTCATGTAAAACTTGCTGATGAGGCAGTATGCATTGGTCCTTGGAGTTCAAAAGATAGTTATCTTAATATAGCTAATATACTAAGTGCATGTGTTTTAACAGGAGCAGAAGCGATTCATCCCGGTTTTGGATTTTTATCTGAAAATCCAAGATTTGCAAAGATGTGTGAAGAATGCAATATAAAATTTATAGGACCATCTTGGCAAGCTATAGAACTCATGGGTAATAAAGCTAAAGCAAGAGAAGTTATGAAAAATGCTGATATTCCTATAGTTCCAGGCTATGAAGGAACTATAGAATCAGCAGCACATGGTTTAACTATAGCTACAGAAATTGGATTTCCTGTTATGATAAAAGCAGCAGCTGGTGGTGGTGGTAAAGGAATAAGAATAATAAGAGAACCAGAAGAATTCGAATCAAATTATAACAATGCGAAATCTGAAGCTAAAATAAATTTTAACGATGATACTATGTATATAGAAAAATTTATAGAAAATCCAAAACATATTGAATTTCAAATTTTAGCTGATAGTTTTGGGAATGTGGTTCATTTATTTGAAAGAGATTGCTCTGTTCAACGTAAAAATCAAAAGGTTATAGAGGAAGCACCATCTAGTAGATTAGATGATAAGTTAAGAAAAATAATGGGGCTTGCAGCTATTTCTGCTGCAAGAGCCGTAAATTATGAAAATGCTGGAACTATAGAATTTCTTTTAGATAAAAATAACAATTTTTATTTTATGGAAATGAATACAAGAATACAGGTAGAGCATCCAATAACTGAAATGATAACTAATATCGATTTGGTAAAAGAGCAATTAAGAATAGCATCCGGTAAAAAATTATCTATTTCTCAAGAAACACTTGCCATAAATGGTCATTCCATAGAATGTAGAATAAATGCAGAAGACCCTTATAAAAATTTTATGCCTTGTCCTGGAGTAATAGAAAGTGTTAATATTCCTGGAGGATTTGGTGTAAGAATGGATACAGCTATCTATCCTGGATATAAAATTCCTTATTGTTATGACTCAATGATAGGTAAATTAATAGTGCATGGTAAAGACAGAAATGAGGCTATAATTAAAATGAAAAGAGCCTTAGATGAATTTGCTATAGAAGGTGTTACAACTAATATAGATTATCATTTTGATATATTAAACGATAATAAGTTTATAGAAGGCTCATATGATACATCATTTTTATCAAATAAGTTGGTGAATAAATAATGTTAACAGATATACTAAATAGAAGAAAATTAATAACAGTAAGTAAAATTGAACTAAAATCTGAAAAAAAAGATAAACCTAATATACCTACAGGAATGTGGAGTAAATGTAATAATTGTAATACTCTTCTATATACGGAAGATTTAAAAAATAACTTAAATGTATGTCCTAATTGTAATTATCATTTTAGATTAAGCTCTAAAGAGAGATTAAAAAATATATTAGATGAAAATACATTCTTTGAATTAAATTCCACCTTAAAAGGAAGAAATCCTTTAAATTTTGAAGGATATAATGAAAAAATAAAACTTACTGAAAAAATGAGTAACTTAAATGAAGCTGTTATAACAGGAATTGGCTTAATCAATCATATTAAAGTGGCTATAGCTGTTATGGATCCTAATTTTATGATGGGGAGTATGGGATCTGCTGTAGGTGAAAAGATAACAAGATTAATTGAATATGCTACAGAAAAAAAACTTCCATTATTAATTTTTACTGCTTCTGGTGGTGCTAGAATGCAAGAAGGAATATTTTCTCTTATGCAAATGGCAAAAATAAGTGGTGCTTTATATAGACATTCAGATGCAGGGCTTTTATATATAACTATATTAACAGATCCTACCACTGGAGGAGTTACTGCAAGTTTTGCAATGGATGGTGATATTATATTAAGTGAACCAAATTGCCTAATAGGTTTTGCTGGTCGAAGAGTTATAGAAAAAACAATAAATGAAAAATTACCAAACAAATTTCAACAATCAGAATTTTTATTAGAAAAAGGATTTATAGATAAAATAGTAGATAGAAAAGATTTAAGACATTTACTAAGTAAAATTTTAAAAATTCACGAGGTGTAAAATGAGTAGAGATTTAATAAGAACAATGAGCTGTTGGGAAAAAGTAGAAACAGCTAGAAGAGTAGATAGACCTACAGCTAAGTTTTACATTGAATCCATTTTTGATAACTTTATAGAATTACACGGAGATCGTTCATTTGGTGATGATAAAGCTATTATAGGTGGAATAGGAACTTTAAATAATAGGTCTTATACTATAATAGGTATATGCAAAGGTGAAAATACAAAAGAGAATATCGAAAGAAATTTTGGGATGCCACACCCAGAGGGTTATAAAAAAGCATTAAGATTAATAAAACAAGCTGATAAATTTAATAGACCTGTAGTATGTTTTGTTGATACACCAGGTGCCTTTTGCGGATTAGAAGCTGAAGAAAGAGGGCAAGGGTATGCTATTGCTGAAAATTTAATTAGTTTAATGGGAATAAGAGTTCCTATAATTTCTATTATAATAGGTGAAGGTGGTAGTGGTGGAGCATTAGCTTTAAGTATTGCTGATAAAATATATATGCTAGAACACTCAATTTATTCTATATTATCCCCTGAAGGATTTGCTACTATTTTATGGAAAGATAGTAGTAGGGCAAAAGAAGCTGCTGAAGTAATGAAGATAACAGCTCAAGACTTAAAAAACTTTAATATTATTGATGGTATAATAAAGGAACCTTTAGGTGGAGCTCATAAAAACCCAGATAGAGCTTCGTTATTAATTAAAAAAACAATTTTATCAGCTATAGATGAATTAGTTCATTTAGATGAAGAAACTCTTAAAAATAATAGATATAATAAATTTAGATCAATTGAACAATCATTATAAAACGTAGTAAGAAATAAGTATACACCTGCTTATTTCTTACTTTTTTTTTATATATGTTAATATTAAGTTCCCTTTCATATTTTTTTTCTTTTTGGAAATGCTATTTATGAAAGGAGTTTTTAATATGAAAATTAAACTTAATAAAATTGCTGCTATATTACTTTCAACTTTAATGTTATTTTTTATAGCTATTACACCAATAACCGTAATGTCTGATGAAAAACTATCTACTGAAAAGGCATCCCCTTTAGATGTAGATGCAAAATCTGCTTTATTAATGGAGGTTTCTAGTGGTAAAATAATATATGAGAAAAACGCTAATGAAAAATTTGCACCTGCTTCAGTAACTAAAATAATGACAATGTTACTTACAATGGAATCTGTAGATTCAGGAAAAATTAAATTAAGTGATAAAGTAACAGTAAGTGAAAACGCAAAAAAAATGGGCGGTAGTACGATGTTATTAGATACAGGAGAAATTAGAACTGTTGAAGAGCTCTTAAAAGGTGTTGCTATAGCATCAGGAAATGACTCAGCAGTTGCACTTGCTGAATATTTAGGTGGGAGTGAAGAAGCTTTTGTAGAAATGATGAATAAGCGTGCAAGTGAGTTAGGGATGAAAAACACTACATTCAAAAACTGCACTGGTCTACCAGAAAATGGACATTATTCAACAGCTTATGATATATCAATAATGTCTAGGGAACTTCTCAAACATGAAACTATTTTAAAATTTTCTGGAAAATATATGGAGACAATTTCTGAAGGTAGAAAAAGTCCTATAGAATTAGTAAATCATAATAAATTAGTACGTTTTTTCAATGGATGTGATGGACTTAAAACTGGTTTTACAAATGAAGCAAAATATTGCATATCTGCAACAGCGAAAAGAGATGGAACTAGAGTTTTAAGCGTAATAATGGGTGCTCCTACTTATAAAATAAGGAACAGAGATGCAAGTATGTTAATGAATTATGGTTTTTCAAAATTTGAAAGCAGTAAAATAGCAACAAAAGATTCAGAAATTGAAAAATGTGTGTTTAATAAAAAAGGAGATAAATACATAATATTAAAAGCTTGTACTGACTTAACTTTAACATATCCAAAAGGTATGAAAGAAAAAATAGTTAAAAAGGTAAAAGTAGACGAGAATAAGACTATTTTTAAAGCTAATGAAAAAGTAGGTAAATGTGAATACTATATAGATGATAATCTAATAGGAGAAATAGACATTTATTCTGATAGAGATTTAAATTTAAATAGTTTCTTAGAAAAAATTAAAATTAAATTTAATAATTTATTTTCTTAAAAGTATAATAACAAAGGGAAGTTTTAAAACTTCCTTTTGTTTGAATATTTTAATATTATATATAATTAAATAAAATGTTAGGAGAGTTGTTCATGGCAATGCCAATAATAAAAATATCTAATTTTGATGGACCTTTCAATTTATTATTACATTTAATAAAGAAAAATGAAATGAATATAAATGAAATTAGAATAGAAGAAATAGTAAAGCAATATTTAGATTATATAAATTTTATGAAAGAGTTAGATTTAGAAATAACTTCGGAATTTATTGTAATGGCAGCTACACTTATAGAAATAAAATCAAAAACTTTACTTCCAAAAGAACATAAGGAAGAAAATGATGAAGATCCAACAAAAGAACTTTTAATTAAACTTAATGAATATAAAAAGTTTAAGCTTATAGCAGAATATTTTAAAGGTAAAGATTTTAATGCAGGCACATCATTTACAAAAAAACCTGAAATAATAGAAGATATAGAAGAAGTTGATAATTTTAATTATCTTAAAAATACTTCGATGCTAGATTTATATAATCTTTACAATAAATTAATGAGGTTATATAATGAAAAACAAAATCATGGAAATGTTATAGAAAAAAAAATAAAGGCAGATCAATATAAAATTAAGGATAAAATTAAATTAATAAAAAATAGTATAAAATTTAGACCAATAATAAATTTTTCTGATATAATAATAAATTGTCAATGTAAGTTAGAAGTTGTAGTTACATTTCTAGCTTTATTAGAGATGATTAAAAATAATGAAATAATAGTTATTCAAAATAATAATTTTGATGAAATAATAATAGAAAGGAATAATGAATTTGAATAATATATCACAAATAGAATTCAAAGAAGTATCACATAAAAAAAGATTATTTTCAATAATAGAATCATTACTTTTTGTTAGTGGAGATCCATTAAGTCCAATTGAAATATCTAAGGTAATAGATTTACCAATAAATGAAACTTTATTAGTGTTAAAAGAATTAGCATTAAATTATGATGAAGAGGATAGAGGAATAAATTTAATATCTATTAATGGAAATTTTCAGTTAGTAACGAAAAATGAAAATAGTATTTATATACAAAAACTATTGAAAAAGAATACAAGACAATCATTATCACAAGCATCTTTAGAAAGTTTAGCTATTATAGCTTATAAGCAACCTATAACTAAAATAGAAATAGATGAAATACGAGGAGTAAAAAGTGAAAGTGCTATTCAAAGATTAATAGAAAAAAACTTAATAGAAGAAACTGGACGAGCAGATGCTCCTGGAAGACCAATATTATATGGGACAACAGATGAATTTTTAAGACACTTTGCTTTAGGAGAACTTAATGAATTACCTTCAATTGAATTATTTGAAGATAGTAATAATGAAATAGAAAAAGAGAGTTATGAAAGATAATTTTTCATAACTCTCTTTATTGCATAAAAATAATTAATAGCTCTGAAAAACTTATAACCTTATACTAAGAAGTTATGTTTTAATTATTAATTAATTGCTTTATAAAAAATGAATATTATAAAACAATATAAATAGAAAGATTTATTTTAAACATAATGAATCAAAGTATCTTGTGATAAGTAATTTTAAATTTTTTAATCAATGTTCTCACATTCGTTAGTTAGATTATTTTTATTTTTTTCTGCTTTTTCTTTATGTGATTTTTCTATAAAATCTTTTAACATTTCCATAGCTTGAGGTACAGTATCAATTAATTTATCATAAGGATTATTTGATTGTGTTACAGACAATAATCTAATATTATTGTCTTTTAAAATTAAAAATGCAATTGGTTTTACTGATACTCCAGAACCTGACCCACCTCCAAATGGAAATTTTCCTTCAGAATTTAAAGTTTCTTTAGTTTTAGGAAAATCTGTTCCTCCTGAAGCAAAACCAAAACATACTTTTGAAATAGGAATAATATATGTACCATCTTTAGTTTCAATAGTTTCACCTATAACAGTGTTTACATCAATCATAGTTCTTAAATTTTCTAGTGTACTTTTCATTAAATTTTCTATTGGATGTTTATTTTCCATATGTATTTCCCTTTTGGGGCCCTCCTTTAAATCGTATATTTTTTATAATAATTACTATCATAATAATAATTTGCACAAAATTAATCTTAATTATACTTTTATTAAGAAAACTAATAGAATTTCTATCTTCAAAGATAGGAGTTATTTTATTAAATTTTATTTTCAAGTTAAAAAACAAATTAATAGTAGCAAAAAAAGAGTAAAATATAGTACTTAATAAACCATAAAGTATGCCTGTAATAGCTGCATCACACAAAGAATAAGAAATATTATTATAAATGATTAATTCTGGTTTGTATCTATTACCCATAAAATTATTTATTAAATTTACTTTTTTCACATTAAAATATTTTAATAAATGTAATTTTTTCTTTTGCTTCTTCTTTTTATTTTTAGATTTCTCATCTTTTAAATTTTTCATTTTTAATAATACTTCATCTATATTCTTTTCTAAAATTTTAAATTTAAATAATTTTACTTCTAAATTATTTCCATCAAAAAAAAGAGTTAATTTAATTTTTATAGGAAATAATAATATTAAAATAATAATCAATGAAATAAATAGTTTAAACATAAAAAGCCTCCTTAAATATCTATATATAAGTATTTGCTGATTTGATAAATTTTACTACAATTTATTAAAAAATATAGATTTTAAGTAAAAGGCTGTCTATTGGAGGAGATTTTAATGAAAAAATTGATGAGTTTATTAATAGCATTTATATTAGTAGTTACTTTTCCTATAACTACATATTCTCAATCTATAGCTAATACTGCAAGACATGCTATAGCTATAGATGGAAAGACTAAAGAAATCTTATTTGAAAAAAAAGCTTTTGAGAATGTTGCAATGGCAAGTACCACGAAAATAATAACAGCTTTAGTTGCAATTAATTATGGGAATTTAGATGAAACTGTAACAATATCTAAAAATGCCTCTTCTATAAGAGGATCTAAAGTTGGATATAAAGCTGGAGAAGAAATAAAATTAAGAGAATTACTATGGGGATTAATGCATAAGTCTGGAAATGATGCAGCAATAGCTATAGCTGAACACTTAGGTGGAAGTATAGATGGATTTGCAGTAATGATGAATAATTTTAGTAAATCAATTGGTTTAGTAGATTCTAACTTTCAATCTCCACATGGGTTAGATAGTTCTAAACACTTTTCAACTGCTTATGATTTAGCCATGGTTGCATCAATAGCTATGGAAAATGATATATTTAAAGAAATTGTTTCAACTAAATCTTTGAATAAAAATGTATATAACTTTTCACGAGATTATAATAATATTAATAAAATTTTATGGCGTATCGAAGGTGCTAATGGAGTTAAAACAGGGTACACTGGTCAAGCTGGAAAATGTCTTGTTTCATCAGTTAAAAATAAAGACCGAAATATTATTATTGTTGTTTTAAATTGTAATGATAGATGGAAAGTTACTGAAGATATTTATAATAAAGTAAAAGGTGCAATATAAAAAATTAATAAGTAAAAATAATCATCTAACAACTTAGGATAATTCCTAATATTAGATGATTATTTTTATTAAGTGAGCATTTTTATTAAAATATCTAATGTTGCTTTATTTTTATGAAGTGCATCTATATAATCAGCAACATGAGTTTTATAAAACCTTATTCCTTCATCGGTTATTTTATATATCTTTTTACTTCTTTTGTTTATAAATTCATCTCCTACCCATCTGCTTACTACAAGACCATTTTCCTCCATGGAATATAATGTATCATATATTGTACTAGAAGAGACAGGAAAAGGTAAAGGTGAATTAGAAAATGTATTTTTGAAAGTTTCAAGCACCTTATTCCCAAATATTTCCTCGTTTTTAGATAATTCTTTTAATATATAAAAAGTATATAATTGTTTTGTATTAACTATGTTTCTAGGTGCCACCATTCTATTTCTTGAAGACATAAATACCCCTCCAATCTATTACTTTAATTTTATTATAAATATAAAATTAATTATATACAATAACAAATAAAAATCACACTTTTATGAAACTTAGAATATATTGTAGTAAAAGAGGTGATATTATGTCAAAGAGAAGATGTTGTAATAATTGTTGCTGCAATACTTGTTGTAATACTTGCTGCAACAATTGCAATGGATGTTGTAATTCTTGGGCTAGTGGTTGTTGTAACAATGGTGGTTTATTTGGTTCTAATAATCTTTTGTGGTTATTTTTGTTAGGCGGATTCGGCTTCAACGGATGGAGAGGCGGAGGATGCGGAGGCTTCGGAAGAAATAATTTCTTTTGGTAAATTTTAAAATAAACTAAAAAATGAGCTATTATATTAGCTCATTTTTTAGCTTTACATAAAATAATTTAAATTAAAAATATCTTTTTATAGTAATTTAAAAGATATTGAAAGTATTGCTTATATTTTAAGAATTATTTAAAATAGAATAGTCTAATAGACTAAGGAGGTCCGATATGGAAGAAAGACTACAAAAATATATGGCTAAATGTGGTGTTGCATCTAGAAGAAAATGTGAAGAAATAATATTAAGTGGTAGAGTTGAAGTTAATGGAAGCGTTATTACAGAGTTAGGATTTAAAGTAAATGAAAATGATGTAGTAGAAGTAGATAGTAATGTAATAAAAGTAGAAGAAAATAAAGTGTATATTATTTTAAATAAACCAACTGGATATATTACAAGTAATAGTGATGAAAAAGAAAGAAAAACTATTTTAGATATAGTAAATGTAAAAGAAAGAATTTATCCAATAGGGAGATTAGATTATGATAGTTCAGGTTTACTATTACTAACTAATGATGGAGATATATACAATAAAATAATACATCCCAAAAAAGAAATAGAAAAACGATATATTGCTACTGTAAAAGGAACTTTTTCAAAAGAGGAATTAGAAAAATTTAGATCTGGTGTTGATATTGGAGGTTATATAACAGCTCCAGCTAAGATAAAAGTTATTAAAGAGAGTAAAAGTAATTCAGTTGTAGAAATAACAATACATGAAGGGAAGAATAGACAAGTTAGAAAAATGTGTTCTGCTTTCAATCATGAAGTTTTAAATTTAAAAAGAATTGCGATTGGTAAACTTTCTTTAGATAATTTAAAAGAAGGGCAATGGAGAAATTTAAATGAAAAAGAAGTATCATATCTAAAATCTTTAAATTAGGAGGTTTTATGTTTAATTATGTAAATAGTGTTAATATATTAATTCATGATATTGTAAGGGAGAAAATTAGTAGGAAAAATGTAGCTATAGATGCTACTTTAGGTAATGGCCATGATAGTGATTTTTTAAGTTCAATATTTGAGAAAGTTTATTCATTTGATATTCAAAAGGAGTCAACAGACAAATATATAGTTAAAAATAAAAAGAATGTAAAAGTTATTCTAGACAGTCATGAAAATTTTAAGAATTATATAAATGAAGAAGTTGATTGTATAATCTATAATTTAGGGTATCTTCCTGGTGCAAACAAACATATTACAACTAAAGTAGAAAGTACAATAAAAAGTATTAATGAAGGATTAGATTTATTAAGTAAACATGGACTAATGCTAATTGCTATATATTCTGGTCATGAAGAGGGAAGCTTAGAGAAAGATGCACTTTTAAAACTTGCAAAAAGACTACCCACCAATAAATATGGAGTGTTATTTAGTGATTTTATAAATCGACCTAATAATCCACCATCATTATTAGTTATAGAGAAAATATAACTTGAAGAAAAAAAGGTAAAATGATAGAATTGATATATATTTATTTCATTTTCATTTAAGTTTCAGAAAGGAAAATGTATATGGAAAACAATCAAGATTTAATGAAACTTATACAAAGTAAGTTTCCTAAACTTAGTAAAGGGCAAAAATTAATTGCTGAATATATATTAAATAATTATGATAAAGCAGCTTTCATGACGGCAGCAAAATTAGGTATAAATGTAGGGGTTAGTGAATCTACTGTGGTTAGGTTTGCCATAGAATTAGGTTTTTCAGGATATCCCAAACTGCAAAAATCACTACAAGAATTAATAAAAAATAAATTAACAACAGTACAAAGACTTGAATTATCTAGTGATTTTATAAAAGAAGAAAACCCTTTAAAAGGAGTTTTAAAGGCTGATATAGAAAATATAAGATCTACTTTAGAAAAAATAAATAATGATGATTTTGAACAAGTAGTTGCTGATTTATTTAAAGCCAAAAGAATATATATAATAGGTCTGAGAAGTTCAACAGTTTTAGCGGAATTTTTAGGATTTTACCTTAATTTAATATTAGAAAATGTAAAAGTTGTTTCTAGTGGAATTAGTGATATATTTGATCAAATGATAAACATAGGCGAAGGTGACGTAATAATAGGTATAGGATTTCCCAGGTATGCATTAAAAACAATAGATGCATTAGAATTTGCAAAAAGTAGAAATGCAAGGGTCGTAGCTATAACAGATAGTTTAATTTCTCCTTTAGCAACTAATGCTGATTGTACTTTAATTGCTCAAAGTAATATGGCATCATTTGTAGACTCACTTGTTGCACCTCTTAGTATTATAAATGCTCTAATAATCTCTGTGGGAATGCAAGAAAAAGAGAAAATAACTCATACTTTTGAAAGTCTAGAGAATATTTGGAAAGATTACAATGTTTATTCAAATAACAAGAATAATATAGACTAAGAAAAGATAACTCCTTTAAATTGGGGGTTATCTTTTTTGTTGTTTTAAAAATAAATAAAATATTTAGAATTAAATTATAAAAAGTTAAGAATAGTAAAAAATAATTAATATTTTAAAACTAAGAAACTAAGAAACTAATAAAAATAATATTGTAAAACAAATAAAATAATAGTAAAATTAACCGAACTAGAATTTATATTTAATAAAAAATAAATAAATTATAAATTAATGTAAATAAACATTTTAAATTTTAAGATTTGACAATTACAATAATAAAGTTGTATCATTAAAATGTTTTAACTAATTTTAAGGAGCTGATAAATTGGCTAAAGTAATAGTAGTTGGTGCTGGACCGGCTGGAATGATGGCTGCGATAAAAGCTGCTGAACAAAATGAAGTAATATTATTAGACGGAAATAATAAATTAGGGAAAAAAATGTTTATAACAGGAAAAGGTCGTTGTAATGTTACAAATTCAAAAGACATAAGTGATTTTTTTGATTATATATATGGAAATGCTGAATTTTTGTATAGTTCTTTATATCAATACACTAATATTGATGTTATAGAATTTTTCAAAAATAATGGAGTTGAATTAAAAGCGGAACGTGGTGGAAGAATGTTTCCTAAATCAGATAAGTCCTCTGATGTAATAGCTGGAATGAAACGAGCTTTAAAGTCAGCTAATGTAAAAATTCTTTTAGAAAGTAAAGTTATTGATGCAAAAAGTGAAAATAACAAAATAACATATTTAACTTTACAAGATGGAAGAAAAATAAAAGGTGATTATTTCATCTTCTGCACCGGTGGTGTTTCATATCCCTTAACTGGTTCTGATGGTGTAGGACATAAAATAGTTAGAAAACTTGGACATAGTATTACAAAATTAAAACCATCATTAGTTCCCATAGAATTAAAAGAATATTTTATTGAAGATTTAGCAGGCTTAAACTTAAAGAATATAGAATTAACACTTAAGTCTAATAATTCAAAAAAATATTTGTATAAAGACTTTGGTGAAATATTATTTATGAAATACGGAATATCTGGTCCTCTTTCCTTAAAGGCTAGTAGGTTTATTAAAGATGAAGAACTCGAGTATATAATAGAACTAGATTTAAAACCTGCACTTACAGATAAGGAGCTTGATGCTAGAATTCAAAAAGATTTTAAGAAATATATCAATAATAGCTTTAAAGATTCTTTAAATGAGTTATTACCTCAAAAATTAATTCCTATTATTATTAAAAATTCTAAAATAGATGAAGATAAAAAAGTTAATTCTATTACAAAAGAGGAACGAAAAAATTTAGTTAACTTATTAAAATGCTTTAAATTACATGTTTTAGGATTAAGACCTTTATCAGAGGCAATAGTAACTGCTGGTGGAGTGTCTACAAAAGAAATAGATCCTTCAACAATGAAATCCAAATTAATATCAAATTTATCCTTTGCAGGAGAATTAATAGATGTAGATGCATTTACTGGCGGATATAATATACAAATTGCTCTTTCAACAGGATATTTAGCAGGAAAAGAAATAAATTAAAAAGGGGATAAATTTATGAATAATAAAATTACAATTGCAATCGATGGACCAGCAGGTGCTGGGAAAAGTACCATTGCTAAAATAATAAGTAAAAATTTAAATTTAATCTATATAAATACAGGTGCTATGTATAGAGCTGTAACATTAAAAGCATTAGAAAAGGATATAAAACCATCTGAAATTTATAAACTAGAATCATTAATAGATACTATGGATATATGTTTTATAAATGATGAATTAATACTAAATGGTGAAAATATCAATAAAGAGCTTACAACACCAAGAATAAGTAACAATGTTTCACAATATGCATCTATTAAAGAAGTTAGGGTTAAATTAGTTGAAATTATGAGAAGAATGTCTCAAAAATATAATGTTATAATGGATGGAAGAGATATTGGAACAGTTGTTCTTAAAGATGCTAATTATAAATTTTTCTTAACAGCTAGTGCAGAAGAAAGGGCTGAAAGAAGATTTAAGGAACTAAAGGATAAAAATATAGATGTGGAATACAATAATATCTTGGAAGAAATTATAAAAAGAGATTATATTGATTCGACAAGAGAAGTTGATCCTTTAAAAAAAGCAAGTGATGCTATAGAAATTGACACAACTGGATTAAATATAGATGAAGTTGTTAACTTAATTTCATCATATGTAAAAAAATAAACTTGGGAGGATTTATTAAATGGAAAGAGAAATAATACTTGCCGAAAATTCTGGATATTGTTTTGGTGTTAAAAGAGCTGTAGATGAAACAATAAAAATAAAATCAGAAAATAGTGAAAATATATATACATTAGGTCCTTTAATTCATAACAATAATGTTGTAAATGACTTAAGAAAACAAGGTGTAATTGCTATAAATAATGAAAACTTCTCTGATTTAAATAAAGGAGATGTAGTTGTTATAAGATCTCATGGTGTTAAAGAAAGTACTATAAATTATTTGAATGATAATGGATTCATTGTTAAAGATAACACTTGTCCTTATGTAAGCAATATACATGAAAAAGTAAAAAAATATTATTCTTTAGGATATAAAATTTTAATAATAGGAAATAAGGAACATCCAGAAGTTATAGGAATAAATGGATGGTGTAATGATGAAGCTATTGTAATCAATTTAGACAATTTAGATATTGAACTTCCTAAAAAAGTTTGTGTTGTTTCACAAACAACAGAAAAAAAATCGACTTGGAATAAAGTTTTAGCTAAAGTCGCAGATGAATGTAAAGAATTTATAGCCTTTAATACAATTTGTTTAGCAACTGATACTAGACAAAAGAGTGCTAGAGATATAGCTAAAAAAGCAGATATGGTTCTTGTTATTGGAGGAAAAAGTAGCTCTAATACAACAAAATTATATGAAATATGTAAAGAAGAATGTAATAATGTATATCATATTGAAAATAAAGATGATTTAACAGAAGATATTATTAATTTCAATTGTAAAACTATAGGAATAACTGCAGGTGCATCTACCCCTGATTATATAATAAAAGAAGTCATAAGTATTCTTGAAGGAAAATAATATATAATATTATATTATTGAATTATAAGAGGGATTTATGATTATTGAAAATTTATCAATTTTAGATTATTTTAAACTAAAAAATACAATTAAATTAACTTTAAAAGAACATAATAAAAATTTAAACTTTTTTAATTTATTTAATTTTAAAAAAATAAGTCATAATAATGAATTGATTATGCTTTTATTTGTAGAAAAGCTTGATTTTAATACTTTTGAACTAAAAAAATATATTTTATTTGGTAAATTATTCTTTGAAGATGAAAAAACTTATAAATTGAAAAGTAAAAATCAACCATTAAAATTAATTACAAAAGAAAAAACATTTTCTAAATTAATTAATAATGTAAAAAGTTCCAATTTGATATTAAATTCTAACATAGATAATATGAATTTATATAATTTTGAAGATTTCAATAATAATTGTAAATTTGAGGAATTTGATTTAAAGTTAAATTTAAAAGAAAGATGTAAAATTCAAAATGAAATTTTTTTTGATAAGAATAGAATTCCTCTTAAAGAAAGTGATATTATATATGAATGTAAAAAAGAAAACTATATTCCAAAGTTAGCTTATTTTATTAAAATAGATAATAATTATGCAGGATATGGACAAATTTTATTTATTGATAATAATTACTATATTGCTAATTTTGGGATACTTGCTAAGTATCGTAACAAAGGTTATGGTAATATATTCTTAAGCTTTTTAATAAAAAAAGCTCAAGTTTTTGGAATAAGTAAAATTTATATAAAAGTAGATGGGTCTAATGATGTTGCTTTGCATTTATATAAAAAGATTGGTTTTAAATATTTTAAAGAATTAAATATATATGAAATTGACTAGCTTATACTAGTCAATTTTTTTATCTACGTTGGTGGATATTTATTTTAGTGTATATAATTTAATAAATGCAAAAAAAAATAATACTTTATTATTTAGAAAAAATATAAAAGACTTTAAAAAAACATTTAAATTTTATATAATATGGTGAGGTTATTTTTTATAAAGGAGTTTTTTTATGAATAATAAAAATTTAAAATATTACATAGAAACTTGGGGTTGTCAAATGAATGAAGAGGACTCTGAAAAGCTTTCAGGAATGTTAAAAAGAATAGGATATGAATTAACAGATAGTAGAGAATCTGCATCTATAATAATTTTTAATACTTGTTGTGTAAGAGAAAATGCTGAAAATAAAGTTTTTGGTAATCTTGGACAATTAAAAAACTTAAAAGAAAAAAATCCAAATTTAATAATAGCTATATGTGGATGTATGATGCAACAAAAAGGTATGGCAGACAAAATATTAAATATGTTTCCATTTGTAGATATAATTTTTGGAACTCACAATGCTTATAAATTCCCAGAATATCTAAATAGAGTTATTCAAGAGGGTGTCCAAGTTAAAGAAATACTAAATAAAGAAGAAGGAATAGTTGAAGGTATTCCTGTGGATAGAAAGAGTGATACTAAAGCTTATGTTACTATAATGTATGGATGTAATAATTTCTGTACTTATTGTATAGTTCCTTATGTTAGAGGTAGAGAAAGAAGTAGAAAACCTGAAGATATTGAAAAAGAAGTTAAAGATTTAGTAGCACAAGGATATAAAGAAATAACATTATTAGGACAAAATGTTAACTCTTACGGAAAAGGATTAGAAAACGAAATTTCATTTGCTGACTTATTAAGAAGATTAAATGAAATTAAAGGTATAGAAAGAATAAGATTTATGACTTCACATCCAAAAGATCTTAATATGGATGTTATTAAAGCAATAAAAGAATGTGACAAATTATGTGAACAAATTCATTTACCAGTACAAAGTGGGTCAAGTAAAATCTTAAAAGATATGAATAGACACTATGATAAAGAGTATTATATAAACTTAATAAAAGATATAAAAAGAGAAATACCTAATGTTGGTATAACTACAGACATTATAATCGGTTTCCCAGGTGAAACAGAAAAAGATTTTAAAGATACATTAGAACTTGTAAAAGAAGTTGAGTATGATTCAGCATTTACTTTTATATATTCAAGAAGACAATATACACCAGCAGATAGAATGGAAAATCAAATAGATGATGAAGTAAAGCATAGAAGATTTAATGAATTAGTAGAGACTGTTAATTCTATTGTAAAAGAAAAAAACAAAACTCTTGAAGGTAAGACATTAGAAATTCTTGTTGAAGGTCCTAGTAAAAATGATGAGAATAAATTAACTGGAAGAAGTAGATCAGGAAAACTTGTTAACTTCCCAGGAGATAAATCATTAGTAGGAGAATTAGTAAATGTTAAGATTATAAAATCAAAAGGTTTTTCTCTTGAAGGTGAAATAATAAAATAAAAATATAAATTCTTATATAGAGTAATAATGCTTGTTTTTTATAGTATTATTACTCTAATTTTGTTATTATGATAGAATATAAAGTATAATTTAAAAATTTAATTAAAAAGACTATTTTATTTATGCTTTAAATGCAAAAAAATTAGGAGGGATTACAAATGGCATTAACCCCAATGATGCGTCAATATATAGAAATAAAAGAAAAATACCAAGATTGTATCTTATTTTTTAGGCTTGGTGATTTTTATGAAATGTTTTTTGAAGATGCTAAAATAGCATCTAAAGAATTGGAATTAGTCCTAACGGGGAGAGACTGTGGATTAGAAGAAAAAGCACCTATGTGCGGAATTCCATTTCACGCTGCTAATTCATATATATCTAGACTTGTACTAAAAGGATATAAGGTTGCTATAGGGGAACAAGTTGAAGATCCTTCAGCAGCTAAGGGGATAGTTAAAAGAGATGTAGTAAAGGTAATAACTCCAGGTACATATGTAGATAGTACTAATGCAGAATACAAAAATACATATATAAGTGCTGTTTTTTTGAATGAAAATGGCTATTCTATATCTTCATCTGATATATCTACAGGAGAGTTTAAAGTAACTTCGTTTCAATTAGATGATTCATTACTTTTAGATGAATTATCAAAAATAAATCCAAAAGAAATACTTATTGATTCAAAATTTGATTCTAATAAGATTCAAATGATTACAAGAATAATTCCGTCTTTAATAACAATAAAAGACTTTTCACTTTTTTCTTGTTCAGAAGAAGAGATGATTGCTCAATTTAATAATTATTCTAATGCAGATTTAGATAGTAATTGTAAAGTTGCTTCATCAGTTTTAATGAAATATATTTTTGAAACACAAAAAATGACTTTATCAAATATAAACATTTTAGATAGATACTATATAGTTAATTATATGACTATAGATAGTAGCTCCAGAAGAAACTTAGAATTGACAGAATCTTTAAAAGAGAAAAACAAAAAAGGTAGTCTTATATGGGTTATGGATAAAAGTGCTACCTCTATGGGAGGAAGAACTCTTAGAAAATGGATAGAAGAGCCTCTTTTAATAAAAAAAGAAATAGAATATAGATTAGATTCAGTAGAAGAACTTGTTAATAATATATATTTAAACGAAGATTTAAGAGAAGAATTAAAAAATATTTATGATATTGAAAGAATTGTTGGTAAAATATCTAATCAAAACGTAAATGCGAAAGAATTACTTTCTTTAAAAACATCTCTTCAAAAAATACCTTCATTGAAGAAAACACTTTCAAATTGCTCTAGTTCATATTTAAAATTTATATATGATAATTTAGATGAACTTTCTGATATAGAAAATTTATTAGATAAAGGAATAAATGAAGAGGCACCAATTACTATTAAGGAAGGTAATATAATAAAAGATAACTATAATGAGGAAGTAGATAGCTTAAGAATTGCCAAAGTAAATGGTAAAGAATGGATTGCATCTTTAGAAAATAAAGAACGTGAATTTACTGGAATTAAATCCTTAAAAGTTGGATACAACAAAGTATTTGGATATTACATTGAAATATCTAAGGCAAATTATAATTTAATACCAGAAGGACGTTATATAAGAAAACAAACATTATCCAATGCTGAAAGATTTATAACACAAGAGCTTAAAGAAATGGAAGATAAAATTCTAAATGCAGAAGAAAATCTGACTACTTTAGAATACAATTTATTTATAGATATAAGAAATAAAGTAGAAAAAGAAATAAATAGATTAAAAGAAACAGCAAAATTAATAGGAATATTAGATTGTTTAAGTACTTTAGCTTTAATTGCTAATGAAAATAATTATATTAAACCAGAAATAAATGAAGAGGGATTAATAGAAATATTTGATGGAAGACATCCAGTAGTTGAAAAAGTTATTGATAATGGTGAATTTGTTGCAAATGATACTTTAATAGATTTATTAGATAATGAAATATTATTAATTACAGGACCAAATATGGCTGGAAAATCAACATATATGAGGCAAGTTGCATTAATATCAATAATGGCTCAAATTGGTTCATTTGTCCCTGCAAGTAAAGCAAATATATCTATATGTGATAAAGTATTTACTAGAATCGGCGCTTCTGATGATTTAGCAGGTGGTAAATCAACTTTTATGGTTGAAATGTGGGAAGTATCTAATATACTAAAAAATGCTACGACAAAAAGTTTAGTATTATTAGACGAAGTTGGTAGAGGAACGTCTACTTACGATGGACTTAGTATAGCGTGGTCTGTTATAGAACATATAAGTAAAAATTTAAAATGTAAAACAATGTTTGCTACTCATTATCATGAACTTACTAAACTTGAAGGAATGCTAAAAGGTGTGAAAAATTATTCTGTAGCAGTAAAAGAGTTAAACGATAATATTGTATTTCTAAGAAAAATAGTAGAAGGGGGTGCAGATCAGTCTTACGGAATTGAGGTTGCTAAAATTGCTGGTATTCCTGAAAATGTAATAAAAAGAGCTAAAGATATTTTGAAGGATCTTGAAAATAATTCATTAAATGAAAGTATTAATTCTATAAACAGTACAAATGTGGAATATGATAAAAATATTTTAGAGGAAGCCACATCTAATGAAGAAATTGCTATTACTAAAATAGAAAAAATTAAAGATAACACTGAGAATATTCAATTATCTTTTTCTACCTTAGAAAAGGATAATATGCTTAATAATATTGCGAATTTGGATGTCTTATCAATGACTCCAATGGATGCGATGAACGAATTATATAAATTAATAAAAGAAGCTAAACAACTTATATAAAATTTAATAGTGACTTTTTTAATTAGTTACTAAATTTTTTAATAAAAGGATTGAATTTATATGGGGAAAATAAATATATTAGATCAAAATACAGCTAATCAAATAGCAGCAGGGGAAGTTGTAGAAAGACCCTCTTCTGTTGTAAAAGAATTAGTTGAGAATTCAATAGATGCAAATAGTTCCAATATAACTATTGAAATTTTAGATGGTGGTGTTTCATTAATAAAAGTAATTGATGATGGAAATGGTATAGAACCAGAAGATTTAAAAAAGGCTTTTATGCCCCATGCAACATCTAAAATAAAAAATATAGCTGATATATATTCTATAAATAGTATGGGATTTAGAGGAGAAGCTTTAGCTTCTATTGCATCTGTTTCAAAAGTATCACTTAAGTCAAAAGTACCTTATGAAGAAGAAGGAAGGGAAATTTCTTTAGAAGCTGGAAACATAATTTACGATGGGGAAGTTGGAATTAATAATGGAACTATAATAGAAGTCAGAGATTTGTTTTTTAATGTTCCTGCAAGAAAAAAATTTCTAAAATCCAATGCAAGAGAAACTGCTATAATTAGTGATATTATTAATAGAATAGCTTTAGCTAATCCTAATATTTCATTTAAATTATATAGTAATAATAAAAAAGTACTACATACTTATGGAAATGGAAATTTAGTTGATACTATTAGAAGTGTTTATAATAAAGAAACTAGTTCAAATTTAATAGAATTTGAAAAACATCTAGATACTATTACTGTATATGGCTTTATAGGAAATAAGGAATTAGCACGAAAGTCTAGAAATAATCAAAGTATATTCGTAAATAAGAGATACATTAAAGATAGAGCACTAAATGTAGCTGTTGAGAATGCTTATAGATCATTTAATACAAGTGATAAATTTCCCTTTTTTATACTTTTTATAGAAATATATCCTGAATTGGTTGATGTTAATGTACATCCAACTAAATCTGAAATAAAATTTTCTAATGAAAAAGAAGTCTTTTCAGCTGTTTATTCAGCTGTTCATAATTCCTTTGGAAATTCTATTAAGGATGAATTTAATATAGAAAATGAGATTTCATATGATAATTACAAAGAAAAAGAAGAAATAAACCAATTAACATTTGAAAATAAAATAAGTGAATTAACTAAATTAGAGAATGAATATAAAATTATAGATGAAACTTTTAGAAATAACCCAGAATTAAAAAAGAAAACTGTATCTATACCAGTATATTTAAATAAAATTGATAATTTAGATTATAATTCTACTAATTTTGATAATAATAACTTAGAAATAGAAAAAAGTGTTGTAATTTTAGAAGAAAAAAGGAATTGTGATGAAAAAAGTGTAGAAAATATAAAAAATAATGATAATCGAATATCTAATATTGATCCTAAAATTCCTAAACTTAATATAATTGGTCAATTCAATAAAACTTATATCTTAGCTGAATATAATGATACTTTATATTTAATTGATCAGCATGCAGCACATGAAAAATTGTTATTTGAAAATTATATAAATTCTATAGAAAATGCAGATTTAATTATACAGCCACTTATTGTACCTATAGTATTAGAATTATCTTTGAATGATTATGGATATTATGAGGAAAATAAAGACTTATTTGAAAATGCTGGTTTTAAAATTGAAAGTTTCGGAATGAGTTCCATAAAAATAACGGAAGTTCCTTATTTTTTAAATAAATTAGATCCTAAAAATTTATTATTATCTATTATAGATAATCTTAAAGCTTTAGGAACTGGTAAAACTGTTGAAGTTAAATATAATAAAATTGCTTCATTAGCTTGTAAAGCTGCTGTTAAAGCAAACGATATATTATCTATTGCAGAAATGGAAACATTATTAGAAGATATGAGATATATGGATGATCCTTTCCATTGTCCTCATGGGCGACCAACTATAATTAAATTTTCAAGGTATGAATTAGATAAAAAATTTAAAAGAATTTTATAAAAGAAAGGATTAATTATGAAAAATAAGTTATTAATAATAGCTGGTCCTACAGCTGTAGGAAAAACAGATATTTCTATTAAATTAGCTAAAAAGCTTAATGGTGAAATAATATCTGTGGATTCAATGCAAATATATAAGCACATGGATATAGGATCTGCAAAAATAAGTAAAGAGGAGCAAGAAGGGGTAACACATCATTTAATAGACTTTTTAGAACCTACAGAAGAATTTTCAGTAGCTGATTTTAAGAAATTAGCAGAAGAAAAAATTAAAGATATTTATTCAAGAGGAAAATTACCCATTTTAGTAGGTGGAACAGGATTATATATAAATTCCTTAATATGTAATTTGAGTTTTACCGAAAGTGAAAAAGATGATAGATATAGAGAAAAGCTAAATTTATTGGCAGAGGAATATGGGAATGAACATATTCACGAGTTATTAAGGAATGTTGATCCTGAAAGTGCAAAAAATATACATTTTAATAATAGAAAAAGAGTTATAAGAGCTTTAGAAGTTTTTAAAAATACAGGAAAACCTTTTAGTTCATTTGTTGATAGTGATATTTATAGCTGTGATTATGATTTATATTATTATGTATTAAATATGAATAGAGAAAAATTATATAAAAGAATAAATAAAAGAGTAGATATAATGTTAGAAAGAGGTCTTATAGAAGAGGTTAAACTATTAAAAACTATGGGACTAAATGAAAATATGCAATCAATGAAGGGAATAGGATATAAAGAAATTTTATTAGCTTTAGATGATAAATTATCATTAGAAGATGCTATTGATAAAATAAAACAAGGTAGCAGAAATTATGCTAAACGTCAACTAACATGGTTTAGAAAAGATCCTAGGGCTATATTTATTGACAAAGATAAATTTAGAAACGATGAAGAAATTGTAAGTTTAATTGTAAATAATATAGCCAAATAACCTTTCAGCTCTTGATTTGCCTAATTATAGGACCTATGCTAATATAATTTATGGATTAAAAAATATGTTAATAATCTGGAGGTTACAGTTATGATAAATGCTACAAAAGATTTATTAAAAGAAAAATATCAATTTAATAATAAAACATTTGAACTTTTAGAAGTTGCAATGAAAGATGTAGAAGATGAATTTAAATATTATGATGAAATAAGAGAGTTTAATCAAATAAAGGTTTTAAATGCTTTTCAAGAAGAAAAAATATCAGATACTCATTTTACAAACTCAACTGGATATGGTTACGGAGATATAGGAAGAGATACTCTTGACTTAGTTTATGCTAGAATTTTCAAATGTGAAAAAGCCCTTGTAAGACCACATTTTGTAAATGGAACTCATGCTATTGGAGCTGCTATATTTGGAAATTTAAGACCAGGAGATACATTGTTAGCGGCTACAGGGAGTCCATATGATACTTTGCATAAACTTATAGGTGTTGAGAATAGCACTGAAAGAACTGGTTCTTTAAAAGAATATGGAGTTAAGTATAAACAAGTTGATTTAATTGATGGTAAAATAGATATAAAAACAGTAAAAAAAATATTATCTGAAGATAAGAGCATAAAATTAGTTCATATGCAAAGATCTACAGGTTATGGATGGAGAAATGCATTTTCAGTAGATGAACTTGGAGAAGCAATCAAAGAAATAAAAGCAATTAGAGATGATATTTCTGTATTCGTTGATAATTGCTATGGAGAATTTGTAGATATAAAAGAACCTACAGAAGTTGGAGCTGATTTGATGGCAGGCTCTTTAATAAAAAATATTGGTGGAGGAATTGCTCAAACTGGTGGTTACATAGTAGGTAAAGCTGACTTAGTAGATCAAGCTTCTTATAGATTAACAACACCAGGTATAGGTGGAGAGTGTGGTTCAACTTTCAATGTAATGAGGGAATTTTATCAAGGATTATTCTTAGCACCTCATGTTGTCATGGAAGCTGTTAAAGGTGCTGTATTTTGTGCAAGAATTTTTGAATTAGCAGGCTTTGAAGTTCTACCTAAATATAATGACAAAAGAAGCGATATTATACAAGCAATTAAATTTTTAGATAGGAATAAACTTATAAATTTCTGCAAGGGAATACAATATGGATCACCTATAGATTCATTTGTTCAATGTGAGCCATGGGCTATGCCAGGATATAATGATGAGGTTATAATGGCTGCTGGTGCCTTTATTCAAGGATCATCTATTGAACTTTCTGCTGATGCTCCAATAAAAGAACCTTATATAGCATATATGCAAGGTGGATTAACTTTCGATCATTCTAAAATTGCTATATTAATAGCTTTAAACAATGTAATAAATAACTAATATTTATTATCTTAAAGATGATTTCTATAAAATTTAGAAGTCATCTTTTTTATTATGTGCTCAGCATGAACAACAACTTGACGGTGAAAGTCTGTTGTGGGCTTGGTAGTGGGAACCACTTGGTGTTAGTATAAAATAGTGGACACGGTTAATCGAACTAAGTAAAATTATATT
>CAUWDH010000017.1:0-73299 GCA_963557775.1 uncultured Sarcina sp.
GGAATTACCCTATCTCCATATTTTTCTTTAATTTGCTTGAACCCTGTGGGTTCTACAACAACTATACAATCTCCCTTAACTTTATCTAATTCAGTTTTTTCTACTCCATAATACCAACCATTATAGCAAGTATATTCTATAAATTTATTTGCCATAGAAAGTTCTTCCATTTCCTCATAAGATTTAAAATAATAATCAATAGTGTCATGTTCATTTTCTCTAATAGGTCTTGAAGTAGTACTGACTAATTCCTCTAAAAGCAATTCTTTAGCTACTGCTCTAGCTAAAACGGTTTTCCCTGCTCCAGACTTCCCTAAAATGACAAATATTAAGTTCTTCATTAAACATCATCCTTTCTTAATAGATTTAATTTTCAATTTCTTAATTAATGTTTCTATTTCTTCTAATTCTTCTTTATATTTTTTGTTATAAGGTTTATTACAGTATACTGCTAAAACTTTATCTCGCTAACACTGTAGTCCTATATATATGATTTCTAATTCTCTCTTAGTAAACATAAGTATTACCTCTTTTATTTATTACATTTTTTATTTTTTTGTTATAAAATTAAAATCTAAAAAGTCATTTGGGACTTTATTTCTTAAATCAAATATCTTTATGAATGTTAGTTTTATATTTTGTAAGTAAGAAGATACTATATTAGAATATTCATTTTTATCATAATATAATCCATCTATTTTTACAGAAAGTTGGTTATCAATACTATCTGAATAAGGGTAAAAAGCTATTGATATATTATTATTATTAAATTTATTATCTTTAATTTTGTAATAATCATAATTACGCACTAAATTTAAATAACTTGTTTTAATATTTTCATAATCATAATAAAATTCAAATAAATTATTATCCTTATATCCTAATAGCCTTTGAGAAACAGTAACATTATTTCTTTTTATTAATTCATAAATAACATTTCCCTCTTCATCATAATCTAATATAGTTTCTTCATTTCTTTCTATATCTCTAAAGAATACAAGCTCTTTTTCACCATTTATTCTTTTAAACATCTTTATAGTTTCTTTATCTATTTCTGGTTTATTCTTATATATGATAATTCCTCTAGTGTTATATAATTCATATAAATAGTTTTTTTCATCTAATTTTTTCTCTAATTTAGAGTTGTTTTTACTCATTTGATATGACTTAGATAAAGTTTCTTTTAAATAAAGTAAAATCATCTTATATTTTATATCTCTTTCTAATTCATTTATTAAATCTTGTATTTCTATAAGTTCTTCTAAATTGTACATTTCATTACCTCTTTAAAATTTTATTTTTTTGTCTATATTTATATTGTATTCACATAAGTATGATTTGTCAACGAGAATTTAAAATATTTTTTAGTAATATATAAATCAAAGAGATAAAGGCAGGGATATCCCTACCTTTTACTTAACTATAAACTCATCAAGTTTCTTTCTTAGGAATTTACCAACACTATTTCTATTACCTTTATAATAATTAGCATTAGAAATTCCATCTACATTTTGAAGAGGTAAACATATGCTTACATAGCTATTATCCTTAGACTTCATGCCACTTACTCCAATAGTTGCTTTAGATTTTTTAGAAGGTAAGTCCTTTATATCTAATATTAGAATTTTATCTATTGAAGATTTTAATATAATTCTATCAGTATCATTACAAGTAAACATATTAACTACTTCATCTTCATTTGAATAAGCTCCAGTTAATTTATTTCTACTCTTACAATAAGATTGTAATGGTATTTTAGCTACATTACCATGTTTAAAACTAATAAGTAGATTCTCTTCAAAATTCATTGTATAAACTGCATTAGTTACTTTTTCTTCTTTCTCTAACTCTATTAAATTAGGTAAGAATGTTCCTAGTTGTGACATTTTAACATCTGGAAAATCATTAATACGCTTCTTATATACATTATATTTATCTGTAAATAATAGAATATATCCTTTATTATCTGCTTCTAATACAATATTAAGCTTATCATTTTCTTTTAGAGTAAAATTATTTGATTCTCTATAACCACTAGCTTTAATTTTCTTTAAGTATCCTTCTTTAGTGATACAAACTTTAACTGGGTAAGATTCTATTAAATCTTCTTTATTTATGGTTTTATGCTCAGTGATTATTTCTGTTTTTCTAGGAGTTCCATATTTCTTTTGCACCTCTTCTAATTGAGCAATAATAATAGACTTTATTTTATCTTCTGAGTTAATAATACTTTCTAATTCAGCAATATCTTTTCTTATAGAAGCAAGTTCTTTAATTTTGCTATTTAAGTATTTCTCATTTATATTTTTTAATTTCATATTTATTATATGTGAAGTCTGTTCTTCATTGGTTTCAAACTCTGCTTGTAGCTTGTCTATTATATCTGTATCATTTTCAGAAAATCTTAGAATTTCAACAACTCTATCTAGGTTATTAATTATTTTATTATACCCTTCATAGATATTACTTTCTTTTATTTTAGCTTCTTTATCAATTGCAGTAGAAGTTTTAATACACTGTATTCTAAAGTCTACCCAATTGTTTAGAATTTCTTTTATATTCATTCTTTTAGGGATATTATTTTTTAAAACATAAAAGTTACAACTATAACTACATTGTAGAGGTGTTAGTTTAAATAACTTATTTAGAAGAGTTTCTACATTTGTATTTTTCTTATAGGTAATTTCTATTCTCATACCTTTTAAGTCTGTTAAATCATTAATATCAGCTATTTCAGTTAGTGTTTTATCTTTAATAAGCTCTATTATTTTTTCTATTATCTTTTCTCTTGTTGTTTCATAAGGAATTTCATTTATAACTATAGTATTATCTTCTTCATTTATTTCATATTTAGCTCTTAATATAACACTACCTCTACCAGTATCATATATATCTTTAAGAGTTTTTTCATTATATAGAATTTGACCACCAGTAGGGAAATCTGGAGCTTTTAAATATTCTAGTAAATCTATATCTTTATCTTTAATAAAAGCTTTAGTAGTATCACATAGCTCATTTAAATTAAATGAGCAAATAGAACTAGCGATTCCTACTGCTATTCCTGTACTTGGATTTGCTAATATATGTGGAAAGGTTGTTGGTAAGAGCATAGGCTCTGTTGCACTTTCATCAAAGTTAGGACACATTAAAATATCTAACTTATCTAAATCACAGAATAGTTCTTTTACGATAGGCATTAATTTAGATTCTGTATATCTCATATGTGCAGGAGTTAGAGTAGATGAAGTATGTTCTCCCATATTACCTTTCCCATCTATTAATGGTAATAGTAAACTATCATCTTGAGCTAATCTAGTTAGAGCTTCATAGACTGAGCTATCCCCATGAGGATGATATTTTAGGATATTACCAACAGCTTTTGCACTTTTAACTCTTTTACCTTTTAAAAGTCCATCCATTAACATTGAATAAAGAATTCTTCTATGTACAGGTTTCATACCATCTATTCCTACCATTGCTCTATCTTCTATAACACTTACTGCATAAGGCATATAGTTATCTACTAATACTTTATTTATATCTTGTTTTATTATATTTTTCATAATAATTCTCTCCAATCTTTATTAATTTTTTGAACTGAATTTATCATAATTTTTTAAAATATAATCTTTTCTAGGCTTAATATTTTCACCAAGAAATAGCTCAAACATTTCATCTGCTTCTTTTAAGTCTTCAACAGTTATTTGAATTAATCTTCTAGTATCTTTATTCATCATGCTGTAAGACATAGCTTCTGGTGACATTTCACCCAATCCCTTATTTCTTGAAATATCTACTTTTTTGTTTTTATTTTTTTCTAAATAATCATTTTTTTCTTCTTCTGTATATAGATAATCTATAACTTTACTTTTCTCTTTTACAGCTTCATATAAAGGAGCTTCTACTATATAAACATATCCTTCTTCAATTAATTTAGGACATAACTTATATATCATAGTAAGAATTAATGTTCTAATTTGGAATCCATCTACATCTCCATCGGAAGCAAGTATTATCTTCCCATATCTTAATTTAGATATATCAAAACTATTGAAGTCTTTTTTATTAGTTTCAACTTCTATTCCACAGCCAAAAGCTTTTATTATATTGATAATAGTATCATTGCTTAGAATTTTCTTTAAATCTGCTTTTAAACAGTTCAATGTTTTACCTCTAACTGGTATACACGCTTGATATTGGCTATCTCTGGCTTTTATTAATGAACCTAAAGCAGACCTACCCTCACATATGTATAATTCATTCTCTAATGGATTCTTAGATTTACAATCAATTAATCCAACTGCTTTACTTAATAAACTACCATCATTCTCTAATTTTTTTCTAATATTTAATCTGGTTGTTTCAGCGTGTTCTCTAGCTCTTTTATTTATCAGAACTCTACTAGCAACTTTTAAAGCATAATCTTTATTTTCAGTGAAATATATATTTAATTGTTCTTCTAAATTCTTTAATATAAAGTCTTCTATAAAAATATTATTAATAGAATATTTAGTTTGGTTAGAATAAGAAGTTAAAGTAGATTTAGTATTTACTATACTCACTAGACTTGGTAAGATATCATCTATTTTTATTTTCTTTTCTTTGGCTTTATATAATTTATTCTCGTTAATGATTTTATGTAAAGAAGAGGTCAATGCTTTCTCAAAACCTTTTGTGGTAGCATTATCACTTAATTCTATTAATTCAGAACTGTTGTGGTAATACTCTTGAACCCCAATTAAATTATCAAAAGCAAATGCTATTTCATAGCTTGTTTCATATTCTGGTCTATCTTCTTTATCTTTTCCTTTTCCACTACCAGTAAAATATAAAACATTATCTATTCTATTTTCATTTCCACTAGATAGACAATCTATGTAATCAGTTATTTTATCATAGTTATAAGTATATGTTTTACACTCTAGTACATCATTATAATCTATAGAAATACCTGTATTTACTACAGCTTGTTTATTTAATTTATCTTTTATCCATTCAGATTCTATACAAGTAGTTGTGAATACTTCACCATCTGGTTTAAATTTAATAAATGTTCCACTTCTATCTTCATGGTAGCTTTCTATTTTTAAAACTCTTGCTCCATCTTCTTTTGATAAAAAGTTATTATCATCTTTTCCTACATATTCACCAGTTTCAAAATCTAAAGGTCTACCTTTTTTAAATTTTGTTGTATATTTCTTATTATTTTTATAGACTATAACATCCATATATTCCGAAGTATATTGTGTAGAGGTTAATCCTAATCCATTTGCTCCAAGGACACCATCATTACTTTGTGATTGCTCATAGTTATCTCCACCATATAGTGTTTTAAGAGCTATATCCCAGTTATAAGCACCTTCCTCTTCATTCCATTCCATAGGTAGTCCATCTGCAAAGTCTTCAACAGAAAGGCTATTATCAGAATATCTAGTAATAATAACTTTCTTACCATATCCTTTTTTAAATCTATCTATAGAGTTTGATATTATTTCAAACAAACTATGTGATACACCTTTTGCTCCATCCGAACCAAACATATTATTAACTCTTTTTCTTACTCTTTCAGAACCTTTAAGTGTTCCTAAATTTCTATTATTCATTAATTATAATCCTCCTGTTTCTCTAATAACTTATTATGCTTCCTTTAATTTTTGCATTATCATTTCTTTAAGTTTTACTTTCATTATTGCTTCTTCAACTTCAGAATTAGCTTTTTCTACTAAATAATTTATGAACTCTTCAGCTATCTCTTCTATTGTTTTATTTCTTTGTTTAAAGAAAAATTTACTTGTTTTTAAGTAAGTCCACCAACCTTCTGGTGTATCATTAATTTTATAAATTATATTTATTAAGTGCCAATCAGAATCATCATCAAGATGTTTGCTACGAGGATATATATCTACTATTTCTAATTTATTTAATAGCATTTCTTTTATTTTTTCTTTCATAAATTATTTTCTCCTATTCAAATAAATCTTTTACTTTTTCAAAATTTTCATGATTATCAGCTATGTGAATATCTAATAAATCTAAAACTCTTTTAATATCATCAAGATTTTTTATATTATCTACTTTAAGTTTTTTTGTTGTTGGAATGTGAAGTGAAGAGGTTTTTTCTTCTTTAATTGTTATATTGTTTCTTGTTTCTCCATAGCAATAAGGCATTTTTCAATTCTCCTTTCTTAGCAATAACAAGGCATAGCTATTTCATCATTATTTAATAAATAATATTTATCTTCGCTCCATGCAAAGAAATAGCCATCAATAATAAAAGCTTCTACTAAATCATATTTTTCAAAAATAACTTTTTTTAATCTAATAACATCTTTTATTATTTGAACTTTTACTACTTCTTTTTTATTTATCATTTTATCACTTCCTATTATTTTTTATTTTTTTGTCATTATAAAACTCCTATCGGTTAAAATAGGAGTTTTAAAGAAATAATTAAAGATATTGGTCTTCGATTATTTCATGTAATACTGAAACATTAAAATTTTCATCCTCTGGAATCTTATCTAAGTTCATCATTTGGTCTACTTCTTTTACAAGACTTGATTTTACTTGCTCTGTTAGTTTTAAACTTTCTGGTAAAGTAATATCTAATCTTATGTCAGTTATAAGTTTGTTCATTAATTATCCTCAGCTTTCTTAAATTAATTAAATATATTATATATACCCGAAGCAATTAAACAACTGCTTAATATGTAAATAATGATAAGTAAGTTTTTAGCGTTATAATAGTTTGTAGGTAATTTAATTCCATTATTATAGGCTAGTCTTTTATTTCTATCTTCCCATAAGTATAAAATTAATATTAATAATAAAATTATAATCAAATTACAAATCATTTTATTTCCTTTCTAATCCCAAATAGGAGGATTATAAAAGTGTTTTCTGCAAACAGGTATATAATATTCCTCTGATTGTTTTACATCTCCTATAGAGATTATTTCACCACTATAAACTGGTTTATTATCTTTTACTTTAAGATTCATAAAAGCTTTCTTATCACAAAACATACAAATTTGTTTTATTTCTTCTATCTTATCTGCAACTACAAATAATTTCGCTGTAGCAGGAAATAAATCACCTGTATAAGTGGATTTTAATCCATATGTAATTACTGTTATTCCACAATTATCAACAATTTCTACAAGCTCGTCTATCTGTTTAACTGTTGCAAACTGTATTTCATCTATAAGAACTACTTCTGGAGCAACATCTCTATTCAAAATTAATTCTTTTAAATTAGTATTATCATTAAAGACAATACAATTACTTTCTAATCCTACTCTTGAAGTTATTTTACTAGCTCCTGTTCTAATATTTTTACTAGATTGAAGTAATAAAACTTTACTATCTTTTTCTCTATAGTTATGAGCAGTCATTAATAAATTAGCAGTTTTAGAACTATTTAAAGCTCCATATTTAAAATGTAATTTAGCCATTTCAATTACCTCCTAGATTTATTGTGATTTAAAGATTTGGTATTTTCTTTTTTTTTATTTTTTGGATAGAGTAAATAATAATATTTTTCTAAACCAATTTTTTTATAAGTTTCTTCTAAACTATCCATTTTTCTTCCTTTCTTAGTTTTCTATATAACCCTTCACTACCTTTCTACCCATATTTGATACTCTTTCATAGTAATGAGCATTACTTTCTCCACTGTTTCTAGGGATAAATACATCTAACTCATGACTATTATGAAAATATTTAGATGAACCAACATCTCTTACAATAAAATTCCCCATTCCATATAAGTGAATCTTAGTACCATAAGGTAAATAATTATCAGCAACATCACCATAAATCAAAGGCTTTCCATGACAATCTGTACCTTTTCCATTATTAGTATTTTCATTTGCTAAACTAGTATAAAAAGATATGTGAAAATCACTACATTTTGTATTATTTATTTTTATTTTTTTGTCTATATTTTTTGTTATTTTAATTACTGGTTGAGCAATGGGTTTAGGTAAGTTGTTAGGAGAAGTATTTAAAAATACGCTCATAAAACCTCCCATAATCATTGTTATCCAAGTAAATTTCATTTTCAATTCACTCCTCAATTATATCAAAATTTTATTTTTTTGTCAATTTAATAATTAGTGAAATCAAGACCACAGTTCTCACAAATTATTTTAATATCTTCTTCTATGTCTTCTATTCCCCAAAATTCATAAGAATTTATCTTGATTTTTTCAGTAGTCAATCTTGCTCCACAACTCGGACAAATTTGATTCTTTACTAAAAGGGAATTGGTATAGTAAATTAAATCTTTTAAAGTATTATTATTAGAAACCTCTTCTAATAATTCTTTTATAGAAATTATTTTTTCTTCTAAGGAGTAGTTATCATCTAAAACATCATTAATTAAATATTCTTTTAACAAAAAATCATCTCTTTCTATTTATGTAAGGAGAGAACTATTGTTCTCTTTCTCTTTTTTCATAATATCCTAGAGTAAACTTATCTAGTACTTCTTCTATGGAATATTTTGATAAATAAATCATAGTATCTTGTTGAGCTTCTGTTATTTCATTCCATAAAATATTTTCATTTAAATAAACTACTTCATTTATTTCATTAATAGTTTTTAAGTATGCATCATATATAGCTTTTGAGAATTCTTGAGATGTTCCTATTTGTCTAGTTATTATAACCGTATCTTTATCATCAACTAATATAAAGTTAAAAACATATCCTTTATCCTCATATATAGGTGGGTTTAATTTAAATGTTTTTGCAGAAGCATTAAAACTAGAAAAAGCTATTCCTAAATCTATAAACTCATTTATATATATAGCAAAACCATTTATACTATGCTTTGCTTTAGTTTCTTCTCTTTCAAAGTTTAAAAATCCAAGCTTTATTTCATTATTACAGAAATCAGTGATATTTTCATCTTTTAAGTTTCCTGCTTTTATCCCTATGATAATACTATTTTCATTTATAAGAGCTATTGAAATCCCATCTGGAAAAGTTATAGGTGATTTTTTATTTGTTGTAAATTTTAATATTTTGTTCATTTCTTCAACTCCTTAGTTAAAAACTAATATTAGTATAACACATAGGGATTGTTAGTTCAATTATTTTTTTAAATTTTTATTTTTTCATCTTTAAATTACAATAATCTGTATAAGACATTACTTTTCCATCGCTTGTGTATAATGGTATCATTGAAGCATTATCTTTATTAACTAAATATATTATATTAGTTTTTGAATCAACAACAACATCATAAATTTTTTTATCAATTAAATAACAATCACTTAACTTTGAAAATCTATCGCTATTTAAATTTATATCTTCTTCATTTCCTATTTTAGTAGCTTCGTTAGCTTTATCACTATTTTCATTAGTATTATTAGTAAATATTCCTACAGATATAAATACTACAATAATAGTCGCTATAATTAAAAAGCTATTTTTATTTTTTGAAAATTTTGATATTAGCATAAATGCCCTACTTTCTATCTATATAAAATTCTTCCATTGTTTCTAAGCATAAACATCCTAACTTGCCAATTGTAGAAGTGCTAATTCCACAGTCTATATAAATTTTGTTATTTTTATATAATATTTTATTGGTAGTGCCATTAGAAATGCTTATTGTTGGTGTGTGACCAAATATAAATTTATAATCATAAAACCCTATATCATCATTTATAGAGCTTCTATCCCATAGTAAAGTATGGTTATCTTGTTCTTCTAAGAAAGCTTCTACATCTAAAAATTCTGTGTCATAACTAGGTAAAACTCCTGCATGAGTTATTATAAAATTATTATGTATTTTATATAATGGTAAATTTTTAATTTTTTGTAATAATGATTTTACATAATTTTCTGGCTTATTATATAAATCAGTATAAGTACTATATCCACCATTACAGAACCATAAATTATATTCTTCATTTTCAAATGAATATTCTAACAGTTCCTCATGATTTCCTTTTATCCAAATAATATTTTTTTTATCAAGTATGTAATCTATTATCTTTATACTTCCATTTTCTCTATCTATTATATCTCCATTGATATACAATAAATCATTATCAGTAAAATTAATTTTCTTTAACATTAATATAAATTCTTCGTACGCTCCATGTAGGTCGCTTATTACATAAGTCATAAAAATCATTCCTTTCTAAATAAAAGTAAGCTGAAATACTCAGCTTACTTCTTAATTACTTAAATCCATTTTTTTGATTCTATCTTTTTTGCAAGAATAAGTAAAGCTATTATTGCTCCTTTTTGTTGGTTTAATTTATCTAAATTATCTGTATCTGTTACAAAAGTTTCAAATTGATAATCAATAATTTCTTTTAATATATCAAGAGTCATTTTTTCAAATTTTCTTCTAGTTACAAATAACATAAAATAATCTCCTTTTTAGTTATTTGTATTCTTGAATACATTTTCAAACCATTTTTTCTCTTATTTTCATTTACGAGCATTTTATTTAAGATTGTAATTTCCCCCTACCACCCTACCACATATTATGTTATACTATTTATTGTTTAATTATTGACAATATAAGATTGTGTTTTATTATAAGTATCAACTACTTCTTTTAATATTTTTTGAACTTCTGCTTTTTGAGTAGATGAGAGAGGTAAATTCTCAGACATCTTTTGACCAGTTTTTATTTCATTTTGCATACCAATTATAAGTTCATTGTATTCATCGTAATTTTGTAGATTATTAATACCCATTTGTTCATTAGCTATATCTACTGATTGTTTACATTGTTGTGCATAATTATTTATTTGAGTTTGAAGTTTTTCATTATTTTGTCCCGATTTAAAACCAAAAGTAATGCTCAATAGAACAATTATAACTACTCCGATTACTCCTACTATAATAATTCCAATTAAACTTTTTTTTGATATTTGAATACGATTTTCTTTTTCACTTTTCATTTGTGTCAACTCCTTTAATTTCCCTACGATGGAATTATATCAAGAGTTTATTTTTTTGTCAATTATTAATTTAAGGTACTTAAATTTAATTCTCCAAGTTCTAAACTTTCCTTAATATTTATTATCCTCTGATTTTCAGAACCTCTAAATTTAAGAGAAAGATTTTTCCTATCCATTTCAAATTTACCATCTACCAAAATATCACAAAGCTTTATAAGTTCAATTTTATTTTTATCTTTTAATATATCTTCAAATGTGTAACCACTCCATATCCATATATCTCTATCTGGACATATCTTTTTGAATTCTTTTACAAATTCTATTAATTCTAAATTATCAAATGGCTCCCCACCTAACAAGGACAAACCTTTAATAGAGGGATTATTTTTGATATAGTTTATTATTTCTTTTGCAACCTCTTCGGTGAATTCATAACCACTTTCAAAGCTCCATATACTTTTGTTCCAACAGCCTTTACAATGGTGGGAACACCCTGTTACAAACAGAGATGTTCTTAATCCTTTACCATTTACAAAATCACACTTATTCCATTTACCATAATTCATATTAGATTACCACTTTCTATTTCATATGTTTAACTCTTGATTGCTCCTCTAATAGTCTTCCCTTAATTAATTTTCTTTCAATAGGATTTCCTAAGTACCCACAAGTTCTTCTAGTACAGCTAGTAGTGTTAGGGTTGTTATTTCCACATTGAGGACATTCAAATCCATCACTTGTTGGCTTAAATTCTCCTTCGTACTCACATTCGTAGCACTTATCAATTGGAGTATTAGTACCGAAATAACCTATTCTATCATAAGCGTAATCCCATATAGCTTCTAAACCTTCTATATTATTTATTAAACTTGGGAATTCGCAGTAATGAATAAATCCACCAGAGCTGTAATATGGGTAATCTTTTTCAAAATCTATTTTTTCAAAAGGCGTAGGATTTTTTCTAGTATCGTAATGGAATGAATTTATATAAAATCCTTTATCTGTGATATCTTTAATTACTCCAAATTTTTCTCTATCTTTAGTGCAGAAAGTATGAGTTAGTGATTCAGCAGGAGTTCCATAAATACTAAAATAATATCCTGTATTTTCTGTCCATTCTTCAACTTTAGCTTTCATAACTCTCATTATATCTAAAGTAAACTCTTTAGCTTCCTTATTATGCTCCCATTCTCCACCATAGAAGCAAGTTGCAGTTTCATATAGTCCAATATATCCTAAACTAACAGAAGCTCTCTTATCCTTGAATATCTTCATTACATCTTCATTTAGAGATAATCTTTTACCTGTTGCTCCATATTGATATAGGATAGGTGCATTTTCAACTTTTGCTTTTGATATAGAATTTATTCTTAACATTAGTGCTTTTCTACATAATTCTAATCTTTCATTTAATATTTTATAGAATAATTTTTTATCTCCTTTACTTTCAATCCCTATTCTTGGTAGATTGACAGTAACAACACCTAAATTATTTCTTCCATCATACTCTTTTTCCCCAGTAACAGGATTAGTGTACTCATGAAGGAAACTTCTACAACCCATAGGACTTTTAAAACCTCCAGTAATTTCAACTATCTTATCATAAGATAATATATCTGGATACATTCTTTTACTAGCACATTCTAAGGCAAGTTGTTTTATATCATAATTAGGGTCATTCTTTTCTAAGTTTAATCCTCTCTTAAGTGTAAATACTAATTTAGGGAATATAGCAGTTTTTCTTTGCTTTCCAAGCCCTTTTATTCTAGTTAATAAAATAGCTCTTTGTATTTCTTTAGCAAACCAATCTTCTCCTAAACCAAAACCAATTGTAAAGAAAGGAGTTTGTCCATTACTAGAAAATAAAGTGTTTATTTCATATTCTAAACTCTTTATTGCTTTGTGAATTGATTTAATAGTTTCTTCTTTAGCATATTCTTCAATTGCTTTTTCATTATGTAAGTATTTTTTAGCTGTTTTTAGATGTAATTCATAAGATTTTTTAGCATATACAGCTAATACTTCGTCAGCTCTATTAAAAGTAGTACCACCATAAATATTTGAAGCTACATTAGCTACTATTTGACTTACTAAAGCAGTAGCAGTTTCTATAGTTTGTGGTTCACCAACATCTGCATTACCTATAGTAAATCCTTTTTTAAGCATACCTCTAAAGTCAATTAACATACAGTTGAATAAAGGAGTGAATGGGCTATAGTCCATATCATGAAAATAAATATCTCCACTTTCATGAGCTGTAGCAATATCTTTTGGAAGTAAGTGTCTTAGAGCATAATCTTTAGCTACTATACCTGCTATTAAATCTCTTTGAGTATTAAACTTTTTACCATCTTTATTAGCATTTGCTACAGATTCATCTGCTTTCATTTCAATTAATTCATTAATTTTTTTATCTATTGAATTTAATTTATTTCTATGTTCAGCTCTATTATATCTATATTTTATATAAGCTTTTGCTACATCATATCTTCCTAATTTCATTAATGCTTCTTCAACAGTATCTTGTATATCTTCAATGTGAACATGAAGTTCTGGAGTTACTAAATCCTTTTTTACAATTTCAATTAAAGTTAAACTAGCTATTGTTTCAGCAAAAAGTTTATCTTCTACTAAACATTCTCTGATATCTCCAACTGCTCCTATGATTGCTTTTTTTATTTTCTCTTTATCGTATTCTTCTAATGTGTTGTTTCTTTTAATTACTTTCATCTTTTTTTACCTTCTACTTTTCTTATTTTTATTTTTTTGTTTATTTTTATTGTTGCAACAAATTAAAATGTATATTTTATAACCATACTAATTTAGTATAAATTATTTTTTACAAGAATTCTTCTATATTATTCACTTTAACATCATTTAAAATGCCATAATTATCTTCATCGAATTCAAGTATTTTTCCTCCATAATCATGTATCACTTCATGAATAGTCCCTGTTTCTTTTGACCCTTCTAATATGTAATGTAAATCATCTTCTGGTACAGGAATATCTATTAATAATTCATGATTAAAGATTACATTTTCATTTAAATTAACTTTATAAAGCATATAATCTTCCTTTTTCTTAATGATTTGTAGTTGATAAATTTATTTTATCAACTACAATAATCATATCATATTTTTATTTTTTTGTCAATAATGTTTTAATTTATTGAACAATAATTAATTTTCCATTAGTTTGCTTAAGCTTTTCTTCATCTAGTACCATAGTATCAAGACAATATACTCTATTAATTAAATTATTTTTAAATATCTCGCCATCAAAAATTGAATTTTCACAATGAGTTACTACTAAAGTAATATCAGTAGCTCCTAATTCTCTTAATTTTTTAGCACCAAGTAGAAAAGTTCCACCTCTACTACATAAGTCATCAACCATTATAACCTTAAAAGGTTCTTTAGGTAAGTTGCCTATTATTTCTAATGAAAGTATTTTCCCTGTTTCAAAGTTTCTAATTTTATTTCCTATTGCATAATATTTAAACATATCAAAATCTTTATGATATCTTTTATATGCTGTGCTATCTGGATAGTATACTACATCTTTAAACATATCTAAATCTTGATTTTTACAACATACATACTCTCCTAATTGAGCAGTAGTATGGATATTTTTACATCTTTTTATTAAAGCAGGAGTTACATCTGAATGAGCTTCTTTAACTCTTACTTCACTAAAATTTAGCTTATTTATAAAATCAGCTACATATTTTAAAGTAAAAATACTTCCATTTTCACTTCTATCCATTCTTGAATAAGGCATATAATTAATCATTAGTAATACATCTTTAATCCCATTTTCATCTAAGTGACCTTTTATCATCATTAATAAAATAAGGTCTTCATTACTTTGAAAATAAAAATCTATTGTATGTTCTTTTGTCTTACTTAAACTAATATCAAATGGTTTTATACATATCTCTCCATTAGGAAATTTAGTTGTTTCTATTTTAAGTCCATTATATTTAATCATATTTATCACCTTTCTTAAGCCATCTTTATTTTTCTTCTTATTTCTTTCAATGAAGTTTCTTTTAGTAAAACACCATTTTCAAAAATAGGTTTTAATAAGTTTGATTTTTCAAATTCATCATATTGCTTTTGAGTTAAGCTATCTCTATATTTGATATCTCCAGTTTCAAGTTTTTTATAAACATAAACTTTTCCTCTTTGAGATTTTTTAACTCCATTATCTGTGATAGGATTTTTAAATAAGAACTTTTCTTCACTGTTTATTACTGCATAAGTTGATTTCAATGCAAATCCAAAAGTATCTCTTGTAGTGTATTGGTAACTATATGCTCCTATCCCCAATGTTATATTAATACTTGCAAATCCTTTTTCAGCTAATTTCTCGCAAATCTCATTACATCTCTCTAAAGTAATAGCATCACCATAAATACATCCTATATGTTCATCTAATAACTTGTATCCCTTTGAAGTATAAGTTCCTCCAAACTGTTCCCACAGTAATTGAATAACTCCTTTACGCTCACTCTCAGTCTTTCCATTAGGATTCCCACAAATAATATCTACTGGATTCCCCGAATCTGGTCTTATAACAACTTTCCCTTTTCTATTCATTATAATATCTTTTAATTGAGGTAAATAATTATTTATCACATTCCATAAATCCCAAGTATCACTTACTATTGAAACTAAACCAGTAGGATAAATTTCTGTTATCAATCTTTTATATGTATCAAGTTCTTTTTCTTGTCCATATGCACATTGAACACTATGCTCAGTTGAAGGAATACTTACTCCTATAATCTCTTTTTCTATATTTGCATTATAATTTTTCTCTAAATACATAATAGCAGGTATACTATCTGTTCCAACAAAATTAACTAAATGACCTGCTCCAGAGGTTTTTGCACTTTCTAATGAACTCATACCTCTCATAGAAAAATCATGTCCTTGAGAGCTTATAATAAATTCTTCTATCTCTTTATTATCTACAGTCTTTTTATAATATCCTTCTAGTATTTTATAATACTCTCTTGATATTGTTGCAGAAGTTATTGGTTGCCACAACATACAGCTCATTAAAGTTTCTAAGTAATTTGTTACCCAAAAGAATTCATCTATTGTATTTTCTATTGTTAGCATTGGAACTCTAATCGGAATTAATGTTCCCTCTTCAACTGAACAAATTTTTATAGGTAAATACCCTAACTTATGTAAAGCTATTATGTGTGAACTGTCTACTTCTTCTTTATTTAAGCAATTCTTTATAACTCTTTCATATTCAGTGACTACATCTTTTAAATCTCTATTAAAGAAATTTTTATTAAAGAATTCAATTAAGTAATCTTTTATAAATCCTTGTATACCAAATGATATCACTTCATTTATTCATTTGATTCTACTAGCTCTAGGTGTCCATGTACTATATAACTTAGTAGTACCTTGTGGGTATTGCTCTCTATGTGATACTTTATAAAAATCACATAATAAAGTTGCAGGATAATTTGTTTTTGACATAAATATCACCGTTCTTTCATTTGTTTTATATTCAATTTTTACTACTCTTTTATTTTATTCTATTTTTATTTTTTTGTCAATATTATTAAGTAATTAATTCCTTTAAAACTAGACTTTTAATGAGATTAATAAAAAGAGCTATATTTAATAATAGCTCTTTATTTTGTTAACTTATTAGATATTTTATAAAAAATTATAATCGTTAATAGATAATTGATTTAATAATATAGTTCCATTTGTTGAATTCATAGGATTTATTAGGTTATATTTATAAATATCCTTATTTCCTAAAAATCCCAATGTATTTGGTGACTCTACAGTTAATAATAATGGATTAATCCATCCTCCATAAATATTTTCACATTCTTTAATAGTTAATTCTTTCATAATTCATTCACCTCCCTATATATAATTATATATAATATTATTTATAATTTAGTTACACCTTTTCTATTATGTTTATATAAGATAAAAGAAAATATAATTAAAACAAATCCAATCAATATATAAACTATATTATTATAATAAAAATGCTCTATTATAGGTATTATTAATAATCCAAATAGATTAAAAGTAATATGACAAATTATATCTCCGAATATGCTTCCAGTATATAAAAAAGCCACTCCTAAAATTATCCCTAAAAAAAATGTATAAGATGATTGTATTATATTTCCATGCATTATAGCAAAAATTAAAGCTTGTAATACCACAGCTACTTTTAAATTCATACTTTTTTTAAAAGTTCCAAGCATTACTCCTCTAAATATTATTTCTTCAAACACAGGAATTAAAAATATAGATAATAAAAATCCCCAAAATGATTGATGCCCTAAATTAACATTATTTTCTACTTTAACGTAACTTTCAAATATTCCTTGAGTTAAATGAATATAAACTATAGTTAATACAGCAAACCCTAAAAGTAAAAATAAAACTACTCTTAACTTTTGAGAAGAATATTTCTTAAATTTACACCTTTTTATCAATCCTTCTTTAGTTGGAAAATAAATAATAAATAAAACTATTACAGATAAAAATTCACCAATAGCACTTCCAATATACATATAATATCTTACTATATTCATTAACTGATTTCTTGATAATGTAGAAACATCTATATTTTGTAATTTACAATATAAATATAATATTATATGATTTCCTATTGCTATTAAAAATAAAACTAGTAATGGAATTCCTACTATTACACATAATATCTTTAAAACTTTCTTCATTCTTATTAACTCCTTGTTACTTTAAATCATAAAATATTTTAAAATATTTTTATATTAACTTTAAAAATTGTTTGTCTTTAATCCTAATTGATTTAAAATATAATAAAGCATTTTTTCCTGTCTTGAAACTATTTTAGCTTCACAAGCCATTCCTAGTTTTATTTCTCCTTCTTTTCCTTCTTTATTTTTTATAATATTACTACTTAAAGTTCCTACAGCCTCATAATAAGAAAGACCTGTTTTAGGATTTATTTCTGATGTTACATTTATACTCTTTAAGCTTCCATTCAAAAATCCATATTCAGTATATGGGAAAGATAAAAAACTATATTTAATCTCATCTCCAACCTTTATATTACCTATCTCATCATTAGGAATTATTATTTTAATTTTAAAATTACTTTTATTTGGCATTATTTCAGCAACTTCTTGTCCTGCCTTTATGACCATTCCTACTTGTGGAGTTTGTGGCATATATAAAATACCATTATTATTAGCTTTTACTTCCCCACTATTAACTTCATTTTTTAACTCTTTTACATTAGCACTTAAAACATCAAATTTAGTGTTTTCACTGTTTAATGTACTACTTATTTGAGATAAAAATTGCCACTTATCAAGAGATTTAGAAAGACTTGTCTTATCTACAGCTCCATTTATAGTATTCAATTGATTATTTAAATTTTGTAATTCTTGTCCTATTTGAACTAAATAATTATTTTTTAAAGAACTCAATTGATTTTGAGTTTGTAACATATTGCTATTTATTGAATTTAACTCATTATCAAAATTAGCATTTGTATTTGCTTCTTGTAATTTTTCTTCTGCTTGAGATAAATTCTTTTGTGCTTTAACCATTTTATTATTTTGATTAACAGAGTTTATTTGTTGTTGTATTTGAGCTTTTCCTATATCACTTGGAATCTTTTTCTTCATTTTATTTGTATAAACTTGAGATTCTTTTCCTGCCTTTGCCACTTTATCGTAATTATTTATTATATTATTTTCTAAATTATTAGAATTATTTTTTTCATTTTCTATATTTCCCTGTTCTTTTTGTAATGACTGAATTTTATCCTCTAAAGATTTTTTTGAATTTATATATTCCTCAAATTCATTACTATAAAGAGAATTGCTAGAACTATAATTACTATTATTTTCTATAGCATTTTTTAATCCCTGTAACCCATTTATTTGATTTTGTATAGTATTTGCCTGTGACTTCGATAGATTTACTTCACTATTTATAATATTTTTTTGAGCTAAATAAGAATTATATTCTGTATAATACTTATTTTCATTTCCTATAAAATTATTGTCATTAGCTATTACATTTTTTAATGTTCGAAGGTCTTTTATACTTGTATTTAAGGAATTTTGCTCATTTTCTAATGCTTTTAATTGATTTTTAGCATCACTAACATTTAGACTTAGTATAATATCACCTTTTTTTACATAATCTCCATTTTTATAATTAACCGATTTTACAGCTCCACTAAGAAGTGGAGATACATTATAAATTTCATAATTAGGTTCTACTATTCCACTAGTTGATACTACTATTTCCTTTGTTGAAAACCATGCCCAGAGTAAAAATGCTATAAGCATGGCTATAAGAATATATATAAAATAACTTGTTAATTTGTTAGGCTTAGCTTCTAAAAGCTCTCTTCCATCACTTAATTCATCAAGATTTTGAATTTTAAATCTTCCCATTAAAATTCACCACCTTCCATTGATTTAATCAATTCTTTACTAGGAAGTTGGTCTTTCCATAAATTAAAGTAATAGCCTTTTGAACTTAATAATTCTTGGTGATTTCCTTCTTCAACAACTTTTCCTTTTTCTAAAACGTAAATTTTGTTACAATTTTTTATAGTACTTAATCTATGAGCTATTATTATAGATGTTTTATCTTTCATAAATTCTTCCATAGTATCACTAATAGCTTTCTCTGTAATACTATCTAAATTACTTGTAGCTTCATCCATAATTAATATATCTGGATTTTTTATTATAGCTCTAGCTATAGATAAACGTTGTTTTTGACCACCAGAAAAATTAGAACCATTTTCCTCAATTAAAGTATCATATCTTAAGGGTAAACTATTAATAAAATCATGTATTTGAGCCTTTTTACATCCTTCTATAATAGTTTCATAAGATGCATGTTCATTACCAAATCTTAAGTTTTCCATAATAGTTGCATTGAATAGAAATGTTTCTTGACTGATATAGGCTATTCTATCTCTTAAAACTTCTAAGTTTATATCATTTATATTTAATCCATTAATAAGGATTTCTCCCTTTTCTACTTTATAAAAATTCATTAAAAGTTTTGATAATGTAGTTTTTCCAGAACCACTTTCTCCTACTAAAGCTATTTTTTCATTTTTATTAGCTTTTATATTTATTCTATCTAAAATAAGTTTTCTATTACCATATCTAAAATTTATATTTTTAAATTCAATTGAACCTTTTAAATTAACTGGATTAAGTTTATTTTTCTCTCCTTCAGCTTTTTCTATAGCTGTCCCTATTATTTCTTCTAATCTTTGAGCTGATACAATAGCACTTTGAAGCGTTGATTGAAAGTTAACCATATTTTCTATAGGATTTAAAAAATAAGCAAGTAAAGCGTTAAAAGTCAATAAAGTACCTATAGATATGTTTCCATCTAAAACTTGCATAGTTCCAATCCAAAGAATTACTATTCCAAATATAGCTTTAACTCCACCTTTCAAGGTGCTTTGAATATTATTTACTGTACCTAAATTAAAAATATCTTTCATGAATTTAACAAACTTCTTTTCAACATTTAATGATATTTCAGACTCTCCATTAAAAGATTTTATAGTTTCTACTCCATTTAAACATTGAACTAAATAAGAAGTAAGCTCTGCCTGACTTTGCATAGTTTCTCTATTATTACTTTCAATAGATTTTCTAAAAATAAAAACTATTATTAAATATAAAATAAGTGGTGCTAAAGTAATTAAAAATAAATAACTACTTTCATAATAAAGAGATATTCCTCCTATAATAACCATAAATCCATCAATCATAACAGTTAAAGTTGCTCCAGAAATAGCATTTCTTATTTTATAAGCATCATCAAGCCTAGATATAACTTCTCCTACAGTTCTCGTTTGAAAGAAACTCATAGGTAAATTTAATATATGGTCATAATAACCAAGCATTAAAGGTACATCCAACTTTTGAGAAAAATGAAGTAATAGTTGTTTTCTAAACGCAGTTGTTAAAACTGAAAATATAGTTAAAATTATAAGTCCTATAGAAAAAATATTTAAAGTAGATTTTAAGTCATTAGGAATTACAGTATTAAGTAAAAATTGAAAATAAAAAGACCCTATAACACCTAATATAGTAATTAAAATTGAACTTAAAAATATATTAATTAAAAGCCCTTTTTGAGGTTTAATAAGCTCCCAAAATTTCTTAAAAATAGATTCTCCATCTTTACCTTTTCTAAATTCTGCTGTTTTAGCTAAAACTATAATAACCCCAGTCCAAATAGTAAAAAATTCATCTGGTGTATACTTAATAATTCCTTGTGCAGGGTCAGCTACTAAAATATATTTATCTGTTATTTTATGTATAACAATAAAATGTTCATATGATTTATTCATAATCACATGAGCAATAGCTGGAACTGGAATATTATCATAAATATCTTCTTTTTTACTAGCCATAAAAACCTTAGCAGAAAATCCAAGTTCCTTACTAGCTTCAACAATTCCTTTAGCACTAGTCCCTTGTTTGTCGGTTTTTGCTAATTCTCTTATTTTATAAATAGGAACTTTAAGTCCATGTTGTTTAGAAATTGTTGCTAAACAAGCACACCCACAATCTTTAAGTTCCTTTTGTTTTATACAGTAATACTTAGTAAACATAATTTTTTATCCTTATCTTGCCATTATTTATTTTTGATATATTTATTAAAAAAAGTAATAAAATAAATATTAAATCATAAACTCTCAAAATTCATATATTTTTACAAAATCTTTATATGTAAGTACTTTTTTAATAATTATTATTTCTAAGATTAAAATTAAAATTAGAATTAAAACTCTATATTTATAAAAGTTTTTAATAAGTTTTGTTTAAATAATAAATATACAACTTATTATTCATTTAAATAACAATTAAGCCAACTTTTATCAAATATATAACTGTTTTATAATTTAACTAACTCTTTTATCATAATAACTTTTAAGAAAGGAATACTTATGAAAGATAAATCTTTAAAAGAAATTATAAAATTCATATTACTAGTAATTACCATAGTAGTATGTGGACTATTGTTGTTACTTTGTCCATCTTATTAAATATTATTGAATAAAAATAAGATTTCTAAATAAATAGATATGTATTTTATTTAGAAATCTTATAATTTTAATTTTTAAATTACTTATTCAAAACATTTTACCATAAAGGAACGTCATCACCCATTGACCCTAGTAACCCTGCTATATTTTTTGCATTATTAAGCCAACTATAAACTTCATGTGCTATTTGTTGTCCATGACTTCCTGCATAATTAATTTGTCCAGAAGTTAACTCATCATGTCCTCCGTTTATTTGTTCCATTTCATTAGTATTTAATTCTTTCATTTTTAAATACCTCCTCAATAATTTTTAAAGATACAAGTCTTAAAACATTATAGACTTATCCTCTCTATGCTATAAAGTTTAAAATAATTTGATTTATTTTTCAAAAAGTCCAATTTATTAAAAATTTAATAAACTATGAATTTTTATACAAATTATTTTTTTTAAAATTGTATTTTTTTAAATTTATCTAAATTAATATAACTCTAAAAAATATATTATAAAATTTAGTAATTTATATAAAAATTTCAATATCAAAATAATAAACTTATTTGCTCTACTATTGGCTCAATTATAACTTCTTTTTTCTTCTCTAAGTCAATTGAATTCATATAAATATCATTTTCTATTTTTGATAACTGAGCTTCATCTACTATTTCTGTCAAAAAATCAGATAAAGCCATATCTTTATTTTTATAAACCATAGGATATGTAACATATAGCATATCTTCTGCTCTTGTTATCCCAACATAGCAAATTCTTCTTTCTTCATTGTAAAGATATTCATCTTCTATATTCTTTTTATAAGGCATTAAACCTTGAGATATCCCTGCACAAAAAGTAACCTTAAATTCCATACCTTTTGATTTATGGAAAGTCATTAATTTAACTCTATCCCCTCTATTAGTTGAGCTTTTAGCTTCTAATATTCCTTTAACACAATAATTAATAAATTTTTGTACATTTTTAAATCTTTGTCCTAATTGGATGAAAGTTTCTAAAGTATCTATTATTGCACTATCTTCTCCACCAATTTTCTCTTTATAGTATTCATACATACCTGTGCTATAAATAACCTCTTCTGCCACTCTACTTGCGTCACCTCTATGTAAAATAGCTATTTGGCTTAAATATTTAATTTTCTTAGCTAATTCTTTACTTTCTATTTCCCATCTATAATTTTTTCTTATAGTTGTACATAAAGGTAGAGCTTCATATAGTGATAGTTTTCTATCATATGCAAATTCATTTAAAGTATCTAAAAATTCTTTATTAAATCCTCTATATGGTAAATTATATATTTGTCTAAAAGCCATATTATCATTTGTATCTACTGCCAATTGCATATACGCTACTACTGCTTGTACTTCCTTTCTTTCAAAAAACTCATTTCCTGTAAGTACATTAAAAGGAATTTCATATTTTCTAAATACTAATTCAAATGGAGCTGATTGAGCATTAGTTCTATATAAAACAGACATATTTTTATAAGAAACACCTTTTTCTTTTAACTTTAATATTTCATTAGCTATATAATCTGCTTCTGCAAATTCATCAATACAAGCTTTAAATTTAGGTTTACATCCTATTTCTCTATAAGATTGAGCGTTCCCTGCCATATATTTATGATTATTATATTCAGTTAATCTATTTCCTAATTCAACTATGCTTTGTGTGCTTCTGTAATTTGTTTTTAAGTAAATTACCTTACTATTTTTCCAATCTGCTTCAAAAGATAATAATCTTTCAAGTTTAGCATTAGCAAAACCATATATTGATTGTCTTATATCACCAACCATAAAAAGATTATTGTGGAATTCAGCTAATATTTTTATTATATCTAATAAAGCTTCTGAACTATCTTGAGCTTCATCTACACATATATGTTGAAATTTAATAGCATACTTATTTCTTATTTCTTTATCATGAAGTAATAAATCATAAGTCTTTAATATCATATCTCCAAAGTCTACTAGATTTTCTTTCTTCTTTAAAGTTTCATATTCTCTATATAAAGCTATGTAATTTTCTAATTGTGGTATTTCATCTTCTTTGTAATAATCATAGAAATTACAGTTCCAACTTCTTAATGAATTTTTTTGAATAGATATCCAACTTAAAACTTCATCTTTATTTATCTTTACACAGTTAATATTTTTCATAGCTTGAGCCATTAATTGTTCTTGTTTCCAAGCACTCATTATAATTGGGTTGTTTATTTTCCCACTCTCTCTAAGAATTTTTAAACAAATCCCATGAAAAGTACCTATATATAGTTTTTTACAATTATCTTCACCTACTAATGGTTTTAATCTCTTAATCATATTATCTTTTGCTTCATTAGTAAAAGTTACAACTAATATATTTTCTGGTAATATTCTATCTTCACTAATTAACTTAGCTATTCTTAAAGATAAAACTTCTGTTTTACCACTTCCTGCACCTGCTATTACTAAACAAGGGTTATTTAAATGCTCTACTGCTTCTGATTGCTCTTTATTTAATTTGTTTATTCTTCCTAATAAATTTTTATTCATCTCTTTTGTCAATTCCTTTCAACTGTCAATTTTAACAACTTTAACTGATTTTATTTTATATTATTTTTATTTTTTTGTCAATATTTTTTTATATAACTTTATATATTTCTCTTTCATTTCCCAAGAAATAATTCTCCATACATTAGACAACTTCTCTACCATCTACAGCAACAAGCTCTCTCTTAGAAGCTTTTCCTGTTTTACTTCTAATAACTTTAAACTTCTTCTTATATTTAATTACATCTCCTTTAATAGCTTCTCCAGTGAACCAATCATATAAACTAACATAATACACATAATCTCCCCATCTATCTTGCTGTGTACCCACAACTAAAGGAATTGTTATAATATCTTTTATTTTACTCTTTCCCTCTTCTTTTAAAAATTTAGGTGTTACATAATATTCTTCATCCATATACTTTATATATTCTTCTATTCCTACCCATTCTTTTTTTCCAGATACACCCCACTCAGCAGGTTCATAATATCTGCATATATCTTCTCTTTCTAAAGCATATCCATTAAACACACTTGCTAAAAATCTTATTTTATTATGGTCTATCATTTTACAAGGTTTATATTTCTTTTTTCCATTTTCATAATAAAATTTTGGACAGTATCTACACTCATTACACATTAATCTATTTCCTTTATAACACATTTTTAAAACTCCATTCTTATATAAAGGGAGTTAACCTCCCTTTATTTATATATTTTATTTTTTGCTTATTATAAATCACTCATTTTAATACCTTTTAAAGCATATGGTAAAAATGTCGCTTTATTTTTAGCTTCAAGTTTAGAAATTGCAAATCTAATAGCTTTATTAATTCCATAAAGTACACAATATTTTTCTGCTCTAGTAATAGCAGTATAAATCCATTCACAAGACAATAAACTGTACCCACTAAAATCAATTGCTACTATAACAGTATTGGCACTACTTCCTTGTAACTTATGACAAGTAATTGCATATCCTAATTCAACACTTTTTAAATCTGCTGATGAAAAAATAACTCTTCCTACACCTTGAATATCAATAAGTGCTTCTTTATTTTTAGTATCTATAGATATTATAGTTCCTAAATTTCCATTAAAAACTGGGGTATCTTCATCGTTTTCATTTTTTATTTTATAATTATTTTTAGTAACTATAATTTTATCATTCTCAAATAAATAATATTGATATCCATTTTTACCTCTTATAAATATACCATCTTCTTCTTTATGATAATTAAATTTCTTTTGTATTGCATTATTTAATTTTGAACAACACAATTCTCCTCTTTGTTTTGTGGGAACAACTATTTGTACTTTATGAAAATCCTTTAACCTATTTAAGTGTAATTCATATTTGTGTACAACATCATTTAATAAATTTTCATCATTATCTTTTATGTTTAATTCTAAATCTTTTAGTTCTCCTAATACAACATTCCCAACAAAATTGGGTTCAAATAATTGATTTTGATATCTTACAGATATTGATTTACTGATTATTGCACTAGCTTGAGCTTGTCTGTGAACTATAGTCAACTTAACTACAGGTACGACTCCACTTTCTAGCATATCCATAAATACATTCCCTGCACCTATAGGACTTAATTGACCATAATCTCCTAATATTATCAATTTAGTCCCTGTCTTAATAGCTCTTAATAATGCAAGAAATAGTTCTAAGTTGACCATAGAAGCTTCATCAAGTATAACTATTTCACACCCTAAAGGATTTTCTTTATTATGTTCAAATCCTCCACCTTTTTTGAATTTCAAAAGTCTATGTATTGTACTTGCTTCCATTTCTGTAGCTTCTGTAATTCTTTGACTTGCTCTACCAGATAAAGCACATTGAACTATAAAATATTTTTTTAGGACTTTTGTCATTGCCTTTGTTACCGTTGTTTTCCCCGTTCCTGCTAGACCTGTTACTAATACTAAATTATAGTCTAAAGCAGTTTTAACTCCTTCTCTTTGTTCTCTTGTATAATTCCAACCTTGTTCTTTTTCAATTTCATTTACAATACTTTCCCAATTATTATATATGAATTTATTTTCTCCTTTTAAAATCCTATGAAGCTCTGTATTGATGGCATATTCCATCTTTAAATATTTATAAAGACCCATAATAGACTTATTTTTATCCCACCACAAAATTTCTTTTTCTCTTAGATTATAAATAGAAGATGTCAAGTTAGACATTCCCTCTTTGTTAGAAGTATCAAAATTTAAAATATTAATAATATTAGACATTAATTCTGTTTGAGGGATATAACTTCTTCCTGTACTCGCCTGTTCCTGTAAATAGTAAATTATAAAACTTGATAATCTTTCTTTGCTTATTTCAGATATACCACCCTTTAATGCAATTTCATCTGCTTTTTTAAAACCTACTCCATCAATTTCAGTTGCTAATATGTAAGGATTTTTCTTTATTTTTTCTATTATTACTTCTGGTGAATTATACTTTTCCATTAATTTATCTAGCATTTTTTCTGTTAAATCATACTTTTCTAATTCAACAAATATATTATAATAACTTAAACTATTTTTAGTTTTTTTAATTATTTCTGTAGCAGTTTTCTCTTTTATTCCCTTTATTGAACATAAACCTTTTAAATTATTATTTATAATCTCTTCTAGTGGATTTTCAAACTTTTCAAAAAGAGAATTAACTTGATTTTCAGTCAATATTGATTTTAAGAACGTTTTTTGACTTTCTACTGAATTTATATCTATCGGAACTCCTATATATTTAACTTTATATTGAAAGCTCTTATATTTTTCATTATATTCTTCTTCTGCTTTTAACTTATATGTAATTCCTTTTTTTAATTCTGGCATATTACCAACTAAGGTTAAAGTTTTCCAAACATCATGGGCTTTTGGTTCTCCATTAATGGCTTTTTCTAAATATACACTTACTATTCCAAAATCACCATTTTTATGCCCACTGCTAGGATATAACATTTTACAAAACCTTACTTCTGCTTCTATTTTATGTCCCATGTTTTGTCCTCCTCTTCTTCATGAATAAATTATATTATATTTTTATTTTTTTGTCAATAAAAGAGTAGTTATAAAACTACTCTTTCTTTATTAGTTAGCACTTTTGTTCCATCTTCTATTATATCTGTTATTAATTCTACAGTATGTTGATATATACTATTAGCATATCTCTTAGCTATAAATTGGTCTTCTCTTCTAAATCCAACTATCATTACCTTATTTCTTCTGCTAAACCATGATTTTTCAACTACAGTTTTTTTCCCTGTTACTTCATTAACTACAGAAAGTTGTTTATCATAGTTTGTAAAAGCTCCTTTATGGAACTTAACTGATACAACTCCATCTGGTGTTAGTACTTGTAATAAGTTTTTATTTTTATTTTTATCTAATATAGTACCACATATTCTATATAATTTCATAATTTTAATATCTATATTGCCTTTTTTATATGTAGTTTCAATTTGAGGAACTTCACTTAAATTAAAGAAGTTACTTATATTGTATTGATTTTTATCTAATTTTTCTAATTCATGTTCATGATAATAGAAATTTAAACTATCCATTTCCCATTTTGAGATAGTTCCTTGACAATATTTATTCCATATCTCCATATATCCTAAATTATTATACTGTTTTAAAACTTCTGGCTTACTTATAAATTCTTTTAATCCTTTTATTTTCTTCTCATAAACTTTATCAAAGTTTTTATCTAAAACTAATGTAGCTCCATCGTCATCGTATCTATAATCTTTTTCTTCAATTAATTCATCTTGAAAATGCTCATAGAAAAATGGTTCACTTATATTATTTAATTTATACCACTTTTTAGTTTTAGTTTTTGTATCATTTTTAAAGAAGAACTTCTTATCAAATATATACTTTCTAAATTTATAGAATCTAAGTTCTAAAGCAAATTTTTGAGGAATTAAATCATTATCTGCTAATTTGAGTATACTTGTTGTTGTAAGCTTTTTAACTGGTTCAGAAATAAAATATATAAACTCCTCTAATAACTGTTCTCTTGATAGATTAGATTGAAGTTCATCAAACACTCCTGCTTTTATTAGAGCAATATTTGTTGTATTACCTATATTTATTCCAACTCTATCATAAAAGTCCTTAAATGAGCTGTAAGGTCTATTATTTAATATTTCCCTAATAGCGTCATCACCTACTCCAGAAATTCCTTTAAGTCCAAATATTATTCTATTATTCTCTTCATCTGGAACAAAAGATAATTTAGATGTGTTTATATTAGGTAAAGATATATTTACTCCAAAGTTTTTAATTTCTCCAATTGCTTTCGCTATCTTTCCGTATTCAGTGGCTTTTGATTTCTTATCTTCATCTTCAAATTCCTCTTCATTAGCACCAGAGTTTTCTATTAAAACTGCTGTATTCCAGAAAAGCTCTCCATATCTAAACGCTAAATTCATTTCTTGTAATGCTATTCCAGAATATGGAAGAGTGTGATTCCTACTAAATGCGTATCCTGCCTGTGGAAGAATATGTTTATCCCAAATATAATGCAACACATTTTCTGAATTCCCATTTTCTTTACCAACCTTAAAGTAAAGCTCTCTTACTTCTTTCATAACTTTTTCAGATTTTTTAGCAACTGCTTTTCTAAGTTTATTAGCTTGAGTAAGATTAAATCCAACTAAATTTGGATTCATAGCCATTTCCATAATATCTTCTTGTGTTGCTGATACTCCAAAATATTCTAATAAATGTTTTTCAAGCTCTTTTATCTCTAATTTAGTTAATTTATATTCTTCCATTTCTTTATACCAAAGTGAAATATCAGATTTAAATTTTAAGAACTTTTCAGTAGGAGTAATTGTTCCATCTCCCATTAATCTCATTAAAGAATTGGCATGAGCTAACTCAGCTAGATTTGTTGCTTTCATTAATTTTGCAGTACTTATCCCTATAGGAGTTGAGAATTGAAATAAATCCATTAATCTACCACTAGATACAAGTTCCCACATTTTTAAATTATTATATTCTAATACATCTGGATGTAAATATTTATCATAAGTAGCTTTTAAACTACCTTGCCATTCTATTTTCCCATATTCTAATAATAAATTTAGACAAGTGTGTAATTTCGTGGTACTTTCTACTGTTAGAAAATCTAATTTTACAGCACCTAATTGACTTGATTCTAACATACCAAAGGCAGTAATATTTTTACCATTAGGAGCTTTCATCATAGCATTTTGAGATGTTATTCCATTATTAAATATAACTACTCCAGAAGCATGAATACTTCTACCACAAATTATTCCTTCAACCATTAACGCAGTTTCTAACCAATTTTCGTATTTACTTATCTCATTTACAAATTCTTTTACTACTTTTCTGTCTTTTTCTTCATTTCCATATAAGCAATCAGATAAACTCCAGTTCTTTCCTCTTTCAAATGGTATTAAACTTGCAATTGCTTGAGCTATATCATTATCTATCCCTAAACCTCTAGCAGAAGTTAATATTGCTGATTTACTACCTTCTGTTTTAAAAGTACTTAAGTTATAAACATTTCCATTGAAATGATTATTAACTGCATTAAATACTCTATCTCTTTTTGTTGTTTCTGTATCTATATCAATATCTGGAAGTTCTATTCTGGATGAATGTATATGACGATATGAAGGGAGATTCCACTCAATAGGATTTATTTGTGTTATATTAGATAAATAAGCTGTATAGAAACCAGTAACACTACCTCTAGCAATTCCAACAATGCTGTTCCCACCATCATCTGCCCACATAATTTCTATTAATAGCTGTGTTAAATTATAATAACTTGCCATTCTTTGTTTTAATCTATCTGAGATTAACCAAAGTTGTTTAAGCTCTTCATTTATTCTTTCTATATTTATATTATTAAATTTTTGTTTTTTTGTTATAAACCCATCTTCAATAATATGTAAGAAAAATCTATCTTGTTCATACTCTGAATAAGCATAATTTTTTATGTATTCACATCTATCATACCAATCTTTAAATAAATGCTTTATTTCAAAAATTTCTGGTAACTCTCTTTGAGGAATTACTTCACCTTTTGATAAATCATAAGTTTCAACTTTTTTAAATAAATTATATGTATTTAAAATTGCAGTTTTAAATTGTTTTTGTCCACCAAAGAGCTTCCAATAATTCCACATTTCTTCTAAACTCATAACATAAGTTGAACTATAAAAATCATCTGTTTCTCTTTCTTCATCTTTACTCTGTAAATAATATTTATGTATTAACTTATGCTCTGGTCTTAAATAGTGACTATCTGTAGCTATAATTAGTGGGATATTATAACCATTAGCTATAGTTAATGCTAATTTATTAAATTCTATTTGTTCTTCTTGAGCAGAAGGTTGAATTTCTATTACAAAATTATCACCAAATACTTCTTTACAATATTGAATAAAATTATGTATTCGTAATTTGCAATTAAATATATCTGATTCTGTAGCCCCTTCTGTATTTTTTAAATAAAGTAATTCTAAAACTAATTGCCCTAATTCTCCACCTAAACAAGCAGTACTAGCTATTAAGCTATTAGGATATTTCTTCATTACCTTTTTTAAGAACTCTTTCTCTATGGGTACACGCTCCATATTACCTGTTTTAAAAAGATTTAACCAAGCTTGAGATGTTAATTCTCTTAATGCTTCATGTCCTTTTTCATTCTTTGCCATTAATACAAAGTGATAAAATTTAGTTTCACCAGACTTATAGTTATCTCTAACCTCTTCTAAGTTATCTACTAAATATATTTCATTTCCTAAAGCTACTTTAAAATCATCTGGCATTTTAGCTATAACTTCATAGCTCTTTCCAAATGCTAGTTTTAACTCATTTAAATTAGCTCCATTTTTAACCATTTCATTATATTTTTCTTTTTTCTTATGAAGCTCTATCCCATAATTCATAGCTTCTATATGTCCCGAAATAGCTTCATGGTCACTAATATTTATTCCTCTATGATTAAGCTTAATAGCTGTATCTATTAAATCTGGAATCTTAATAATTGAATCTCTTAATCTTAAATTTGAATAGTGGGTATGATTATGAATCCCCATAAATATCTGCTGTTTTAAAAATTCTTCCATACTCATATTTAAGTATTTTTCATCATTCAAAACTATCACCTGTCTTCCTTTTAAGTTTATCTAAATTATATTTTATTTTTATTTTTTTGTCAATAAAAGAAGATAGTAAACACTATCTTCTTTTACATTCTATATTTAAACCATTTTTCTTTATTACATTTAACACATCTATATTTTTTTGATTTTCTGCCCTAGTATATTATAAGAATCACAATTTACATATTTATAATGGTCGTTGCAAATTAATCTAGCTATTAATCTCATAATTTCTCCTATAACCTATCCAAAGTCATATCTGGCTCTTTTATAACTTTATATCCCACATCATCTGAAACATTTTCTTCAAATTCTTCTATGCTACAAACCTCATAGCCACCATCATTCCAGCAACCTACATCAAAATATCCATTTTCTTTCCATTCGTCATCATGTTTTTCTCTTTCTTCATTAGTTGCATTGTTATAATCGAAAGAATAATAATCATAAAATTTTTGTTTTTGGTCTTCTGTAATATATACTATTTCACATTCATCATTATAATCACAATGACAAGTAAACTTATACCTTTTTTCTATTATTTTTTTATATTTTAGAAAATTTAAGGTTTCTTTGTCCATTTCTGCTAATTTCCATGAATAATATCTAGGTGATTTATTATAAATAGATTTTAGCAATTTATCTAATTCCACTTTATCTTCTTCACTAAGCCAAGTAATTTCTTTTATTTCTGAAAAATAATGAACTCCTAAAATTTCTGGATATTCTCTTTCTTTCTTTATTTGTAAAAATTTTTTAACATTTTCTTCATATTTAAATCTACCCAATTCATTTATCAGTTCTTTTGCTTCTAAGTAATTATATTTTTTATCAACTTCATTTAAATCAACACTATCTTTCACAAAAATATCAAGATTTTTTCTATTTTCTTTTATTTTTTGTTCAAATCTATTTATTTCTTCATTTTCTTTTTTATAAAATTCTAAAACTTCTTTTATCATCTCTTTTATAACTCCTTTGCTTTTTCATTAATAAAACAGAAACACTTCTTCATCATAATGATTTTCTATAGCATTTAAATAAAAATTTACCATATCTAAATCTATTGGTGTAAAATTGTGACAATCTATTCCAACATTTAAACCATATGGTTTAATCATTTGTAATTTATGAATATGACCAAATAACTGTTTAGCTCCATATAATTTTTTATACTTTAATGCATCAGAGGGCTTATGATGTAAATAATAAATTTCCCTTCCAATTTTAAGACTTTCTCTAAAGATAGACACTTTATAAAAACCTGTATTTATCATTTTCTGCTTAAATTCTGTTACTTTTTTATAATTTTGTCTTAAGTCATCTATTTCATAATTTCCAAAATCACCTAAGTGAAATACTATATCATTTTTAGCAATATTTTTATTCCAGTTATTAATTAAAGCTTTATCCATTTCTTTAACAGTTTTGAAAGGTCTTTTTGAAAGGTCTAAGGTTCTTTTACTTCCAAAATGAGTATCACTTGTAAACCATATTTTCATTACTTTTCTTTAACTCCTTCTATATCTGAATAATTTAATTTTACTCTCATGCCTTCATTGCAATATACTATTTCAACACATTCTTCGAAGTAAATTATTTTTACATCATTTATATAAAACTCTACGTTAAAGTTCTTACCTACTATTCTTACATAAATATCTTCAATTCCTCTTATAACTTCTTTAAGTTCTTGTTTATCCATATTTATTTTCCCTCATTCTCTAATTCATTCTTTACATAGTTTGATTGTACAAATCTTCCATCACCTTATTTAAATTATCATATTCCCAAAAATTTTTTTCTATAGGATATAATACTCTTGAAAAATTGTTATTCATATGAGTTACTGTTAAAATAAGCTTTTGACTTTTTTCATGTTCCCATAAATTAGATATAAAAAATTTTGGTGGACAATTATCTTCTTTCCATTTTTCTTGTGTTATCTTATCAACAGCTTCCTGTAATATTTCTATAATCGAATTATAATGCACTAAAATTCCTCCTATTAAAATAATAAGTCTACTATTGAGTGTCTAATACTATTGTAAATATGCTTTTTATAATCTTTTTCTATACCTCTAACTAATTCAGATTCATTTAGTTGCATACAGAAAGTTTTAATTTCTCCTTTTATATTAAAAATCAAATAAGCTCTCCAATAATCACCACTCCAGAAATCTTCTTTTTCAAGTCTATAATCATAAGCTACATTAAAAATTCTTAATATATCATGTATAGTTTCAATTACTTTATCTCTTATTTCATCTTTATCTAACATATTAAAAAGCCCTCCATACTTCTCTTGTTTCTATTACCTTTCTAACTACATATGGTTGTTCAAACTCTCTTATCTGTTCTGAATAATAGCTTCCTGTTTGAGTAAAATCTCTCTCTATATAAAATAATATTTCTTTGATTTCATCATTTTCTATTTCTCCAATACCATAAATAGTTCCACCAAATTGATATTTCCCTTCATCTTCTGTTGGTAAGCTTTCAACTTCCACAGCTCCATAATTAACACCATTAACTTTTACTTCAACATCCTCTAAAAAATAATCATTATTTTCTCCAAAAGCTTCACATATTTCTTGGTATAATTCTATATCTTTCATATTAATTTTCTCCTATCTATAATTTATTTCTTTTTTATTAATTTGTCATTTGGTTCTATTCTTAATTGATTACGTTCCCAATCAAAACCTAATGTTATGCCTTTAACTCTGCTATATGCTCTTCCTCCAACAGTTGATTCAGAAGTTGTTATTAAAACTTCTATCTCTTCTGCACAAACTCTTTTTTCTATTGTATCAATTATATTTTTAAATTCTTTTAAGTTCATTACTCTTCCTCTTTTCTTAAATCATAGACACCATCTTCAATCATTTGTATTAATACTTTTAATAGTTCTTTCGCACCTTTGCACCTATCTTTGCCCAAAGACTCAATAACTTTCTGTTCCTCGTACCCCTCTTGACTTAGTTTTAATTCATTTAATAATAATTGTTTATCTAACATTCTTTCTTCCTCCTGTTTAAAATTTTAATTCTTTTTCTATATTTTCTATTGACTTTAAAATATCACTTGGGGTACAGCTTCCAACTATTTTATTACATTCACGCCTATAGACACATTTAATACATTCTTCGACTAATTCACATGCCTTTGCCATTTCTCTCAATTTATTTTTTATAGCTTCTAACTTGTCCATTACTCTTCCTCCTAAGATAAAAGACAAATTTTATTTAATTAAATTTTCTATCAATTTAGCTTCATCTTCCCATTTTATAAAATCGTATCTTCCTAATTCAACTTCCCCATACTCACTAAACATTTTTATTGGGTAATTGTCTTGAATAATCCATGTTTCATAGGACGAACACCATTTATGCCTTATTGGTTGTTTCTTAAATATTTTAACATTCCCCTTTTCATTCCTTGCAATATATCTATATCCCTTAGCATAAAAATATTTTAATTCTATTAATTCTAATTCACTCATTTTATACCCTCCAATTTCTTAATAAAAGATACGTTCTATTTATTTTTATTACATTAAATAATCTCATTTATATACCTCCTACATTTCAGTAAGAATAAATTTGTTTTACTTATTTCATCTAAAAATTTAATTTTATATTCTCCACCATTCAAATCTTGTTCTAGTATTCGTTCTATATTAACCACAATATTTTTATATGTGACATAACTAACTTGATGTGTTTTGTTGCACCATACAATAGTAGCTATATGTTTTAATGACATATCAATTTTCCCAGTTACAGGATTCAATCTAACAAAAACAAATTTCCTTCCTACATTTTCCTTTACTAAAATATCTTTTAATCTTAAATACATTATTTATTCCCCTATTTTAATATAAAATATTTTTATTTATTTAAAAATTTCTTTTGTTTGATAAATTAATCAAATATCTCTTATTAAATTTCTTATTATTTCCTGTGTCTATTTTTTGTTTCCCAAGTATATCCACATTTTTTACATCTATGATAACTAATGCTAAAATCCATACTACACCCTTGACCAAATCCACTTTCATATGTTCCACAGACTCTGCACTCTTTATCTTCTAATTCAAATTTAGGTTTATTGTTTTTCATGGTATTTTACCTTCCTCCACTCTCTTCCTACATTTCTCGTATTCTATCTCTCAATTTATTTCTTAAATCTTCTAATTTCTTTACCATCTCATCTATATCAACATCATTACTCAATAACTCTACTTCTTTATCTGAAAAACTAACTTCTTGATTTAATAGTTTATTTCCTTCTATCATTAATTGATTAGCTACTATGTAATTTTCTTCAACTTTTTTGCATATTGATATTATTTCTTGTTTATTCATTATTTTTCTCCCTTCATTTTTTCTGTAAGTTCTTTTTCAGTAATTCCTAGAAGCTCTAATGCTTTTTCTAACATTTCACTCTCTGTAAATTTTTCTTCTCTACAGTAAGAGCAACTTCTTTCTATAAAATTTTCACATTTATAACAAGTTTCTTTCTCACATCTTTCATCGTCTGAATGTTCATATCTTATTTCATAACCTAATTTACAATACTCTTCTTTAAATCCATCTTCTTCTGCACATTCATCACAGCACCATTTTTTACCACAGTCACAATCAACATAATATCCACAATCACAAAACGTTTCTCCACAATAGTCACATCTATAATAATCTACACTCATTACTCTTCCTCCTTACTTTCCTAATAATCTTAATAAATCTTCTACTGTTAAATCTTTAACCCTAATTTTTTCTAATGATAAATACATAATATCTAATGTAAGTACTTCTCTTAATTGCTCTTCATCCTACCTAAAAATTATTACCACTCTTCCATTTCACTACATTCTCTACAATTAAGTTCACATTCATAACAACTAAATCCTACCCCTCCTATAAAGGTTATTACTTCATCTGGAACTTCTAAACAATACATTTCGTATTTTTTACAATACATTTCATCATTTAATAATTTTATTTTTTCTAGTTCTTCATTCATATTTCCCCCTCCTATACTAAAAATAAATTTTATTCACTTAATATTTTATAAGTTAGAATTTCTTAAAACCTCTTCAATATCATCTATACTTAACCCTAATCTATTTAATTTATATATTAGAACATAAATACTTTCTGCATATTGAACCTCTCTACACCAAGGGCATTTCTGTTCTATATTTATCTTATAAACTTTTTTAAACCATTTTCTCTCTATTGTTACCCATACACAACTCATATTTTATACCTCTTATCACCTAATAATCCAATGAGAAAATAAATGCTATTAAGATAAATATCATTACCCAAGCTCCTACTCCCATTATTTTTTAAATCAAGTACTGAATGAGTTTCAATTATAGATATAATACATATCAATCCACAAATTATAATAAAAACTATATAACCTAACTTCTTAATAGCAATTACCTTCTTTAAGTTTTATTTTTTTGTTTATAATTAGAATGACAACTCTTCTTCACCTATCTTTATTGAATATACTCTTTTTAATTCTGCTTTAAATTCATTCCAATCATTAGAATAACAATACCAATTATCTTTTGAAAAAGTATTTATGTAATTAATAAATTCTTCAATATTATCAAATTTTCTAATATTTCTTTTTATACTATCTCTTAAATGTTCAAAATCCTCAAACGATGAGCAAGCATAATATTTATCACACGCACTACAACTTCCATAACCTCCAGTAGAAAAATAAATACCTTTTTCATCATCTTCTCCAACAAAAAAATAATCTCCAGAGTAATCATTGTTTGATACGCATATTTTCCAACTTATTTTATCAGTTATGCTTCTAAGTAATCTCTCATAATTTCCATAATAACTTAATATATCTGTTTCATTCAAATAGAACCTGTTATCCTTTTTATATAAATCCTTTATTGAATATAAACATTTTTCTCCTTCAAGTGGATTTAAATTCATAGTAATCCCTCCATTTCACATCTCTTTTATTTAGTCCACATATTATCTATGAATTCTAAATATTTTACTAACTCTCTGTCAGTAAAATTATCTAAAAACTCATGTGTCATTCCAAAAGCTTTTTCAGTTTCTTGAATATACTCTCTATATGTTTCTTGATTAATTGCATTTTCTTCAACATCACATATTCTTTTATCTAAATTTTCTCTGCTTATCATTGTTATCTCCTTCACACTTATATTATATTTAATTTTTATTTTTTTGTCAATGTTTTTTTACGTTATTATTTTAGGTGCTTTAATTAAGTTCAAAATATTGTTAATCTGGTCATACACTTCATCTATAGCAGTTACTCTACCAGTAAAATACCCTAAATCCCAATATCCATGTACTGATAAATTGGAAATCTCTTTTAAATTTTCTATTCTCTCTTCTGCTCTCTTAGTTTTCCTTATTAATTTTTCAAGATATCCTCTTAATTCTTCTTCTATTATTTTTACAATATCTTTTTCTACCATTCTTTTATACCTCCTTGAATTTAAATCCATCATACAAAGCTACTTTTTCTAATTCTTTCTTAAAATCGAAGTTTTAATTTAATTATCTGATTCCTAATATTCTCTGAGTGGTTGGGACATCCCCATTAAATCTAAAATAAGTGTATAAAGTACTTTCTTTATGTACAACTGCCCCAATAAACTTTAATTGCTCTATTAAGCTCTCAAATTTCTTATTCGATACTTTTAACTCTGTGACATTATCATTAATATATCTTAGCTCCATTTTAAAACCTCCTTATACTTATAACTATAATTAATAGCATCTTAAAGTAACTGTTATAATTTTTTTCTTACCTTTCTTTTTATAGTACTCATGGTAATCGAGAAATCCAAAATCTTGGTCTACTTTTCTGTATCCATTTACTCTTAATTCATGAATCTTTTTCGAAAAATTGTTATATCCATCTTTATCCCATTGATTATATATAAAATCACCTTTACTCATTAAAATATGCATAATACTTAGTCCTCTCTTATAACTTAATAACATTATTCTTTTTAAAATTTCATCTATATAAATATTAACTTCTGCACTTTCCTCAATAATATCTTCGCACACACAATATGGACATTTTTTGTCTTCATGTTTTTTAACATCTATAATTCCTTCTTTCTACCTTGTTTTTTTACTCCATTCTCTAATTTTCATGAGCTTCTTTAATCAGCTCATTTATTTGCTTATATTCTTGAATTTTAATATCATATAAACTTTGTAGACTTTTAATTTTCATACTCAACTCTGACAACTCTAATTGTAATTTATAATCTCTTGCTAACAGCTCTTCAACATAACTCGATTTTTTATTATCTAAAATTGGTATATCATCTTTTTTACTTTCTTCTATAAATCTTTTTACTAGTGGTAATTCTTTATTCCCTATCCATTTAATCCACTTACCACAATCTCCACACATTAAAGCTTTTTGACTTCCTCTATCATCTATAAACATATCTATACTTCCACATTTTGAACAATAATAATTTTTCATTTACAATTCCTCCTAATAATTAATTTTTAAAATATATTTGCCAATACTCTAAACTTTATTTTTCTAATATTTATAGATTTTCTAGTTAGTTTTAATATATTATCCAATCCAATTGCTTTAATCTCTTCTCTTATTGACTCATTCTTAGCCATTTCATAAGCAACTTCAAAATCATATATATTATATTCTTTCATAAGAGAGTAAGTTGCATCTAATCTATTGTATCCATCTGACTTTTTTATTACATTTCTTAGTCTAGTATGAATTCCACACTTCTCAAAATCAATTAAATATTTCATAATTTCTCCTAATATAATTATTTTATTCTTCCATAACAACCAGTCCACTTTCAACCATTTCTTTTATCTTTAATGCTTGTTCCTTATCATACATAGTTTTCTTCTCCTTTCAATATCTCATGTATTAAACTACTTAACTTTTCATTTATAACTTCTTATTTTCAATATTTTTAATTTTTTTAATTTTTGTTCTTAGTTCTCTTAATTCCTCTACTATCTCTAATATATCCATTTTATCTTCCTCTTTATAAGCAAAATTAATAACATCATTATCCCTTGCTTCTCCCCAACCATCTCCTTGTCCACTATAAAATGTTAGATTTTCTATAGTATCAAAATCTTCATTAAGTATACATTCTCTAACTTTATCTAAAATCTCTATTATATGTTCCTTAAGAGCTTTTATTTGCATATTTGCTAAAGTTTCTGGTGTAGTTCTCATTAATTCTTCTAATTTACTCATACAGCTTCTCCTCATTCTAAATCTTAACAATTAATTTTCTGTCTTACTTTCTTTATATTTATAAAATTCACTTAATTTAATTGGTATAAATCCTTTTGGATTATCATCTTCTCTCAAACTATCACTTTTAACTTTTAAAGCATATTTAGTATTATCTATTGTTAGCAATGCTCTACTAAAGCTTCCGTATCCAACTGTTTTTAAATAATCGAAAACAAATGGCTCAGAGAGATTGATTATCAACTTTTTATCAACACAATATTTTGCTATCTTTTTCCCAATCAAACTTCTTTTTTTAAAATATCTTAATCCGTATTTATCACTTTTAGTAAGCATTTTATCAAAATTAATATTATCTTCATCTGTAGGGATTATTCCTAACACTATCTCTTTCATATTTTCTTCTTTAAAAGGTACATTACAAAGTCCATCACCTCTTAAATAATACTTTTCAGCCTTTATTCCATTCTCTTTAAGGAATTTAAATATATTATTACTTTGATTTTTATAATTACTCTCAAACTCTTTCAAAGCTTTAAAATAATTACTTTCCTCTGTTATAATAAATGCTCTTTCCATATTAAAATTCTCTCCTCTTTAAAATATCAATTTTATGTAATTTCTTACTTCTCTTTTATATTATAATATTTTTATTTTTTTGTCAATAAATAAAATAAAAAACACCTATTAAATATAGGCGTTAAATTATATCTTTATAAATAATCAAATATCTCTTGAAGAGATAGTTTAAAATTATCAAGCTCTAAGCTTTCATAAATATCCCTTATATCATAGGATTTATTCAAGTAATATGTTTCTGTATCAGTTAATTTATATTGTTGTATAGTTCCTTCTTGATAAACTAAATTATATTCTTTTACTCCAAATCTAGCGTACAGCTCCATTTTATATATAGTATCTAGTGTTGCGTTTGATTTAGAAACAACTTCAAAAATAACTGTAGGTACTGTTAAAAAGGATTGCCCCTTCATTTCAAAATCTTTATCCTCTGATTTACACACAACAAATATATCTGGCTTTACTCTATCTTTTCCCATTATAACTTCTATTTGCTCTGAAAATGCTTTACAGTTCTTATTCTTAAGATAATACACTAAATCAGCCATAATATTATTTATAATTGTATTATGATTTACAGAAGTAAATGATTTTGCATAGATATAACCATTAATATATTCTAAAGGATACTTACTCTTAATTTCCTCGTCTAAAAATTCTTCTAAAGTGTATTTTGGTTTAAGCTCTTCTAATCCCATAAATTCCACCTCATTACTTTATTATTTAATATAATTATATCATAGATATATTTTTTGATAAGATTCAATACAATAAAATATTTATCAATATAAGAAAAAGGACAAAGCTTAATGCTCTATCCTTTCCTTTTTAGAATTATATATCTATACAATTCTCTTTTAATCTGTTGGATATTTGTTTGATATATTCCTCTATTTCTTCTCCTCTTTTATTACTTTGAGCAACTTCAAGAACCAAAATAGTAGCCTCTTCTTCTGATAAGGTAAGTTCCTTACCGTTAATTGTTAGAAAAATATCACAACATGAAAATGCAAGTCTTTTATTTCCATCATTATAACAATGATTTTTAGTGAAGAAATATAATAAAGCACTTGCTTTTTCTTCAATTGTTTTATACCTCTCATATCCAAAAAACTCTTCTATTTGAGCAAGTGTGCTTTGAACTCGTTCTTTAGTATCTGGAAAACTTCCTTTCAATCCTCCAAATTCTTCAATACTTAAATTATGAAGCATATCTACTTGTTCAAAATTTAAGGTTTTGTATTCCATTGGTGTCTATTCTCCTTTGCTGTTATTATTCCCCTTTTATAAAGAGTTTTTATTTAGACAGCTCTATTAATGTATTTTTATACCTTTTTTTTGTTTTAGCATAAGCTTCTAATATAGAGCTGTTACTAACACTTTTACCTTTATCATTATTCGTCGAATCTCTAAACTTTTTTTCCAAATCTGCCATTTCTGTTATTCTCCTTATACCTTATATATTAATTTTACCATACTTAGAAATAATACACCATAAAAAAGATAAGTAGTACGTAAATACTACTTAATCTATAAAATAAAGTTTGATTATTACATTTGATTTTCCTATTAATAGTATTATCTACCAATATAAAATCATTCACTATTAAAATATTAATTCTTCATATTCTTCACTTTCAAAGTCCACTATCTCTATTACAGGATACTCTTTACTACCAACTTTATTTAATTTGAATTTACCTATAACTCTTAATTCTAAATCTCTAGGTTTAAAATGTGGTTTAGAAAAGTCTTTACTTTGTAGTTCATCTAATATTACTTGATTAGCGTAAGGCTTCTTAAAGCTTAAATTTCTTAATTTAAAATATGCACTCTTTACTCTACTATCAGTAAGTTTTATTTCATTGTCTTTAATATGTATATCTTTTATTAAGAATAATGGCTCTGATAAATCTTTACTCCATATGTCTTCAAGTTGAGCAACTTGTATTATATCTTTTGGGTTTAAGTCTTTTGCTTTTATTTCTAAATCTATTATATGCTTTCTACTAAAGACTACATCTTTAAATTTTTCATTAAAGTATTCTCTTATTTTTTCTACATTCTCTTTTTTAAATCCTATTCCAAAAGCATTAGCATGACCTTCTGCTAAAGTAAATAAGTTACTCTCTTGGCATATAGATTTAAAATCATCTATTCCAAATCCTCTAGCACTTCCACCAAATTCACCTTTTTTAGAAGGATTCTCTTGCATTAATATAACAGGTCTTTTAAAAGTTCCTAAGAGTTTGTTTGCTACCAACCCTGTAAAATTATTTTCTAACTCGTCAGTAACATCTATCATTATTACTTTATCTTCAACTAAGCAATCTTCAAATACTTTTCTCTCTAATTTTTCATATGCTTTTTTCACTTTATTATCTTGTCTACTTTTCGCATTAGCCATCATTCTAGCACATTCATCTGCTATATGTACATCTATAGATTCTGTAGCTCCACGCTTTTTATAAGGAACAAATCTATCTTTATCCATTAAAGCTTCTGCCATAAGTAATTTTTCTGATTGTTTTCCTTCTCTTATTAAAGCGTTTATTAATGGTACTATGTAAAAACTAACTTTATGAAAATTTAATGTATCTCCTACACTAAATTCTTGCTTTTTAACTAATGCTTTTAATAATTTATTATGTATGTTATGTATTCCAAAATTAGCATAGAATCTAGTTTCTAGTGATGTTAAATCCATCATATCTCCTATATTTCCTATAGCAACTAAATCTAAGTAATTATCTGCTAGAGTGAAATCTCCTGTTTCTCCACAATAATCATCTATGGCTTTACAAAACTTATAACAGATTCCTACTCCAGAAAGTTGTTTATTAGGGTAATTATCAGACATTTGATTATTAACTACAATAGCATTTTCACTTACCTTTTCTGCTTCATGGTGGTCTAAAATTATCACTTCCACATTATCACTTTTTAATTTTTCGTGCTGTTTATAATCATTAGAACCTGCGTCAACAACTAATAAGACTTCTATGTCCTTATCTAATTTTATATCCTTACTTATCCCATGTTTTTTTCCTGTATGAAAATAATCCTTTAATTTTATCTCTGGGAATCTAGTAACTAAGTAATTGTGCATTAACGCTCCCGATGTATACCCATCACAATCACTATCCCATATTAATCCTATTGTTTTTCCTAAAGATATACTTTCTATTAATTTTTCAACTGCTACGCATATATTCATTAATTTATATTTGTCTATAACATTTTCAATGCTTGGATTTTTAAGTTCCTCTAAATTAGTTATATTTCTATTCTCTAACACCTTATCTGAGATGTTAGAGAAATTATTATCAGTTTTTAATTCGTATTTCATATTCTGTCTATTCCTTTCTAGTATCTAGTATTAAAATACATTCTTCTTATTTCACATATATGTTTATCTTTTAATTCATTATTCTTATGTAAGTTTTTCATAAATTCGATAACTTCTAATTGCTCATTATCTAAGCCACAACAGTTTATAGGAACATCTTTTATTATTAAACTTTGCATTGTTCTTAAGGTTTTCCATCTATTGTAGAAAGGTAATTTTATTTTAAATTTAAAACCATCTTCTGCTTCTAATACAAATCCTTCTATATGTCCTTCATCAAAGTCTATATCATTTTTAGATACAACTTCATACCACTTTTTAAAATCAGTGAAATCCCAAAAAGTATGGAATAATTCCTTTATTTTAAATCCTTTTTCTTTAGCAAACTCTTTCACTTGTTCTCTAGGAAGAGCTTTATATGTTATTTCTCTTTTTACTATATCTAATAAATAGATTTCTCTAGTATTATGTAAATCTATAATATGTTCATCATTAACACCATCACACACTTCAAACACTAAATTAACATTATTCTCTCTTAAATAATCTTTCACTCTTAATGGACATATATTATGCTCTGCTAATGTTCTATAGAATATCTCTTTTAACCATTGTGCATGAGAAGAATTCGTACTACTTTTAGAGCTAAATACAAGTTCATTATTTTCTTCATTATAACCAACTAAACCTAAATATCCATTATATTTAACATAAGCTCTTAAAGGGAATACTAAGTTATTTTCTAAGTTCTTAAGAGTTGTTTCTTCCATCTCATTAATATTAAAAAACTTATCATAAGCTCTATTTACTATTTTATTTATTTTTTTGTTTATAAATAATCCTCTTGCTTTTACAGTTTCTTTATCCCATATTCTCTTCTTAAATACTTCTCTAGTAAAGTTATAAGAAAAGATGTTATCTCCTAAATCTTTTTCTTTTATGTAATCATTATTACTTAATGTAAAAATCAAATCTTTTACATTACTTATTTTATCTTTCTTAAAGATTTTATTATTAACTACTCTTGATTTAAAACCTTTATCAGTTAAAATAACAGCTCTAAGCTCTTTACCAAATTCCACTTTACCTTCTAAATTTAAAGATTTAAACTTAATGAAATTTTCCTCAATAGGTAAATAATCTATATTTCTATGACCATGTATCTGAGTTATTAAGCTATGATTTTTATTAAATGTTTCACCAACATGGTAACTATCCTCATATTTCCCTACACCCTTTACCAATTCCTCTTCACTTTTAAAATAAAGATTTTTTAAAGTAGAAATTCCTCCATGACAACAAAAAATTGTTTTATCTTTAAACTTATAATAAAAATAAGGTTTTAATGTTTTAATAAAATTTTTAACTTCAACTTTACTGAAACCTTCTAATTGCTTTTTAGTGTAATGTTCAAAATCATCTGAATAAGATTTTTCATCATTACTCCAACGCTCTAAATGTATCTCATGGTTTCCTCTTAAGAATATAAAATTTTCTCTTTGATAATTCTCTAAAATAAAATTTAATACTTGACCATTCTCGATACCTCTATCATGGTAATCCCCTAAGAAAATATATAATGTATCTTCATCTATTTCTTTTATTAGCTCTTTTAAAGCACTATAACAGCCATGTATATCTCCTATATGGGCTATTCTCTTATATTTTTTTATCTCAACTGGTTTTATATGTGTACTCTCTATAAATTCATCTGGTGTTAAATATGTAATTCCACTTAATTTTTCTTGATTTAAAAAACTATCATACATTTTATTTATGACTTCTAAACCAACTCTTTTATATCCTCTATTTTTATCTCTCTGTATACATACTTCAAGTTCTTCTTCAAAGGATACTACATTTATGTCATATTTATATTTATTAGCTAACTGCACATATCTTTTTAAAGTCTTATTAGAAAGATGTGTTGCGTCAACTATTGTAGTTTCTCCATCCCTCATCCTGCTTTCAACAAGCTCAAAAATTAATTTCCAAACCTTTCTATTTTTATCTTGTGTTATATATTCTTCACCTAAAATATTAGTTTTAGGGGCATTATAAAGTAATCTAATGTCATCTGAACTTACTGTATATTTCTCTAATTTATTATTTTTTATAAATGTACTCTTACCACTAGCAGGTATTCCTCTAAGTAAAATTAACTTTCTCATTAACTAACTCTCCTTTGCATAGTATCAAAAAAGCAATTATTACATAATACTTTTTCCTTTTTTATTCTTCTTGCTTTATTTCTTTTATTTAAATACATTGAAAACTCAATCCCACAGCAACTACATTTCTTTTCTTCTTTTATTTTCTTATATGTATAAATTTGATTATTTTCTCCATTCACATTAACCACCTATGATATCGCATTTTTATTTTTTTGTTAATTAAAGAGTATCTAAGAGATACCCTTTAATTGTTCTTCTATTATTTTTTCTATATTTGGTATACAAATATTCTTTGACGCATTTATATCAGCGTTCTCCTTATGTCCACATACAACACAAGTAAAATTAGCTTGGTCTTTCTTACAATCCCTATTTCTATCATCTATACAACCACATTTATTACATCTTTTAGAAGTATATTGAGGATTAATTTTATTAACTACTATACCTGCTTCTTCTGCTTTATATGTTATCTTATTTTGTAAATCATAATAAGCCCATTGTCTAAGAAATTTATCCTTTTGATGTTCAGTAAATCCACTTAAATTCTCTAGTTGTATACACCCAACGTTATTCTTTAAAGCCATATCTACAACATATCTACTTATCTTATGATTATATGTATCTCTAAATCTAGCTATTTTATCACTTATTTCATCAACTTTGGCAGTTCTAGCTTTTCTACCATGTCCTATGTTATTTTTACTTGCCCATTTACATGACTTATATATTTCTCTTCTTCTTGCTTCCACTTTATCTCTAAAATGTATAAGCTCTCTTCCATCTATACAACATTCATTGTATCTTAACCATTTATATTCATTTTTTTCTACATCTAAGATACTAAAAACAACTGCCTTAGCTATACCTACATCTATCCCCATAACTAAATTAGGATTTAGTTCTTTATTTTCTTCTTTTTTAAATGAATAAGCCATTGCTAATTCCCATTTTTTCTTTCTATCATTGTAAATAATTTGTGCCATACCTTGTTTATAACTACCATCAAACATTCTTCTCAAGATTCCCCTTTCACCTTTATTTATTCGATAAAATAAAAATCTTACTTTTCCATCTTTCATTCCATATTCTTTTCCTCTGCTTACATTAAACAATTGTATTTCAACACCCATTCCTTTAGGAGTTTCAATTATTTCATATCTTCTATTTTTTATAATAATTGGAGTATTTTTTTTAAAATTTGCTAAACTTTTTTGCCCTTCTAACAATCCTTCTTTCTTGTCATATTTATATTTTAAATTTAAAAATTGTAATGCTTGGTCTATATTGTCGGTACAAATTCCATCTATTATATCCACCATTCTTCTTCTACAATATGTATTAAATTTTGCTCCATAAATACTTTCTTCTTCTTCATCTTTTATATCATATATTCTTGAATTCATATCTTTATTATACATAAAAGTCATTACATTATTATATGCTAATCTACTTTTATATTGAAAATTTTTTAATTCTTTTGTCAATTCTTTCTCTTTTATAACATTCTCTTTTTTTAATATTTGTATTGATAATTTTATAGTTTTAGTTATATTTTTCATTTCATTAAACAACTCCTTTCCAAAAAAAATAAATTAGTTATACAATTAAATTTTTATATAATTAATTTATTTTTTCATTCTCACTAAATAAATTTTTAATTTTAAAAATTTTTCTTCAACACTTTTATTCACATTCCTCTTAGTTAAGATAAAACTAGTCAGTCACTCTTCCTAAAAGATATATGAAACCTATTCACATTCCTTTTAGTTAACATAAAACTAGTACTTACTTTAATGGAATTGTTGGCATGTCCGTATTCACATTCCTCTTAGTTAAGATAAAACAGAAGTAAATAGACAAGAATATCTATTAGAACAACAATTCACATTCCTCTTAGTTAAGATAAAACATTTCTTAACTGCATAAAGTATAGAAGTGAAGCATTATTCACATTCCTCTTAGTTAAGATAAAACAAGCTACTGTTTTAGTAGTTATTAATTTATCAGTAAATATTCACATTCCTCTTAGTTAAGATAAAACCAAATTGCTTTATAAAAGTAGGAATAGGCTCTTTAATATTCACATTCCTCTTAGTTAAGATAAAACTTTAATTTTTAAAGGAATAGCGTCTTTCATATGTTGATTCACATTCCTCTTAGTTAAGATAAAACCCTACGAAATTAATTTTATCAATGAGTTATTTACTTAACTTCACACTACTAATAACTTATTTTTATAACTAGTTTTGCAGTAAACCTCAAGTAATGTTTTTCCAACTAACTCCAAATCTTATATCAACTCAGTAAAATCAACGTTTATAAAGTTAAACTTCTAAAATTGATTTACTGCATTTTAAAGGAACGTTGGTACACGCCTAGTTTATTAAACTATTTTGCACCAAGCTTTTACCAGTTTAACTGGAGCGTTTGGTGAGTGTTATTTTTTAATATATATGTAATATAAAATAAATATGTAATCTCTAACAAAAAACACTTCTCACCTTTAGGTTAAGAATATAAAAATTATATTCATCTGAAAAAACCTTCTTAATTATTAAATTTTAATTTTTTGTTTATATTTTTTAAGTTTCGGGAGATACTTGTTATCTCCCTTCCACATTTATTATTATATTATATTTTTATTTTTTTGTCAATATATTTTTTCAACTTTATTTTTATAGCAATATTCTTCATCTATAAATTCTTTATAATCTATACTTCTTTCCTCTAGGTTAACTATTCTAAGAGGTTCTTTTCTATCAGTTGAACATAAAGAACATATTAGATTATGATATACGTTTATAGGCAAATTTACTTCACTATCTAAGTAAACTGCAACAAGTCTACATCCTCTAGCACTTTCATTTATACTTGTTCTAAATAAAAATCTATAGTTACCATCTATAATTATAGCTCTATTATAACTAGAATCAAAAACATGAGTTACTAAATCTCCAAACTTTTTTAAAGTTATGTTAAATTGTTTTTCTTCAACTTTTCTATTTCTGCATACAATAAGTACTGTCCCTTTATGTAATCTTGTGTATTTATTTTCTTGCATAATGGTTTCCTTCTTTCTATTACTTCTTGCTCCTCTTCAAAACCATTAAATTTAATCTTTGTTTCAAACATTTTTTCAGCTATTATTTTCCCTTTATCATAGGGTGAATCTTTATAATCTAATAAATTTTTATTATCCCAAAGTATAAAAACATCAATATAAGGGCTAAATAGTTTTATTATCTTACTTATCTTATTTACCCATCTATCATATTCTTTATCTCTAATATCTTGCCATTGCTTATCAAAGCCTATATAAACTCTTTCTATACCTAAATCTAATAAAAAGTCCCTTTGATATAAACTTATATTAGAACCACAACAAGCCAGTGTTATATTATTCTCTCTACCATAGAAAGTTTCTGCCTGTAGAACACCTTTTTCTGCTTCAACCAATACAACTGATTTTCTTTTTTTAATATTTTCTATATTTTTATCTATGCCATAGAAATTAAAGTGAAGAGGGTGATTATACATCTTTGATTGAAGAAATAAAGGAGTATATTTCATCCCTTGTTCAAGTTCATAACTATCAAAATTCCTTGTTCTAATACCAATTAATTCACCTTTATAATTATAGTGAGGTATTACTATTTTATCTTTATAGCTATAATACCTTATATTAAAAGTTCTCATAGCTTCTGTGCTTATATTATCATTTAACCATTCTTCTCTATATAAGTTATCAAATCTCTCTAAAACTTTAGAGTTTATAATAGGAATTTTAGGAGCTATTCTCTCTATTTTTTCATTATTGAATAGCTCCATCATTTCATCTAATTCATTTTTTAATTTCTCTTCTTTATAATTAGTAAAGCTATGAACTGTTGTATAGCCAACTCTATTAGCCAATTCTCTTAATGCAGTAACAAAGTTACACTTCTTCACCTGCTTAATTAAATCTATAATAGACATACTTCCACACTCTGTATAGCAGTTAAAAGTTTTGCTCTCTTTATAATAATATAGTTTATGTGAATGTCCTTTATGACAAATAGTATTATATGTTATGTATGTAGGTTCATCTCTACCTATAGTAGCTCCTAAGTCTTTCATTAATTTTTTTATATGTACTTCTGTTACTTTCTTTAAAAGTTCATCTATATCTATCCTCATAATATCACCATTTTTATTTTTTTGTTTATTTATTAAAATGTTACTGTAGGTTTTCTAACATTATTTAAATAATTAAGATATTTTTTATCTTCTTCTGTTTCTTCCATTGGTTCTGCCATATGTAAATCTATTGTTTTAATTTTAAAATTCATATCTGTTACAAATAATACTTCTTCCCTCATATTCCCCAAATTCATTGAAGTCCATATTCTATAACCTTTAAATCTACTACCTCTATTTTTATAAATAGTATGACTCATATTAGGCTTTTTAGTAATTTGCTTATAACTGTTTTCTTTATTATATGTTTCTATTATTTTCTCTACTCTTTCCATCTCTTTAGCATTTACACTAGTTGTTATAATACCTATATCTAGTTTATCTCCTATTGCACTAGAACCTCTTAAAGCACCTGTATCAAGATTTTCTTCATCTTTATAGCTACGATTAAGTTGTGTTGAACTTTCCATAAATATCTCATATTTTCCTGCTAAAATTTTTAAAGCATTTGAAAATAAAAATAGAACTTGGTCTTCTCTTAGCTTCATTCCATTAGTTTTTTGAGTTATACTAGCTAAGAGCTTTGGTGAAGTATGTATATAATCAAACATACAATAATTTATATCTTCATCTATTATGTAACGTTGAATTAATGTTTCAATATCATCTATGTCAAAATCTGAAATATATTCAATGAAAATAGGACTATTTTCTAGTATTTCTATAGCTTTATCTATTCTATCTTCTTCTTCACTTGTATATGTAGCATTTAATATTATTTCTTCATCTACACCACTGATATAGGCTAAGAAACAAGTTTGAATTTCTTCCTTTTCAAGCTCTGTAGAAATATATAAAACTTTTTCTTCACATATGTTTTTCATCCATTTTTTTCTTTTTGTGTCATAAAGATAAGCAATTCCTAAATCACAAGCGTCAGCTATCATCATTCGAGATTTTCCGTTTCCAGTAGGAGCACTGCGTAGCATGAATTTCTTCTTTCTCATTCCTCTGGTCATTGTATTAAGATATGGATTTTTAAATGGATATCCCCAAGAAGGTTTTTCTTTTAATCTCTCTTTAAGGCTTTTAAGATTTTCACCTACTTTAAATCCATAACTATCTTCTTCACTATTATTCCATAACCTCTTTAGATTAATAAATTTTTTCATTACTATATCTATAATATCTTTTTCCTTTAAATTATAGAATGTTTCATTTAATTTAGAATTTTTAGATGTAATATCATAAATATCATCTATTTCAAAATTCATATCTATTAAGTTTCTCATTAAAGTTAATTTCTTTAATGAGCTATAATTGTATTCAAAATTAGAAATATTATTAAATCTACTTATTTCATCTAAAGGATTCTCATTAACACAATAACTTTCAAATATTTTTTTCCACGTGTCCGACACTTTAAAAATATATTCTTGAATCATTAAAGGTGTAATTACTGTAGCCCCTCGCATTGCTAAATTATATATCGCCTTAAAAGTAAGTTGATGCAATTCTCTAAAAAAATCTTCTGGTTTTAATTCATATTTTTTTTCTAATATTAAATTAGGATTGTACATAATAGTAGCTAAAACTTCCATCCCAATTTTATGGTTATAAAAATAATTCTTTTTTTCTTCTTTATTCATATACCATATTCCTTTCTATTAATCTTCTGGCAAGTATAATATTTTTTTTATCCTTTGTTTATTTTCTTTTTGAGGAATATATTTATAATATATTATTTTACTTTTTTGTGAACTAGCTTTTTCTACGCTTTTTTGAATTTGTAGGTTCTTTATATAATCTTCTTTCGCTTTTTCATAATTCCACTGAAGGACTATAATACTTCCTTTTTCTATTTTTATATTATTAGATACACAATAATTATAAGTTAAATACATCCCTTGATATGTCATATTATACTTTTTCTTAAAAATATTCATTTGCACATAAATAGCAGTAGAAATCTCTGTAGTACTTGTATATCCAAAATAATCTACTAGAGAGTGACTTAATTTATCCTTATATTCCATTTCTGTTAAATGCTTTTCTTTGCATTTTTCAGAACAAAACCAAGTGTTTTTCTTATTCTCTATCAACGATAATAAAGGAGTTGCTTTCTTTCTTACTACACTTTTATTGCAAATGGGACAAGCTATTTTAATATTCATATACTCTTCATAATGCTCTTGACAATACTTTTTATTATTTAATACAATTATTTCTCCTTCTTTTGTCCCACAAACTGAGCATTTTCCAACATACTTTCCCATTTTTGTTTACCATCTCTTTCTTTCTTGAAAAAATACTAAAACTAGTATGATAAAAATAATTAATAGTACAACACCTATTATTCCTCCACCAATATAGGCAGTATGATGATACTCATTATTACTTCCCATCATATAGCCTGTTAAAAACCATAATGGATGTGAAGAACTATGATGATGTATTATTAATGGATGATACACATGGCTTATATGTGTTACATGAATAACATGAGTTGTAGTATGTGTTATATGATTAGTACTAATCCTAGCACTTCTGTATGAATGACTTATGTGACTTATATGTGTCATATGTTTTCCTCCTAGTTAAAAAAGTTAATTCTATAGTAATAGAATACCATAGAATCAACCTATTATCAATAATTTTTATTTTTTTGTCTATTTTAAACCTAATTCTTGAGCTTTTTCTTTTAACTCAGTTAAGATAATATCACAAACTTGAACTTGGTTAGGAGTTGCTTCTGTTACTTTAGCTCCTACTCCCATATGATTTTCAACTATTTGAGTTACTATATCCATTTTTTCATTTTTAGCGAACTTATTTTTTACCAAATCAACTAATTCTTTCATAACTTCTTCAAAGTTAAGCTCCACATCTATAACAACATTTATTTTCTTTTCTGTTATAAACTCTGGATTTTCTTCTTCTTCTTTTGATATAGCTTCTTGTAACGCTTCATTAAACTTTTCAACTTGTAGAGGGACATATGAAGGCATATATTTGAACCTAGTTCCTGCTTGTAATCTTAAGCTTTCTCTTAAATACATAACTCTTTCTTCTTCATTTGTTTCACTATTATTCATTAAGTAAGCAAAACCTATTATATCACACATCTTTGCTACAATACTTAAAGTTCTTTTATCAACAGTAGGCTGAAATTTAGTTGTTTCAACCTCATTAATTGTTATAGGTGTTTCTTTAGCATGAGATATAAATAGCAAACCATATCCCATGTCTTGCCATGTCTTTAACATATCAAATATTAAATTATCTTTTGCTTCATAGGCTTTTCCAAATGGAAGCCCAGACATATCATCTATTCCATTTTGTTGTAATATATAATTTTTAGCTAACTTATCCATTATATCTAATGTATCAATTACTAATACATCGAATTTCTCTTTTACATTTTCTTTTTTCAATTCTTTGTTTAATTTATGTAAATCAGACCATTTAGTTATATCAACTGCCATGACTCCTGCTAAAGCTTTGTATCCTTGTTCAAAAGCTAAAAATAATCCCTTTTTCTTAAACATTCTATATGCAAAAGTGCTTTTCCCTATCTTTGGAACTCCATAAATTAAAGAAGTGTAACTACTTAAATCCTTTGAAATTTGATGTGGTTCTAAATTTTCTAAATCGAACATATGTAAATCTCCTTATTCTTTTCTATTATTTCTTTTTATTATGTATTATATATGTAATAAAGAGGGGGGTACTCCCCTCGTTTTAGAATGGAATTTCGTCAATTCCTACTGTTGATTGAGTACCAAATGAATTTCCTTTTGTTTGAGTTGGAACTTGTTGATTTTGTTGTTTAGTAGTGGCTTCTCTATTTTGAACTTCTGTTATGTAGTTTTCTAATTCTTTAACAGCTTCTCCTATTTCTTTCGTATCCCAAGTTTCTTCATCTAAAACAGAAGCTCCAACCATCTCATATTTATTGATTGTTTTGAAAGTTGTTTCAACCCTATCTGCTCCAAAATCTCTTTTTATAACTTTTTCTGTCTTTTCTTTTATAAGTTTTATCACACCGTCAAAAACCATGTAAGTTCCTTTCGCTAAATTATCAGCAGTATATTCCATAGCTTCTGGTGAACAAATATTTAAAGTAACTACATTTAACTTTCCACCATATACAGGTATTAAGAACTCCATTTTTTGTTCTATTAAATCACCATCATCATTGGTAACATCTACTATTCCTTTTACTATGCCTTCTACAGTAAATCTAGCTTGTGGTTTAAATTCATCTGTTTCTTTTATTCTATTTACAAAATTTGATTTTATAGACTGAGATTTTCTTACTACTCCATCTTTTCCTTTGTAAATATTATGTACTAACTTACCAGAACTTATCTTAACTTTTTCTGCTTCTTCTAATCCAACATCAGCAATTGTTTTATATTCTTCTATTACTGTTTCTAAAGATTTGTAAATTGAATTTTCTCTTCCGTCATTAGTCATTTTGTTTGCTCTTAAAGAAACTGGGACTTCATATCCTTCTTCTATTCTTATTACTAAATTGACAGTAAGAGTGTCTACACCCTTATCTGTTTTCCCTCTATAAACTGTCTTCTCTGCTAATATTCCTTCTATATATACATTGTTTTTTGCTTCTTTTAACATAATCTTTTGCCTCCGAATTTTATAATATTTTATTTTTTTGTCTATTTATTGTTATGTATAATTTGAGCTATTTCCTTTAATTCCTTTTCTATAAATCTAATACTAAATAAATAATTATGTTTAACTTCTGGAACTAAACTCTTATCTATTATCTTCTCTAAATCTATTACTACAGTATCATCTATTTCCCCATACTTAAGTTCTGCTAATTTTATAAATTCATCTTCTATTTTTTTTAAATTTTTATTTTCTAAACCTAACTCTTGAAGAAGTCTAGTAACACTTACTACTTCCCCTTCAATATTTTTAATAGTGTTTTCTAATTCTTTAATCATAGCTTTTTTTACTCCTCCACATTCACATTATTATTATTATTATCATTATACATATCAAACAATACTCTACAATCATTGTCACAATGCTCCATGATATCTTCTTTTAAACATTCAAATTCTTCATTTGACCAACTGCCCTTTTCACTATCCTCAATAAAGTTTTTAAGTTTGTTTTTAAAAGGATTTTCAATTATTAGACCTTTATTTTCCATTCTTTGATTGTAAATAACGATGTTTAGCATTTTATCTTTGTTTAAATCTTCTAATATCTCTTTTCCATTATTCCCTTTTGGATTTATAAAAGCAATATAAGTATACTTTTCATCGTTATTCATTCTTAACAATGTCATTAAGCCATATACTTCATCCTTTTTTAACAAACCACACACAATATTTATTTTAGTTTCATTACTACTATCTAAATATTTTTGTGTAATAGCTTCATATTCCTTTATAATTATACAAGCTTTTTCTTCTGTTTTTTGATTGAAAGTAACAAGCATTTTTTCAATTAACATAGTAGAAAAGTTGTCATTTGATAATAAATAATCTAACATTGTAACCAACCTATCACCCGCTTTTATTTTTTTGTTTTATTTGTTTATTTCCTCTTGCTACATATATTATTATATACTCCATGTGTTGTAAAGTCAACAAAAAAATAAAATTTTATTCATTTAATTTAAATATTATTTATATTCTTTAAAATTTCCATTTTAATAACAAAAGACCACCTTTGAGTGGTCTATTTTGCCTATTTAATAAGCTCTAAAAATTGCTCTTCTGTTATAATTGGAATACCAAGGTCTTTTGCTTTTTTATTCTTGGAAGAGGTACTTTCTATCTCATTATTTATTAGATAATCAGTGTTCTTACTTACACTTCCAGATACTTTTCCACCTAGCTCTTCTACCTTATCTTTTATCTCATTTCTATTTTTAAAGATATGAACACTTCCAGTTATAACAAAAGTTTTTCCTTCTAAAGTACTAGCAGAATTTTCACTTGCTTCTTCTACTTTAAAATTAAATTCTTTTATAAGCTCTTCTAACATTTCTTTATTATCTTCAATATAATTATAGAACTTTTTACTTGCTACAGTTCCTAAACCTTCTATGCTCATTACTTGATATAAATCAAGATTAAATAAATCATCTGGTTTTATATTCTTAGCAATTATTTTAGCTGTTTCTAAGCCAATATTATTTATACCTAAACTATATATAAATCTATAAAAATCTGTGTTTCTAGCTGTTTCTATGCCCTCTAGTAAATTATCTACACTTTTCTTCCCTAACTTTTCTACATTATATAGAATACTTATTTTATCCTTTAAATTAAATATAGATTTATAATCTGTTATTAATTCATTATTTATTAATTTAGCTAAAGTTTTTTCACTCAACCCTTTTATATTTAGGGCATTTCTACTTGTAAAGTGAACTAATTTCTTAATTATTCTACAATCACAATCTTCATTAGTACAATATAAGAAATCCCCTCTTAACTCAACTTCTGCTCCACAGACAGGGCATTTATCTATTACTCTATAAGTATCGCTTTCGGTTAAACTAGTAGATACTTGTGGAATAATTTGATTTGCTTTATAAACTTCTATCATATCTCCTATCCCTAATTTAAGAGCTTTTAGAACAGTGATATTATGAAGTGTTGCTTTCTCTACAATAGTTCCCTCAAGCTCTACTGGCTCAAATATTGCTACAGGAGTTAACACTCCGTTTCTACTAGGTTCATAGATAATATCTAATAATTTAGTTTCAGCAAATTCATCTTCAAATTTAAATGCTTTTGCCCATTTTGGAAATTTGGCAGTATCACCTAATGACATTGCATAATTCAAATCATTATAACTTATAACCATCCCATCATAAGGTATACTAAGCTCTTCTGCAATATTTTTAATTTTTGAAATATTTTCTTCTATGTTATTAGAATTAACTAAACAATAAGGTGCTACTTCAAACCCTAACTCTTCTAATACTTTCAACTGTTCCTCTTTAGTTTTTATTTTATTGTCTATTTCTAAAATTCCAAAAGCTAAAAATTTTACTCTTCTTTCTTTAGTTATACTAGGATTCAACACCCTAACACTTCCTGCAACTAAGTTTCTAGGATTTGATTTTTTATCTTCATCCGATAATTTACTATTTATTTCTAAAAAATCTTTTTTAGTTATTATTGCTTCTCCAACTACCGTTATATTTCCACATTCTGAAATTGTTAAAGGTATATTTTTATATTGCATTACATTATCCGTTATTTCTTCTCCTATATAAGCGTCACCTCTTGTACTACCTTGAATAAATTTCTTATTATTATATTTAAGCTCATTTGTTAAGCCATCACATTTTAACATTAACATACATTCCTTATCACCAATAAAGTTTTTTATCTCTTCAATATTTTTAGTTTTTTGTAATGATTTTAAAGGAATATCGTGTTTAACCTTTTTCATATCTTTTAATACAGTATCTCCTACTCTTAATGTTGGAGAATTAGAAAAGACTACCCCTGTAGTTTTTTCTAATTTCAAGAGTTCATCATATTTTTTATCATATTCTCTATCTGTTATTATTGGAGTCCCATAAGTATAATACGCTTTATTATATGTATTTATTTCTTTTATTAAATTTTTTAGTTTTTCTATATTCTTTTTCATTAATCACTATTCCCCTTCATTTTTTATTTTTGTTTACATCATTAATTACTATTGTAAAAAGATAATAATTAATGATGTAATAATAAAGACTTATATAATTCCTTTCTTTTTTTTTAAGCTATATTTTATTAACTCTCTATCTAAATTACTAAAAAGAAGAAATCCATTCCCCATCTCCACTTGGTCAATAAAACAATCCATTACCACAGTTTTTACCTCATTTTGTCGTAAATCAATTTTCATTTCCCTTACTGTGTTACAAACCATGTTAATATATTGAAAGTTATTGCAATCTACTAATAAACTGAAAAAGAAAACGAGTAATTGTTTATTATCTATTAGTATACAATAAATATCAAACATGATTTGCATATGTTCTAAATTCATCTTAAATCCTCCAAATTAAAAAATCTATATAATTAAAAAATTTTATTTTTAACAAAATTAAAAAAATTTTAATTATTACAAAGGAGATTATAGCACACATAAAAATAAAACACAAAGAATTTTCTACCAATATTTATGAAAAAAAATTGTATTTTTTATGAACTAAATGTAAATATTATAAAAAAATAATAAATTATATGTTTTTTCTTATAAATTTATTAATTTTATTTAATATTTTTATTAAAAATTAATAAAAAGCTACTCTTTTTTTAGAGTAGCTTTTCTAATTATTTTATAATATATTTTTTTTCTTCTAATTCTGGAATCATTTGTTTCTCAACTATTTCTTTTGCTTTGTATAAGTCACCTCCTTCTTTTAACTCTTTCCACTCATTTAATAAACTCTTTAAATCTTTAATTGCCAATTTTTTATTATTTTCATATTCATATATTAATATGCGTTCTATTAGCCCACTTTTATAAATTGTTTTAGCTGTTAGTAATGGCATTTCCATTTGGTCTTTTAATACATCTAATCTTCTAGTTAAGCCTGTATATTTTAAACATTCTCCATTACTAGTGCTAGTTAATTTAGTTTTTATTACATAGGGGCTAGTAAGGTCTAAAGGAGTTTTTACATCTGTGTTACTTGCTCGATAATAATGTGTTTGATGTATTGCATTTTCCAAACACTTTGCTGTAAATTTAGATATCTTTATTTCCTTACCATCGCTTGGTCTAATAACTATTCTATTTTTTATATCCACATCAGTAACTTTTAATAATCTTAAATCTTCATACTGTTTCCCCATTATCCCCTCATACAGTAATAAAAAAATTACTTGGTCTATTGGATTTGCTAATTTTTTGACACCTTGCTCCAATTCGTTTCTAGTACAATATCTATTTTCTTGTGCATATTGGAAAATAACACTCTCTAAATCACTTGCTCTTAATAACATTCCAAAAGGTAAAGCTACCAATCCTTTATTATCAGCTTTAGCTATTTCTATATAACTTTTAATTAAACTATATTTACTTGTAATTGAATTATATGTTTTTGCTCTTAATATCTTCAAATATGATTTCATTTCTTCTTCATTAAAATCATATAAATCTTTTTTATAATAAGCTTCTAAATCTTTACTTCTTTTAAATAGTGTTAAATATTGTTTTACTATAGAAGCACTGTAATTTTCATATACATAATCAGTTAAAAATTTTATTTTATATATCCAATCTGAACCATAATTTTCACTATTATATAATGTAATTAAAGCGTTATCATCTACTCCTTTATCCTTTAATAATTCTCTAACATAATACTCTTCTACTTTTTCAAATACAATTTCTTTTTTTAATTTCTTTTCAAGTACAGATAATAATAATAAGCTTTTCCCTCCTTCTTTATTTTCTAGTATTAATTCTTTACTTATATATCCCTTTGCTCCTTTTTTACTTATACTCTTCTTATTAAATTCTTTTAGCCAATCGTTTAAATCATCTACTTTTATTTGAGATTTGTCATTTATTTTTACCTCTATTGAATCATCAATTAATAATCTCTCAGCTTTCAAATTAGAAAATTTAAATTTTACATTAGTCTTTGTATCGTATATAAAATCTATATTACGTGTAGTATTTCCTTCTATCGGTAAATTTTCTGATAATATCTTGTTATATTTATTTATTATTTCTTTATATTTTTTAAAAGATAATGTTCTAATTTCATTCTTTTTTAATTCATTTATTTCACAATTTAAGATATACATATCCATTTATTTTTCCTCCGCATAAAATGCTAAAATTTATTTTTTTCCTCCGCATAAAAGTTACACACTTTTCACTCAAAATTTCTATAGTTTAATTAAATCTTTAACTACTTTTATTATGTTCTTTTCTACTTTTTTATCCCATCTGTTAGATTGTATCAAATTATCTTTCCAATATTTATTTTCTAAGCTAAAATCAATATTCTCGATTAATTCTTCTAATCTATTTTCCCACTCATTTTTATTATCATAAAAATATCGAGATATACCTATAAATACACTAATCATATTATTCATAGTTACTACACTATTTTCACGACTAGTATTAATTTTTTCAAAATCAGCCTCTTTTATACCTATGACTTCGTTCATAAATTCAATAATCCATTCAGACACTTTACGAACATCTCTAGGTTGCTTCAATTTGTCTTCATAAAACATTTTAATGCTTCCACTTAGGCTGTTTAAAGTTATCAATTTACCAAATTTATATTCATCTTGATGTAATAATGCAACTTTGTCTTTCATACTATTTGATTCATATGTTTTATCATTATTTACTCTCTTTGCACAGGATACATATATATCATTTTCAAATACTGATTGTTGAGGAGTACTTAATTTACTTCCTTTTTGTTCTTGAGCAATATATCTCTGAGCATCTTCGATACTATAATTTAAAATTGTTACGTACATATAAGGTCTTTTAAATTCTTCTATATCTTTTTCTCTTAAAGCTCTTATTATCCCCATAGTTCTATGCATACCATCAATAATACTTACTACGCTTTTAGGATTCTTATATATAGTTAATGTTTCATTTTCTTCATTATAATCTAATCTTGTTTCACCATTATCTAATATATTCCAAGTTATCGTATTAGGGGTAAAAGTATTAGATAATATTTCTTTTTTTATGTCATTTAAATTTTTATTAATAATTGTCGGTCTTAATATAGCAATACCATTCTTCATTACTAATTTTCCTTCTCTTTGAGTTCTAAAGTCATAATTAGTAATTCCATCTTCATATGCTTCTTTAATAGTTTCAAAGCTACATTTATAACAATGATACGTATCATCACTAACTTTTTTTACATTTGGTATAACAATTAATCTTTCTTCACTTAAAGCTTCATTTGAAATATAATATGCTTCATACTCTTCAATCTCTCTTATATCAAAATAACGCTCTGGGTTTACAATCTCTAAGCTATAAGTTTCAAAAAAAGCTTTTAATAACCAATATATTTCAACTGGTTTAAAATACACTTCTAACGTTTCAGTTTTATTGATTAAATCATCTGCTTTTCCAATTGGAACTCTATTTCGTGTGATTCTTTCTATATTGGTTTCTAGTTTTTTATCAGTTATATTTTTAATTCTTATGCTTTTTAAATTTTCAATAGCTTCTTCTATATTTCTTTTCATATATAAAAAACCTCCTATTTGTAATTTCTACATATATTATATAATTTCTTATGGATTGAAATTGAATACTATATCTATATCAATATTAATATAATATAATAAAAATTTAAAAATTTCAATTAAACAATTCCAACAAAATTGATAATATAAAAATATATTATATGTAAAATTAAAAATAAGAAGTTTTTTTCTTTTAAATATGTAATTTTGTAATCATCTATAAATAAAAATTTATATATTCTTTCCCTCGAAAAAAAATATTTAAATTATAATAAGGGCTATCTCTTTTAGCTATTTCTTCTACATTATCGTATTTACTAGAGATTAAACATCCAATTTTTCGTCTGTTTGAATTTAATTTATGTGTTTTATATTTTATTAACTCAGCTTTATATTGTATGTTAGCATTAAGTTTAGGCATTATATCACTTTTATTTTGATTACAATGCTCACATGATATTACTAAGTTTTTTTCTTTCCATGCTTTTCTCCAATTTTTAAATTTTGATTGTGGTATAACATGGTCAATCGTGCAGTCATTTTTAATCAAGATATTTTTCCCACACCAATGACATTTCCACTCTCTTTCTTTTTTTATTTTTTCTTTAATATTGTATTGCTCTTTTTTAATCTTTGCTATAGTCAAATTTGAATATAACTGTTTTCTCTTTACCATTATTCTATTTCTTCTTAATAGTATCTCTATTTTTTCATTATCTTTTGCATTGTTAAGTTCTTCTTTACTAGATAATAACTTTGCTCTCTCTATATAACATCTTCCATTATCAAATCTTAATACATATATCATTTCTTCACCTCATTTTATTTTTTATTTTTTGTTATATGTATCTGCTTATTTTACACTAGACCGATACTAATTGCTAAAGCTCTGTTTAATCTATCCATGTCTGAACATTCAAGTTCTCCCATATATGCTATACATCTTTCTTTACTTACTACTTTAATTTGTTCACTTAATATCATACTATCTTCATTTAAAGTATATTTACTTTTATTAATTTCTACATGAGTAGGTAATTTCTTTTTACTATTTATTTGGCTAGTTATTGGTGCAATTATTAAAGTTGGTGAAAACTTATTCCCCATATTATTCTGTATTACTACACAAGGTCTTATACCTCTTTGCTCACTTCCTCTAATACCGTCTTCACCCAAGTCAATAATAATCATATTACCTCTTTTGTATTCAAAATTAAATTTATCAAAATCCTTTTTATTAAGTTGTTTTATCATTTCCCCGTCATCTCCTATTATTGTTTATTATCTGTTGTTGTTTTAATTATATTATATTTTTATTTTTTTGTCAATTGTTCATTTTGAAAATTTACATTTAAACTTATATTAATTCATTTCCCCAATATAAATTTCTTTTTATCCAAATCTTAATTAAATAATGGATTAGATGTTTTCGCTAATATTTGAACGTTTTTACTTACATGATTAGTATATCTTTTAGTTGTATTGCAAGATGAATGTCCCATTAATTCACTTACTTGCTCAAGCTCTAAACCTGCTTCATGCAACATTAAAGTAGCAAATGTATGTCTTAATTTATGACTGCTTAATCGTTCTTTATCTATACCTGCTCTTTTGCAATAATCTTTTATAATTCTGTTTATGTGCATATTAGATATAGGTGTACGTTTAGTGCTTAAAAAGATATATTCTTCATTTTCTTTTGGTACTCCAAACATATTTTTTCTATAAAATAACCACTCTTTATATATCTCCATAACTCTATCACTTATATATAATCCTCTTTCTTTATTTCCTTTTCCATAGAATAATACACTACCAGTTTGTATATTAATATTTTTAAATTTCAACTTAGTTAATTCAGAGCATCTTAATCCAGTTGCTAAAAATAAATTAATTATCAATCTATTTCTAACATTTAATTCTTTGCTTAAACTTTTATTATCTAAATCAGCCATATCTAAAAGTTTTTTTGCTTCATCTAATTCTAAAAATTCTTGAGAGCTGTCTTCACTCAACATTTCTACCATTGTACCACTCTTTCTAGCTTCATTTTCTAATCCATCATAGAATTTACTTAAGTATTTATAAAAACTTCCTAAACTAGCTATATGATTGTTTATGTAAGCTCTTGAATATCCTTTTTCTTCTTCCATATAATTTTTAAATTCTTTAAAATCCCAATGCTTGATTTTTCTTATATCTTCAATATCTATATCATCTATATTTTCACTCTTCATATACCATTTAAAAAATGTATTTATACATCTTTCATAATTCCTAATAGTATATCTACTTTTTCTATTCTCCTTTAAGTTTTCTAAAAATTGTTCTTGTAATTTAAACATCTTCATCTCTCCATTTATTTTTATTTTTTCTTCTGTATTTTTCCCATGACTCAATATTATCACTCATGTTATACAAAGTCAAGTTTATTTTTTTGTTTAACATTAAAAATTTTAAAAAATAAAGCATAAGAGAATATCTTATACCTTATTTAAAGATTCTTATCTATTTTTGTTTTAGCTCTATACTTGCTTTAACGACTTCCCAACATGAATCATAAATATATCTTTCTTTTTCCTCTTCACTTTTCCCATCAAGTTCTTTATCCTCTATTTCAGTCATTTGAAGAGGTACATCATGTCCACAACAGTTTATATCAAATGCTATATAAGTATATTTACTATCAATATCTTTAATCTTACAATCAATTTGAGTATGCTCACATACTTCTTTAATCATATTTTGATATTCTTCTTTATCAATACTATCTTTATTTTTATCAGTATGTTGAATTATTTCGCTTTTTATATCATATCCCATGCAATATATCTTATATCTATACTCATTCTTCATTATTTTCCCCTCCTAAAAATTTTTATTTATTTTCAAATTACTCTTTTCAACTATATTTTTTCTATATCTTCTATATCATCAAAATATACTATTACTTCACTCTCATTTCTATCATCAAAATACCATCTAATTTTATTCTTTAAAATATTAGCCTTATACACATCTCCTTTTAAATTAAATCTATTAGCAAAGAAATGTGCTATATTTTCATCAGTAGTCCAACTATAAGCTTTATTAAGTGGAGTACTCTTACTATTTTGTCCTCTGTATATTATCACTTTTTCATCTAACCCACGCTCACTAAGTTTTTTATCAAGTTCTAATTTTTCTTCTTCTGTTATATTTAAAAATACATCATCTATTATATCTTTACGTATTTTATTAAAACAATCTTCTATTAATGTATAAGCTTCTCTAAAAGCTCGTCTTTTAGTTATATTATCAGTTACCCAGTAACAATTGTTAAATAAATAGATGTAATATCTTTTTTCCACCAAAATAAGTAAATCCTCAAAATCTCTTTCACCAAACAAAACTTCATCTGTAAGTTTTAAATTTCTCTTTAATAAATCTATTAACATATTAGGTGGGCAAGGAATGATTCTTATAGGGATATCATACTCTACTAAATAATAAAACTCATATCCTATTATACTTTCATATCCAAGAAATTCAATATTAAGGTCTGGTTCTTTTTCAAATTCCTTAATATAGTCTTCTATTGATAATTTTTCACCATTATTATTTAATTCAGCAATTTGTAAAAAGTAATCATCCACCTGTTCATTAAATAAAAATTTCATTGGTTTTTATCTCCTTAAAATAACTATTTTAATGCTTCTAACATTTCTTTTACTCTATTAATTTCATCATCGCTGTGAATAGTACCTCCAGTATTAAAGTCTAAATACCATCTTAATACTTCTTTTTTAGTTTTCAAATCATTTATATTAAATCTCAATTTTGAGCAAGTTCTTAAAAAAACATCCTTATCTTCGAATTCATTTAAATAGTGACCAAATACCTTTAAATCATTATTTAAAAATTTTCTAAGAGCAGTAAGTCTTTGTAAACCATCAACACAAACCATAGGACTGTGATTTTTATAATTTCCACTGAATGAAGGACAATTAAAATATATCACTCTAGCAGTTTTTCCACCTTTTATAAAAAATTCTACATAAGCTCTTTGTTGTTCTTCATTCCAAATATGACCTCTCTGAAAATCTGGATTAAGTTCCAATCCATAATCTTCATCATATTCTTTTAAAGTTTTTTCTAAATGATTTAACGCTATATTCACTTCATAATCTCCACTTTTTGTAAATTTTTCTATATCCGAAAATTTCATACTACTACAACTCCTATTCTACTAATCTATATAAATAAACCCATTTAGGAAAATCTATACCTAGTCCCCTTATTCCTACACTTATTCTTGAAAGAAGTCCTTTTTTATACATAGTTGATAAACGTCTTGATAATTCTGAACATTTATTAGCTCCGTATAATGTACATCTATAAGGCGGATTAAATTTATTTATATAAGCATCCACAAAATCTATATTTAACATATCAACTGATTTACTTGGTTGATTTTCTATATACTTTAGTATCCATTTTTCTTTTTGATTCACAAACATAACCTCCTAAACTTCATTTTTATTTTCATAACTTGTATCTAGCCATTGATTTTCCTCAAAATTGAATTCTGGTAAATTGAGTTCTGTACATTTATCAAGAACATTTAAAGGACATTTTAAACAGTCTTTATTAACTATTTCGCAAATTTCTTCTCTCATTAATACAATCGTTGCTAGTCTACTATTTATATCTTTTATTTGCTTATTATTTAATTTGCTTTTTATAATTATATTTCACCTATCTTTTTTTCTTCATTTTTTCATATTTATTATAGTGAAATTCATATTTTTCTATATCTTCTATATAAATATCTTTAAAACCATCTTGTAGTTGTCTATCAACTAATCTAATTGCTTCATCTTGTTTAAAAGTTTCTACTACTGTTCCTTTAAAAAACCCTCTTTTTCATTTTTTAATATAAAAATAGATACTACATCACCTTTATTAAAATTTTCAATACTAATCTTATTCATTTTATCTATCCTCTATTTTATCTAAATCAATTTTATAAATTTCTTTTACCCATTCTTTTATTGTATTTCCCCATCCCCCAACAAGGTTATTCCAACTTAAAACATCTTCAAAAACTTCTGACCTGTCCATTTTATTTATTTCTTCATCTTCGCTTGTATCATATTTATTTAAGCCCCTTCTTTGTCTTAAATAAGTCATAATCTCTTCTGAATATTCATTAGGGCTATCCTCATATCTGTCTAAAATTTCTCTGAAAGTTGAAATAGTTTTATCATCTTTTAAATCCATTTCTTCTAAAATCTTAAAATGATAAGATTTACACCCTATATTGTTATTATCTAAAAATTCTCTTATTTCTACAAAACTATTCTTCATTATTATTCCTCCTTAAAATACGCATTTTACTTTATTTAAAAGAAAAAATATCTACATATATTTATTTCTTCTTTACATTTTGGGCAAATAACGTTCCAATAATTATAGAATTGATAGCTTTCTGGTTTCTTTAATTTAACTATTTTATCACAACATTCACAAGGCAAATTTAAACTACCATTTATCATATTTAAAAACTTATCTGCTTCTTCATAAGATTCTGTAACCGTTGCTGTATACTTACTTATAATAAGTGTAAAGTTATATAATTTATTTTCATCACTTATTTTTTTAAAATATTTATCAAATATATTTTCAACCACTCCTATTGTATAAAGTAATAATAAAGGTATTTTACCATACAAATAATTCCAATAATTATCATAATCGATATTATTATGATATAAGAAATTAAAATCTGTACTTTTTATATTTTTCCTAGTAGTAACTAAATGAGTTGCTTTATTCCATATTAATTCTAAGCTATTAGGACTATCGTAATTATATCTTATATTATATATCTCTTCTTTTAGCTCCGAACTACTAAATTTATTTATAAATCTATTTTCATTTACATTAAATTCTATTATTTTTTTTATCTCTTCCTTACTAACGCCTCCTCTTCCTAACGCATATTTTTCTATATTACCTTCATAAACTAAATCACTTAATTTCTTGTCATTAAATAATATCCACTCTAAATAAAACAAGTCATCTTTAAATGGTTTTCTAAGTAAATCACAAGCAATTGTTATTTTTCCTCTTTCCAAATTTGATAACACTTCATAAACATAATTTAAAAAATCTCCTAATAACCTATGTGATAAGTCTTTGCATAATATTTTTGTGAATTCATCATTTCTACCAGTCTCTTTTAACCATTCATAAACATTTTCACTTTCATCTAATTGGCTTTTATCTATTTCATTCTTAAAACTTAATTTAGTATTTATAAGGTTATCATCAATTATTTCTGTAAATATAGACATAATAACATCATGTAAATACCAACATAAATTCTGTTCTCCCCAATATTTTTCAGGTAATTTACTGTAATCTCTACTTATTAATTCTTCTTTTAACTTCAAAGTAACCCCTCCATTATTCTTTAAAATCTCACTTTTAATCTATTATATTATACACCTAATAGCTTGTTAAATTTAACAATAAATATTTCATTTCTCCCTTAAAAAGAAATAATTTAATTTCTATACTTATTATAACACTATAACAAACAAAAAGCTAGACAATTTTTATTTTTTTGTCTAACTTTTTTAATCTAATATTTAATTTATCTATTTCATTACTTTATTAAGCAAATACTACTGCTATAATTGCAGTTAATAATATAGAGCTTAATATCCCTGCTAATAAGCTTTTCCAAACTGTTTTAGTTGTTATATCATTAACTCTCTTATTATTAGTAAATCCTTTCATATAAGCTACAGTAATTCCAACAACAGATATGTTACCAAAGTTTAATAATAAACATACAATTTCTAAAGCAACTTTTTGAGGTAATGCTTTTATGAAATGCCCTAAGTTAATAAAGGCTACAAATTCATTACTATATATCTTAGTAGCTACTAAATTACTTGCCATATGTTGATATTGTAAAGGCATATGTAACATCTTAGTTATAGGTAGCATTATCCATCCAAAAATCATTGGCAAAGATAAATGTGCAAAACCAAGTATCCAATTTACTAAAGCTAATAATCCAAGTACACCTATTATTAAAGCACTGATTTTTACTGCTATATTGAAACCTACATTAGCTCCAGAACTTACAGCTCCCATTAATGTATCTTCTTGCATAGGTGCTATTTTAGTATTTCTATCTATCTTTTCTGTTTCTGGTACAATAAGTTTTGCCATTATTAAACCTGTAAATACAGATAATATATTTATTATTATTAAGAATTTCATAGGTATTCCTAATCCTGCATATGCAGGTAAAATAGATAGTGCTGTTGAACTGAATCCAACTGTAATTAATGTGAATATCTCTGACTTAGTAGCTTTATCTAAATAAGGATGTACAAAACTAGGTGCTTCACTACCCCCTAAAATTGTATTTCCTATTGTAGCTGTAGCATCAAAACCAGATATGCCCATGAATCTTCCTATTGTAGCATTTAATATTCTTATCATAAAAGGAATTACTTTTAACTTATATAATACATATATTAAACTACACATATAAACTACTGGCATTAAGCTTGATACAAAGAAAACTCCAAAACTTGAACTCATTAATTGTTTTCCAAATATAAATTCAATTCCTACATTTCCAAAACTAACTATCTTTATAAATCCATCAGTTAACCAATTTAAAAAATCTACACCTATTGGAACTTTTACAAAGAAAATTAATAATAAGAAATCAATTAATAATCCAGTTCCTACAACTCTCCATCTAATAGCTCTTTTATTTTCACAGAATACCCACCCTATGAAAATAACTACTAAAATACTTAAAACTCCAAATAAAATATTAGTTATCATTATTTAATTATTCCTTTCTTTTATTTATAGTCGAAAAATCATAAGATTAAAATATTATCCAAGTATATTTATTATTTTTTTATTTTTTCTTCTACTAATTTAGAAGCACTACTTTTACATTTTGGGCAAATGTAAAGCTCTTGAGGTGGATTAGTAAGTAAAAGTACATTTTCTACTTTTTTCATTTCTATATCACATTCAAAACATTTCATTACTTTCTTACCTTTCTCACTTTAATTTCTATAGCTTCTCTAAGCTTTCTTATTAATCTTAGCTTAGTTATTGCTGTTGGATACATATCTAAAGTTTCATATTGCTCATATGTAATTTTTTTATGTACAAAAGCACTTAATAACTCTAAATATCTATCTCTTATATTATTAAATAACTTATCCCATTTAATCATATATCATTATCCTTTCTATAATGGTGTTACAGGGATTAAATTAGCTATTACATTACTAGATAACCCTACACAATATGCAATTATAAATAGTATGATAGCTCTTGTAGCATATCTTTCATACTTACTATGTATTTTATTTCTATAATTTAATAATTCTTGTTTAGAATACATTATTCCATTTTCATCTACTAGATTTTCAAATCTTTCTTCAAACTCTTGAAGAGGTAAAAACATTATTTCTAAAAACTCTTCTTTATCTTTTACTTTTCTAGTATTGAAATTTCCATTTTCTAATTTTTCAATCAGAGTTATATTAGTTTTTCCAAAACTTCCTCTTTCAAACTCTATCGCATACATAGCCATCTTAAATAAGAATTTCTCTACATTAAAAAATGGCATAGATATTAACTTTATAATTCCTTTTGATATTTTCATCCATACTTTCCTTTCGTTTTATTCTTACTAATGTTAGAATTATAGCTAACATTATTTATTTAAATCATGCAATATTAATTCTTTTTCGAGAATATCATATCTGCACCAACTATAGTTCCATTTTCTTTTTTGTATTAGCATTTTATTATGTACTTCTATATAATTTTCTTGAATAAGTTCCACTAATTTTTTAGTAGTTTTTCTAATATGATAATTTCCAATATCTATCTTATATTCTTCTTTTCCTGTTCTCCAAGAATCTTCATATATATACCCATAACCTTCATTTTCACCGTCTTCACACTTTCCTAGATAAACATATCTTTCATCGTTATCAGATAAATATAAAGCTCCTATTTTTAATTCCTTTTTAGGAATTGCCTTTTTTGCTTTTCTTTCTTTTTTCTGTTCTTCTTTGTGAATTTTATCTAATCTAATTTGCTCCAAGATTTCTTTCCTTACGTTTTCTTCTTCTGGAGAGGGATTTCCTATTAAAAATATTTCACTATATCTAGCTTTATTTGCATTTTTAAAAGCTATACTATCACCTACTACAATTCCTACTCTTAATCCTAAATTATGTCTTCCAGTTCCCTTAACAACGACCAAATCATGTTCTTTTACTTTTCTATTTAAAACATCTCTCATATACTATTTCCTTTCCTTATACCCATGTTTTTTACATAGTTCTGCTAACTCTATAATTGCTTCTTCAAATGTATTTCCACCACAATCTAAATCATAATCATGCCAAGCTACAACACATTTCATATCTTCGTCAAATTCAACTTTTCCAAACTCAAGCCAAACTTCTACTTTTGTATTTAATAATTCATTATTATCAATTTCATTTGTTAATGGATTAACTTTTACAACTTCTATATCTAAAGCTCTATCTATTCTATTAATACCATTTACATAAACTGCTTCTAAACTATTTAAATACTCCCAACTGTCATAAAAATTCATGCTCATATTTATTCCTCCATCTATCTTATTATTTTCAATAACTCTACTATCATTAAATAATGTATAAAATAATAAACAATATCAGCTACAATACATACAATTGCTATTAAGAGAAATATTAAAACAGCTAATATATTATTTTTTTTATATTTCATCTTCATACTCTTCATCTTCCTCAAGCTCTTCTATTCTTTCATCTGCTAAACATTCTACCATGTCTACTAATTGTTCTCTTAGCCATTCTACTTCTTTTTCATCTAAACATTTTTGATACTCATTACCAATTATAATTTGCCAATTTAAATGATTAATTTGCATAATTAATCTCCCTCCTACTACTTAATTTTATCTTTTAATGATTCTTTAATTTCTTGCATTTTATTAACCCCTAGTATACCTCTTTCAATACGATTCTCTACACGCATATTAAGCCACATTAAAGCTTCTTCTATATGATTAAGTGCCATTTCATTTTCTCTTGTTGAGTATTCACCTAGTTGAAAACATTGAAGTCTATGTCTAACTATTTCTAATAAATCAGTATCTAAAATACCATCTATACTTCCTTCCATATTTCTAGCACCATTTTGAAAATTAATTTCAACTTTTTTAGGGACTTGCAATCCTCTATCTAAAACAATTAAATATTCATGGTTTGCTCCTCCATTTCCCTTTTCATCAACAGCATAAACATTATTTAAATTTTCTCTTTTTTGAATTGTTATTAATTTTTCCATACTATTACCTCTTCTTTCATTTTTATTTTTTTACTTCTTCATATGTTTTTTCAAATATATCAGCTTTACATGGATATATTTCACCATTAACACCTTTAATTATGTAATCTCCACCATTAGCTATCATTATTCCTTCTAATGTGTTTATTTCACAATGAGCTTCATCTATTCCATATTTTTTATAATCACAATTTATAAGAATAATATCATTTGTTTCTACTTTTTCATAAAACCAATCTGGCATAGAATCTACATAGAATTTAAATGCTTCTATTTCTAGTGGTAACTTTCTATACTTCATTTTCTATTCTTCTCCTTCAAAGCATACCTTTTTAGAAGAATTATCAATATTACACATACTATCAATGCTAATAATACGTTCTTCTGGATATCCACTAGGATAGTCCCAATCAGTAAATGTAACTTCTAAATCAAAACCTTCTAAATTATTATCTTCTATTATTTTTATAAACTCTTTACCTGTCATATTTATTCCTCCATATCTTTTATTTAAAATCACAGTTTTAAGTTAATAATGTATCTCTAGTATATTCTAATAATTTATCAGAGCTTATAATTATTTTTATTGACTCAAGTAATGAATTATCTTTGTCTAAAGAATATTCATCTTCATTCACTACTCTTATTTGTGCATATGTCCCTTGACCAAATATTAAAGCTAATTCAAATAAATTATTTTTATACTGTAAATAAACTTTTTCAGTATAAAACATTTCTTTTCTATCTACTACATTTAATCCATAGCTCTTTACAATTTCTAAAGCTAATTGAACTATTGAATAACTTGTTTGGCATATTATTTTAAACTTTTCATTATTTAAATATAAATATTCGTCACTTTGCAATAACTGCTCTTCGCTGTTTAATATATGCTCTAATGTTTCTACTAAATAAATATTAACTAATAGCTTTTTTTCTTGTTGTTCTGGAATCAATTCTTGAATTGATTCATCTATCATTTTTTCAAACAATTCATCTTCACTAATTTCTTTCAAACAAATCACCACCATAAAACAAAGAACTTAGTTAATCTAAGTTCTTTTGCTTAATTGTTGCTATTCAATTGATACGTTACATATTTTAAACAACACGATTACAATTTTGGATTACGGAAATATACACTATATATCATAGAAAGGAGTTTTTCACTTCCTTTCTATTTTCTTTTTTATGTAAATTATGTATCAATCAAATAGTTTTTATATTCTTTCTACATTTATTATTATATTTTATTTTTATTTTTTTGTCAATGTTTTTTTTGTTTATGAAGAGGTTTTTAGTTCTCTTCATATTCTGTAACACTAAATTTAGTATATTCACTTAATATCATACCAATTTC